>NZ_CP119862.1:3072156-3686588 GCF_029338175.1 Citrobacter enshiensis
CTGCGCCAGGTTGTCCGCGACCTGGCGAATAATCACCGCCGGGATCATCGGCTCATCGCCCTGGACGTTCACAATGACGGTATCATCGCTGAATCCACATTTTCCCACGACTTCCGCCAGTCGCTCGGTACCCGACTGATGATCGGCGCGGGTCATGCACACCTCACCGCCAGCCGCCTCTACCGCACGCGCCACATCTTCATGATCGGTCGCCACGATAATACGATCGGCCCCGGATTCACGCGCACGTTCCAGCACGTGCACAATCATCGGCTTGCCGTTGATATCCTGCAATGGTTTACCCGGCAGGCGCGTCGATGCAAAACGAGCAGGAATAATGACCACAAAACTCATGATTTGCTCTCGTCGGAGGTCAAAGGACGGGCTTCGGTTTCCAGTAATACCGGAATACCATCGCGTAATGGGAAAGCGAGGTTATCCAGTTTGCAAATCAGTTCTTGTTTTTCCTGGTTGTACCAGAGTTTGCCGTTACATACCGGGCAGGCAATGATTTCGAGCAGACGATGATCCATAGTTCCTCCAGATGGACCGGATTGTGAATCTGTAAATATTAACATAATCGTCTAGATATCTGCGTCTATTTCCCAGCCCTGACGGCAGTCACTAAACAACCCCTGGGGACAAACGCCCAGCGTAACGCGCCTTGCCTGCTGCCAACGCGCGAAATCACTGATCGCCTGAAACAGACCTTTTTGCAGGGTTGATCCGGGCTTGATCCCCTCTTGCAAGTACAGCGCAATCACGTCCAGCACCCCCGTTTTACGGTGCATTTTGGCATCCATCCGCCCGACCAGCGCCCCCCGATGCAACAACGGCAGGACAAAATAACCGTATTGTCGTTTAGGTGCTGGGGTATAGCACTCCAGACGATAGGTGAAATCAAACAGTTGCTCTACCCGTTTTCGATCCCAGACGACAGGGTCAAACGGCGACAAAACAGCACTGTGCGTCGCCGTTAATTGGCCCGCCATTGCCTGTTCCAGAAACGGTTGAAGCTCTGCATGGAGCCACAACGTGCCTAATGTTTCAACCTCGACTGGAATGATTTGCTGTTGCTCAGCGCGGGCGTCCCGCCATGCATTCAACGCGGGTCGTTTTAAGCGGTAGTAGTCCGCCAGCCACTGTTCACGGAATATCCCCAGGCTACGCGCACTGTTATCCAGCATGGCGGTTTCCGCTTGAGCCTGAGAAAGTAAGTCACGCTTATCATCCCAGTGAGGCATGACGCGTTGCGTCAAATCATACACCCGCTGAAAGTTGCGACGTTCCACTACCATCACTTTTCCGGCGGTAAACAGTCCTTCAAGATGACGTTTATGGGGTTTCCACTCCCACCAGCCGTTGGCCCCTTTGCGTGGATGTTCAAAATCCGCAGAGCGCACCGGGCCATTGTGATGAATATGCTGCATCAGCTGGTCGATTTCATGGGCATGCTCTTTCATCCAGGCCGCTTTATACTTCCAACCCATTTTCTCTGGCGACAGCATTCGGTGGCGGATGAGCGTAAAGTCGCTACGCGGCAGGAAGCAGGCCTCATGCGCCCAGTACTCCATCAGTTCTCCGCGCAATAATGCGTCATCCAGCCACTGCGGCGGATAGTTCCCAAGGCGGCTGAATAGCACCAGATACGGGCTACGCGCAACAATGTTGATGGTGTCGATTTGCAACAGCGACATGCGTGAAATGGTGGCGAGAATATCGCTGGGCTGCGGGCGACGGCGTGATTTTTTTAACAGCCCCTGGGCTGCAAGGTGAAGGTGACGGGCATCAGTAAGAGAGAGTTGCGGCAACGACATTGAAAACTCCATAAATCGTTCGCCGCCGCAGCCTGATTCAGCTAGCGAACCAGCGAAGTGAGTTGCTTAAGCAATGCGTCCGGCTCTTCACCAGACAACTGAGCATCAACAGGCAAATACCACCAGTTATCGTCTGCAAACGAGCGGCACTTAACGGCATCCTTTTCCGTCATCACCAGCGTCTGACCTTCGGTGAGCAATGCGTTGACGTCACCATAACTGAGCAACTGATGATCGGCCAGCGCGACGCATTTTTGCGGGTGTGCGCCGCATGCGTCGAGCGTCGCAAAGAAACGGGGAGGATGGCCGATGCCCGCCATGGCGACAATATTACGCAGTTGCGCCACGTTACAGCGCTCACCGGTGCGCAAATTGACCGCCAGGCCGGGTTCCAGATGCATAGGAATTTCACCCGGTTTAGCAATACCGCCATTAACAATGACCGCATCCACCGATTTAAGCCGCCCCGCGCGCTCGCGCATCGGGCCTGCCGGCAGCCACCAGCCATTGCCAAATCGGCGAACGCCGTCAATCACCACAATTTCAACATCACGCGCCAGACGGTAATGTTGCAGCCCATCATCAGTCACAATAATTTGCACATCATGGTGAGCCAGAATGGCTTTCACCGCATCGCAGCGATCGGGCGAAACGGCAACCGGCGCACCGGTACGTTGAGAGATCAGTACCGGTTCATCGCCCGCTTCCGCTGTCGTGGTTTCGTGCGTCAGGAGCAACGGATAGGATGACGCCTTTCCGCCGTAACCCCGTGAAACCACCCCCACGCGAATACCGCGCTGTTGGAGCTGTTCAACCAGCCAGATAACGACAGGCGTTTTACCGTTGCCGCCCGCCGTCAGATTCCCCACGACCACGACCGGCACTGGCGCACGCCAGGTTTGTTTTAATCCCAGCCTGTAGCACAAGCGGATACCCCCGCTCACCAGGCCGTAGAGCCAGGAAAGTGGGAGTAACAGTCGCCACAGGGGCGACTCACCGGACCAGATGCGTGCGATCATTGACCAAATTGCATTTTGTGCAACTGAGCATAAACACCGCGATGTTCCAGCAGCTCAGTATGGGTTCCACGCTCAACAATCAGCCCGTCTTCCACCACCACAATCTCATCCGCCTGTTCAATGGTAGAGAGACGGTGTGCAATAACCAGCGATGTACGGTTTTTCTGTAGTTCGTCCAGCGCAGCCTGGATCGCACGCTCCGACTCGGTATCCAGTGCGGAAGTGGCTTCATCCAGAATCAGAATCGGGCTGTCGCGCAGCAGGGCACGTGCAATCGCAATACGCTGACGCTGACCGCCAGACAGCAGGACGCCGTTCTCACCAATCACCGTATCCAGACCGTTATCCATTTTATTGATAAAGTCCATCGCATACGCCATACGCGCAGCCTCTTCGATCTGCTCGCGGGTGTACTGTTCGTTACGTGCGTAGGCAATGTTGTTGGCGACGGTATCGTTAAAAAGATGCACGTTCTGCGAAACCAGAGCAACCTGGTTACGCAAGGATGCCAGCGTATACTCGCGCAGGTCATGCCCGTCCATCAGGATATGACCTTCATCAATGTCATAAAAACGGGTGATAAGGCTGGCGATCGTCGATTTCCCTGAGCCTGAACGCCCGACTAACGCCACGGTTTTGCCTGCCGGAATATTCAGGTTGATATTACGCAGCGCAGGCACTTCACGTCCTGGATAGGTAAAGGTGACGTTGCGGAATTCCAGATCGCCACTCGCACGCTCAATAACACGTTTGCCTTCGTCTTTCTCTTGCTCGCTGTCCAGAATCGCAAATAGTGTCTGGCATGCCGCCATCCCACGCTGGAACTGTGCGTTGACGTTGGTCAGAGATTTCAGCGGGCGCATCAGGGCAATCATGGATGAGAAGACAACGGTGATCGTCCCTGCGGTCAGGTTTTCCATGACGCTCGGGAAGCTGGCCGCATACAGGACAAAGGCCAACGCCAAAGACGCAATCAGCTGAATGATGGGGTCAGAGATAGCAGAGGCCGACACCATCTTCATCCCCTGCAGACGCATTTTATTGCTGACTTTGTCAAAACGTTTGGTTTCGACTTCCTGACCACCAAAAATCAACACTTCTTTGTGGCCTTTCAGCATCTGCTCAGCACTGGTCGTGACCTGCCCCATCGTGTTCTGCATGTTTTTACTGATGCTACGAAAACGCTTAGAAACCACGCGAATCGCAATTGAGACAACGGGCGCCAGTACGATCAGAATGATCGACAGTTGCCAGCTGTAGTAGAACATCAAGACAAACAGACCGATAATCGAGGCCCCTTCACGCACAACGGTGATCAGCGCCCCGGAAGAGGAAGATGCGACCTGCTCTGAGTCGTAGGTAATGCGCGAGAGCAAAGTGCCTGTCGACTGCTTATCAAAAAAGGAGACGGGCATCCCCATCATATGGCCGAACAAGCGACGACGTATGGTCATCACGACCTTACCTGACACCCACGAAAGACAGTAGCTGGAGACATAGCTGGTGATGCCACGTAATACCATCAGACCAATCACCACCAATGGCATCCAAAGCAGCACCGAACGGTCTGTTTTACCAAAACCTTCATCCAGTAACGGCTTAAGGAGCGATAACATGAAGGTATCGCTAGCTGCGTTGAGGATTAACGCTACCCCCGCCACGATCAGGCCCAATTTGAACGGCGCAATGGTTGGCCACAGTCGGCGGAATGTCTGCCACGTAGAGAGATCTTTATCGTTATGCATTCAAAAAACCAGCATTTGTTGAAATAGCCGCATATTCTACCCGTTATCCTCTGACACGCCAAACCACTGATGATACCAACGAGGTAAAATTTGCTCCCGCAGACTGCGTATTTGCCAACCTTGCGAGGAAAAGATAAGCGAAATCTGCCCCTGATGCGGCGTATCCAGCCATTGATATCCCTGTTGTCGGTATCGCTGCCTGACTTTCCATGACGGCAATCGCCAGGCGTTGTAACGCGCTGCCGAGGCCAGCGCCCCCTGCCCCTCAACGCGTTGAATTAACGCCAGCGACGATGAGGTATTGCTGCCATGATGCGGAACCTGAATAAATGTCGCCTGCAAATGTTGCCAATAATAACTTAGCATTTTTTGCTCTGCGTCGGATTCAATATCCCCCGTCAACAAAACACTGTGTTTACCATCATCGACTTTGACGACGCAGGAACGGTTATTTCCGTTTTCTTTATTGCCTTTGACAGGCCAGTGCGCGCGAAACGTCAATCCTTGCCATTTCCACTGTTCTGCCCGAAAACAGGGCTGGTGCCCTTCCCATCCTAACGGACTTCTTATCCAAAGCGTTGGCCAGGCTCTCTGTAATGAGTGCAATCCACCACGATGATCCAGATGTTCGTGGCTGAGAATAATGCCTTCGGGTTGCAGGTTGTGCCAGCGTAGCCAGGGAATGATCAACTGCTGCCCGCTGTCGCCCTCCGACCAGGCTCGCCCGGTATCATAGAGGATGGCCTTTCCATTGCGGGCAATGACCATCGCCAACCCCTGCCCGACATCCAACATGTGGACCTGCCATTCATCTTTCGGCTCTGTACGCCATAGGGGCCAACTGACTAAGATCGCCCCTGCCAGGCATACCCCCGGCCAGGTACGCCAAATCGCAAACCGCCAGGCAATGATTATTAACCAGGGAGACAATGCCAGCCATTGCCACCGCTTATCAATACTGATCCAGCCTTCCGGTAAATGGCTGAGCAACCAAAACAAGAGCGCCAGTGAACGATCTGCCAGATACCAGCACCCCTCTTCAATGAGGAGTGGTCCCGTCAGATGCACCACCATACCTGCCAGAATGAGCGGGACAGAAATAAATGTCACCAGCGGTACAGCAAACAGGTTTGCCAAAAATGCGGTCACACTCATGCCATGAAAAATCGCAATTTGCGCAGGTAAGAGCAACACCGTAATACCTAACTGCAGATGGATAAGACTCCATATCAAGCGCCCCGCGCGTGATACCGAACAGACTGGAGCAGGTCCCCATTGATACCAGAATATCAGTGCGGCAACGGCCAACGCCGACAACCATAAACTCTGCGACAGAATGGCAACAGGATCGGCAATCACAATCGCCGCCAGACAACAAAGCCAGACCTCCCATCCACTCCATTGCCGTCCGCTTAATTTAAGTACTCCCCATGCACTCAAGGCGATGACCGTGCGTAACGCGGGTGGCTGCAACCCCGTCAACCAGGCATAAAACAGAGCGCTGCCGATTCCACCAATAAGGGGAGCTGGCCAGCGGATCCACCCCGTCGGAAACACAAATTGTGCGCATCGAATGATTCCCCCCGCGAGCAGTGCAGCAAAGGCAATATGCAGCCCGGAAATCGCCATCAGATGCGTTGTGCCAGTATCCCGCATGAGGTCTTTCACCTCCTGCGGCACCGACAGACGCTCCCCCATTCCCAGCCCCAGAATAACCTGCCGCCAGGGATAGTTTGCCAGCGCAGTGGTGAGAGAAGACAAGTAACGAGCGCGTAAACTGCACCGGGAGTCGATGACACTTGCCTGCAAGAAACGTCCCGTCAGAGGTTGGTGCTGGGCCAACGCATAACGTTGGCTATCGAACCCACCGTCATTCAGTTGACCATGTACCGCGCGTATCTTTAGCGTCATTGCCCACTGTTGCCCGGCGCACACTTCGCTGGGCAAATACTGACCGTTTAAAACGATTCCCACCGCAGGAAATAGTCGCTGCCCCTGTATATGCGTAATTTGCCCATAATGCGTCGTCATATGGTCCGTCGCCGTTATGCGCACAACAGCCTGCTGCGTTGCACCAGGCAATGTATTTCCCGGCCAGAGAGTCTGTTTCGCAGCGAATATTCCCCACAGAAAGAAGAGCACGGTCAGTCCGACATAACGCGCCCATCGCCGGGGAATAACACAGAACACACACGCCAGAAGGAACACGACGGCGAGATACGGCGTATCCGGTAGCGCGGGCAATAGCAACAGAGGAAGAATGCCAGACAATGCGCACGCGCTCACCGTTGTTATTTTCATAGACACCTCCCTGTTAGAGAAAGTGTGCCGTTTTGTGGTGTGGTTGTCCGGTGGCGGTTTGACAACTTGCAGCAAGGGTTCCACTGTTTTCGCGTGGCGGGTGAAATGCACAAATACAAATGCGAAGGGGATTCCAGTTCCCTATATTTGACAGGATTCCAGAAACGAAAAAAGCACCTTAACGGTGCTTTTTTCTGGCTCAAGTTTTAAGTTAAAACTTAACCGTAAATATTGGCGC
This sequence comes from Citrobacter enshiensis, assembly GCF_029338175.1. Classification (NCBI taxonomy): domain Bacteria; kingdom Pseudomonadati; phylum Pseudomonadota; class Gammaproteobacteria; order Enterobacterales; family Enterobacteriaceae; genus Citrobacter; species Citrobacter enshiensis. The sequence goes on from NZ_CP119862.1 coordinate 3,079,277, forward strand.
GATCGCGCAGTTCTTTACCCGGTTTAAAGTGTGGAACATATTTTCCTTCCAGATCCACTTTGTCGCCAGTCTTCGGGTTACGCCCGGTACGAGGTGCGCGGTAGTGCAAAGAAAAACTGCCGAAACCGCGGATTTCAATACGCTCGCCCTGCGCAAGAGTCGAGGCCATATGCTCCAGCATCTCTTTCACTGCATCTTCAACCGCTTTCGCGGGAATATGAGATTGCTGGGTTGCAAGTCTTTCAATCAATTCTGACTTGGTCATGATTCCTCCGGTTCCTTAAAGGCAAAATTAGCTGTTGCTGTCGCTGCATTGATTAAGGGCGGCCGTAGCCGCCCTTAGTGCTTGATTACAGGACGAATCCCGCAATCTGTCAAGTAAACTCGTGATACTTCAGGATGAAACACCCCGAAGTGTCAGAGAATTACTCGCCTTTAGCTGCTTTGAAAGCTTCAGCCATTGCGTTGTTGGAGAAGTTTGCATCTTCCTGTTTGTTAACAGTTGCGATTGCATCTTTCTCATCAGCTTCGTCTTTCGCACGAACAGACAGGCTGATTGCACGGTTTTTACGATCAACGCCGGTGAATTTAGCTTCAACATCGTCGCCAACGCTCAGAACCAGAGTTGCATCTTCAACGCGGTCACGGGAAGCTTCAGAAGCGCGCAGGTAACCTTCAACGCCGTCAGCCAGTTCTACGGTTGCGCCTTTAGCGTCAACTGCAGTGACTTTACCGTTTACGATTGCGCCTTTCTTGTTCAGTGCAACCCAGTTGTTGAACGGATCTTCTGCGAGCTGTTTAACGCCCAGAGAGATACGCTCACGCTCTGCGTCAACCTGCAGAACAACTGCTGCGATTTCGTCGCCTTTTTTGTATTCACGAACTGCTTCTTCGCCTGCAACGTTCCAGGAGATGTCAGACAGGTGAACCAGGCCGTCGATGCCGCCGTCCAGGCCGATGAAGATACCGAAGTCAGTGATAGACTTGATTTTACCTTCAACACGGTCGCCCTTGTTGTGGGTTTCCGCGAACTGCTGCCATGGGTTGTTTTTGCACTGCTTCAGACCCAGGGAGATACGACGACGTTCTTCGTCGATATCCAGAACCATAACTTCCACTACATCGCCAACGTTAACAACTTTGGACGGGTGGATGTTTTTGTTGGTCCAATCCATTTCGGAAACGTGAACCAGGCCTTCAACGCCTTCTTCGATTTCAACGAAGCAGCCGTAGTCGGTCAGGTTGGTCACGCGACCAGTCAGTTTGGTACCTTCCGGATAACGCTTAGCGATAGCTACCCACGGATCTTCGCCCAGTTGTTTCAGGCCCAGAGATACACGGGTACGCTCGCGGTCGAACTTCAGCACTTTAACAGTGATTTCGTCGCCCACGTTTACGATTTCGCTCGGATGCTTAACGCGTTTCCATGCCATGTCAGTGATGTGCAGCAGGCCGTCAACACCACCCAGATCAACGAATGCACCGTAGTCAGTGAGGTTCTTAACGATACCTTTAACTTCCATGCCTTCCTGCAGGTTTTCCAGCAGCTGATCGCGTTCTGCGCTGTTCTCGGATTCGATAACGGCACGACGAGAAACAACAACGTTGTTACGCTTCTGGTCCAGCTTGATTACTTTGAACTCAAGCTCTTTGCCTTCCAGGTGCAGCGTGTCGCGAACCGGACGAACGTCTACCAGAGAACCTGGCAGGAACGCGCGAATACCGTTCAGCTCAACAGTGAAGCCACCTTTAACTTTGCCGTTGATAACACCGACTACAGTTTCAGCTTCTTCGTAAGCTTTTTCCAGCGTGATCCAAGCTTCGTGACGTTTAGCTTTCTCACGGGACAGCAGAGTTTCACCGAAGCCGTCTTCTACTGCATCCAGTGCAACGTCAACTTCGTCACCAACCTGGATTTCCAGCTCGCCCTGGGCGTTTTTGAACTGCTCTGCCGGAATGGCAGACTCAGATTTCAGACCGGCGTCAACCAGTACGATATCTTTGTCGATAGCAACAACAACACCACGAACGATGGAACCCGGACGGGTTTCGATTGTTTTTAAGGATTCTTCAAATAGTTGAGCAAAAGATTCAGTCATGTTTAATCTTCAGGTTTCATATTTAACGTCCACCTGGCTCCATGCCGGATGGGGTTGTTTAACATACCCGCTGTCATTCCATTGCAACGGGGGTACTGCAAATTCGGTCGCGTTTAAGCGAGTGCCAGTTTTTGGCGCGCGTATTGTAACGCTTTTTCAATCACTTGCTCAATGCTTAATCGGGTAGAATCCAAAACTAAAGCATCAGCAGCAGGAACCAGCGGCGCTACAGCACGATTACGATCGCGATCGTCGCGTTCTTTGATCTCGGCCAAAAGGCGATCAAAGTTAACACTAAAGCCCTTCTCCTGCAACTGAAGCATACGGCGATGAGCACGTTCTTCAGAGGAGGCGTCAAGGAAAATTTTTACAGGCGCATCAGGGAATACCACCGTGCCCATATCTCGTCCGTCAGCGATCAAACCAGGCGCATCACGGAACGCGCGCTGACGGCGTAGCAACGCTTCGCGAACGCGTGGAAAAGCCGCCACTTGAGAGGCGGCATTGGCGACGTCCTGAGTCCGTATTTCGCCACTCACATCTTCCCCTTCCAGTATCACTTCCAGAGTGCCGTTCGTGGAGACAAAACGGACATCCAGATGAGATGCCAGCGGCACCAGCGCGTCTTCAGAAGTTACATCGACATGATGATGTAATGCTGCCAACGCCAGTACACGATAAATCGCACCAGAGTCCAACAGATGCCACTGCAATGCTTCCGCCATTGCTTTGCACAAGGTGCCTTTACCTGCACCGCTTGGGCCATCAATGGTAATTACCGGGGCAATTGCTGTCATCTTTATCTCCTTAAAGGCATACCGTTAACGTGAACGCCGCGCATTATACGCGTCTGTACGACGGAAAGTGAGTATTGCTTGCAAATTACGGGCAACAGGAGATGGAATGCAGAATAATTACGCAATTATAGCGGGCTGAGAGGGTATCAGCCCGGGAGATGACAAACTTTTACTTTTTATCCGCAGCGATACGTTCGCGGATATGTTGCGCACGTTCGGTTGATGGCGGGTGGGAATCGAACATCGATTTAGCATGACCAGCATCCAGGCTCGCCAGCTTATCAAAGCTGCCGACTAACCCTTTCGTGCTGATACCGCGTTTTTTCATGAGATCGTAAGAGAAATCATCCGCTTCCGACTCTTTATCACGCGAGTATTTGGCATTGATAGCCCCTTCTGCGATATCACCAAGCTGAGATTGAGAAAGCTGAGCCGCTACGCCGCTGGTTGCAGAGATAGCGTCGCGTGCGGCAACGATAGCGTAAGACGCTTTCATTTCTGCCAGCGAGTGACCCAGCGCGACGTGACCCAGTTCGTGGCCCAGAACGCCTTCGATTTCATTGTCGTTCATTATGTCCATCAGGCCGCTATAGACGCGTACGCAGCCGTTTGCCATCGCCCATGCGTTAACATCGCTGGTCATGTAAACCTTATAGTTAACCGGTGTACCGTTGATGTTATTACCCAGCGCTTTGGCGATGTTGGCTAAGCGTTTGCTGTATTTGCTGGACGAGCTGGCTATTTGATTTTGGCCGTCCATTTCCTGACAACCCTGGTTCGCGAGCGCTTTAGCATCGGCATCCGTCAGCGTCGCTGCTTTGTAAGCAGACAACCCAGAACTGACCGCCAAATTGGTGTCGATACCGTGTGTATTCTGACAGCCGCTCAGCAGCGTGGCGGAAACGGCCAGTGCCAGCAGTAATTTTGTATTTTTCATGTGAATCATCCGTTGATTAAACATAATTTATATAAATATTAATGAGTTATGAAAGCATTCGGAGATTAACATTGTTGCGAGCGGCCAGAAAGTCCGAAAAAAAACGCCGACCTGAAGGTCGGCGCTTGCATTACGTATTCATTATTCAGGCAGGATTCAGGCAGGGGTACTCATTCGCGCCAACTGCTCGAAATAATCCGGGAACGTTTTAGCGGTACATTTAGGATCAAGAATCGTTACCGGCGTGTCGGATAACGCCACCAGCGAGAAGCACATCGCCATGCGGTGGTCGTTGTACGTTCCAATCTCGGCAAACTGCAATTGAGCAGGCGGCGTGATGCGAATGAAATCGTGCCCTTCTTCTACTTCGGCACCCACTTTACGCAGCTCGGTGGCCATTGCAAATAAGCGATCGGTCTCTTTCACACGCCAGTTATAGATATTACGCAGCGTCGTCGTGCCTTTCGCAAACAATGCCGCAGTTGCAATGGTCATTGCCGCATCCGGGATATGGTTCATGTCCATATCAATGGCATTTAATTCACCGCGCGTGCAGGCAATAAAATTGTCGCCCCAGGTTACTGTTGCGCCCATTTTTTCCAGCACATCGGCAAAACGAATATCGCCCTGCATGCTGTTACGGCCAATACCGGTCACCTTCACCGTACCGCCTTTAATGGCGCCCGCCGCGAGGAAATACGAAGCAGAAGAGGCATCCCCTTCCACAAGATACCCCCCCGGAGACTGATACTGCTGTCCCCCCCTGACGACAAAACGCTGGTAATTCTGGTTCTCAATCTCTACGCCAAACGTTTTCATCAGATTCAGCGTGATATCGATATACGGTTTGGAAACCAGTTCGCCTTTGATCACAATCGTCGAATCTTGCGGCGCCAGCGGCGCGGTCATCAACAATGCGGTGAGAAACTGGCTGGAAACACTGCCGTCGACCTCAACCTGCCCACCGGTAAAGCCACCGCGCAGACGTAACGGCGGATAGTTTTCCTGCTCCAGGTACTCGATATTCGCCCCGCCCTGACGCAAGGCATCCACGAGGTGTCCAATCGGACGTTCTTTCATGCGCGGTTCGCCCGTCAGCACGATATCGTTCGTCCCCAGGCACAACGCGGCCGCCAGTGGCCGCATGGCGGTTCCCGCATTGCCAAGGAACAGTTCCAGCGAACCTTCAGCCTGCAGTGCGCCACTGTTGCCGTTGATCTCACAGCGGGTACGATCGGCAGAAAGGGTGTACTCAATCCCCAGCGCACTCAGCGCACTCAGCATATGGCGAACGTCATCGCTGTCCAGCAGGTTAGTCAGAACAGTGGTGCCGCGAGCTAACGCCGCCAGTAGCAAAGCGCGGTTTGACACACTCTTGGAGCCAGGCAGATTAATGGTGCCATCGACCCGCGCGATAGGTTGTAACGTCAGGGATTCCATGAAACTCAACTCTCAAAAACAGAAATAAAAACCCCACAGGCACGCTGTGGGGATGAAAAAGTACAGCCAATTAGCCGCGGCGACGCTCGAAATCGATCATGAAATCGGTCAGTGCTTTAACGCCTTCAAGAGGCATGGCGTTATAGATAGAGGCGCGCATTCCCCCCACCACACGATGGCCTTTCAGCGCATGTAAACCTGCTGCAAATGACTCCTCCAGGAAGTGTTTATCCAGCGCGCTGTCAGCCAGCTGGAACGGTACGTTCATGCGGGAGCGGTTAGATTTCGCCACATCGTTACGATAGAAATCACTGTTATCAATCACGCCATACAGCAGTTCGGCCTTTTGTTGATTGATTTTATCCATCGCGGCCACGCCGCCCTGCTCTTTCAGCCATTTGAAGACCAGGCCAGAGAGATACCAGGCGAATGTTGGCGGCGTATTGAACATTGAGTCGTTCTCGTTCAGCACGCTGTAGTCAAGGATAGACGGACAGGATGTATGCGCTTTGCCCAGCAAATCTTCACGAACGATAACAATCGTCAGACCTGCGGGACCGATATTTTTCTGCGCACCCGCATAAATCACGCCATAACGGGAAACATCCAGCGGCGTAGAGAGAATCGTAGAAGAGAGATCGGCGGTCACGACCACATCAGACGCAAAATTCGGTGTTTCATTGATTGCGATACCGTCGATGGTTTCGTTCGGGCAGTAGTGCAAATAGGCGGCATTATCGGACAGTTGCCATTCGCTCATCGGCGTAACCGCACGCAGACCGTCAACGGTGACTTTGGCGTCAATCACATTGGGGGTGCAGTATTTTTTGGCTTCTTTAATGGCGCTGGCGGCCCAGTATCCGGCGTCAACATAATCCGCCGTCGTTTTATCGCCCAGAATATTGAGCGGAACAGCGGCAAACTGACCACGACCGCCGCCATGACAGAACAATACTTTGTAGTTAGAGGGGATACTGAGGAGATCGCGAAAATCTTTCTCTGCTTCCTCTGCGACCTGGATGAACTCTTTGCCGCGGTGGCTAATTTCCATTACTGATGTGCCAAGACCCTGCCAGTCACAGAGATCCTGTTGCGCCAGTTTAAGCACGTCTGCCGGTAGCATTGCCGGACCTGAACTAAAATTGAAGACCTGAGCCATTTCCCCTCACCACGTTGTATTGTTATCAACTCAACATCCCGTCGGTTGCGAACAGCAGAACGACAGACATTGGATATACGTTATTCCTGTGGATATCGGTTTTATCATTCAGTGACACGCGCCGCAATGGGTAAAACTGACCGGAGCAAAAATGAGCGGTGCATCACACAACAGAATCTGTCGGTTTGCCGGGTTAAAACCGATATTTTTGCTGTCAGACGATCCGTTTTGCCTGACTTGCCTTCGACCATTCTGGATTTGCACAGCGCGGACATAATTGATGATCGCCAGCTTGCATCTTGATCACTTCGCTGCAACGCACGCAGGCGTAGTCCCCCGCCTCGGGAACGACTTTAAATCGCTGCGTGCACTGTTTAGGCAGAATGCTGAGTCCAGACTTCACTTCTTCGTCGGCAAAAAAATAGACGCTAATTTGTCCATTGGTTTCCAGGATAGCGAGTTTCACCTGCCCCAGTTGTTCAACGCCATTTAGACGCAGTTCCATAAAGAACTCAAACTCGGTCATATTCGCCCGCCCGAGCTTCGACCAGGCCAGTTCACCGTCTTCAATGATCACCACGGGCTTGCCTTCCAGCATATCTTCCAGTTTCTCGCTGTGCGCCATCAGCCACATGACCAACCGATAAAGCAAGGCCAGTGAGAGAAAAACGACCAACACCGGGAGCAGTGGAACATCATCATAAAACGCGACATCCCCGGCAGCCGATCCCAGCGTCAAAATGATCAACACTTCAAAGAGCGACATCTGCCGAACGCCACGGCGTCCGGTCATCTTCAGAAAAAGGAACACCAGAACAAAGGTATAGAAACTTCGCAGCGCAACTTCACCCAGAAACTCCAGTGGTACGTTATCCAGCGCCATACGTTGCCAATCGAACGCCTTCATTTTTATGCCCTTGCGCGGGTGAGTTTTGTAAAAGCATAGTCAATACTTTTATTTACGCCGAAGGACCGGTGACGATAGCGCCATGCCGGGAAAACCCGTATCATTGCGCGCTTTCCGTACGACAAAAGTGATTTTCATGACGCAAACATTTATCCCTGGCAAAGACGCTGCTCTGGAAGATTCCATCGCTCGCTTTCAGCAAAAACTGCTCGACCTTGGTTTCCATATTGAAGAGGCCTCCTGGCTGAATCCGGTGCCAAACGTCTGGTCTGTGCACATTCGCGACAAAGAGTGCGCGCTGTGCTTCACCAACGGTAAAGGCGCGACCAAAAAAGCAGCACTGGCCTCCGCGCTGGGCGAATATTTTGAGCGTCTGTCTACTAACTATTTCTTTGCTGATTTTTGGCTCGGTGAAACCATCGCCAATGGCCCGTTCGTACATTACCCGAACGAAAAATGGTTCCCGTTAACCGAAGATGACGACGTTCCTGAAGGTCTGCTGGATGCGCGTCTGCGCGCGTTCTACGATCCGGAAAATGAACTGACCGGCAGCATGCTGATTGACCTGCAGTCCGGTAACGAAGAGCGCGGCGTCTGCGGTCTGCCGTTTACCCGCCAGTCTGATAACAAGACCGTATATATTCCGATGAATATTATCGGCAACCTGTACGTTTCTAACGGGATGTCCGCCGGTAATACGCCTAATGAAGCGCGCGTTCAGGGGCTGTCTGAAGTTTTTGAACGTTATGTGAAGAATCGCATTATCGCAGAAAGCATCAGCCTGCCGGAAATCCCCGCCGATGTCCTGGCGCGTTATCCGGCAGTGGTGGAATCCATCGCGAAACTGGAAGCGGAAGGTTTCCCGATTTTCGCTTATGACGGTTCATTGGGCGGTCAGTACCCGGTTATCTGCGTGGTTCTGTTCAACCCGGCCAACGGTACCTGTTTTGCTTCATTTGGCGCACACCCGGATTTTGGTGTCGCACTGGAGCGTACCGTCACCGAACTGTTGCAGGGTCGCGGTCTGAAAGATCTTGATGTGTTTACTCCGCCAACCTTTGATGACGAAGAAGTGGCTGAACATACCAACCTCGAAACCCACTTCATCGATTCCAGCGGTCTGATCTCCTGGGATCTGTTCAAGCAGGATGCCGATTATCCCTTCGTTGACTGGAATTTCTCCGGCACCACAGAAGAAGAATTCGCGACCCTGATGGCTATCTTCAATGCTGAAGATAAAGAAGTGTACATCGCCGATTATGAACACCTGGGCGTTTATGCCTGCCGTATCATTGTGCCGGGCATGTCTGACATCTACCCGGCCGAAGATCTGTGGTTAGCCAACAACGGCATGGGTAGCCATCTGCGCGAAACGATCCTTGCTCTCCCGGGCAGCGAGTGGGAAAAAGAAGCTTACCTGAATCTGATCGAACAACTCGATGAAGAAGGTTTTGACGACTTTACCCGCGTACGCGAGCTGCTGGGACTGGCAACCGGGCCGGATAACGGTTGGTCTACGCTGCGCATTGGTGAGCTTAAAGCGATGCTGGCGTTAGCAGGCGGCGACCTTGAGCAGGCGCTGATCTGGACCGAGTGGACGATGGAATTTAACGCATCCGTCTTCAGCGCTGAACGCGCGAACTACTACCGTTGCCTGCAGACGTTACTGTTGCTGGCGCAGGAAGACGATCGTCAACCTCTGCAATATCTGAATGCCTTTGTTCGCATGTATGGCGCGGAAGCCGTTGAAGCGGCAAGTGCAGCATTAAGCGGAGAATCGGCGTTTTATGGGTTACAGGCGGTAGACGGCGACTTACTGGCTTTCCCATCGCACCAGTCTCTGTTGAAGGCCTATGAGAAACTGCAACGTGCAAAAGCCCTCTGGTGGTCAAAATAAAACCGAATAGCTTACTCTAAGTAGGCTTGAACACTCGGTTGAGCTATATTACGGGGCGCTTTTAGTGCCCCGTTTTACTTATTTTTGCCTAACCAAAAATAAATGTAATGACAAGGTTAAATATTGGTAGTTGATATTACATAAAATAATGCGTAAGTGTTGCTATACATGTCAATTACTCCATTTTAATTAACTGCATTTCCAGAGGTCCAGAGAAAAAATTCAACTCACATTATAACTTTTAAAATTTATTTTTATTTTATAAATCAATCAATTACATCGCAATCGTGCAAAAACCATGCGACTTGAAGGCCTATAAGCCAGGTGAGATATGATCTATATCAAATTCTCATCTATAATGCTTTGTTAGTATCTCGTCGCCGACTTAATAAAGAGAGAGTTAGTGTGAAAGCTGACAACCCTTTTGATCTATTACTCCCTGCTGCAATGGCCAAAGTGGCCGAAGAAGCAGGTGTCTATAAAGCAACGAAACATCCGCTGAAGACTTTCTATCTGGCGATTACTGCCGGTGTATTCATCTCAATCGCCTTTGTTTTCTATATTACCGCCACAACCGGTACCGGAACGATGCCGTTCGGTATGGCTAAACTGGTGGGGGGTATCTGCTTCTCTCTGGGGCTGATTCTTTGTGTTATCTGCGGCGCAGACCTCTTTACGTCAACCGTACTGATCGTCGTCGCCAAGGCCAGCGGCCGTATCACATGGGGTCAACTGGCAAAAAACTGGCTCAACGTTTATGTTGGCAACCTGATCGGCGCCTTGCTGTTCGTATTACTTATGTGGCTATCTGGCGAGTATATGACCGCCAATGGCGCATGGGGACTTAACGTTCTGCAAACCGCCGACCACAAAATGCACCATACTTTTGTCGAAGCTGTCTGCCTCGGTATTCTTGCTAACCTGATGGTTTGCCTGGCCGTGTGGATGAGCTACTCGGGTCGCAGCCTGATGGACAAAGCGTTCATCATGGTATTACCGGTCGCGATGTTTGTGGCGAGCGGTTTTGAGCACAGTATCGCAAACATGTTTATGATCCCTTTGGGTATTGTAATCCGCGACTTCGCAACACCGGAATTTTGGGCCGCAGTCGGTTCCGCTCCGGAGAATTTTACTCACCTGACCGTGATGAATTTCATCACCGATAACCTGATTCCGGTTACGATCGGTAACATTATCGGCGGCGGTTTGTTGGTCGGGTTGACATACTGGGTCATTTACCTGCGTGGCAACGATCATCATTAGTCCTGTGATGTTGGTTATACGCAGTAAATAAAAAATCCACTTAAGAAGGTAGGTGTTACATGTCCGAGCTTAATGAAAAGTTAGCCACAGCCTGGGAAGGTTTTACCAAAGGTGACTGGCAGAATGAAGTAAACGTCCGTGACTTCATTCAGAAAAACTACACTCCATATGAGGGTGACGAGTCCTTCCTGGCTGGCGCTACCGATGCGACCACCGCTCTGTGGGACAGCGTGATGGAAGGCGTTAAACAGGAAAACCGCACTCACGCGCCTGTTGACTTTGACACCTCCGTTGCATCCACCATCACTTCTCACGACGCGGGTTACATCAACAAATCGCTTGAGAAAATTGTTGGTCTGCAGACTGAAGCTCCGCTGAAACGTGCGATTATCCCGTTTGGCGGCATCAAAATGGTTGAAAGTTCCTGCAAAGCGTACGATCGCGAGCTGGACCCGATGCTGAAAAAAATCTTCACCGAATACCGCAAAACCCATAACCAGGGCGTATTCGATGTTTACACCAAAGACATTCTGAACTGCCGTAAGTCTGGCGTTCTGACTGGTCTGCCGGATGCGTATGGCCGTGGTCGTATCATCGGTGACTACCGTCGCGTTGCGCTGTACGGTATCGACTTCCTGTTGAAAGACAAATACGCTCAGTTCGTCTCTCTGCAGTCCGATCTGGAAAACGGCGTAAACCTGGAAGCGACTATCCGTCTGCGTGAAGAAATCGCTGAACAGCACCGCGCGCTGGGTCAGATCAAAGAAATGGCCGCTAAATACGGTTGCGATATCTCTGGTCCGGCTACCAACGCTCAGGAAGCTATCCAGTGGACCTACTTCGGCTACCTGGCCGCTGTTAAGTCTCAGAACGGCGCAGCAATGTCCTTCGGTCGCGTATCCACCTTCCTGGATGCTTACATCGAACGTGATATCAAAGCAGGCAAAATCACAGAGCTTGACGCTCAGGAAATGATTGACCACCTGGTCATGAAACTGCGTATGGTTCGTTTCCTGCGTACGCCTGAATATGATGAACTGTTCTCCGGTGACCCGATTTGGGCAACTGAATCTATCGGTGGTATGGGCGTTGACGGCCGTACTCTGGTAACCAAAAACAGCTTCCGCTTCCTGAACACCCTGTACACCATGGGTCCTTCTCCGGAGCCGAACATCACCGTTCTGTGGTCTGAAAAACTGCCTCTGAACTTCAAGAAATTCGCCGCTAAAGTGTCCATCGACACCTCTTCTCTGCAGTACGAGAACGATGACCTGATGCGTCCGGACTTCAACAACGACGATTATGCTATCGCTTGCTGCGTAAGCCCGATGGTTGTTGGTAAACAAATGCAGTTCTTCGGTGCGCGTGCAAACCTGGCGAAAACCATGCTGTACGCAATCAACGGCGGCGTTGATGAAAAACTGAAAATCCAGGTTGGTCCGAAATCTGAACCAATCAAAGGCGACGTTCTGAACTTCGACGAAGTAATGGACCGCATGGATCACTTCATGGACTGGCTGGCTAAGCAGTATGTCACCGCGCTGAACGTTATCCACTACATGCACGACAAGTACAGCTACGAAGCTTCTCTGATGGCGCTGCACGACCGTGACGTTATCCGCACCATGGCGTGTGGTATCGCTGGTCTGTCCGTTGCTGCTGACTCCCTGTCTGCAATCAAATATGCGAAAGTTAAACCGATTCGTGACGAAGACGGCCTGGCTGTTGACTTCGACATCGAAGGCGAATACCCGCAGTTTGGTAACAACGACTCTCGCGTTGATGACATGGCGGTTGACCTGGTAGAACGTTTCATGAAGAAAATTCAGAAACTGAATACTTACCGTAACGCTATCCCGACTCAGTCTGTTCTGACCATCACCTCTAACGTTGTGTATGGTAAGAAAACCGGTAACACCCCAGATGGTCGTCGTGCTGGCGCGCCGTTCGGACCGGGTGCTAACCCAATGCACGGCCGTGACCAGAAAGGTGCTGTTGCCTCTCTGACCTCCGTTGCTAAACTGCCGTTTGCTTACGCTAAAGATGGTATCTCTTACACCTTCTCTATCGTTCCGAACGCACTGGGTAAAGACGACGAAGTTCGTAAGACCAACCTGGCAGGCCTGATGGATGGTTACTTCCATCACGAGTCTTCCATTGAAGGCGGTCAGCACCTGAACGTGAACGTCATGAACCGTGAAATGCTGCTGGACGCGATGGAACACCCGGAAAAATATCCGCAGCTGACCATCCGTGTATCTGGCTACGCAGTACGTTTTAACTCCCTGACTAAAGAACAGCAGCAGGACGTTATTACCCGTACCTTCACTCAGACCATGTAATTGGATTTGACTGAAATCACGCGTTAAAAAACGTACAACCAAAGGCTCCACATCAGTGGGGCCTTTTTTTTACAGGTCATTCCTCTCCCCTCTGCCCGCGTTGTCAGCAGCCTCTCTGTATGGATGACGGACAAAACCGCCACGACACAGTGAACAACTGTGCACTCCAACTCAGGAAAAACACGATACACTGAGTCTCTATTGCAATACACATAATAAGTCCGGCAAAGCCGAAGAGACACTCAAAGTGATAGGTTCAACCTGTACCAATGCTGTGAATGCAGGTGGTCTCAAGAATATTGAAAAAAATGCAGTCGATGATATATGCTTAACATGCTATTAAAATTTAACCGAGATAGCTTATTAAATATGATACAGGTTTTGATTTAAGTCTGTAATACTTACATATGAAATAAAAATACATCACCCTGCATTCACTACCCTGCTATTTTCGTATGTAACAATAAGCCATCTGCAACGACTGGCAGCAAACGCTGCCGTATTGTGATTTGCCGAAATGGCACAAACTGAATCGACACAGATCATCCATACATCATTGATGTACTCATCTATAAGAAGCTGATTATAAGAAAATAGCTGCCAACAGCTCTGGATTCGTTAAAATTACCAAACAATCTGGATCATGGCAAAAATACGAAATTAGTGTTAATTAATGCCCTGTCAACCTGGCTACAATACAAAGTAATAAATAAAAATTAAATTAACTAACTTTTCCGTATCAAATAAAACAAATCTAATGACTCACTACAAAATAAAACTCATTGAATAATCATGAATGCTTTGCTAAAAATCGATTTACATTAAAATCCACTTTAGTGTTAATAACACCAACTATTCCTACGCCTTAATAATTAGAAAGAATGTTCAATATTAAGGAGGGTTAAAACTTCAGCAAGATGGTGAGTTATATATTCAATGGCATATTACAAAAAATGATTCTGTAACAGAACCCAGGCTACAAAGACTAGGGGTTATTATGGCAAGTAAAAAGACACCCACCGCTAAGAACTCCGCGAGCAAAACAATGCCACATTTTCAACATAAGTATCGAGAACAAGTACGACTGTTACTCGTGAGTGGAATCCTGCTGTTTACACCGCTATTTTCATTCGCGTCCGATGGGCAAGGTACTGTAGAGGCTGCATCAATAATAGCGTGGAAACAATTCCGTGCTGCACAGCCTTTCCAGACGCAAGTGATTGCTCTGTCACAGGCACCAGGCGGCAAGCCCAGAACACTGATTCTTTCCGAACCAGCCCCCCAGATGACCCAGGCCAGACTTATGGCGATTCTTGGTACACACGCCGCTGGCTGCAAGAAACAGGAGTGGACTGTGATGTCTGGCGGTATCGTTAGCGACCTGGTGTGCACGGTGGTCAAGACCAACCAACCTGACTGGCCTGAGACGCTCGCACAGATCCAACTTGAAGCTCTCGGGTCAACCGAAGGCGCTCCTGTCATCAGTTTGCCTGTACCTGTCCGCAAGATGCTGGGCCAGAGTATGGATGTGCGATTTACGGCCAACGACCTCTATAATTGGCTCGTCAATGACAAGCATACGTTTTCCAGTAACCCTATATCCCCGTCGTTGATATTAAGCGACCTCCTCACTGGCGGAACGCGCGGCGTGTTCAGGAGTGATGATGGCCAGTTGATCATCTGGATTGTCGGCCGTAACGCAGTGCTGGATGAACGGGCTCGTGGGGATATCCATCGCTTTGCTGTTGGTGGCGATCTGATCCTGGGAGCCGTAGCAAACAAGCAGTCCGTGGTGATCGTGGGGCGTGCCCGTACGGCGTCGCTTGCACACCTGCCTCCGCTCAGAAGCGAAACCATCCTGCTCCTGGCAGGCAGTAGCGAGCGACAACTTGAGCAGTCCTACGAGCGCAACGACCTGATTGCCGGCAAGGGTACTGATGGCATCGATCGCGCGCCCATATTGTTGAGTCCTCAGCTGGTAGACACCGAGTTCGGTACTTTACTTAATGTCGCCGACCAGTTGCTGAAGGGCTGGTCCATGGCAGGACTGGTCCAGTACGCCAGCTTCAATTATCCGAAGCCTCGCTCATACCCCTTTGGCGCGACGCCTGCGTATAAGGTTGAGCCAGGCCGAGACCAATTTCTGTTCAACTGGAATACGGATGGCGTCGCCTACCAGCAGGCTATCGGCGAACTGGATGTCATCGCACCACAGCGAACGGGATCCCTCTCGGTAATCTATGGCGATATAAAAGACAGGCCGCGCAGCATGGAGGACACCGCCTACGAATACTTTGCCCAGTCAGGGGATACCTCCTTAGCCAGGGTGGTGCAGTACACACTCCTGTATCAAATCTTCAGGCAGTTCAACATTACGGCTGCGCAACCACCCGTGTCTGCGCGGTACAAGGAGTTCACCACCAGACTGGACCAGGTGACCCGAAGCCAACTGAAGTACCTGTTGAGCGATGTGTCCGAGGCGCAATTGAAGGCTCTCATATCAAGCTATTGGACCAACTTTTTCGGCGGCACCAGCGATGCCGAACTGGCATCGTATGGCATTCAGCGTAATGAGTTAATCGCCAATCGCGTCGATGTGGCGATGACCGTTGCTCAGGTACTTCGCGAAGCAAATAAAACCAGCAATGGCAAAGTGCTGGACGCACTTGTCGATATTACAGAAATTTTCAGACTACGGTCGCAACCCACAGCCGTTGAGGAAGCTCGCTTTAACGCAGCCCTAACCACACTGGACGCAAGTCTGGGAGCCGAATTTGCGCAGGAACTGCTGCAGAAGCGGGGCTATCTGTTCAAACAAACAGGCCTCATTCAGACCGTAATGAGCCAACCAGGAGGCTGGAATTCGCTAATGTCCGCCGGGCCGGTGACAGCAACGAGCAACCATACAGCCTATATCGTCGAATCTCATGGACAGGGATCGGGCGTCGGCGGCCACAACATAGACGCATCGATAACTCGCTTTCACGCTGAAGAGTCACTGAGTAAGGGCAACATCCGGGTGAACCAGGCGGACAACGGTGATTGGGTCGTCGATTACAGTCCTGCCGACAGCGACCGGGTTCGGGCAATCGCCCGGGACCTGGGTACTCTTGACAAGGATCTAAGCAAAGAGCAGATCGAAGCCGGGGTTGCCCAGGCCCTGAATACCGCGCTCCCTGAAAAGCCTGTGACCCTGAGTTCGATCCGCAAGGTGACTGGCCATGACGAAGATTTCAACCCCTCGAAAGCAACCGCACCGACGCATCAGGTCCGGGGGCTTAAACCCGACGAACGGAAAGTGCTGGACGCACTGGCCGCAAGCAAGGAGGACGCCATCATCATAGAGCTATCCAGCAACGGTGCGTTTACGCTGATGCGAACCGGGTCTCTCAACGTTATGGAGGTCAACTCTGTGACTGCGGCTACCGACGCGCTGGCAAACGGGCTTATCGCAAATGCAGGTGGCAGCGGTGGTGTTTCTGTCCTGGTCAAAGGCGTCGCAGCGGAGAAAACCGAAGCTATGCTTAGCACTGTGAAAGCCTCGTTGCTACATCGCGAGAAGAGCTCCGTTGATGCTGTAATAGCTGCGGATTCCGGTTTCGTGGTCACTCCAGGACGCGTGAAAATGCTGAACGGGAAAATCGCACACAATGGCCTGTACATCGACCACAGCGACATCAAGACGACGAAGGTCAAGGGTGGGAAGTTCGATGGCTATACGCGTGTCGAAGTGCCGATCATTGTGCAATCCCAGGCTAAGTGGTACCTGCAGCTCATCTTCTTCGTGAAGGACATGTCGACGGCCAGTATCAATGCGATTGTGAGCAAAGTCTCGAACGTGCTCGCTACGCTGAATATGCCTGCATCACCTACCGATATTAACTCTGCCATACGCCACAGCCTGCAGAAGGATTTTCAGGAGCTCCATATCGATGCCCTGCTGAAGGTCAAGGGAAACGATGCTTCCCACAAGATTCACAGCGTGACAATTGCTCAGGATATGAAACATGCAAAAGATAACACCAGCGCCTGACGTCGCGGTCCTGTGCTGCATCCCGCTGGATGCGGATCGCTGGATGGAGGTCGCCACACAAAGGCCTCACGGAGACTTCGTCCGCTTCAACACGAATCGGCTGAAAACGTCGGTCTCCGGAGCCTGGTCTGCGTTTGCGGGGGAAGCCAGTTTCGTCTCGCGCAAGCTTGAAAGCATTGAGAAGCGGGGTATGCAGGTCGTGCGTGCAGCAACGGCAACCGACATTGCACTCGCGGCAACCCGACACCGTAACATCGTCTTGATTGCGCACTGGAAGGGCATGGAACTGCCTTCGGATTCTGGATTGCCCAGTGCGAGGCTGGAGACATACGATGCAATGATTGCAGCAGCAGAGTTCGCGAGCCTCTTCCCTGACGATTTTGCCGGTACGGTCTACCTCATCGTCTGCACCTCCGACATTCCAGCCGAAACGTTCAGGCGTAAACACCCTGACGCGATCTGCATTTGCAGTAGCGAATCTGCATTGGCTGGGCTGTCGCTGGCGAAGCTGGATGCGGCACTAAAGCTGATGCAGGCAAATAACCTTCCGCTTTGGAAGGCGCTCTTACAAGCCGCCGATCTCATCGATTCCATAAGCAGATAGGAAACCATAGAGGACTACTATGAAATTGATCGAATTCCTGCAGAAGCACACCGCAACAATACCGCTGGGCGGCGGAGCGGATGAGCAATTGCGCACGGGCACCGACCAGGCGGTGCGTGACGATCTGCGGTTGGTGCAGGCCACCAATAATAGCTTATTCAAAGTCTACTTTGTCGTTTTGATCGTCATCGTGGTTTTGACAATTTTCACCGCCCTCACGTTTCACCAGGAGATGGGAGGGATGGCGACCGTCCTCGGAACGGGTGGCGTCATTCAGGGGGGGCTGGTCTTAAAACTCGCCAACGTCTGGATGGACAAGGCCCGGATCGACATTATCGCCACGCTCGCCATTAAGCTGCCGCCAGACAAATTACAGCTTGTGCTGAGTGACCTGTCAAAGCAGTTACGAAAATAAGTTTAACTGCTTCAACTTTAAACGCTTCAGGATAATGCTTACCGTTCATGGGCACCTCCCTTTAAGCCATCTTAAATGACTCTGAGGTGTCTGTTAAACCTGTGGCGATTCACGCAGCTAAATGACAATGTGTTAAGGTAATCCGCGTTACGCACCTGAACCAACTCACGCCAGTGTGCCCCTGGTAAGCCTTCCGTCGTTGCCCTTCAGGGCGTAAAACGACCATTTAGCGTTGTGCGGCTACGTCCAATGTTTTGAAGCATACATTTGCCACACATTTTATAATGAATGGAGGTAACATATTCACATTGCAGCGCATATTGGGTCATTCGAACATACAGCAAACGATGACCAACGCACACTTCGCACCGGATTTTCTGCAAGATACAGTGACGCTAAATCCGGAGTCTGGAATGCCCATAATGCGTCCATAAACCTGAGTTAATTAGAGCGAATTAGAGCGATATGAGTAATTTAAATCACTGTAATACAACAGAAAACCACACTACTTCGGAGGATACCAGGACCATCATTGGTCGCATTCACTCCTTTGAATCCTGTGGCACCGTTGACGGCCCAGGTATCCGTTTTATTACCTTTTTCCAGGGCTGCCTGATGCGCTGCCTGTATTGCCATAACCGTGATACGTGGGACACGCACGGCGGTAAAGAAGTGACCGTTGAAGAGTTGATGAAAGAAGTCGTCACCTATCGTCACTTTATGAACGCCTCCGGCGGCGGCGTTACCGCATCTGGCGGTGAGGCTATTCTGCAGGCGGAGTTCGTTCGCGACTGGTTCCGCGCCTGTAGGAAAGAGGGTATTCACACCTGCCTCGACACGAACGGTTTTGTCCGTCGTTACGATCCAGTGATCGATGAGCTGCTGGAAGTGACTGACCTGGTCATGCTTGACCTGAAGCAAATGAATGACGAGATCCACCAGAACCTGGTGGGCGTCTCTAACCATCGCACGCTGGAATTCGCCCGCTACCTGTCCACGAAAAATATTAACGTGTGGATCCGCTACGTCGTCGTACCGGGATGGTCAGATGATGATGACTCTGCACATCGGCTGGGCGAGTTTACCCGTGATATGGGCAACGTCGAGAAAATTGAGCTGCTGCCGTATCACGAGTTGGGTAAACACAAATGGGTGGCGATGGGTGAAGAGTACAAACTTGATGGCGTTCATCCGCCGAAGAAAGAGACCATGGACCGTGTAAAAGGCATTCTCGAGCAGTATGGTCATAAAGTGATGTATTGATATTGATGTATTAATGAAGCAAAGCATGGATGGAATTTTGCGACATGGAATGTTCGCGCTTCTGTTACACTCCAGGAAGCTCCGCCCCGGGCTGATTCCGGGCCGGGGCTTTGTTAGTTGTATAACGATGACAATACTCGCGCTCTTCTACGATAATACCTTTGCACGCTGTAATGAATGCAATCCCTACAGCCAAAGCGATATCGATGCACGACGCTCAGCACCGCTCAACACCCGAATGGGCAATATTTATAAAGTTGCGAATGCTAAAATCTGCGCCGACGCAACTGAGCGTTTCCCCCTTCCCATAAATAGTCAAAAAGAGTCGTCCTGGGCCTATACCGATGATCGTTGATTTAACCGACAGCGATCAGGTTGCAGCCAGCGTCTACCTGTCAGGCCGTTAAAGGAGATAATTATGCGCTTACTTATTTCAGGGATTTTACTGCTGTCCAGCCAGGGCCTGAATGCCGCTACCCGCTGCGATATTAGCGCCATTGTGCAGCATGTGTGGCCGGATGCAAAACCGGCAGCGGAAGGTACGATGATCACCCCAGCTAATCAGGTTATCGATATCACGGGCAATTCGCCGCAAAGCGCGATTTGTCGCGTCTGGCCTGCCCAGCCTGAATTGACACTTGCCGCTGTCCCCCTGATGTCCCAGGAGAAAATCGACTATGGGCACAATGGCGATCTGGAGTTGCTGGTGCTCAACTCTGTCACCCTGGAGGTTAAACAACGATTACTCCTGCCAGAACGGATGAGTGATGATGCTATCCGCATTACGGGTATCGCCCTTGATACCGCACGCTGGAAAGTGGCTCCCAACCAAACCGCCTTTGGTCTGCACATTACCCGTAGCGGCAGCTCGCGCGTTAATCCGATTGGTGAAGATGCGCTGTCGTTGTACGTCATTGAAAATAACCAACTACGCCTGGTATTAGCGGGGATAGCGCTGACGGCTAACAGCGGCGAATGGGACGGAAACTGTGCTGGAGAGTTTAATGATATCAAACGTACCCTTGCTATCGGCTCCTCTTCCCATAAAGGTTACGCCGATATCCGTGTCAGCGAAAAAAGTGTGGCATCCACAGCCTTTATTGATGCTAAAGGTGAATGCACTGCCAAGGATACACTGGGTAAGGCCACCGGGACCCTGCACTATGACGGGAAACAGTATACCGTCCCGCAAACGCTGGCACCGTTGGAGTAAGATCTTTACGACATAAAATTTTCCGAAAGCGTATTTGCCGCGTGCTCGACCGAAAAAATACGCTTCTTATGCGCTTTGCTGCATTCCGCATAGCGCTCATCCAGTCCCTTCAGCAGCACAGCAGGTTGTAGTTTCCAGCCTGAAAGATAAGCCAGGCGTCAAGAAAAGTACCTCGAGCAAATAAATACGTACGTCATGCTGTTAATGCGGTTTTTATGCTTACTTAAAGACGCCGTTTATCACGGAGGTGACAATTGCGGTACTCAGTGCAATTAACACCAGATCCTCACCGACAATCCGCCATTCATAACCCGGATAAGCCGGTAATTGCCCTAACATCGATGAAGGCACCATTTTCTTTGCAATTCCCGGAGGCAGAGGCTTGCCACGGGCGAAGTTTTTCGCAATACCGGGAGGAAGCGCTTTATATCCGGTTAAACCGTAGTTGAGTGCCAACGACCGTGCGCGATCGTAATTAATCCGAATAGAGACATCATCGTTGACATCCTTTTTGTCCGACTTGGGCTTATTCTCATGATTTTGTTTATTTCCATGGTTTGCGGAATTTCCATTACCATGATTGCCGCTGTTGCTTTTACCGCCGCCATTCCCGTTACCCGGATCGGCGATAACCGGAGCAGAAGCGAATGTTAAAGACAACACCACCGCCAACGCGGTAGTGAGAAAACGACGTGTTGACATGATTACTGCCTTTTAAAAGAGATACCTGATTGAATTATCGTTTCTCAGAGGAAGTAAACAATGCGTAAAACTCTTAGATATGACGCCATTAAAAAAGCCTGTTATTAACAGGCTTTTTTTGGTCAGGCGTGCGCCACGGGGGTTGGATGTTCTCCAGCCTTACGCAGTAACATGAGCAGATAAATAAACGACACGCTGGCAATCATGATAAACAGCAGATTATCTGAATAATTTTGCATCAGCATGGCCGTAAATGAGGGGCCAAGCAGGCTACCAACGGTATAGCTCATCAATAACGCCTGATTCATCGCAACAAGTTGGTGCTGTCCGACCTTTTCACAGGCCCAGGCCATCGCCACCGGGTAAAGCGTAAAACCGGCAGCACCCAGAATAAACAACGCTGGCGCCATCGCAGCCTGCATCATCATGGCAAGACTGCCGAGGATCACCACAAAAACCTGTACACGTAAAACCAGTAGTCGACCAAATTTATCCGCCAGACGGCCTATCGGCCATTGTCCCAGAATACCGGCACTCACCAATACCGCCATCCAGAAACCGATACTGGCATTACTGATCCCCTGGTGCTTGAGATAAAGCGGCATCAGACCGTACAGAGAACCCAGCACAATTCCGGAAATAATGCAGCCATTCACGCCCAACCGCGCCTGGCGCAGCTTAAGCATAGAGACAATCGGCGTCGTGCTTTGGCCTTCAGACTGCTGATTCAGAATACGGGTAAAGAGCAGCGGTAAAATCCCCGCCAGAATCATACCGGTTACCCAGGGCAGCACGTTCATCAGATCCGTCGGCACTTTACTGACCAGCACCTGGCCAAGAAATGTCCCCACGTAATAGACCATCATATAGGCAGCAAGCAACCGGCCACGGTTTCGCGACGTGCCGCTACACATCAGAGCGCTTTCGACGACGACCCAAATCATGGCGCAACCGACGCCCGCGATAAAGCGCCAGGTCATCCAGCTCCAGAATCCGACCATCACTCCCAGTCCTACGCAACCGGCGGCAAAAATCAGCGACGCGATGTAATAGCTGCGATTAAACCCAAGGCGCTTAATTAAATATCCGGTGAGTAATGTCCCGACCAGGTTCCCGGTAAAGTAGGACGAACTGACAATCCCGACCTGCCAGGTCGGCAGTTCTTCCTGGGCGAGCCATAGCGGAACGAGCGTGTTTAATACCGCTATCGCCAAAGTCAATAAAAGCAGGCCACACAGCAACAGCATGACAGGCCGGGTATAGATGGACATGGATAAAAACCGTGAGGAAGTTCAAATTTCATGCGCATCATGCCACCGCCAAAAACATTGTCAATCGGCGAAATCAGCGGCGTGGCGGGGTTTCAGGGCTATCGATTTGAAATACTGATTCTTAACATGAATGAATAGAAAGTGATAAATCTCAGGTTATTGTTTTAATTGATCTAAGACAAAATTGCCCCGTTTCGCTCAGTCGAAAAATTTCATAGTCCCGGCAGCATTTTTTTTCCGTTCTATGCTTTGAATGAACCTTATGCACCTGAATGAATCAGGGCGCATAGTTGACTCAAGCAAGGAGAAGAGAATGACCAGACCTTATGTTCGTCTCGATAAAAACGACGCCGCGGTTCTTCTGGTAGATCACCAGGCCGGACTACTCTCACTGGTCAGGGATATTGACCCTGATAAATTTAAGAATAACGTGCTCGCACTGGGCGATTTAGCCAAATATTTCAAGTTACCCACCATTCTTACCACTAGCTTCGAAACAGGTCCAAACGGCCCGCTGGTCCCCGAATTAAAAGCACAGTTTCCCGATGCACCCTACATTGCGCGTCCAGGCAACATCAACGCCTGGGATAACGAAGACTTTGTGAAAGCCGTCAAAGCGACAGGAAAGAAACAGCTGATTATTGCCGGCGTGGTAACCGAAGTGTGCGTGGCCTTCCCGGCGCTGTCTGCCATTGAAGAGGGTTTTGACGTATTCGTGGTGACCGATGCTTCAGGGACGTTTAATGAAATTACCCGCCATTCAGCGTGGGATCGCATGTCGCAAGCTGGCGCACAGTTGATGACGTGGTTTGGCGTGGCGTGTGAATTGCACCGCGACTGGCGCAATGACATCGAAGGGCTGGCGACGCTGTTCTCCAACCATATTCCGGACTACCGCAACCTGATGACCAGCTACGATACGTTAACCAAACAGAAATGACCATCCTGGATGGTTGAAGCGTAAAAAAGCCACCCTAGAGGGTGGCTTTTGCACTAACGTCTTATCTGAAAAAGCGAGACTATTAGGATAGTTAACTGGTTATGACATCCATTATCAAAGAGGACGCATACACTCTTGTACTGCAGTTCCTGTCCATCCTCCCACTTGGTACACAGTACCATCATTCGGTGAAGCTATATTATGTCCACCTTGATAGGATGTAGAAGACCATAACCAAGAAGCTGACCATCCCCAGGTCGTTAAATTACCCCATTCAGACCATAGGTTCCCCACAGCCCTGGAGCCAGTGCCACCAACAGAGGCATTCGTCAACTTTTCTATTGGTGGGAGTATTGCTCCATTACTTGTACACCATGCCTCTGCGCTGTTGTAATCTGCCATAACCGTGCTGGAAACAAACCAGCTGGTTACTGTGAACGTATATTTCAGCGTCAGGCCCGTCGCTTTAGGTGTGGCCAAAATGACCACTGTTTTAGTAGCGCTTTCTGGAGCGCCCCCCCCAAAGGTCACAACGCCTCCTGCGCTCACCGTAGCCCAGCTTGCTTGATCGCTCGTCCAGGTATAGTCAGAAGCAACGTCCCCATCAGGCATATTCAACGTGAAGTTTGCCTTATCAAACCCCGTTGTCGGGAAGCCCGCATTATTCGCAAACGTATGGCCATTAACTGTTACGTTTTTAAATGTTCCAGGCACAAACTCCACTGTATCGCTCATTGATAATATCTGCTCACCGTTATAAAGAGGTTTCAATGTTAACGTGTCAGCAATCAAGCCCTTTATTGTCGCTGTATAGGTCCCTGGTGTAACGGCATCTTCCGTAATACTGCTCAGTGTATACTCGCTTGCTTTCGGTGTTTTCTCACCACTGTCTTTCACCTGGATCATCAAAGCACCGGTCTGCGCAAGTCCCGTAATCGGATTATCAAACACATCCGCCAGCTTCATGGTCAGAGTGCTGGTCTCCGTATTATCCGCCTTCACCGATTTCGGATTCGAACTGAAAGTCGACGTTGCTTCTGCAGGTTCGCCCACCGTCAGCGTCACAGTCCCCGTCAGAGCAGTATCACTGAGATTTTTAATGACACTGTCATTTAACTTCGGTGTCACCGTGTACACATCCACAAGCTGCCCTTTCAAGGTCGCAGTGTAGGTTCCCGGCACAGTACCGCTTTCCGTCACGGTGCTCACTGTCACCTTGCCCTCTGCTGGTGCAACACCGGCGCTGTTTTTTACATCCAGCGTCAGATTGCCTGCGATACCCGTCACGGCGTTGCTGAACTTATCCCTGGCCGTCAGGGTCAGCGTACTGGTCGTGGCATCATCCGCCACAATCGAGTCCGGGCTCACGCTAAACAGCGTGACGCTGCCATCCACTGCGCCAGCCGTCAGCGTGACATCTGCACTCAGGCTGCCGATGGTACTGCCGCTGAACGTCGGCGTGATGGTGTATTTATCCGCCAGCTGTCCTTTCAGCGTTGCGGTGTAGACACCAGCAGTGCCGCTTTCCGTCACAGCGCTCAGCGTCACTTTGCCTTCTGCTGGCTCAGCCCCATGGCTGTCCTTGATGCCCAGCGTCAGGTCTGCCGCAATGCCGCTGATGGCGTTGCCAAACTTATCCTTCGCCGTCAGGGTCAGCGTACTGGTCGTGGCATCATCCGCCACCACGGATGTCGGGCTGGCCACAAAGGTCGTTGTCGCCCCGTCCGGGGTGGTGCCAGCCGTCAGCGTGACATCTGCACTCAGGCTGCCGATGGCACTGCCGCTAAACTTCGGTGTGACGGTGTATTTATCCGCCAGCTGTCCTTTCAGCGTAGCGGTGTAGACACCCGTAGTGCCACTTTCCGTCACAGCGCTCAACGTCACCTTGCCTTCTGCAGGTGCAACACCGGCGCTGTTTTTCACATCCAGCGTCAGATTGCCTGCGATACCCGTCACGGCGTTGCCAAACTTATCCTTCGCCGTCAGGGTCAGCGTACTGGTCGTGGCATCATCAGCCACCACGGACGTCGGGCTGGCCGCAAAGGTCGTTGTCGCCCCGTCCGGGGTAGTGCCTGCGGTCAGCGTTACCGTTGCGTTCAAGGTACCGAGCGCGCTGTCGTGGTACAACGCTTTGACGGTGTAAACCCCTGCAAGTTGTCCTTTCAGCATTGCGGTGTAGGTACCAGCCGTACTGCTTTCTGTCAGATCCGTCAGCGTCACCTTACCTGCCGCAGGTGCATTCCCCTGGCTATCCTTCAACTCAAGCGCCAGATCTGCAGCCAGGCCCGGGATAGGGTTCCCAAAGGTATCCTTCGCGGTCAACGTCAGCATACTTGTGGTTGTGTCATCCGCAATAATCAGAGTCGGGCTGGCTACCAGCGTTGACTGCACACCATCGGGGGTTGTGCCCGCTGTCAGCGTGACGGCTGCGCTCAAGTCACCAATAGCAGTACCGTTATTTTGCGGTGTCACCGTATACGTGCCGACCAACATACCTTTCAGGGTTGCCGTATAGGTTCCCGGCACAGAGGTACTTTCCGTCAGGGCCGTGAGCGTCACCTTACCTTCCACTGGGGACTGATTCTGGCTGTTTTTGATATCCAGCGTCAGATTCACCGCAATCCCGGAAATGGCGTTGCCGTTCACATCTTTGGCTACCAGCGTCAGGGTACTGAAGGCCACGTTGTTTGCCACAATAGATTCTGGAACCGCGACAAAGGTCGTTTTTCCGCCATCTGGCGTACTGTCTGCCGCCAGAGTCACCGTATCACTGAGATCACCCAACGCAGTGCCATTTTGCATCGGTTTCACCGTATAGGTATCCGCAAACGTGCCGCTCAGCATTGCTGTGTATACCCCAGAACTGCCACTTTCAGTCATGGCACTCAACGTTACTTTGCTGCTATCCGGTGCCTGACCGTCGCTGCCCTTTACATCCAACGTCAGGCTATCACCCAGACCGCTAATGATGTTGCCGAACTTATCTTTTACCGTCAGCGTCAAGGTACTGGTTGCTATGCCGTTTGCGACAACCGAATGCGGGCTAGCCGTAAAGGTCGTGGCACTGCCCGTATCCGGTGCACCTGCGGTCAGGGTAACGCGACCGCTTAAATCCCCAATCACAGTACCGTTGTTCTGCGGCGCGACGGTATAGATGCCCGCTAACTGGCCCCGTAGCGTCGCGATATAGGTACCCGGAACCGTGCTACTTTCCGTGACGGTGCTCACCGTCACTTTGCCGCTAACGGGTTCGACGTTCTGGCTGTCTTTCACCGTCATTTCCAGGTTACTCGCGAGACCCGGTATAGCGTTGCCATACTTGTCCTTCGCCGTCAGCATTAAGGTGCTGGTGGTCATGTCATCCGCCACGATGGAGTCAGGGACAACCGTGAAGGTAGACAGGGAAGCATCTGGCGTGGCGTTCGCAGTCAACGTGACATCCGCGCTTAAGCTACCGATGGACTCACCATCAAATTTCGGCGTAACAGTATATGTGCCCGCCAACTGCCCTTTCAGCGTCGCCGTGTAGATTCCCGGCGTTGCGCTTTCGGTGAAAGAACTCAGTGTCACCTTACCGGCTGCCGGAACCGAACCTGTACTGTCTTTTATCTCCAGCGCCAAGGAAGAGGCGATACCTGCAATAGCGTTACCGTACACATCCTTCACGGTCAGCGTTAGGGTGCTAAGAGTGCTGTCATCCGCCGCAACAGAATCCGGATTGGCAATGAACGAGGATTGCGTTCCATCCGGTGTGGTGCTCGCGATCAATGTCACGTCCGCAGCCAGAGAACCAATACTGTCACCGCTCAATTTCGGTGTGACGGTGTAGGTATCTGCCAACTGTCCTTTCAGGGTGGCAGTGTAAGTACCTGGTATCGTGCTACTTTCATCCAGATCGGTAAGTGTAACTTTTCCTTCAGCCGGTGTTGTCCCTGCGCTGTTTTTTACCTCCAGCATAAGGTCCGCCGTTCTGCCAGTCATGGTGTTGCCGTACTCATCCTGGATCGTCAGCGTCAGAGTACTGGTAGCGACATTATCAGCAACCACCGAGGCCGGTGCCGCTGTGAAAGAGGACTTAGCTGTATCTGCTGTCGTGCCAGCCGTCAGCGTTACATCCGCGCTCAGTGTGCCGAGATCCGAATTGTTGTATTGTGGCTTCACGATATAGATGTCCGCCAGCGTACCTTTCAGCGTGGCGGTATAGACGCCAGTACTTCCCTGCTCTGCCAGGTTCGTAACGGTCACTTTACCGGTGGTTGGTTCTTCGCCTTTGCTGTTTTTCACTGACAGTGACAGGTTAGCCGCGAGTCCACTGATAGTATTACCGTATTTGTCTTTCGCACTCAGCGTGAGAGTGCTGATAGCAGTGTTATCTGCTACAACTGAAGCCGGACTTGCCACAAAGGTTGAGGTGTTGTCTGTATCCGGCACACCCGCCGTCAATGTGACAGAATCACTCAGACTGCCAATCGCCGTGTCGTTAAAGAGCGGTTTCACCGTATAGACACCCGCCAACGTCCCTTTCAACATCGCGGTATAAGTACCCGGCGTTGCCGTTTCGCTGACTTTGCCGAGCGTTATCTTACCGGCAGCCGGTTCTAGCCCCTGTTCATCGGTAATACTGATTTTCAGCGTTCTGGCAATACCCGGAATCGCGTTACCATTCACGTCTTTTGCCGTCAGTGTCAGTGTGCTCATCTCAATGTTGTCGGCGACCAGTGTCTGCGGATTAGCCACAAACGTGGATGTCACACCATCAGGGGTGCCAGTCATTAACGTCACGGTGGCACTCAGGTTACCGATAGCACTGCCGCTGAACTGAGGTTTCACGGTGAACACCCCTGCCAATGTTCCTTTCAGGGTCGCCGTATAGGTGCCCGGCGTGCTTTCACTCTCCTTCAGGCTACTGAGAATGACCTTACTGCTGTCCGGTGTTGCGCCACTGCCGTTTTTAACTTCCAGAGTCAGACTACCGGCAATATCAGCAATAGCGTTGCCATACGCGTCTTTCGCGATGAACGTCAGGGTGCTCGAATCCGTACCGTTGCCCGTCACAAGAAGCGGAGTTGCCTCAAAGGATGACTGCACGCCATCAGGCGTCGTATCCGCCGTCAGCGTCACCGTCGCGCTCAGGCTACCAATGGACGTGTTGCCGAACGTCGGTTTCACGGTGTACACACCTGACAGGGTACCTTTCAGCATCGCAGTGTATACCCCTGGCGTCGCTGTTTCAGTCACCTTGCCAACCATTACTTTTCCTGTTGCTGGTACCTTATTCTGGCTATCTGTGACGCTCATTTTCAGACTAGCTGCGATTCCGCTGATGTCGTTACCGTTTTCATCTTTCGCGGTGAAGGTCAGCGTGCTCATGGCCGTGTTGTTGGCGATGATCGATGTCGGACTTGCCGTCAGAGTTGACAGCACACCATCCGGTACCGTGCCCGAGGTCAATGTCACCGTGGCGCTAATCTCTCCGATAGCGTTGCCACTCAGTTTCGGTGTGATGATCCAGTCACCGGATACTTTACCTTTCAGAGTGGCAGTGTAAGTGCCCGGCGTAGCTATTTCCGTGAGCGACGTTACCGTCACACCGCCATCTGTTGGTGCGTTACCCTCACTGTCTTTCAATTCCAGGGTCAAGCTACTACCCTGCCCGCTGATGGCGTTACCAAACGTATCGCGCAGCGTCAGAATAAGGGAACTACTCTCCATATCATCTGCCGCAATGCTTGTCGGTGTTGCCTTGAAGCCTGACAGACTTCCGGACGGCGTACTGCCCGCCTTCAAGGTGACGGTGGCACTCAGGCTGCCGATAGCACTGCCACTAAGTTTCGGGGTCACTGTGTAAGTGTCTGCGAGCTGCCCTTTCAGGGTCGCGGTGTACGTTCCCGGCGTGGCACTTTCTACCAGATTACTGAGCGTCACTTTACCGGCGACTGGAGTGGAGTCCAGGCTGTCCTTCAGGGTCAGCGTCAGATCGGAATCCCTGCCCGTCATGGCATTGCCGTTTGCATCCTGGATCTTCAGCGTCAAGGTACTGACAGCGCTGTCGTCCGCCACAATGGAATCCGGGCTGGCCGCAAAAGTTGAATTCGCCACATCAGGCGTGGTGTCCGCAGTCAAAGTCACGGAATCACTCAGGCCGCCGATGGCGCTGCTGTCAAGTTGTGGTGTTACCGTATACGTGTCCGCGAGGATACCTTTCAGCGTGGCGCTGTAAATACCTGGCGTCGCCGTTTCCGTAACACTACTCACCGTCACTTTGCCGCTGACTGGTGCCGCGCCTGCGCTGTTTTTCACACCAATACTCAGACCGTTCAGCCCACGTATTGAGTTGCCGAAGGTGTCTTTCGCCGTAAACAGCAAAGTGCTGGTGGCAGAATTATCAGCAATAATGCTGTGTGGCAGTGCCCTAAATGTCGACTTCGCCGCATCCGGTGCGGAGTTGGCTGTCAGTGTCACCGTATCGCTTAAAGTACCAAGCGCACTCCCATTGAGCAGCGGTTTGACGGTATACACGTCGGCAAGTTGACCTTTCAGAGTCGCCGTCCAGGTACCCGGTGTACTGCTTTCGCTCAGGTTACTGACGGTCACTTTACCCTCAGCTGGAGTGGCCTCCAGGCTATTCTTAACCTCTAACGTCAGACCACTCAATCCGCCGATGGCGTTACCGTTCGCGTCTTTCACCTGCAAAGTTAACGTACTGGTCGTCGTATCATCCGCTGCGATGGATTTCGGGCTTGCACTGAACAGGGATTTACTGCCATCCGGCGTACTTCCGGTCGTCAGCGTCACCGTGTCAGACAACATCCCAATAGCGTTACCGCTGAACTGCGGTTTCAGCGTATATGTTCCCGCAAGTGTCCCTTTCAGGGTCGCGGTGTACGTTCCCGGCGTGACACTTTCACTCAGACTGCTCACAGCCACCTGCGTGGACGACGGCGTACTGCCTCCACTGTCTTTCACACTGATACTCAGGTTTCCGGCCTGGCTACTCATCACGTTGCCATTTGCGTCTTTTAGCATCACCGTCAGGGTGCTGCTCGTCGTGTTATCCGCCGCGATGGATTTCGGGCTGACGCTGAAGGACGACAATGTTCCATCCGGCGTACTTCCGGTCGTCAGCGTCACCGTGTCAGACAGCGTCCCAATAGCGTTACCGCTGAACTGCGGTTTCAGCGTATATGTTCCCGCAAGTGTTCCTTTCAGGGTCGCGGTGTACGTTCCCGGCGTGACACTTTCACTCAGACTGCTCACAGCCACCTGCGTGGACGACGGCGTACTGCCTTCACTGTCTTTCACACTGATACTCAGGTTTCCGGCCTGGCTACTCATCACGTTGCCATTTGCGTCTTTTAGCATCACCGTCAGGGTGCTGCTCGTCGTGTTATCCGCCGCGATGGATTTCGGGCTGACGCTGAAGGACGACAATGTTCCATCCGGCGTACTTCCGGTCGTCAGCGTCACCGTGTCAGACAGCGTCCCAATAGCGTTGCCGCTGAACTGCGGTTTCAGCGTATATGTATCCGCAAGCTGGCCCTTCAGAGTCGCAATATAAGTCCCCGGAACCTCGGTTTCCGTGACGGCACTGACCGTTACCTTCCCAGCTTCTGGCGTACCGCCCTGACTGTCCTTCACTGCCACCGTCAGGCTGGTAGCAATTCCGGTAATGGCATTGCCGTTCGCATCCTTCACTTTCAGCGTCAGCAGACTCTTCGCCGTGTCGTTCGCAACAATTGACTTCGGCGTGGCACTGAACGTTGACTGATTGCCATCCGGCGTGTTGTCAGCTGTCAGCGTTACCGGAGCACTCAGGTTGCCAAGTGCACTGCCGCTAAACTGTGGTTTCACGGTGTAAACACCTGCCAGCGTCCCCTTCAGAGTAGCGGTATACGTACCTGGCGTGGCACTTTCCGTGATGGAGCCAACGGTGACCCTTCCCGTATCAGGGGGGGTATTGTTGCTATCTTTCACCGCAAACGTCAGATCTGCCGCAATTCCGGTGATGGCATTACCGCCCGCATCCTTCGCTTTCAGGGTCAGAGTACTGGTCGCAGTATCATTCGCCGTGATGGAGGACGGACTGGCGCTGAAAGTAGACTGCGTGCCGTCCGGCGTGTTACCCGCCTTCAGGGTGACCGTGGTGCTTAAACTGCCGAGCGCACTGCCACTGAACTGTGGTTTCACAGTATAGATTCCTGCCAGCGTCCCTTTCAGGGTTGCTGTGTAGGTACCTGGGGTCGCACTTTCACTGATACTGCCCACTGTTACTTTATCTGCGGCTGGCGTGCTGCCGCCGCTGTCCTTCACGTTCAGTGTCAGGCTGGATGCAACGCCTTTTACCGCATTACCGTAAGCATCCCTGGCAACCAGCGTCAGTGTACTGATAGCAATATTGTCCGCCGCCACAGAAACTGGTGCAGCGCTGAACGTTGACTGAGCGCCGTCCGGGGTGGTATCAGCTGTCAGCACCACCGCATCACTTAAGCTGCCAATGGCACTTCCTTTATACTGTGGTTTTACTGAGTATGCCCCGGCAAGGGTACCTTTGAGAGTGGCGATGTAGGTGCCCGGTGTCGCACCTTCGCTGATGCTGCTCATCGTCACTTTATCTTCAGTTGGCGTAATACCACCGCTGTCTTTCACCGCAAACGTCAGGTCTGCCGCAAGCCCGGTGATGGCGTTACCGCCCGCATCTTTCGCCGTCAGTTTCAGGGTGCTGGTCGCGGTATTATCTGCCGCCAGCAGCTTCGGACTGGTACTGAAGGTAGACTGCGTGCCGTCCGGCGTGTTACCCGCCGTCAGGGTGACCGTGGCGCTTAAACTGCCGAGCGCACTGCCGCTGAACTGTGGTTTCACCGTATAGATTCCTGCCAGCGTCCCTTTCAGGGTTGCTGTGTAGGTACCTGGGGTCGCACTTTCACTGATACTGCCCACTGTTACTTTATCTGAGGCTGGCGTGCTGCCGCCGCTGTCCTTCACGTTCAGTGTCAGGCTGGATGCAATGCCTTTTACCGCATTACCGTAAGCGTCCTTCGCAAACAGCGTCAGTGTACTGATAGCAATATTGTCCGCCGCCACAGAAACTGGTGCAGCGCTGAACGTTGACTGAGCGCCGTCCGGGGTGGTATCAGCTGTCAGCACCACCGCATCACTTAAGCTGCCAATGGCACTTCCTTTATACTGTGGTTTTACTGAGTATGCCCCGGCAAGGGTACCTTTGAGAGTGGCGATGTAGGTGCCCGGTGTCGCACCTTCGCTGATGCTGCTCATCGTCACTTTATCTTCAGTTGGCGTAATACCACCGATGTCTTTCACCGCAAACGTCAGGTCTGCCGAAAGCCCGGTGATGGCGTTACCGCCCGCATCTTTCGCCGTCAGTTTCAGGGTGCTGGTCGCGGTATTATCTGCCGCCAGCAGCTTCGGACTGGTACTGAAGGTAGACTGCGTGCCGTCCGGCGTGTTACCCGCCGTCAGGGTGACCGTGGCGTTTAAACTGCCGAGCGCACTGCCACTGAACTGTGGTTTCACCGTATAGATTCCTGCCAGCGTCCCTTTCAGGGTTGCTGTGTAGGTACCTGGGGTCGCACTTTCACTGATACTGCCCACTGTTACTTTATCTGCGGCTGGCGTGCTGCCGCCGCTGTCCTTCACGTTCAGTGTCAGGCTGGATGCAATGCCGCCAATAGCATTACCGTTAGCATCCTTAGCAACCAGCGTTAGAGTACTGGTCGCGATGCTATCAGCAGCAATAGTGATCGGGCTGGCTGTGAATACAGACTTATCGCCATCCGGCGTCCGTACCGCTGTAAGCGTCAACGTGTCACTTAAACTGCCAATAGTGTTGCCACTGAACTGAGGAACTACCTTATAGCTTCCAGCAAGCGTGCCACTCAGCGTAGCCGTATAAGTACCCGCCGTCGCAGTTTCCGTCATAGAGCTGATGTTAATACTGCCTGTCGCAGGCGTCTGTCCCTGGCTGTCCGTGACGATCGCGGTCAGGTTACCAGCCACACCAGTCAGCGCATTACCGCCAACATCTTTCACTGTTAGCGTCAGTGTGCTGGTAGTAATGCCGTCGGCCACCAGCAGTTTCGGACTTACGCTAAAAGCGGATTGTCC
Source organism: Citrobacter enshiensis (assembly GCF_029338175.1). Taxonomy (NCBI): domain Bacteria; kingdom Pseudomonadati; phylum Pseudomonadota; class Gammaproteobacteria; order Enterobacterales; family Enterobacteriaceae; genus Citrobacter; species Citrobacter enshiensis. Next base: position 3,112,681 of record NZ_CP119862.1, read on the forward strand.
GGCATCAGGAGTCGTACCCGCAGTCAGTGTCACCGTATCACTTAAACTCCCGAGTACGCTGCCTTTATATTGTGGTTTCAGGGTGTATGTATCGGCCTTCGTACCTTTCAGCGTGGCGGTATAGGTCCCGGCAGTCGCGGTTTCCGTTATGCTGCTGATCGTCACACTCCCCGCAATCGGAGCAGCGCCATGGCTGTCAGACACGGATACCGACAGGTTACCCGCTATACCTGACAGTGGACTGCCAGAGGCATCCTTCACCACCAGCGTCAGTGTCGATTCCGCCGTGTTATCTGCCAGCACCGTTTTTGGGTTGGCAGCAAAAGTGGACTGTCCGGCGTCCGGTGCGGTTGGCGTAATGAAGAAACGTACTGCATTGAGCGCCGTTTTTCTGACTACAGGTGTCAGCGTCAGCAGTTCAGGTTTCGTACCTGCAGTGACTGTCACTTCATAAACACCGGATGATTTACGGGTAAATGCCGATACGGTGGCATCTGCCACAGATGATCCACTCACCCTTTTTGAGGATGCCTGAAGCGCGCCAGGTGATACGGGAAGTTCCGCGATAGCTGTAGTCAGCGTAATATCACTCAGCGGCACATCCACAGGTTGCTGCTGATCGTTAACCAGTGTCAGTGTCGCCACGCCCTGGGTTTTACCGTCCGCGGGTAGATAGCTGGTTGTCGGTGAAGATTTCAACGGTGACTCAGGCAGGAAGTGGGAATTTGCCACACTGATCTCCGCCGTATTGACCGTTATCTGGGTATCACTCGGTGTAGAACGGTTATCGTTGTTGTCGACTGCCACACCGGTGACCAGATAAGTATTATTAGCCCCCTGCGCGCTTTGCCAGGACGGCAGCAAAACATCATAGCTGGTCGTGGAATTAGCAATAATTTTACCGCCTGCCGCGAGTAAACTGGCTGCGGACCAGTCGATCCGCTTCACGCCATGCTTGCTGTTCACGGTAACGTCCAGGGATTTTCGCTCTCCTCCGTTACCGGTCACCAACGCCGCAGTTTTTAAGCGAATGACCTCCTGCTTACGGTACTCAAGGACAATGGAATTGTTACGTTCGACCAGGTCATAGCGACTGCCGTTTAGTGTGTGCATTGCTGCCACACCATCCGGATCGATCTGGTGAGTCCACGGCACCCCTAGTTGATAATTGAGGTCAAGACCCACGCGGGTCTCGTTATCATCAGCACTGCCCTGCCGCTGTTCCGCATTCAGGGTAATCAATGGTACTGGGGTGTAGTTCAGTCCAAGAGTGATAGCGTGCGGATTCCTCTGGCGATCGTCTTTATCAGACAATGCAACTTCGTCACCGTAGTATTGTTCATAAACAATTTTGCCCCCCAGTTGTGGCAACGCAGGCAACCAACCTTCCGCACGGACATCCCAACCGTTCGCCGGACGTTCATCGTAATCTTCCACATCAGGGGAATTTTTCCAGTTGCTTAACCGCTGATAGCCATTGGCACTGAGTTTGAGGAAATCACGTCCATATTCGAGGCCAAGTCCCATGCGGGAATGATTGCGGGACAGGTCATAATCCAGGAAAGTATTTCCTCCCACCATCCAGTTATCCGTAAAATAGCGCAAACCCAGTCCAAGGTTCGACTGGGTCCGATCATCCGTACGGTGGAGACTGCCTTGAGTGAACAGCAATGTGCTCTGCTGCTCCCATAGTGGTAGCAACAGATCGAACTCAGAGTTTTTGAGTGAAAAATTTTCGTCCATCCCGACCTGGACTCGCGCGGTACCGTAGCGACTCAGCATCTGCTGGAGACGACTGCTGGCCTCTCCCGTCACCATACCTGTGACCAGCGACTGCGCTGCCTGACCATCCGGACTGTTACTAAGGAATGAACCCGCCTGTGAGGCTAATCCGGCAATTTTTTGCTGCTGCTCGTCAGGAGCGTTGTCTGAAGCAGGGGTCGGTTTTTTCTGCGGCATTTTTGCAGCAGGGACATCCAGTTCATCCCCGGCCTGCAGGCCAGAAAAACCATGTGCAAAGGTTCTGAACTGATTGAGCTTACGCAGCTCTTCTAAGGTCAGATGATATTTTTTCGCAATGCTCAGGACCGATTCGCCACGCCCCAAGGTATAAACCTGCGTGCTGTGCTCAACGGCGTCGGCACTCACGCTCACGGTACGCTGAGCATGGACAATGGCAGGTGTAAACGCGCCGGCAAGCGGGAAAATAAACTGCAACAATATATTGAGCCAGACAATAAATCGAGCCAAACGGGTGCAACCATCAGCATCAGAAAAAGAGTCCATTCCAAAAGCAGCCTGTCGCTTCATTATTTCCACCAAAGATATTTAATATTGTCACTTACAACAAAGTATTATTCACGGCGTGCATTAATGACATTCACTGTGAAACTGTACTCATGTTCCCGCAGGTACTATCGAAACACTGATTGCCGAAAACTTATTTAAAAAACAATTAAAACAACCAGTTAATAGCATAATATTATTTAATAAACACAAAAAAGCCCCAAAGGAAAAAAACCAGGGTTATTACGTGAAAATGTAAGAAGGGAGCGGGGAGATGCAATAACATCACTTATTATAATATTAATCACTTATAATATTAATTACTTCGCACAACCTGAAGAAAGCAAAGCTATTAGATAATCTATTATGTGAAAAACTCAATGTTTTGCGGTAGCTATTCACATATCACATATTTACGGATGCAAAACCCCTGAACACTCGAACAAGCAACACTGATATATATTATATGCGGCCTATACCACGTTCAATAAATACTCGATCCAAAAATGGATCGCAATGCCACATTTGTATATTAACTGTTAAAAAAAGGATGAGTTGAAGATAAAATCATGAAATTCATTTTTTAAATATTGTTTTTTAATATTCTCTATTAATTAAAAAATAAAACAGAGCTAAAAAAATATTTTCACTGGGCAGGTTTATTTCTTAAAAGCGCTTTTCAGTGGGGATGACAGCGAGCGAACAGTGCAAAAGGATGGTGCCGACGCTTGTGTAAGAAAGCCGCAATGCAGACACTGCGGCTTTTGTAGATGCTTAGCTGGCGACCGCCATGCCTACAGTCATATGAAGACCATAGAACACGCCACGGCCAATCAGTTCACCGACCAACAGCAGGATAAACGCGACTGACAGCAGCGGTACTGCGGGTTGATACCCTTTGAGTTGCGGCAGGATCCAGCAGCACAGCGCCACAGCCAGCAGCACCATACGCCAGGCCATTAATGAACCGTAATCCGGCACCAGCGCAGACGCCTGCTGAATCGAGCTATGGATCGTCGCCAGTTCAGCGCCCTGCATCACGGACATCATGGCACTGACAACCAGCGCCAGTACAGAAATCACCGGTAACAGTCGCATTGCCCATCCGTCCACACCCGCCACGCGCAGCAGCAGATAACCCAATAACGGGCCGCCCATGAACAGCGTCAGGAAGAAGCCTAACGGAGTCCACACACTGTACCAGGTTGGTACGGTGTCGATGGTGTTATATACACGTACCATCATCCAGACAAAGACAACGCCCAGTACCATCGTCGCAACCAGCCACAGATTACGCAATGCTGGAGAAAGTTTCCTGGACAGAGCCAGTAACCAACCGATCCCACCAATGGCAAAGAAGAGAGAGCCACTGGCAATTTCATTACTGAGCGCTGAAGACCCCACACGATTAAGCGAGTTGAAGGCGCGCATCGGTGAACCCAGATGGAGCATAGAAGCAATAAAACCAATGCCCATCAGCACCCACAGGCCAAACATACAGGCAATGACTCGCTGCTGAGATTCAGCACGCAGCTCCCCTTTCATCAGCGCTAATGCCATTACGATAAAACCGCCAGCCACACATTGTCCGAAGACCGTGAAGATCATTAGCGGCCATTCATGCCATCCACTTCCCATCTTACACCTCCTTCGGATTTGCCAGATAACCGGTGGTATCTCCGGTCGGGCGGCTATTGGCGTTAGGTTTGATAACAATACTGGGCTTCGTGAAATGCGCGCCCGGTAACGGTGCGACAGCGGCCAGATCGCCATGTTTTTTACGCAACTCTTCAATGGGACCGAAGTCCAGCGCGCGCAGCGGGCAGGACTCCACGCAGATCGGCTTTTTACCGTCGGCGACACGATCATGACAACCATCGCACTTGGTCATGTGACCTTTGGCGGCATTGTATTGCGGCGCGCCGTACGGGCAGGCCATATGGCAATAACGGCAACCGATGCAGACATCTTCGTCCACCACCACAAAACCGTCTTCACGTTTATGCATCGCACCGCTTGGGCAGACCTTGGTACAGGCCGGATCTTCACAATGGTTGCAGGCGATGGAGACATAATAGGCAAAGACATTCTGATGCCATACACCGTTATCCTCCTGCCAGTCGCCGCCGGCATACTCGTAAATACGACGGAAACTGACGTCCGGGGTTAAATCTTTGTAGTCTTTACAGGCCAGTTCGCAGGTTTTGCAACCGGTGCAACGGCTGGAATCAATAAAAAATCCATACTGGGTTGTCATCGGTTACTCCTTAGACCTTTTCAACCTGAACGAGGTTGGTATGTGACGGATTCCCCTTCGCAAGAGGCGACGGACGCTGCGTTGTCAGAACGTTAATACATCCGCCCTGATCCACGCGTTTCGCATCCGGGTCATACCAGGCCCCTTCACCCAGGGCTACAACGCCGGGCATCATACGCGGCGTAACTTTGGCTTCGATATGAAGTTCACCACGGCCATTGAAGATACGTACCTTGTCTCCGTTTTTGATGCCACGTTTTTGCGCATCCATCGGGTTAATCCACATTTCCTGACGGCAGGACGCTTTCAGCACATCCACGTTGCCATAGGTAGAGTGCACGCGAGACTTGTAGTGGAAGCCCGTCAACTGCAGCGGATAGTCTTTGGTCAACGGATCGTTGTAGCTTTCAAAACCCGGCGCATAGATCGGCAGCGGATCGATCACATCACCTTCAGGCAATTCCCAGCTCGCGGCAATCTCTGCCAGCGCCTGCGAGTAGATCTCGATTTTACCGGACGGTGTCGTCAGCGGATTAGCCTGTGGATCTTCACGGAACGCTTTGTAAGCCACGTGATGCCCTTCAGGATCGCGCTGTTTGAAGATCCCTTGCTTGCGGAACTCGTCAAATGACGGAAGCTCCGGCATGGCTTTGCGCGACTGCTCGTACAAATGACGCATCCACCCTTCCTGGGTGCGCCCTTCCGTAAACTGTTGCTCTACCCCCAGACGTTTTGCCAGCTCGCTGGTCATCTGGTAGATCGTCTTACATTCAAAACGGGGTTTGATGGCCTCATCGGTGAAGATCACATACGACATATTCCCGCAGGAGGCATCCAGCGCAAAGTCCATCTGTTCGGATGCCGTGCAGTCAGGCAGCAAAATATCGGCATATTTCGCTGAAGAGGTCATATGGCAATCGATGACGACAATCATTTCGCACTTCTTGTCATCCTGGAGAATTTCATGCGTGCGGTTGATTTCCGAGTGCTGGTTAATCAGACAGTTGCCGGCATAGTTCCAGATCATTTTGATCGGCACATCAAGCTTGTCTTTACCACGCACGCCGTCGCGCAGCGCGGTCATTTCCGGGCCACGTTCAATCGCATCCGTCCACATGAACATCGAAATACTGGTTTCTACCGGGTTCTCCAGCGTCGGCATACGTTCAAACGGAACGTCATAAGAGCCTTCGCGCGCGCCAGTGTTACCGCCGTTAATGCCTACGTTGCCGGTCAGTATCGCCAGCATAGAAATGGCACGCGTCGCAATTTCACCATTCGCATGGCGCTGCGGCCCCCAACCTTGCGAAATATAGGCCGGTTTAGCACTGCCGATTTCACGGGCCAGTTTCACAATTCGCTCAGCCGGAATACCGGTAATTTGCGCTGCCCATTCAGGCGTTTTCGCAATACCGTCTTTACCTTGCCCCAGAATATAAGCCTTATAGTGGCCATTTTTCGGCGCGCTGGCAGGTAAGGTTTTTTCGTCGTAACCCACACAATATTTGTCGAGGAACGGCTGATCGACCATGTCTTCGGTAATCAGTACGTACGCCAGCGCATTAACCAGCGCCGCGTCGGTACCCGGACGAATCGGGATCCATTCATCTTCTCGCCCTGCCCCTGTATCGGTGTAGCGCGGGTCGACGATGATCATACGTGCATTTGATTTCTGACGTGCCTGTTCGAGGTAATAGGTTACCCCGCCCCCGCTCATGCGGGTTTCGCCAGGGTTATTACCAAACAGGACGACGAGCTTACTGTTCTCAATATCAGAAGGGCTGTTGCCATCCGCCCAGCCGCCGTAGGTATAATTCAGTCCGGCCGCAATTTGCGCAGAGGAATAATCCCCATAATGGTTCAGATACCCACCGCAGCAGTTCATCAGACGCGCAACCAGCGTTTTACCTGGCGGCCATGAACGTGTCATCGTACCGCCGAGCGTACCGGTGCCGTAGTTCAGATAGATTGACTCGTTGCCATAATCTTTGATCAAACGTTGCATATTGGTCGCGATGATCTCGTAGGCTTCATCCCAACTGATACGCTCGAATTTGCCTTCGCCGCGCTTACCGACGCGTTTCATCGGATATTTCAGGCGGTCAGGATTATAGACACGTCGACGCATAGAGCGTCCACGCAGGCATGCGCGTACCTGATGTAATCCTTCGTAATCATCATCACCGGTGTTATCGGTTTCAACGTACTTGATTTCCCCATCCACCACGTGCATGCGCAGTGGACAGCGGCTACCACAGTTTACCGTACAGGCGCTCCAGACAATTTTTTCGCTGGACTGAGCCGGGCTGATAGCTTCAGCGGCATTCGCAATTCGGGTAAATGGCAGGGTGAACGCGCTGCTGGCCATTGCCAGTCCGCCTATCGCCGTCGTTTTTACCAAACCACGACGACTCACCTCAGTTGCCAGTACGGCATCGGGGATCTTAGTTTTCATAATGGCTCACTCTGCTGCTCACATAACAAAAGCAAAACTTCGTTGTGTAGTTATTTATATATCGATTTCATCGCTATATAGATTTGTATATAATGAGTGTGATGAAGTTCAGCGAAATGTGCTGGGTTTCATACGAAGCCAGTATTACCTCTAAGGGGGTATGGATTATTGTTCGGTATCAAACAGGCATAAAAAAAGCGCCCTAAGGCGCTTTTTAAGATCAAATAAACCAGTATTAGCCGATATATTCCAGTCCGTTCATATACGGGCGCAACACTTCCGGCACCGCAATGCGACCATCCGCCTGCTGATAGTTTTCCATTACCGCTACCAGCGTACGGCCAACAGCCAGACCAGAACCGTTCAGAGTATGAACCAGACGGGTCTTTTTGTCGGACTTGTTGCGGCAACGCGCCTGCATACGGCGAGCCTGGAAATCCCAGACGTTAGAGCAGGAAGAGATCTCGCGATAGGTATTCTGAGCCGGGATCCACACTTCCAGATCGTAGGTCTTGCATGCGCCGAAGCCCATGTCACCGGTACACAGAACAATTTTGCGATACGGCAGACCCAGCAACTGAAGCACTTTCTCAGCATGGCCAGTCATCTCTTCCAGTGCGTCCATGGAATCTTCCGGACGAACGATCTGCACCATTTCAACTTTGTCGAACTGGTGCATACGGATCAGACCACGCGTGTCACGACCGTAAGAACCCGCTTCAGAACGGAAGCACGGTGTGTGCGCCGTCATTTTGATCGGCAGGTCGTCTTCGTCGATGATTTCATCGCGCACCAGGTTGGTCAGCGGCACTTCTGCAGTCGGGATCAGCGCATAGTTGCTGCTGTCAGATTCTTCTTCCAGCGGACGCGTATGGAACAGATCGCCGGCAAATTTCGGCAACTGACCGGTACCGTACAGCGTGTCGTGGTTCACCAGATACGGTACATAGTTTTCGCTGTAGCCGTGCTGTTCGGTGTGCAGATCCAGCATGAACTGCGACAGTGCGCGGTGCATACGGGCAATCTGACCTTTCATCACCACAAAGCGGGAGCCGGTCAGTTTAACCGCAGCAGCGAAATCGAGACCGCTGTGCATTTCACCCAGGGTAACGTGGTCGCGAACGTCGAAATCGAATTCACGCGGGGTGCCCCAGCGGCTGACTTCAACGTTGTCGTTTTCGTCTTTACCAACCGGTGCGTCATCGTGAGGGATGTTCGGGATGGTCAGCGCGATATCGCGGATTTCCGCCAGCAGCACATCCAGCTCAGATTTCGCGGCATCAAGCTGCTCACCGAGTTTGTTCACTTCCAGGCGTAATGGCTCGATATCTTCCCCGCGCGCTTTCGCCTGGCCAATGGATTTCGATCGCGAGTTACGCTCTGCCTGCAGGTTTTCGGTTTCTACCTGCAGTACTTTACGACGCTCTTCGAGAGCGCGAAGTTTATCTACATCCAGCTTAAAGCCCCGGCGTGCCAGTTTTTCTGCGACTGCGTCTGGCTCGGTACGCAGCAGATTGGGATCGAGCATGCTTATCCTGTGCTTATCGAATTAAAAAAGGGAATGCAACTGCAGCCTGCGGTTGCAAAGATACATTGCCAACATTACCGCAACGCCTGCGCTAGCGGTAGCGTTTTGTGCGGCTATTTTGATCCTGTTCAGCGAGCCAGGCGAGCTTTTCGCCAATCTTACCTTCAAGACCCCGTTTAGTCGGATGGTAATAGCGTGTTTGTGCCATTTCAGCTGGGAAATACTCTTCACCCGCGGCGTACGCGTTGGGCTCATCATGGGCGTAGCGATACTCCTGCCCATAGCCCATTTCTTTCATCAGTTTGGTCGGTGCGTTACGCAGGTGAACCGGTACGTCGTAATCGGGGCGTTCACGCGCATCGGCCATCGCGGTTTTGAAGGCGGTATAAACGGCATTACTTTTTGGCGCACAGGCCAGGTAAACAATCGCCTGTGCAATCGCACGTTCGCCTTCTGCCGGGCCAACGCGGGTGAAACAATCCCATGCGGAGATCGCGACCTGCATGGCGCGTGGGTCGGCATTACCCACATCTTCAGACGCAATGGCCAGAAGGCGACGCGCAACGTACAGCGGATCGCCACCGGCGGTAATGATCCGGGCGTACCAGTAGAGCGCCGCATCCGGGGCGCTGCCGCGAACGGATTTATGCAATGCGGAGATGAGGTCGTAAAAGCGGTCGCCTTTGTTATCAAAGCGGGCACTGCGCTCCCCGGCAATCTCTGTCAGTAACGCAGGCTGAAGAACACGTTTTCCACTGGCATCCACTTCCGCCATGTCCGCCATCATTTCAAGCGTATTTAACGCCCGACGCGCATCGCCGTTAACCAGTTCGGCTATCGCCCGGCGTGTTTCATCCGGCAGCACGATATCCTGACCGCCATAGCCACGCGCGTTGTCTTGCATCGCCTGGCTCAACACCTGCTCAATATCGTCGGTGGTCAGCGATTTCAACAAATAAACGCGCGCTCGCGATAACAGCGCGGAGTTCAGCTCAAAGGAAGGGTTTTCGGTTGTGGCGCCGATAAAGGTGATAGTACCGTCTTCGATGTGCGGCAAAAACGCATCCTGCTGGCTTTTATTGAAGCGGTGAACTTCGTCGACAAACAGGATAGTGCGGCGGCCCGCGTTACGGTTCTGACGAGCACGTTCAATGGCTTCGCGGATCTCTTTCACGCCAGAGGTGACAGCCGAAATACGTTCGACATCCGCATTGGCATAACGGGCGATCACTTCGGCAAGGGTGGTTTTCCCGGTGCCTGGCGGCCCCCACAGGATCATGGAGTGCAGATGACCCGCCTCGATGGCGCGAGGCAATGGTTTCCCCGCAGCCAGCAGATGCTGCTGACCAATATACTGCGCTAAATTTTCTGGCCGCATACGCGCGGCCAGTGGCTGAAAGGTATTATCAGAAAAATCGAGCGACAGATTGCTCACTCACATGCCTCTACTTACGTTGGTCGTCTACCGTTACGCCTTGCGGAGGGGTAAAGGTAAATTTCGATGCTTCTACAGCGCCATTCTGCTGAGACTTCAGCTGATAGTTGCTGCGCTGACCATCTTGCTCTACCGCACTAAACTGATGAATGGTGCCGTCACGTCCGACATTGATGGTGAACTGCTTCAGGTTCCCGTTGCTGGTTTTCGGCGTCAGGACGAAGTCATCGCCGTTTTGCTTAATATTGTATTGCTGCCAGTCGCTGGACTGGTTGCGGGCAATCAGCATAAACGGCGTATTGCCTGTCGCATCCTTCAACCAGGTCGCCGTTGCCTGCTCGACAAAGGGGTTAAAGAACCACAGTGTTTTACCGTCAGATACCAGAATGCTCTCGTCAGGCTGCGTCATATGCCAGTTAAACAGATTTGGGCGCTTAACCCATAAATCACCCTGACCTTCCTGAACCGCTGCACCGCTACCGTCGGTCACTTTCTGAGTGAAGCTGGCGTGGAAGCTGCTGACTTTATCCAGACGACTTTTCAGATCGCTGGCGGCATCGGCCCATACGCTGCTCACGACAAAGCTTGAGAGTAATGCACAGGTGATTGCGATTTTTTTCATTGTTATTCCTCAAAATACGTCACTCCCGATGGGGAGATCCCTCTGCTATCCATTCCAGGCCAAAAATCAGCATGAGGAAAGAAGAAAATACTGAATTCTTATTTATTTACCGATCTTTGCAATCAATCAAAGGGAGGCGGAGCCAACACTTCTCGATTGCCGTTATGACCTTGTTCGCTGACAATCCCCTGCGCCTCCATCTGCTCGATGATGCGCGCCGCACGGTTATAGCCAATGCGGAACTGGCGCTGTACGCCGGAGATCGACGCTTTACGTTTTTGGGTCACAAAGTTCACAGCCTGATCGAATAAGGGATCCAGCTCTTCGCCACCGTCTAAGCCGCCAGCGCCGCCTTCACTTTCGCTATCGGAGGTGATGCCGTCGACGTACTGCGGACGACCGCGGGCTTTCCAGTCCTGCACGACGGCGTGAACTTCTTCATCGCGAACGAACGCGCCGTGAACACGTACAGGCGTGCTGGAGTTCGGGGCGGAGTAGAGCATATCCCCCATCCCGAGCAGCGATTCCGCGCCGCTCTGATCGAGAATGGTACGGGAGTCGATTTTGCTCGACACCGTAAAGGCGATACGCGTTGGTATGTTCGCTTTAATCAGGCCGGTAATGACATCAACCGACGGACGCTGGGTGGCCAGCACCAGGTGGATACCCGCAGCACGCGCTTTCTGCGCCAGACGCGCGATCAGCTCTTCCACTTTTTTGCCGACGGTCATCATCAGGTCAGCAAATTCATCCACCAGTACAACGATATACGGCAGTTTTTCCAACACCGGATGCGTGGCATCCATGCTGTCGCCCGGTTTCCAGTATGGGTCCGGAATCGGACGTCCCATGCGTTTCGCCTCGGCAATCTTCTCGTTGTAGCCCGCCAGGTTACGCACGCCCAACGCTGACATCAGCTTGTAGCGGCGTTCCATCTCGTTGACGCTCCAGCGCAGAGCGTTGGCGGCGTCTTTCATGTCAGTAACCACTTCCGTTAACAGATGCGGTATCCCTTCATAAACCGAGAGCTCCAGCATTTTCGGATCGATCATGATAAAGCGAACGTCTTCAGGCTGTGCTTTGTAGAGCATGCTGAGGATCATGGCATTCACGCCGACCGATTTACCGGAACCGGTGGTACCGGCAACCAGAAGGTGCGGCATTTTCGCCAGGTCAGCCACCACGGGCTCACCGGCAATGTCTTTACCCAACACCACAGAGAGCGGCGACGGGTTATCGCGAAAGCGCGCGCAGTCGAGCACTTCACGCAGATAAACGGTCTGACGTTTTTTATTCGGCAATTCCAGACCGACGTAAGGTTTACCTGGAATCACTTCCACTACGCGCACCGCAACGGTAGACAGCGAACGGGCCAAATCGCGCGACAGGTTGGAAATACGCGCCGCTTTCACGCCCGGCGCCAGATTCAGCTCGAAGCGAGTGATCACCGGACCCGGCGAGTAGTTCACAACATCCGCTTTAATGCGGAAATCCGCCAGTCGAGCTTCGACCAGGCGTGCCATTTGCTCAAGCGCGAAGGTATCCACCGGCTCAATTTCTGTTGGCGGCGGCGTCAGCAGATCTAATGACGGCAGCGGCGTGGTCGGTTTAAGCGCCGGACGACCGTCACCGTTACGCATCAGCAACGGGTGAATAAGGCTTTCCTTTGGCTGTACAACAGGCTGCTGATACTGCGGCGGCTGTACAACAGGCTGTTGTGGCTGCTGGTATTGCGGAGGCTGTACGACAGGTTGCTGTGGCTGCTGGTACTGCGGCGGCTGAACAACAGGCTGCTGTGGCTGCTGATATTGCGGCGGCTGTACGACAGGCTGCTGTGGCTGCTGGTACTGAGGCGGCTGTGCAACAGGCTGTTGTGGCTGCTGATATTGCGGCTGTTGAACAGGCGCAGGCTCCGGCATCACGCCCGGGGTAAACAACGGCTCATGCGGTCCCTCATCCACCAATGTTTTCATGGGGGAGAATTCAAAATCATCCAGCGAGAATGGATTCGCGCCTGAGGGTTGTTCACCGGAATAACGCTGTTGCTGTGAAGAGGCAAACTGGCGCGCCAGCTCGGCTTCAGCGGCGGCATCTTCGTCTTCCGGTTGAGACACATCGTGCTGATACTCTTCGCCGTAACGATGCTGCTGCGATTGTGCAAACTGGCGAGCCAGTTCATCTTGCTGCATCGCCTCGATTTCGTCTTCAGAGTACTGCATATCAGAATCGAGACGCCCCGCCTCACGCGCTTTCTCTTCCGCCATTCGTTGAGAAGGTAATTTGATGCCGTACGATGCCAGCTCGCGGCGCGTTGGAACACGCACACGATTGGGTCTCGGTAACTGCGGTCCAATACCTTCTTTAACTTGCGGACGTGGCGCACCGCTCCCCGCAAGACTAAACACCGGCGCTGCAGCAGCAGCTGTCGCCCCTGCCGCTATCGTTGCGTCTTTCACGCCTGCGGCTAATGGCGCAACGGCGGCAATGGATTCCACTGGCGGTACAGCCGCCGTCACGGGTGAAGAATATCTCACCGGCTCAGGTTCTTTCACGGGTTCAGGAATGGGCTGATACCATGCCGCAAGTTGCTCACGCTCACGCGCACGCTTCTCTTCCACCTCTTCAAAATAGTAAAGCGGTGGGCGAGCAGGTTTAGATTCCTCAACCTCTGGCTCAGGCTCAACGACAGCAGGTTCCGGTTGATAAACTGGCTCAGACGGATGCACCGGCGCTTGTGAGTAAACCGGTTCAGGTTGCCAGCTTTGCTCCGCAACGGATTCCTGTGGCTGCCATGGCGTCTGCGGTTGTGGTACTACAGGCTGTTCGTAGCCAGGTTCCGCAACCGGTGGCGCATAATAGTGCGGCTGAGGTTCAACTGGCGCGGGTTGCTGCCAGGGTTCATGCGCGGGAACCTGAGGTTGAACATATTGCGACGGTTGCGAATACCCTTCCGGTGCTGGGGCAATAACGGGGTCGGTATATTCCGGCGCAGGGACAGGTTGCCATTGCATCTCAGGTGCAACAGGCACAGGTTCGGCGCCGGGAATCGATGGTGTTTGTAACGCGGGATCGGCAGGCGCGGCCCAGGCTTGCGTAGCCGCTGTTGCTGCTGCGGCGGCGACTACCGGCTCGGTGACCGAGTGACCATTGAGCAGCGGATCATATTCTTCATATTCAGGCTGAGTCGCACGATGCCCGGAGAACAGCACGTCGTTAGGATCGGCAGGTACGCCACGTGCGCTGTATTCAATTTCGTCTTCATCATCCATGCGTTTGCCGGAAAACAGCGCCGCATCGGTATGACGACCGCGTGGGTTGGTAAACTTCTCTGCCAGACGTTTGCGTCGCGCCAATGCGCCCCGGAGAATACGTGCGCGTCGGGACTCTCGTTTTACACCGTCAACTTCATCGGCAAACTCGTCGTCATCTTCATACTCTTCATCATCGACCCACGTATCATCACGACGGGTACGATTGCTGGCGAATGTCAGAAGATTGAGCAGCCAGCCGCCTAATTTTTCGGCAATGCTGACCCACGACCACCCCGTAAACAGCGTCAGACCGGCGGCCCAGATGCACAATAACGCGATGGTTCCCCCACTGCTGTGCAGCAAAGGTTGAAGCGTCGTGCTCAGCAAACTGCCAATCACGCCGCCAGAGGCGAAATACCAGATGTCATCAGCATTAATTGCCGCAAGACCGCAGGAGGTCAGAATGAGCGCCAGCACGCCAATCACGCGCAACGACACGGCAAAATAATCGATATATTCGTCGCTGGCCTGATGTCGCCAGGCAAACCAGCATCCCCCCACCATAATGACCGGGATGGTGTAAGCCATTACGCCGAATATGAAGAACAAGGTGTCAGCCAGCCAGGCTCCCGGCATACCGCCCAGATTATGGATAGGTTCGTGCCATGCCGTTTGCGACCAACTGGGATCTGAGGGATTAAAACTCAGTAAGGCAGCCATCAACCAGACGGCAAAAAGGGCAATAAGGATCAGCAACGCTTCCAGAAGTCGGCGCCCGCTGCTTAACTTTGTCAATGTGACTTCTTTGTCTTCAGTGTATTCCTGGCTCAAAAAAGGCTCTCCAGGTTTCAGGCTTTTCCTGCCCGATGCTAAAACGGACAACAGCACCGGGTCGCCCCGGCACTGTTGCTGTATGGATTAACAGGAGTGTAATCAAAGTGCGTCGATTTTGCACCTGTTCCGTGTTAGCGCGTCTTAATTACCAGACGATTGCTCTGTTTTACTTCTTCCATCACCACATAGGTACGTGTGTCATTCACGCCAGGCAGACGCAGCAGGGTTTCCCCCAGCAGCTTACGATAGGCAGACATATCCGGCACGCGTGTTTTCAACAGGTAGTCGAAGTCACCGGAAACTAAATGACACTCTTGAATTTCTTCAAGTTTTTGTACTGCGGTGTTAAATTGCTCAAACACATCCGGCGCACCACGATTCAGAGTAATCTCAACAAAAACCAGAAGTGATGCATCCAGATAATGCGGGTTTAACAGTGCTGTATAGCCCTGAATAAATCCCTGTCTTTCCAGCCGACGAACACGCTCAAGGCAGGGTGTCGGTGAAAGTCCAACTCGTTTAGAAAGCTCGACGTTCGAAATACGGCCATCCTTTTGCAACTCATTAAGAATGTTGCGATCGATGCGGTCGAGATCTTTGCCAGGGCGCTTCTTGCTATCTACCATTATTATTGTCTCTCTGTATTCCTTCCCTACTCCTGCCTGACTCTTTGCACATCACTGTTTAGAGCCTATGCCCATCACAATAGACCGAAACCCAGAGGGATTAACGGCGCGCAATGCCGGGTCTATAGTGAGAAGACCGTTGCCTGATGGCCGCTATCGATATCACGAATGGCGTCTGTCCACACCATGCGTAGATTTCGCTAGCCGGTAAACATGGTATTTACATGCATGGTTATGCATCACACACATATCACTGTTTTCTTCTTCAATGAATGTTTTCGCAAAACAGCAGGGGATTGTCAAAGCAAAACATCGATTTTTAGTACAACATGCCAATTATTCATTGGGAGCGGTCGTTAATCGTCATTTTATCACCTTATAACGGCCCTATTTTAAGTAGAAATCATTATAGTCGCGCCCTCACCATGGCCTCTCATTGGTTCCTGCTATTACACAAATTGTTAACAAAATCGCTATACTCTTTTTTTACGCCACCAAATTCCCTACAATCCTGCCCATTGCCTGCCAACAACTATGGGGATCTCATGGGCACGACCAAACACAGTAAACTGCTTATTCTTGGTTCAGGACCAGCGGGATATACCGCTGCGGTCTACGCTGCGCGTGCAAACCTGCAACCGGTACTGGTAACCGGTATGGAAAAAGGCGGTCAGCTGACCACCACGACCGAAGTGGAAAACTGGCCTGGCGACCCAAACGAGCTGACGGGTCCGCTGTTGATGGAACGCATGCATGAACATGCGACAAAATTTGATACTGAGATAATTTTTGATCATATCAATAAGGTGGATTTGCAGAACCGTCCGTTCCGTCTGACTGGCGACAATGGCGAATACACCTGTGATGCGCTGATCATCGCCACCGGGGCTTCCGCCCGCTATCTCGGTTTGCCATCAGAAGAAGCGTTCAAGGGGCGTGGCGTTTCCGCCTGCGCCACCTGTGACGGTTTCTTCTATCGCAATCAAAAAGTCGCGGTCATCGGCGGCGGCAACACGGCCGTTGAAGAAGCATTATACCTGGCGAATATCGCTTCTGAGGTCCATCTGATTCACCGTCGCGACAGTTTCCGTGCAGAAAAAATCCTGATCAAACGTCTGATGGATAAAGTCGAAAACGGCAATATCGTACTGCACACCCACCGTACGCTTGAAGAAGTCACTGGCGATCAGATGGGCGTCACTGGCCTGCGCCTGCGCGATACGCATAACACCGACAACATTGAATCGCTGGACGTTGCGGGTCTGTTCGTTGCCATCGGCCACAGCCCGAACACCGCTATTTTCGACGGTCAGCTTGAGCTGGAAAACGGGTACATCAAGGTTCAGTCAGGCATTCACGGTAATGCAACGCAAACCAGTATTCCGGGCGTCTTTGCGGCTGGCGACGTGATGGACCACATTTACCGCCAGGCGATTACGTCTGCGGGAACAGGTTGCATGGCGGCGTTGGATGCAGAGCGTTATCTCGACGGTTTAGCCGACGCTGGCAAATAAGTTTACAAATCAGCAACAAAAGTAAAAAAGGCGACTATAAGTCGCCTTTATTTTTGCCCCGTTGTAACATTGCCCTGCCTAAAATTCTGATAACTCACCTGCTAAGCGTGCAATGAATAAAACCCGTCAAAAAGAGTTAACTCGCTGGTTAAAACAGCAAAGCGTCATCTCCCAGCGCTGGCTGAACATTTCTCGTCTGTTGGGATTTGTCAGCGGCTTATTGATTGTCGCTCAAGCCTGGATCATGGCGCGTATTCTGCAACATATGATTATGGAGAACATTCCTCGTGAAGCCCTCCTCCTCCCTTTTATCGTTCTGGCACTGATTTTTATCCTCCGCGCATGGGTCGTCTGGCTGCGTGAACGGGTCGGTTTTCATGCCGGGCAGCATATCCGCTTCGAAATACGTCGCCAGGTGTTGGATCGTCTGCAACAGGCAGGACCGGCGTGGATTCAGGGGAAGCCTGCGGGAAGCTGGGCGACGCTGGTGCTCGAACAGATTGACGATATGCACGATTACTATGCGCGCTATCTTCCACAAATGGCGCTTGCTGTCTGCGTGCCATTGCTGATCGTCGCCGCCATTTTTCCGACCAACTGGGCTGCCGCGCTGATCCTGCTCGGAACGGCGCCGCTGATTCCATTATTCATGGCGATGGTTGGCATGGGGGCGGCAGATGCCAACCGCCGTAATTTCCTGGCGCTTGCACGCCTGAGCGGCCATTTTCTCGATCGTTTGCGCGGCATGGAAACGTTACGCATTTTTGGGCGTGGGGAAGCAGAAACCGAAAGCATTCGCGCCGCGTCGCAGGATTTTCGCCAACGCACCATGGAAGTCCTGCGCCTCGCCTTTTTATCCTCGGGCGTCCTGGAGTTCTTTACCTCGCTTTCCATCGCACTGGTCGCCGTCTACTTCGGCTTCTCTTATCTTGGCGAACTTAACTTCGGGCACTATGGCACCAGCGTAACGCTTGCCGCCGGTTTCCTGGCGCTGATTCTTGCCCCTGAGTTCTTTCAGCCTTTACGCGACCTTGGCACGTTTTATCACGCTAAAGCCCAGGCCGTAGGCGCGGCTGACAGCCTGAAAACGTTTATGGAAACGCCCCTTGCCCACCCGGAACGTGGCGATATTGAGCTCACGACGAAAGACCCTGTCTCGATTGAAGCCCGGGATCTCATTATCACCTCCCCTGAAGGCAAAATACTCGCCGGTCCGTTGAATTTCTCACTGCCAGCAGGCCACCGCGCAGTGCTGGTCGGGCGCAGTGGTTCAGGGAAAAGCTCTCTGCTGAATGCGCTGTCCGGTTTTCTCTCATACCAGGGGTCATTGCGTGTTAACGACATTGAACTGCGCGATTTGTCTCCCGAATCCTGGCGTAAGCAGCTTTCCTGGGTTGGGCAAAACCCGCAACTCCCTGCGGCAACATTGCGGGAAAATGTGTTGTTAGCGCGCCCGAATGCCACTGAGCAAGAGCTCAGAGCCGCGCTCGACAACGCCTGGGTCAGTGAATTTCTGCCCATGCTGCCACAAGGGCTGGACACACCGACGGGCGATCAGGCTGGTCGGCTTTCCGTCGGCCAGGCGCAGCGCGTTGCGGTTGCTCGCGCGTTGTTGAACCCATGCAAACTGCTTTTACTGGATGAGCCAGCAGCCAGCCTGGATGCTCACAGCGAACAGCGCGTCATGCAGGCATTGAACGCCGCTTCCCGACGCCAGACCACCTTGATGGTCACCCACCAGCTCGAAGATCTGGCCGACTGGGATGCTATTTGGGTGATGCAGGACGGGCACATTATCGAACACGGTCATTATAACCAACTCAGTACCGCCAACGGGCCGTTTGCCACGTTACTGGCTCACCGTCAGGAGGACATCTGAATGCGCGCCTTGCTACCCTATTTAACGCTCTACAAGCGCCATAAATGGATGTTAACGCTTGGGATCGTGCTGGCGATCGTCACACTGCTGGCCAGCATCGGGCTGTTGACGCTGTCCGGCTGGTTCCTGTCCGCGTCTGCCGTCGTTGGCGTTACCGGCATTTACAGTTTTAACTATATGCTGCCTGCCGCAGGCGTGCGCGGCGCGGCGATTACCCGCACTGCGGGTCGCTATTTTGAACGGTTGGTGAGCCACGACGCGACATTTCGCGTCTTGCAGCATCTGCGAATTTATACCTTTAGCAAACTGTTACCCCTCTCTCCGGCGGGGCTTGCCCGTTATCGCCAGGGGGAGTTGCTTAACCGCGTAGTTGCCGATGTCGATACGCTCGATCATCTCTATTTGCGCGTCATCTCCCCAATAGTGGGTGCCTTTGTGGTGATTGTGGTCGTCACCGTGGGCCTGAGCTTTCTCGATGTCACCCTCGCGATAACGCTGGGGGGGGTTATGTTGCTGACCTTGTTCATTCTGCCTCCGCTGTTTTACCGCGCGGGGAAGAGTACCGGACAGAGCCTGACCCACCTGCGCGGACAATATCGCCAGCAGCTCACCGCCTGGCTGCAGGGACAAGCAGAATTGACGATCTTTGGCGCCAGTGAACGCTATCGGGCGCAAATGGAAAGTACGGAATTGCAGTGGCATGAAGCCCAACGCCATCAGTCTGAACTGACCGCGCTGTCACAGGCCGTCATGCTGTTGATTGGCGCGATGGCGGTGATGTTAATGCTGTGGATGGCCTCCGGCGGCGTGGGTGGCAACGACAAACCCGGTGCCCTGATCGCACTCTTCGTCTTTTGCGCGCTGGCGGCATTTGAGGCGCTGGCCCCCGTGACGGGAGCGTTCCAGCATCTTGGTCAGGTTATCGCCTCTGCGCTACGCATTACCGATCTCACCGAACAGAAGCCCGAGGTGGAATTTCCGGATACGGATTCAGTGGTGCCAGAGCAGGTGGCGCTGACGCTGCGTGATATTTCGTTCAGCTACCCTGAGCAGGCGCAAAAAGCGCTGGAATCCCTCTCGCTGCACGCGAATCCTGGCGAGCATATTGCCATTCTTGGGCGTACAGGCTGCGGCAAATCGACGCTATTGCAGTTACTGACCCGTGCGTGGGACCCGCAGCAGGGCGAGATCCTCATCAACAATCAGCCGATTTCAACGCTTAACGAAACCACGCTGCGCGCCACCATCAGCGTCGTACCGCAGCGCGTACATCTGTTCAGCGCCACGCTGCGTGACAACCTTCTGCTGGCAGCACCTGACGCCAGTGACGAAGCGCTGTCAGAAATACTGAGCCGTGTCGGTCTGGAGAAATTACTCGACGATGGCGGGCTTAATAGCTGGTTAGGAGAAGGGGGTCGCCAGTTATCCGGCGGAGAACTTCGCCGTCTGGTTATCGCCCGCGCATTATTGCACGACGCCCCGCTGATGTTGCTGGATGAACCGACCGAGGGGTTAGACGCCACAACCGAAAGCCAAATGCTTGAATTGCTTGCTGATGTTATGCGAAATAAAACGCTGTTAATGGTCACGCACCGCCTGCGCGGGCTGTCGCGTTTTGATCAAATAATAGTGATGGACAACGGGCAAATTATTGAGCAAGGTAATCACGCAGATCTGTTAGCCAGGCAGGGTCGTTATTACCAGTTTAAGCAACGTCTGTAAGCTATTATTGAACGATCCGACTTGCGTACTGGAGTTGTGCTGTCATGCGCCTGGTTCAGCTTTCTCGCCACTCAATAGCCTTCCCTTCCCCGGAAGGCGCTTTGCGCGAGCCCAATGGGCTATTAGCCCTTGGGGGCGATCTTAGCCCCGCCCGCTTATTAATGGCGTACCAGCGGGGCATATTTCCGTGGTTTTCGCCTGGCGATCCGATTCTCTGGTGGTCCCCCGACCCTCGCGCTGTTTTATGGCCGGATCACTTTCATCTGAGTCGCAGCATGAAGCGCTTTCACAAACACTCGCCCTATCGGGTGACGCTGAATTATGCTTTTGACCAGGTCATTGAAGGCTGTGCCAACGATCGCGAGGAAGGGACATGGATAACGCGCGATGTGGTGGAGGCTTATCATCGTTTGCATGAATTAGGCCACGCGCACTCCATTGAAGTATGGCGCCACAATGAATTAGTCGGCGGAATGTACGGCGTATCGCAAGGCACCCTTTTTTGCGGTGAGTCGATGTTCAGCCGCCAGGAAAATGCCTCCAAAACAGCATTGTTTGTTTTTTGCTCTGAATTTCGCCGTCAGGGGGGAAAACTGATCGACTGCCAGGTGCTCAATAGCCATACTGCGTCGCTGGGGGCCGTGGAAATAGCACGCCGTGAATACCTTGAACACCTCAACATAATGCGCCAGCAGCGGTTACCAGCCCTTTTTTGGGTGCCTCGCACGTTATTTTCGCCTCAGGAGTGAATGTTTTCGGCACATTTTTTGTCGGAGTGTTATAATTGTGCCGCAGAGCAGGTTATGCCCATTACCCCGCCGCCGTTAAGGAACAGTTCGCGTCAGGTAACGCCCATCGTTTATCTCATCGCTCCCTTACACGTTGCGCTTTTAGTGCGGCTTTGCCGTGTGTGATCGGAGTAATGCGCCAAACCTGATTTGCTGTGTTTTAAACGCGCAAATCTTTACTTATTAAAAGAACTTCGGCATTATCTTGCCGGTTCAAATTACGGTAGTGATACCCCAGAGGATTAGATGGCCAAAGAAGACAATATTGAAATGCAGGGTACCGTTCTTGAAACGTTACCTAATACCATGTTCCGCGTAGAGTTAGAAAACGGTCACGTGGTTACTGCACACATCTCCGGTAAAATGCGTAAAAACTATATCCGCATCCTGACGGGCGACAAAGTGACTGTTGAGCTGACCCCGTACGACCTGAGCAAAGGCCGCATTGTCTTCCGTAGTCGCTGATTGTTTTCGCGCCCGAATGGCGTAAAGATAATAAAAGGTCGGTTTATCCGGCCTTTTTCGTGGGCGCTATGTCACGCGGTTAATCTTCTACCATCCGCGCATATTCTTCCATTAAGAAATCGACCAATGCACGTACGGAAGGCAGCAATCCACGTCGCGAAGGAAATACCGCGTGGATAACCTCCCTTTTCGGCTCCCAACCCTCCAGTAAAGCCACCAGTTCACCGGCAGCCAGTTGCTCTTTGACCATCAATACCGGTAACTGTACAACGCCAACCCCCGCGACTGCCGCCTCACGCAACGCCAGCATATCGGTGGTAATCAAACGCGGCATAAAATGCACTTCTGCCCGCGCCCCTTCAGGCCCAAATAATTCCCACCGGTGCATATGTTTCCCGGCGGCAAGACTCAGGCCAGGCCAGTTGTTGAGCTCTGCGGGGGAAGAAATAGGCCCCATCCTGGCGATCAATGCCGGGCTGGCAAACAGGCGATGTCCTCGATCGGATAATACACGCATTACCAGATCGCTATCCTCAAAAGGACGCGGCCTGACGCGAATCGCAATATCAATCCCCTCACCCACCACATCAACACGACGATTAGTCGCTTCCAGTTGCAGTGAAACATCGGGATAGCGCGCCAAAAATTTAGCCAGCATCGGACCGATATGCGCGTGCAGCAACGTGACGGGACAGGTCAGCTTCACCACGCCGCGCGGCTCAACCTGTAGCGCAGCGATAGCGTCCTGCGCCGCCTGTGCCTCAACCAGCATCGCTTTGCAATGCTCATAAAACGTCTGCCCGACTTCAGTCACATTGAATTGCCGTGTCGTACGCTGAATCAGCCTGACCCCCAGGCGCTCCTCAAGTTGTGCGATACGCCGACTGAGTTTTGACTTAGGTTCATCGAGCGCGCGACCTGCCGCAGCAAATCCCCCCTCCTCGACGACATGAACAAACCACGCAAAATCATTGAGATCCGGTTTCATTTTTATTGTCCCGTTTATAGAACAGTCCATGCCATTTTAGCCACTACACACCCTATTGTCATGAATATAAGCTTATTGGCAACACCACTACGCCATTGAGGAGATAAAGATGAAACACGTAACAGGCGTCTACACCGCACCTCGCCCGCACTGGGTTGGCGATGGATTCCCGGTTCGTTCGCTGTTCTCTTACCAGTCCCATGCGCAACAGTTAAGCCCGTTCCTGCTTCTGGATTACGCAGGCCCTCACACCTTCGCGCCAGGCACTGAAAAACGCGGCGTTGGAGAACATCCTCACCGGGGGTTCGAAACGGTCACGATCGTTTACAGCGGTGAAGTTGAGCACCGCGATTCAACCGGTCGCGGCGGCATCATCGGCCCAGGTGACGTGCAGTGGATGACGGCGGGCGCGGGCATTCTGCACGAAGAATTTCACTCTCCTGCATTTACTGAACGCGGCGGAGAGCTGGAGATGGTGCAATTGTGGGTGAACTTGCCCGCCAAAGACAAAATGGCCGCTGCGGGCTACCAGAGTATCAGCAGTGAGCTAATTCCCACCGTTGCTTTACCTGGCGAGGCTGGCACGGCGCGGATCATCGCAGGCGACTTCCTGGGAACAAAAGGCCCGGCACACACCTTCTCGCCGCTGAATGTCTGGGATATGCGTTTACAGCGAGGCTGCGACATCACGCTTTCTCAGCCTGCGGGCTGGAGCACCGCGCTGATTGTCCTGAAAGGCAGCATTACGGTAAACGGCACCACGCCGGTCAATGAAGCGCAAATGGCGGTACTCAGCCAACAGGAGGAAGCCTTCCATCTCGACGCCAGCAGCGACGCCACCATCCTGCTGCTGGCGGGGGAACCGTTAAATGAACCGATTGTCGGTTATGGCCCCTTTGTGATGAACACAAAGCAAGAGATCGCTGAAGCTGTTCGCGATTTTAACTCTGGTCGTTTTGGCCAAATCTGAAAACATTGAGGAGAACACCATGTCCAGTCCTGCTAATTTTAATGGTTTGCGTCCGGTTATTGATGTGAATGATTCCGTGATGCTGTTGATCGATCACCAGAGCGGTTTGTTCCAGACCGTAGGCGATATGCCAATGTCAGAGTTGCGCGCACGCGCCGCCGCGCTGGCCAAAATGGCAACCCTGTCGAAAATGCCGGTTATTACCACCGCATCCGTACCGCAGGGTCCTAATGGCCCCCTTATCCCCGAGATCCACGCCAATGCACCGCATGCGCAGTACGTTGCACGTAAAGGCGAAATTAACGCCTGGGATAACGACGAGTTCGTTAAGGCAGTAAAAGCAACGGGCCGTAAAACGCTTATCATCGCAGGCACGATTACCAGCGTGTGCATGGCGTTCCCGGCCATCAGCGCAGTGGCTGAAGGTTACAGGGTATTTGCCGTGATTGATGCTTCGGGCACGTACAGCAAAATGGCGCAAGAAATCACCCTCGCCCGCGTGGTGCAGGCCGGTGTCGTACCGATGGATACGGCGGCGGTCGCTGCTGAACTACAGGGCACCTGGAATCGTGAAGACGCGGGCGAATGGGCTGAAGTGTACACCCACATATTCCCGACCTATCAGCTGCTGATTGAAAGCTACAGCAGGGCGCAGGAAGTGGTGAAGAACAGCGAAAAGCTAGATTCACAGCGCTAATTCATCTCCCCTGCACCACGTCGGGCAGGAAGATGTACACTGCGTAACCAAACGAGAGTGAAAGCGTAAATACTGCTTGACCGTTTTAGCGCAACTCCCTATAGTAGCGCCCCGTTGCCCCCCAAGCGGTCAGGCAGCAATACAATATGGTGAGGTGTCCGAGTGGCTGAAGGAGCACGCCTGGAAAGTGTGTATACGGCAACGTATCGGGGGTTCGAATCCCCCCCTCACCGCCATATTCGAGAAAGAGCTCGTACGAAAGTACGGGCTTTTTTTTCGCATGTTGCACGCACCGGGGGGATGAGAATCCCCGACCGGGGTTCGACAACTGGCGCAGCCAGTTGGACAGACCACGAACGCAGTGAGTGGGCTGCCCGTGAGGGCGAGCAAAGCGAGTCAATCCCCCCCTCACCGCCATATTCGAGAAAGAGCTCGTACGAAAGTACGGGCTTTTTTTTGCCTGGTGCAGGCACCTAATCCGGCCTACGAATGAGCACGTACCGTAGTTCGGATAAGGCGTATACCGCCATCCGACATAAAAACGCATAAAAAAACCGGGCTCAGTGGCCCGGTTCATCAGACGATAAGAAATTAATGCGCGGCTTCTGGTTTGTGCTTTTGCGCACTCTGGAAACCATACGTCAGCTCATTCTTCTCTTTATCCAGGGCAACAGTCACCTGGCCACCGTCCATCAGCGAGCCAAACAGCAACTCGTTAGCCAGCGGTTTTTTCAGGTTGTCCTGCACCACGCGGGTCATTGGACGCGCGCCCATTGCCCGGTCGTAGCCTTTCTCAGCCAGCCAGTCACGCGCTTCCTGGCTAACTTCCAGGGAGACGCCTTTCTGATCCAGCTGAACCTGCAACTCGACAATAAACTTATCAACAACCTGATGAATCACCTCGGTAGACAAGTGATCAAACCAGATAATATTGTCGAGACGGTTACGGAACTCCGGCGTAAAGACTTTCTTGATCTCACCCATCGCATCCGTACTGTTGTCCTGATGAATGAGGCCAATGGATTTACGCTCAGTTTCACGCACGCCGGCGTTGGTGGTCATCACCAGCACCACGTTGCGGAAATCCGCTTTGCGGCCGTTATTATCGGTCAGCGTACCGTTATCCATCACCTGCAACAGCAGGTTAAAGACATCCGGGTGCGCCTTCTCGATCTCATCCAGCAGCAACACGGCATGCGGGTGTTTAATGACCGCATCCGTCAGCAAACCGCCCTGATCGAAACCGACATATCCCGGAGGCGCACCGATCAAACGGCTGACGGTGTGACGCTCCATATACTCGGACATATCAAAGCGCAGCAGTTCAATCCCCAGCGCTTTGGAGAGCTGTACCGTCACCTCGGTTTTCCCCACGCCAGTAGGTCCGGCGAACAGGAATGAACCGACAGGTTTATGCTCGTGACCCAGTCCCGCGCGGCTCATCTTGATGGCTTCGGTCAGCGCCTCAATGGCTTTATCCTGGCCAAAGACCAACATTTTCAGACGGTCGCCGAGATTTCTCAGCGTGTCGCGATCGCTCTGCGAGACGCTCTTCTCAGGGATACGCGCAATTCGCGCCACCACGGATTCAATATCCGCCACGTTGACGGTTTTCTTGCGCTTGCTGACCGGCATCAGACGCGCACGCGCCCCTGCTTCGTCGATCACGTCAATCGCCTTATCCGGCAGATGACGGTCATTGATATATTTCACCGCCAGTTCTACCGCCGCCCGCACCGCTTTCGCGGTATAGCGAACATCATGGTGCGCTTCGTACTTCGGTTTCAGACCGTTAATGATCTGCACGGTCTCTTCCACCGACGGCTCAGTAATATCGATTTTCTGGAAGCGACGCGCCAGAGCACGGTCTTTCTCGAAAATGTTGCTGAATTCCTGATAGGTCGTAGAACCGATCACACGGATCTTGCCGCTGGAGAGCAACGGTTTGATCAGGTTTGCCGCATCCACCTGGCCACCCGATGCCGCTCCCGCACCAATAATGGTGTGGATCTCATCGATGAACAGGATACTGTTGGTATCCTGCTCCAGCTGTTTCAGCAGCGCTTTAAAGCGTTTTTCAAAGTCACCACGATATTTGGTCCCCGCCAGCAGCGAGCCAATATCCAGTGAGTAGAGGGTGCAATCCGCCATCACTTCCGGCACATCGCCCTGGACAATACGCCAGGCCAGACCTTCCGCAATCGCCGTTTTACCGACACCGGATTCACCCACCAGCAGCGGGTTATTCTTACGACGGCGGCACAGAACCTGAATGGCACGCTCCAGCTCTTTCTCACGGCCAATCAGCGGATCGATCCCCCCCACGCGCGCAAGCTGGTTAAGGTTAGTCGTAAAATTCTCCATACGTTCCTCCCCGCCAGCTTGCTCTTCGTTATTCGGTTGGTTGCCTGAATCAGAAGACTGACTCGGCTCATCTTTACGCGTCCCGTGAGAAATAAAGTTCACCACATCAAGACGGCTGACTTCATGCTTACGCAGCAGATAGGCCGCTTGTGATTCCTGTTCGCTGAAAATAGCCACCAGTACGTTAGCGCCGGTAACTTCATTGCGACCGGAGGACTGAACGTGGAAGACGGCGCGTTGCAGCACACGCTGAAAACTCAACGTTGGCTGCGTGTCGCGTTCTTCTTCGCTGGCAGGCAGAACGGGTGTGGTTTGTTCAATGAAGGCTTCGAGTTCCTGACGGAGCGCAACCAGATCCACGGAACACGCTTCCAGCGCTTCGCGGGCTGATGGGTTACTGAGCAACGCCAGTAACAAGTGCTCGACGGTCATAAACTCATGACGGTGCTCGCGCGCTCTGGCGAAAGCCATGTTTAAACTGAGTTCCAGTTCTTGATTGAGCATAGGCACCTCCCCCAAT
Organism: Citrobacter enshiensis; assembly: GCF_029338175.1. Lineage (NCBI taxonomy): Bacteria > Pseudomonadati > Pseudomonadota > Gammaproteobacteria > Enterobacterales > Enterobacteriaceae > Citrobacter > Citrobacter enshiensis. The sequence continues at coordinate 3,139,882 of NZ_CP119862.1, forward strand.
TTTTATGCCTGCATTCAGGCTTTTTCCAGCGTACACAGCAATGGATGCTCGTTCTCCCTGGCATACCTGTTCACCATCGCCACTTTGGTTTCTGCAACCTCGGCGGTAAAGACTCCGCAAATGGCCTTACCCTGGTAGTGAACGGCGAGCATCAATTGAGTTGCACGTTCTACATCATAAGAAAAGAATTTTTGTAACACGTCAATAACAAACTCCATCGGAGTGTAATCATCATTGACTAATATCACTTTATACATAGATGGCGGTTTTAGCGCGTCGCGCAGTTTATCTTCCGCAAGCTGGTCAAAGTCCAGCCAGTCTTTCGTCTTACCCATTGTCAGTCGTCATCTTCGGTTACGGTTACCGGCAGTCATCCTGCCGCTGACAAGAGCCTATGCGCAATCAATCTACCTCAAGTAATAGATAACTATCATCTATCACTGTCATCCGCGACATCTGTCACATTCCCCGGCAATAGCGTTAACTGCTTCAAAATTTTGATTCATTTTTACCCTACCCCCCCCGCCAAATGCTTGACGGCTCGCCTGATTTCTCTAAATTGTACTCTCGAGAGTTGGCGAGGTTTTGAACAGCCTCCGCTCTACCACCGGTTCATTCCATCTTACTTATATAAGATTTACGAAGGATGTCGAAGCATGGAAACGGGTACTGTTAAGTGGTTCAACAATGCCAAAGGGTTTGGTTTCATTTGCCCTGAAGGCGGCGGCGAAGATATTTTCGCCCATTACTCTACCATCCAGATGGATGGCTACAGAACGCTAAAAGCCGGACAATCTGTCCAGTTTGATGTTCACCAGGGGCCAAAAGGCAATCACGCCAGTGTCATCGTGCCTATCATTGAAGCAGAAGCTGTCGCATAGCTCTTCTGTCTCATTGTGTACATCCTGCAGTCAAAATGCCAGCCCCCAGGGCTGGCATTTTTATTTTTGAAGGAATACAACACATTATTCCCTGGCCAGCGCATCGACAGGATCCAGTCGGGCGGCGTTTCGCGCCGGTAACCAACCGAATAAAATCCCGGTAAATGTTGAACACAAAAAAGCGGTAATCAGGGCTATCGGCGAGAAGCCGATTTCCCAACCAGGTAAAAACAGCTGCAGCGTAAATGCGATCAACATCGACAGGCCAATCCCCAAGGCTCCGCCCACCAGACACACCAACACCGCTTCAATTAAGAACTGCTGCAGCACATCACTGGCGCGCGCACCTACCGCCATACGGATACCGATCTCCCGCGTACGTTCCGTCACCGAAACCAGCATAATGTTCATAACGCCTATCCCGCCGACGACCAGCGAGATCACCGCCACCAGGGTCAGAAACAGTTGCAGGGTACGGGTGGTCTTTTCAGCCGTTTTCAGGACGCCATCCATGTTCCAGGCGAAGAAATCCTTTTTACCGTGGCGTAACGTCAACAAACGGGTGAGCTGTTGTTCCGCCTGTGCACTGTCAAAACCTTCTTTCACGCGAACCGTAATCGAATTCAGCCACGATTGCCCCATCACCCGCCCTGACATCGTGCTATACGGCAACCAGACCCTGAGGATCTTACTGCTGCCAAACATCGACTGTTTCTCTTCCGCCACGCCAATCACCGTGGCAGGCATATTGCCGACCAGGATAACTTCGCCCACCACCGTAGTTTTGTTCGGAAATAGCTGACGCCGGGTGTTATTGTCCAGTACCACCACCTGCGCCCGCCCGTTTAACTGTTCACGATTAAAGGTATTTCCTTCACTGAAACTCATCCCGTAAACGTTAAAATAGTCCCCGCTGACGCCATTGGCGCTGGCCGCCACATCGATATTTGCGTAACGTAAGCGTAGATTCTGCGAAACTGCAGGCGTCGCGGAACTGACCCAGGGTTGTTTTTGAATCGCCGTCAAATCGTCGTATTTCAGCGCCTGCTGATACTGGGGATCGTCATCGCCAAAATCTTTGCCGGGATAGATATCGATAGTATTGGTTCCGATAGAACGGATATCCGCCAGCACCAGTTGCTTTGCCGCATCGCCCACCACCACAATCGACACCACCGATGCGATACCGATGATGATCCCCAGCATCGTGAGCAACGTGCGCATTTTGTTGGCCGCCATTGCCAGCCACGCCATGGTCAGCGCCTCACGAAAACCGCTGACAAACTGATTCCAGCCGGAGGCGGTCTTAACGGCAGTTCCGGCAATACTCTCACCGCTAACCGTTTTTTGCGACGGCGGGTTACGCACAATCTCGCCATCGTGAATTTCAATCACCCGTTCTGCCTGCGCCGCGACCAGTGGATCGTGAGTGACGATAATGACCGTATGACCGCGATCGCGCAGTTGATGCAGAATAGCCATCACCTCTTCGCCAGAATGGCTGTCCAGCGCCCCCGTGGGCTCATCCGCAAGGATAACCTGCCCACCGTTCATCAGCGCGCGGGCGATACTGACACGCTGCTGTTGCCCGCCAGAAAGCTGGGAAGGCCGGTAGTCAATACGATCCCCCAGCCCCAGCCGTTGCAATAGCTCCTGAGCGCGGGCTAGTCGCTGTTTACGCTCGGTTCCGGCATAAACCGCAGGCACCTCGACGTTTTGTGTCGCCGTCAGATGTGAGAGCAGATGATAACGCTGAAAAATAAAGCCGAAGTGTTCACGCCGCAACTGCGCCAGCGCGTCTCTGTCGAGGGTAGAAACATCCTGCCCCGCCACCCGATAGGTGCCGCTGGTGGGTTTATCCAGGCACCCCAGAATATTCATCAGCGTGGATTTACCCGAGCCTGAAGCTCCGACAATCGCCACCATTTCACCCGCCTGAATGTGCAACGAGATGCCTTTAAGCACCTCCACCTGCTCCTCGCCAGACGGGTAGCTACGGCGAATATCGTTCAGTTCCAGCAACGCCGTCATTGCGCGGCTCCTGGTTTGCCCTCACCCGTAACGACTTCATCCCCCTCTTCCAGACCTTTGACGATCTCCACATCGGTATCATTACGCGAGCCAATCGATACTTCCCGTTCGCGGGTTTCTCCGTTACGCAGTAGCGTGACTTTGTAGCGATTGTTTCCGATAGGGTCGCCCAGAGCGGAGAGTGGAATGGTCAGAACATTTTTAATGTCGGTAAGCTGAATATGGACCTGAGCCGTCATGTCGAGACGCAAAACGCCATTCGGATTGGGTACTTCAAAACGGGCGTAGTAAAAAATGGCGTCGTTGACTTTTTCAGGCGTCGGCAGAACGTCTTTCAACGCCCCTTCATAGCGTGTCTGAGGGTCACCAAGCACGGTAAACCAGGCCTTTTGCCCCGGTTTCAAATGAATGACATCCGCTTCTGACACCTGCGCTTTCACCAGCATCGTGCTCATATCCGCCAGCGTCAGGATGTTCGGCGCCTGTTGGGCAGCGATCACTGTTTGTCCTTGCAGGGTGGTGATTTGCGTCACTTCCCCCGCCATCGGCGCCACGATACGGGTGTAATCCAGGTTGGTTTTTGCGGTATCCAGAGACGCCTGATTTCGCTTAATTTGCGCGTCAATGGTGCCGATTTGTGCCTGCTTAACGGCCATCTCCGTGGCGGCAGTATCCAGATCCTGCTGCGAGACGGCCTGCGTTTTTGCCAGTTGCTGTTGGCGAGAAAATGTCACCCGCGCCAGTTTCCATTCGGCTTGCGCCTGAAGTCGCTGAGCGTGCAGTTCCATCAGCGTGGCTTCGACTTCTTTAATCTGGTTTTGCGCCTGTTCAGGATCGATAACGCCGAGTAACTGGTCTTTTTTGACTTTATCGCCAATGGCCACCGACAGCGTCTTCAACTGCCCGCTGACCTGCGCCCCGACATCCACTTTACGCAACGCATCCAGTTTGCCGGTGGCGAGTACGCTTTGCTGAAGGTCACCGGGGCGAACAATCAGCGTCTGATAATTAGGCAGCGGCGCATTCAGCGCTCTCCAGACAGCAATCAGCCCCACGATAATGACCACTATCGCAAGCAGATACCGCTTTTTAAGCTTTCCCTTGATGTTCATAAAAATCCTGAATTCCCCGTATATTCCGCCAGAGTGATTGAGCCAACATCAACCAATAATAAACAAGTATTGAAAGGCAATGAGAGTAACAGAGTTATTGATATTTGGTTAAGTATGCTGATGGTGAAATCCATGCGACACCTTTTTATTGGATGGTTGAATATGTCGCAGCTCACCGAAAATGCTTTCTCTCCTTCTCGCCCCATGACGAGCCTGGGGTTATTTTTCAGTCTGACCCGCGGCCTGTGGCGCCCGGGGAAATTCTGGCATCAACGCAGTTTCCGGCGGAAATTTATGTTGCGCTCCCTGCTGATGCCCCGTTTGAGTCGTGAATGGATGACCGAGCTTTCACAGTGGCCGGATCTGAACGTCTTGCTGACGCGACAACCGCGACTCCCGGTCCGCCTTCATCGCCCCTACCTTGCGGCAAATCTGGGCCGCAAACAATTACTGGAAGCATTGCGTTATCATTACGCCCTGCTGCATACGTTCATGACGCCAGAAGAATTAAGCACATATATGAACACGCCCGGGTTACAGCTGGCGCAACTGGAAGGTAAAAATGGGGAAATCTTCACTCTTGAACTGACCATGATGGTCTCCCTCGATAAAGAGGGTGACAGCACCATACTCGTGCGTAACGGTGACGGGGAAACGCTGGCGGAAATGACCTTCACCCTGTGTGAATATCAGGGCAAACGGACCCTGTTTATCGGCGGGTTACAGGGCGGTAAGCGCGAGCTCCCCCATGAAGCTATTCAAAGCGCGACCAAATCCTGTCACGGTTTATTTCCCAAACGTCTGGTCATGGAGGCCGTATGCCGATTCGCCGAACGTTTGCAGGTCAAACAAATTCTTGCTGTCAGCAATGAGACGCACATTTACCGTAGCCTGCGCTATCGGGATAAAGATGACAAAATCCACGCCGACTACAGCGCCTTTTGGGCGGCCTGTGGGGGGGAGTGCGATGAAAATGGCTATTACCACCTTCCCTGCACGCTCACGCGCAAGGACATATCGGAAATCGCCAGCAAGAAACGCGCTGAATACCGTCGTCGCTATCAGATGCTGGACGCTATTCAGGCGCAAATGTCAGATTTGTTCCGCCGTTAATCGGCCCGGCCACGCGCCAGCCAGAGCACGCGTGAGAACATCTTTCTGAACAGGGTCGGCACCGCATCAACGCCGCGCCGACCCGCTTCCATGGCAACTTCAATGGCAAGGTCCGGTTTCGATGAGCGATGGATCGCTTTAGAAATAATCTTGCGCATGTTCATCGGAATATTTTCCGGGATCTGCGCCACCCGGTGAAAGACGTCTGAAAATCCCTGCCGGTACATAAAATGTTCCATATCCAGCGCAGGTAATACGGTGAGATGCTCACGCTCCGCTTCCCGGTCGTTATCAAGCAAGCTGCGCACCGTGGCGGCATATTTTTTCCCCGCTTCATCGCCGTCGACCAGCACATGCCACTCAATCCCCATCCGTCGGGCGAATTTCACCAGCGGTTTTAAACCCGACTGGGCAAACTCAATCACTTTAATCCCTTCAGCGTCAAAGTGATGCCCGCATTGACGCGCCAGTTCGTTGATAACCCAGGTTTCGGTTTCACCCTCGACCAGTAACCAGCAGCGCGCAAATAAAGAAGAGGCGCGGTTGAAACGAATATGAAACGCAATGCGCCGTCCATCTTCCGCACTCAACCCACCGGGTCCCAACCGCCACGCCGCCACGCGCGAGGATTCACGCACCAGGCGAACAACATGTTCCACCGGAGTGAGCGACAACAACTCACCAGAGTTAGTCGTGGCCACACGTTGCAGCGGCAGCAGATTCAACAGTTGCCAGGCCACCGACAGCATAATGGGATGTAACCGCGTTTCCGGGTCTTCTACCAGCAACAGAGGCCGTGCATCTTTATCTAACCTCAGGGAGCCTTTTGCCTGTAATAACGTCGAAAACAGCCCCAGCAGAATCACCCGATGGGTACGCCCGCCGGGTTTGTCGATCATTCGGTTGATGATGTCCAGATACCGCCAGCTTCGCTGTTCGTTATTCGAACGTCGACGCATGAGCCGATAGCGTGATTGCCCGGCGCCTTGCTCAGAGAAGTAATGTTCCAGCAATTGCACCATCGCCGACAGCCCCTGACGTATCTGGCTGTCGGTCAGATTCTGGGGACGCATCGCCAGTTCCCGGGCCAGAAAATCCAGTTGCCTGGCGGTCACTTCCACATCGGGCATATCGGGCACCGTACCGTTACGGATCCGGCGCATAAAACGCGCATCGCGCAGGCGCAGTACCGGCATCAGGCGAATAAGATGCCGGGCCTGGTCGTTAATATCGTCAACGGGTAATGGATGTCCGTCGCCATCAAGGAAACTGCGCAATGTCATGACAGTGTCGTCTTCGGCGCATTCGCCTTCCAGACGATAAAAAATGCGGTGATAGTCGTCGCGACACAGCGTCCAGCAGTCGGCCAGCGGGCGATAACGACGCACCCGGTGGCGGCCAGGTTGCGATTCACGAAACGTGAGAATGATATGCAGATGGTGTTCCCGATCCTGGATATCGCCGGGAGGAAACCAGAAATCCTCACGGACAAAATGATAAAGATCGGATTCCGGCGACAGCAACAGGGTCAGCGCGTCCAGCAAACTGGATTTACCCCAGGCGTTCTCCCCAATCAGTACGTTGTTTTGCTCCAGCATCAACGACAGTCGATTGATCCCGCGAAAACCTACAATCTCAACGCGTTCGAGAATCATGCTTCCTCCAGAAAAGAGTCACTATTCCATTAAGCTATCCGCAGTATAACGGTAAAATCTCACGGCTGATGTGATGTCCGCACGGTCACAACAGGCAACGGATTGAATAATGAACGCGTCATACAGCGTGTCCCGCCCAGATACATTTCAAGAATAAGAGAATAATATAATAGTTAACTTAATGAATTATATCATTTTTCAATAAAACCACCTTCAGGTGAAAATGCACTACACTGTTTCTATGGAAAATTGGCTCAAGGAATAACTGCACATTGCCCTAAATCAAATTTCGTAGATTTATTTAACTGGTGATTGGGTGGCGTTCGTTTTTAAAATACCGGTTCATGCATTCTATCGTCACCCTTTTATGGCGATAAATACGGTTGGCATGAGAAATCATGACCAATTTTTTAAATTGAGGTGGATATGTTCAGAAAATTAGCGGCCGAATGTTTTGGTACATTCTGGCTTGTTTTTGGTGGTTGCGGGAGTGCCGTTCTGGCAGCAGCGTTTCCTGAATTAGGTATTGGATTTGCTGGCGTTGCGCTGGCATTTGGTCTGACCGTTTTAACCATGGCATTTGCTGTTGGTCATATTTCTGGTGGTCATTTTAACCCGGCAGTCACGTTAGGTTTATGGGCCGGCGGTCGTTTCCCGGCAAAAGACGTTATTGGTTATATTATCGCTCAGGTCGTCGGCGGCATTATTGCTGCGGCAGTGCTTTATCTTATTGCCAGCGGTAAAGCTGGCTTTGATGCGACCGCCAGTGGATTTGCATCAAATGGCTACGGTGAGCATTCGCCAGGCGGTTACTCGATGCTTTCCGCCATTGTCATTGAAATTGTCCTGACCGCCGGTTTCTTATTAGTGATTCACGGTGCAACCGATAAAAACGCGCCAGCGGGCTTTGCCCCTATTGCGATTGGTCTTGCACTTACCCTGATTCACTTAATCAGTATTCCGGTGACCAATACGTCCGTTAACCCGGCGCGTAGCACCGCCGTTGCCCTCTTCCAGGGCGGTTGGGCGCTGGAACAGCTGTGGTTGTTCTGGGTGATGCCAATCATCGGCGGCATCCTCGGTGGTCTTATCTACCGCACGCTGCTGGAAAAACGCGACGCGGATACTGATAATGCACGCGCTGCGGTGTCAGATAGCAATTAGCGTATCTGACCAACAGGTCCGCGAGCTGCATAAAAATGTAAGCCGGGTAAGGCGTAACCGCCACCCGGCTTTTATTTTGCTCTTTGACTGCACAGCCGGAATTGGGTAGTGTCACTGGCGCTAAACAGATACTCATTAAAGGACCCGGCTGTTCATGTTTTCAGGACTCTTAATCATTCTGCTCCCGCTGATGGTGGGCTACCTCGTTCCCCTTCGGCATAAACCTGCATTAATCCTGATCAATCGCTTGTTGAGCTGGATGGTTTATCTCATCCTTTTCTTTATGGGTATTAGTCTGGCGTTTCTGGATAACCTCGCCAGTAATCTGCTCTCTATTTTTTATTACTCTGCCGTCAGTATTACCGTTATTTTGCTGTGTAATATTGCTGCATTACTGTGGCTGGAACGCTCAATACCCTGGCGGCACAACCACCAGCAGGAAAAACTGCCGTCGCGTATTGCTATGGCGCTGGAGTCGCTTAAATTATGCGGCGTCGTGGTGCTCGGTTTTGCGCTTGGACTCAGCGGGTTGGCTTTTTTACAACACGCGACTGAAGCCAGCGAATATACGCTGATCTTTTTATTGTTCCTGGTGGGGATTCAATTACGCAACAGCGGCATGACCCTGAAACAAATTGTGCTGAATCGCCGGGGAATGATTGTCGCGGTCGTGGTGGTTGCCAGCTCCCTGGTGGGCGGCCTGATCAATGCGTTTATTCTCGACCTGCCTCTCAACACCGCGCTGGCAATGGCGTCCGGTTTCGGCTGGTATTCCCTTTCGGGTATCCTGCTCACCGAATCCTTCGGACCGGTCATCGGCAGTTCCGCCTTCTTTAACGATCTGGCGCGAGAGCTGGTAGCCATCATGCTGATCCCCGGTTTAGTCCGTCGTAGCCGTTCTACCGCCTTAGGCTTGTGCGGCGCCACGTCGATGGATTTTACCCTGCCCGTGCTACAGCGCACAGGCGGCCTGGAGATGGTCCCTGCCGCGATTGTTCACGGTTTTATACTGAGTCTGCTGGTGCCCATCCTGATGGCGTTTTTCTCCGCCTGATACCTCCCTGGCGGTAGAGCGCTACCGCCAAAATTGCGCTAAATCAATCTCCCTGCAAGTTGTATCAGAAATCCCTTTTATCCCTTCACGCACAGGCATAATCTTAAAGATGTATATTAAATATAACTTTAAAGGTGTGACCATGTTTTGTGTGCAATGTGAACAAACCATCCGTACTCCGGCAGGAAACGGCTGCTCTTACGCGCAGGGTATGTGCGGTAAAACGGCTGAAACCTCCGATCTGCAGGATCTGCTGATTGCCTCCCTACAAGGTCTGTCTGCATGGGCCGTCAAAGCCCGTGAATACGGCATCATCGACCACGAAATTGATAACTTTGCGCCGCGTGCGTTTTTCTCCACGCTGACCAACGTTAACTTCGATTCACCCCGCATTGTCGGCTACGCCCGCGAAGCCATCGCGATGCGTGAAGCGCTGAAAGCGCAGTGTCTGAACATCGATGCCAACGCCACCGTCAACAACCCGATGGCTGACCTGCAAATGGCGAGCGACGATCTGGGCGCGCTGCAACGTCAGGCCGCTGAATTTACCCCGAATAAAGACAAAGCCACCATTGGCGAGAACATTCTCGGCCTGCGTCTGCTTTGCCTGTACGGCCTGAAAGGTGCCGCTGCTTATATGGAGCACGCGCACGTACTCGGTCAGTACGACAACGATATCTACGCGCAGTACCACAAAATCATGGCGTGGCTGGGCACCTGGCCTTCCGATATGAACGCTCTGCTGGGGTGCTCAATGGAAATCGGTCAGATGAACTTCAAAGTGATGAGCATTCTGGATACCGGTGAAACCACCAAATACGGTCACCCAACACCGACTCAGGTCAACGTTAAAGCCACCGAAGGCAAATGCATTCTGATCTCCGGTCACGACCTGAAAGATCTCTACAACCTGCTGGAGCAAACCGAAGGTACCGGCGTTAACGTCTACACCCACGGCGAAATGCTGCCCGCGCACGGTTACCCGGAACTGCGTAAATTCAAACATCTGATCGGTAACTACGGCAGCGGCTGGCAGAACCAGCAGGTTGAATTCGCCCGCTTCCCTGGCCCTATCGTGATGACCTCTAACTGCATCATCGACCCAACCGTTGGCGCGTATGACGACCGTATCTGGACCCGCAGCATCGTCGGTTGGCCGGGCGTTAGCCATCTCGAAGGTGACAACTTCGGTCCGGTTATCGCTCAGGCGCAGCAGATGGCAGGCTTCCCGTACAGCGAAATCCCACACCTGATCACCGTCGGTTTCGGTCGTCAGACGCTGCTGGGCGCTGCGGATACGCTTATCGATCTGGTGAGCCGTGAAAAACTGCGCCACATCTTCCTGGTCGGCGGCTGCGACGGCGCACGCGGCGAACGTAACTACTTCACCGATTTCGCCACCAGCGTACCGGACGACTGTCTGATCCTGACCCTGGCCTGTGGCAAATACCGCTTCAACAAACTGGACTTCGGCGATATCGAAGGTCTGCCGCGTCTGGTTGATGCAGGTCAGTGTAATGACGCTTACTCCGCCATTATTCTGGCGGTCACGCTGGCGGAAAAACTGGGCTGTGGCGTGAACGATCTGCCGCTGTCTCTGGTGCTTTCCTGGTTCGAACAGAAAGCGATTGTGATCCTGCTGACCCTGCTGTCATTGGGTGTGAAAAACATCGTCACCGGCCCTACAGCGCCAGGTTTCTTCACCCCGGATCTGCTGGCCGTACTCAACGAGAAATTTGGTCTGCGTTCCGTCACCACCGTTGAAGAAGATATGAAGCAACTGCTGAGCGCGTAAGGAGTTACATCATGACAATGCCAACCCATCAGTGCCCATGGCGGATGCAGGTTCATCACATTCATCAGGAAACCCCGGATGTATGGACGATTTCGTTGCTGTGCCACGACTATTATCCGTACCGTGCCGGGCAGTATGCGCTGGTCAGCGTACGCAACTCGGCAGAGACACTGCGTGCTTACACCCTCTCTTCCACGCCGGGCGTCAGTGAGTACATTACGCTGACCGTTCGCCGTATTGATGACGGTGCGGGCTCACAGTGGTTAACCCGTGATGTCAAACGCGGCGACTATCTCTGGCTCTCCGATGCAATGGGCGACTTTACCTGCGAAGATAAAGCCGAAGAGAAATTCCTGATGCTGGCGGCGGGCTGCGGCGTGACGCCGATCATGTCGATGCGCCGTTGGTTGGCAACGTATCGCCCGCAGGCCGATGTGCAGGTTATCTATAACGTGCGCTCGCCGCAGGATGTCATTTTTGCGCAGGAGTGGCGTCAGTATCCGGTGACGCTGGTCGCTGAAAACGATGCCACCGACGGTTTTGTGTCAGGCCGACTGACCACAGAACTGCTGCAACGTGTTCCTGACCTGACGTCTCGTACCGTTATGACCTGCGGTCCGGCGCCATATATGGATCTGGTCGAGCAGGAAGTGAAAGCGCTCGGCGTAACGCGCTTCTTTAAAGAGAAGTTCTTCACGCCTGTCGCCGAAGCCGCAACCGAAGGTCTGAAGTTCACCAAGCTGCAGCCCGCGAAAGCATTTTATGCGCCGGTCGGCACCACGCTGCTGGAAGCGATGGAAAGCAATAACGTGCCGCTCACCGTCGCCTGCCGTGCCGGTGTATGCGGTTGCTGTAAAACCAAAGTGGTGGATGGTAACTACACGGTCACCAGCACCATGACGCTGACCGATGCAGAGATCGCCGAAGGGTATGTGCTGGCGTGTTCCTGCCATCCACAGGGCGATTTAGTGCTCGCCTGATAATCCATTGTCGGATGGCGCTGATCCGGCCTACAACAACATTTGTAGGCCGGATCAGGCGTTTACGCCGCCATCCGGCAATTATTCACCTTAACGCCACGCCGAATTTCCGGCAACCGAAAACCGTCCCGCGCCGAGAAACGCCACCGCCAGCGCACCGATAAAGAAATACACCAGACTTTCAATCGCCCATGCTCCGGTTTTATCCAGCGCCCAGGTTTCATTGATCCCGACCATCAGCCACGCCACAATCATTGTAAACGCCAGCACCAGCGCCGCCGGACGCGTCAGAATACCGAGAATAATCAGGCAAGGCGCAATCACTTCACCCAGCAGAACGCCATAGGCGATAAAGCCCGGAAGCCCTTTTGCAATCAGCATCCCGCTAATGCCATCAATACCGGCAAACAGCTTATGCAGCCCATGAAACAACATCAGCCCCCCGACAGCCAGGCGTAATAAAAACTTGCCAAAATCCTCGTGCGTCAGCATCCGATTCACTGCACTTAACAATGTTGCAACCATTTGAATTTACTCCTTGTTCTGTCCTTTATCGTCCCAAGCTACGCGTTACCCCCGTTGAAAGTAACCTGCCGAAAATAAGGGGGTGTCACGCAGCGTAATCATTATATTCATCTAAACTTGTAACCGGTATCACATTTAAGGAGATGGAAAACCATGAAACAAACCGTTGCTGCTTTTATTGCCAAAACTCTTGAACAGGCTGGCGTGAAACGTATCTGGGGTGTGACGGGCGATTCGCTGAACGGCCTGAGCGACAGCCTCAATCGCATGGGAACGATTGAATGGATGTCGACCCGCCATGAGGAGGTGGCGGCCTTTGCCGCTGGTGCGGAAGCGCAGCTTACTGGCGAACTGGCGGTGTGCGCGGGCTCCTGTGGACCGGGCAACCTGCACCTGATTAACGGCCTGTTCGATTGTCATCGCAATCACGTTCCGGTACTGGCCATTGCCGCCCATATCCCCTCCAGCGAAATAGGGAGCGGTTATTTCCAGGAGACCCACCCGCAAGAGTTGTTCCGTGAATGTAGCCACTATTGCGAGCTGGTTTCCAGTCCAGAACAGATCCCACAGGTTCTGGCGATTGCGATGCGTAAGGCGGTGCTGAATCGCGGCGTTTCGGTTGTCGTGCTGCCGGGCGACGTCGCCCTGAAACCTGCGCCAGAGGGTGCCAGTACGCACTGGTACCACGCGCCGCACCCCGTTGTTACACCCACCGCCGAAGAGCTCAAAAAACTGGCGCAGCTGTTACGCTATTCCAGCAATATCGCGCTGATGTGCGGCAGCGGTTGCGCGGGCGCGCATAAAGAGCTGGTCGAGTTTGCCGCCAAAATCAAAGCCCCAATTGTTCACGCCCTGCGCGGGAAAGAACATGTCGAATACGACAACCCCTACGATGTAGGCATGACGGGGCTAATCGGTTTTTCTTCCGGGTTTCATACCATGATGAATGCCGACACGCTGATCCTGCTCGGCACCCAGTTCCCCTATCGCGCCTTCTATCCCACTGACGCCAAAATTATTCAGGTAGATATCAACCCCGCCAGCATCGGCGCCCACAGCAAGGTCGATATGGCGCTGGTTGGCGATATCAAATCGACGCTCAGCGCGCTGCTGCCGCTGGTGGAAGAAAAAACCGATCGCGCCTTCCTCGATAACGCGCTGGAGCACTATCGCAACGCGCGTAAAGGGCTGGACGACCTGGCAAAACCGAGTGACAAAGCCATTCATCCGCAGTATCTGGCGCAGCAAATCAGCCATTTCGCCGCCGATGACGCCATCTTCACCTGCGATGTCGGCACGCCAACCGTCTGGGCGGCGCGCTACCTGAAAATGAACGGCAAACGCCGCCTGCTCGGATCGTTTAACCACGGTTCAATGGCCAATGCGATGCCGCAGGCGCTGGGCGCACAGGCGACCGCGCCGGGGCATCAGGTGGTGGCGATGTGCGGCGACGGCGGCTTCAGTATGCTGATGGGTGATTTTCTCTCTGTTGTGCAGATGAAACTGCCGGTGAAAATTGTCGTCTTCAACAACAGCGTACTGGGATTTGTGGCGATGGAAATGAAAGCAGGCGGCTATCTTACTGACGGCACCGAACTGCACGACACCAACTTTGCGCGCATCGCCGAAGCCTGCGGCATTCCCGGTATTCGCGTGGAAAAAGCCGCTGACGTTGATGAAGCCCTGCAAAGGGCGATGTCCATCGACGGTCCGGTACTGGTCGACGTGGTTGTCGCGAAAGAAGAGTTGGCCATTCCACCGCAAATTAAACTGGAGCAGGCCAAAGGTTTTAGTCTGTACATGCTGCGCGCGATCATCAGCGGACGCGGCGACGAAGTGATCGAACTGGCAAAAACCAACTGGCTCAGGTAAAACAATGCACATCGCCATTTAAACAATAGGGATGTGCAATGATCGATTTACGCAGTGATACCGTTACCCGTCCGAGTCGCGCCATGCTTGAAGAGATGATGGCCGCTCCGGTCGGGGACGATGTGTATGGAGATGACCCCACCGTTAACGCGTTGCAACAGTACGCCGCCGAGCTTTCCGGCAAAGAAGCAGCGCTCTTTTTACCTACCGGCACCCAGGCCAATCTGGTAGCGCTGCTGAGCCACTGTGAGCGCGGCGAAGAGTATATCGCCGGTCAGGGAGCACATAATTATCTGTATGAGGCCGGTGGCGCCGCGGTGCTGGGTAGCATTCAACCTCAGCCTATCGATGCCGCCTCCGACGGTACGCTACCGCTGGATAAAGTAGCGGCAAAGATCAAAGCGGACGATATCCATTTTGCCCGTACCCGCCTGCTCAGCCTTGAAAACACCCACAACGGGAAAGTGCTGCCGCGCGAGTATCTGAAAGAGGCGTGGACGTTCACCCGCGAGCGCGGTCTGGCGCTGCACGTTGACGGCGCGCGTATTTTCAACGCGGTGGTCGCTTATGGCTGCGAGCTCAAAGAGATCACGCAGTATTGTGATTCATTCACCATCTGTCTGTCGAAAGGTCTGGGGACGCCGGTAGGCTCTTTATTGGTCGGCAGCCATGACTATATTAAACGCGCAACCCGCTGGCGTAAGATGACCGGCGGCGGCATGCGCCAGGCTGGAATTCTGGCAGCCGCCGGGCTGTATGCTCTGAAAAATAACGTCGCACGTTTACAGGACGATCACGACAATGCCGCCTGGATGGCAGAGCAACTGCGTGAAGCCGGGGCTGATGTAATGCGCCACGACACCAACATGCTGTTCGTCCGCGTTGGCGAAGAGAATGCCGCCGCATTAGGCGAGCATATGCGCGCGCACGACGTGCTGATCAACGCCTCGCCGATTGTGCGTCTGGTCACGCATCTGGACGTATCGCGCGAGCAGCTTGCCGACGTTGTCGCCCACTGGCGCGCTTTTTTACATCGCTAAGGAGACAGACGTGCCGCAACGAATTTTGGTGCTTGGCGCCAGTGGTTATATTGGTCAACATCTGGTGCAAGTACTCAGCCAACAGGGGCATCAGGTGCTGGCGGCGGCACGTCGTATTGAACGGCTGGAAAAACAACAACTGGCGAATGTCAGTTGCCATAAGGTTGATCTGAACTGGCCGGATAATCTCGCCCCTCTGCTGGCAGGGGTCGACACGGTTTACTATCTGGTTCACGGCATGGGCGAAAAAGGCGACTTTATCGCCCATGAACGTCAGGTGGCGCTGAACGTCCGCGATGCGCTGCGAAACACCCCAGTCAAACAGCTGATTTTTCTCAGTTCGTTGCAGGCTCCCGTGCATGAACAGTCTGAACATTTGCGCGCGCGACAGCTCACGGCGGAAACCCTGCGTGATTCCGGCGTACCGGTCACCGAGTTGCGCGCCGGTATTATTGTCGGGGCCGGTTCAGCCGCTTTCGAAGTCATGCGCGACATGGTCTATAACCTGCCGGTGCTGACGCCGCCGCGCTGGGTACGCTCACGCACCACGCCCATTGCGCTGGAAAACTTACTGCATTATCTGGTGGCGCTACTGGACCATCCTGCCAGCGAACATCGCATTCTCGAAGCTGCCGGACCGCAGGTACTGAGCTATCAGGAACAGTTTGAACACTTTATGGCCGTCAGCGGCAAACACCGACTGCTGATTCCCATCCCTTTCCCGACCCGCTGGATTTCCGTCTGGTTCTTAAACGTCATTACTTCGGTGCCGCCCACCACAGCAAAAGCCTTGATACAGGGGCTGAAACACGATCTGCTGGCCGACGACACCGCACTGCGCGCGCTGATACCGCAAACGCTCATCACCTTTGACGATGCCGTTCGCAGCACGCTGAAGGAAGAGGAAAAGCTGGTGAACTCCAGCGACTGGGGGTACGACGCCCTGGCGTTTGCCCGCTGGCGTCCGGAATACGGTTATTTTGCCAAACAGGCTGGCTTTACCGTCAAGACCCCCGCCAGTCTGAAAGCGTTATGGCAGGTGGTGAACCGTCTCGGCGGGAAAGAGCGTTACTTCTTCGGCAATATTTTGTGGCAGACCCGGGCACTGATGGACAGGTTGATCGGTCATAAACTGGCAAAAGGTCGACCCGCACGCGAACTTTTGCAAGTGGGCGATACGGTAGACAGTTGGAAGGTGATCATCGTTGAGCCAGAAAAACAACTCACATTGCTGTTTGGTATGAAAGCCCCTGGGCTGGGTCGTCTGAGTTTTACACTCGAAGACAAAGGCGATCACCGACAGATAGATGTGCGTGCCTGGTGGCACCCGCACGGAATGCCCGGACTCTTCTACTGGCTGCTGATGATCCCCGCGCATCTGTTTATTTTTCGCGGCATGGCGAAACGAATTGCCAGACTTGCAGAACAAATCACAGATTAGTAATAAAAACATACTGTATTGTTTCATGTTTCCCATTGCATACAGACGTAATTCACGGAAGAATGCGCACGACGTTTTATTAAACACAGTGGATTGATATGAAGGTACTGGTTACCGGCGCCACCAGCGGCTTAGGTCGAAACGCGGTTGAGTTTTTGCGCAACAAAGGCATCAGCGTCAGAGCCACCGGTCGCAATGAAGCGATGGGTAAGCTGCTGGAGAAGATGGGAGCGGAATTCGTGCATGCGGATTTGACCGAGCTGGTCTCCTCGCAGGCCAAGGTGATGCTCGCAGGTATCGACACGCTATGGCATTGCTCCAGTTTTACCTCACCGTGGGGAACGCAGGAAGCCTTCGATCTGGCCAATGTTCGCGCTACCCGTCGCTTGGGTGAATGGGCCGTTGCCTGGGGCGTACGCAACTTTATTCATATCTCTTCCCCCTCACTGTATTTCGATTACCACCACCATCGCGACATCAAAGAGGACTTCCGCCCTCACCGATTCGCCAATGAATTCGCACGCAGTAAAGCCGCTGGCGAAGAGGTGATCGGCCTGTTAGCGCAAGCCAACCCGCAAACGCGGTTTACCGTGTTGCGTCCGCAAAGTCTGTTCGGTCCCCACGATAAGGTGTTTATCCCGCGACTGGCGCACATGATGTACCATTACGGCAGCATCCTGTTGCCGCACGGGGGCAGCGCGCTGGTGGACATGACCTATTACGAAAATGCCATCCATGCCATGTGGCTGGCCAGTCAGGACGCCTGTGATTCATTACCGTCGGGTCGTGTCTATAACATCACCAACGGTGAACACCGCACATTGCGCAGCATCGTGCAGAAACTGATTGCTGAGTTAAATATCGATTGCCGCATTCGCTCCGTGCCCTACCCGATGCTGGATATGATCGCGCGCAGCATGGAACGCTTCGGCAATAAATCAGCGAAAGAGCCCAGGTTAACGCACTACGGCGTGTCGAAGCTGAACTTCGACTTTACGCTGGATACCTCTCGTGCGCAGGAAGAGCTGGGTTACCAGCCCGTCATTACCCTGGACGAAGGGATTGAACGCACCGCCGCCTGGCTTCGCGACCACGGTAAGCTGCCGCGTTAATCTTGCCCGTACTTCTCCAGTAGCGCTTCAGCAATCGCCTGCGTTTCTGCATCCGCCACGCCGTTCCATAACGCCGGGCGGAAGTGCATCTGGAACGCCATAACCACCCGTTGCTGTTCGCGCTGCGTCATCGTTGGTTTCACCTCATAGCCGTAGCGCGCCAGTAGATCCAGCAGAATGGCGGGATCCACAGGGGCGTGCGGCGCTCGCCCGGCCAGATAAAACGTCACTCGCGCGGCGTCTGGCCATGCGCCGATGCCCTGTGCCGCCAGCTCACGCCACGGGAAGAGCGGTCCCGGATCGTCTTTGCGTTGCGGGGCGATATCCGCATGCGCCACCACATTCTGCGGCTTGATGTCATAGCGGGTGACGATCTCTTTCGCGAGCGGGATCAACGCCTGGATCTGCGCGGGCTCAAAGGGAGCGAAATACTTTGTCCCCGCTGACTGTTGCCATCCACGATTCTCAAGTTCAATACCGATCGAGGTGTCGTTAATACGCGTGGCGCCTCGCCAGTAACTGATCCCCGCATGCCAGGCCAGATCGCGCTCTGGCACAAGCTGCCAGATTCGCGGTTTGCCGCCATAAAGCGGAGGGACGGCAGGGATCAGGTAGTGCGAGCTGACGTTTTTATCCGTCAGCGTCGCCAGGGAAGAATCAAAATCATCCGCAGTGTAATGGATGACCAGCACTTTGATACGGGGATACGCCGCCTGCGCCTGGCGACGGGTATCCAGTTGATAACCGGCTTTATCGACGATGCCTTTCTCACCCGCACATCCCGCTAATAGCAGCGTGAGCGCGACGAGCCACACCCCACGTTTCATCGGCGCGTTTTCACTGCCGTACCGCTGACGCTCACCATCAGCATACTGCTGTCTTTGCCGACGGTTTCGTAATCGATGTCGATGCCAACCACGGCGTCTGCGCCCAGCGCTTTCGCCTGTTCGCCCAGTTCCTGGAAGGCGATTTCACGCGCTTTACGCAACTCTTTCTCATAGGCACCGGAACGGCCACCGACGATATCGCGAATGCCGGCAAAGAAATCGCGGAAAATATTGGCACCGAGAATCGCCTCACCGGTCACCACACCGCAATATTCCACGATGCTCTGTCCTTCCAGCGTTGGGGTAGTCGAAAACTGCATGTTGGTCTCCTTGTTTACCTAAGCACTCGATCTCAAAAGCATTATCGGACCGATACGCTATCATTGAAAAGATATTATTCATTATCGTAGACAGCTTTTATGCAGAAAGCTTAATAAGGAAATCACTATGCGCTACCGCAAACTCTCCCTGCTTGTTCCCTGCGCGCTGCTTCTCAGCGCCTGTACGACGACCGTAACCCCCGCATACAAGGACAATGGTTCGCGTAGCGGCTCCTGCGTAGAAGGCGGCCCGGACAGCGTGGCTCAACAGTTCTATGATTACCGCATCCAACACCGCAGCAATGACATTACCGCCCTTAGCCCTTATCTGAGTGATAATCTGGCGAAATTACTGACCGATGCCAGCCGTGATAAAAATCACAATCAATTGATGGGCAGCGATCCGTTCTCGAGCCGCGACGCGCTGCCGGATAGCGCCAGCGTTGCCAGCGCATCGACCATTCCGAATAGTGATGCACGTAATATTCCACTGCGTGTAGAGCAAAAACAGGGGACGCAAAGCTGGCGTGATGAAGTGTTGATGATTAATGAAGGTCAGTGCTGGGTGATTGACGATGTACGCTATGTGGGCGGCAGCGTTGATGCGCCAGCCGGTACGTTACGCCAGTCGATCGAGAACCGCTAACCCCCCTGCTTGCCGGATAAGGCGTTGTAAACTGTAGCGCCGTCCGGCAGCAAAGCAGCATGATGTCCAGAGGGCCTTCTGCTTATCCCCTCAGATGCCTAAATCATAACCCCCATAAATTGTCTGGCATTCTGCATAGAATGCCGACAATTATTCTTGCCGCCCACCGAGTCCGCTATTTTGTGCTATGTTTAGTTAAGAATGCGGTTTGCATTTAACTTTTAACGCATAAATATTGCATAACTATTCTGTCAAAGGTAGTATCTGCGGCTTCAATAGCTATCAGACTGCCAGTATACGAGTGTCAATGAGTATTCAATTAAACGGCATTAACTGCTTCTACGGCGCGCATCAGGCGCTGTTCGATATCACGCTGGATTGCCCTCAGGGCGAAACACTGGTGTTACTTGGCCCAAGCGGGGCGGGTAAAAGCTCGCTACTGCGCGTACTCAATCTGCTTGAGATGCCGCGTTCCGGCACGCTCACTATCGCAGGTAACCATTTCGACTTCACGAAAACCCCGTCTGATAAGGCGATTCGTGAGCTGCGCCAGAACGTGGGCATGGTCTTTCAGCAATACAATCTGTGGCCCCATCTCACGGTACAACAAAATCTGATTGAAGCGCCCTGCCGCGTACTGGGTCTGAGCAAAGACCAGGCGCTGGCGCGCGCGGAAAAACTGCTGGAACGTCTGCGTTTGAAGCCGTACAGCGATCGTTACCCGTTGCACCTTTCCGGCGGTCAACAACAGCGTGTGGCCATTGCGCGCGCGCTGATGATGGAACCCCAGATCCTGTTGTTTGATGAACCGACAGCCGCGCTGGACCCGGAAATCACCGCCCAAATCGTCAGTATCATTCGTGAACTGGCTGAAACTAACATTACTCAGGTGATCGTCACTCACGAAGTGGAAGTGGCGCGTAAAACCGCCAGCCGCGTGGTGTATATGGAAAACGGTCACATCGTCGAGCTTGGGGATGCGAGCTGCTTTGCAGATCCGCAGACCGATGCATTTAAAAACTATCTCTCTCACTAAGTTTCGGGACAATGACAATGAAAAAAGTTCTGATTGCCGCGCTAATTGCCAGTTTTAGCCTTTCTGCTACAGCAGCCCAGACCATTCGTTTCGCTACTGAAGCGTCGTATCCTCCGTTTGAATCCATGGACGCTAACAACAAGATCGTCGGTTTTGACGTTGATCTGGCGAATGCGCTGTGTAAAGAGATTGATGCGACCTGTACGTTCACTAACCAGGCGTTTGACAGCCTGATCCCAAGTCTCAAATTCCGTCGTTTCGATGCGGTCATGGCGGGGATGGATATCACGCCGGAGCGTGAAAAACAGGTGCTGTTCACCACCCCGTACTACGACAACTCCGCGCTGTTCATTGGTCAGCAAGGCAAATTTACCGGCGTTGATCAGCTGAAAGGCAAAAAGGTCGGTGTACAAAACGGTACCACGCACCAGAAATTCATCATGGATAAGCATCCGGAAATCACTACCGTTCCGTACGACAGCTACCAGAATGCCAAACTGGATCTGCAAAACGGCCGTATTGATGGCGTCTTTGGTGACACCGCCGTGGTGACTGAATGGCTGAAGGACAATCCGAAGCTGGCGCCGGTGGGCGATAAAGTCACCGATAAAGATTACTTCGGCACAGGTCTGGGCATTGCGGTCCGTCAGGGCAACAGCGAACTGCAGCAGAAATTCAACACTGCGCTGGAAAAAGTGAAGAAAGATGGGACGTACGAAACCATCTATAACAAATGGTTCCAGAAGTAATCCTTGATGAATGAATTTTTTCCTTTAGCAAGCGCCGCCGGGATGACCGTCGGCCTTGCCGTTTGTGCACTGATCATTGGCCTGGCACTTGCCATGTTCTTTGCGGTCTGGGAGTCAGCAAAATGGCGTCCGGTTGCATGGGCAGGTTCGGCTCTGGTTACGATTCTGCGCGGACTGCCAGAAATTCTGGTCGTACTGTTTATCTATTTCGGTTCCTCTCAGCTGCTGTTAATGCTGTCGGACGGATTCACCATTAACCTCGGCATTGTGCAGATTCCGCTGCAAATGCAGATCGAAAACTTCGACGTTAGTCCGTTTCTGTGTGGTGTGATTGCCTTGTCGCTGCTCTATGCGGCCTATGCCTCGCAGACTCTGCGTGGGGCGTTGAAAGCCGTTCCGCTCGGGCAATGGGAATCGGGTCAGGCGTTGGGTCTGTCAAAAGCGGCGATTTTCTTTCGTCTGGTGATGCCGCAGATGTGGCGTCATGCCCTGCCGGGACTGGGTAACCAGTGGCTGGTCTTGCTGAAAGATACCGCGTTAGTCAGTCTTATCAGCGTCAACGACCTGATGCTACAAACGAAAAGTATTGCCACCCGAACCCAGGAACCCTTCACATGGTACATCGTGGCGGCGGCTATCTATCTGGTCATCACCCTGGTCAGTCAGTACATTCTCAAACGCATTGATCTGCGCGCGACACGTTTTGAACGGAGACCAGGCTGATGCTTGAGTATTTACCTGAATTAATGAAAGGGCTGCATACCAGCCTGACGCTGACCGTGGCGTCGATTGTGGTCGCCCTGATCCTGGCACTGGTTTTCACCATCATCCTGACGCTGAAAACGCCAGTGCTGGTCTGGGTGGTTCGCATCTATATCACGCTCTTTACCGGAACACCGCTGCTGGTGCAGATCTTCCTGATCTACTACGGACCAGGACAGTTCCCGTC
Source organism: Citrobacter enshiensis (assembly GCF_029338175.1). Lineage (NCBI taxonomy): Bacteria > Pseudomonadati > Pseudomonadota > Gammaproteobacteria > Enterobacterales > Enterobacteriaceae > Citrobacter > Citrobacter enshiensis. The sequence goes on from NZ_CP119862.1 coordinate 3,162,184, forward strand.
ACTGCAGGAGTATCCGGTGCTGTGGCATCTGCTCTCGGAGCCGTGGCTGTGCGCGTTAATTGCGTTATCTCTGAACAGCGCAGCGTATACCACGCAGCTGTTCTATGGCGCTATCCGCGCCATTCCAGAGGGCCAATGGCAGTCCTGCGGCGCACTGGGGATGAGCAAAAAAGACACGCTGGCGATTCTGTTGCCGTACGCCTTTAAACGCGCCCTCTCCTCTTACTCTAACGAAGTGGTACTGGTTTTCAAAAGTACCTCGCTGGCGTACACCATTACGCTGATGGAAGTGATGGGACATGGTCAGTTGCTGTACGGTCGTACCTATGATGTGATGGTCTTCGGCGCGGCAGGCGTCATTTACCTGATTGTTAACGGCCTGCTGACGCTGCTGATGCGTTTGGTCGAGCGTAAAGCCCTGGCGTTTGAGCGCAGAAATTAAGCCTTAAACTGCATAACAGTGAATCAACAAGACGGACAAGTCTCACAACTGTCCGTCTTTTTTTATTCATCACAAAATAATTAATCATTTTTATTGCATACAAATTCATTAAATGGCATTGTGAATTCGTACCGCAGACACGGTAAAAATCATAAGATTGACAGACGGGAGTTTCACAATGAAAAAGTTAGTTCTGGCTGCATTACTCGCAACGTTTGCAACTGGCGCCGCAGCGGCTGAGAAGATCAATTTTGGCGTTTCCGCCACTTACCCTCCTTTTGAATCGATGGATGCGAACAACAAAATTGTCGGTTTTGATATCGATCTGGCGACAGCATTATGCAAACAAATGCAGGCTGAATGTACTTTTACCAATCATGCTTTTGACAGCCTGATCCCCGCCTTGAAATTCAAAAAATATGACGCGGTGATTTCGGGTATGGATATTACGCCGGAACGCAGCAAGCAGGTCTCATTTACCACGCCTTACTACGCCAACTCTGCGCTGGTAATTGCGAAAAAAGAGACCTACAAGACCTTCGCCGACCTGAAGGGTAAGCGTATTGGTATGGAAAATGGCACCACCCACCAGAAGTACCTGCAGGACAAACACCCTGAGGTAAAAACCGTGGCCTATGACAGCTATCAAAATGCGATTATCGATCTGAAGAATGGCCGTATTGATGGCGTATTCGGCGATACCGCAGTGGTGAATGAGTGGCTGAAAACCAACCCTCAACTGGGTACCGCCACGGAAAAAGTGACCGATCCGCAATACTTCGGCACCGGTCTTGGCATCGCGGTCCGCCCGGATAATAAAGCCCTGCTGGAAAAACTGAACGGTGCGCTGGCCGCCATCAAAGCCGACGGCACGTATCAGAAAATCAGCGATCAATGGTTCCCGCAGTAAGACCAGAAATGAATAAAGCAGCGATAAGCTAACACTGTTAGTTTAAGACCGAGATATCCGGGGCGACCACCGGGTTTGGCGTCCCTCCGGGAACCAAATCCCGGTGTTTCCCCTCATTCATTGGCTTAAGTGAACGGTGTTACGCGATGAGCGGCTTTATGATTGTCTGACCAGCAGCGTCAACACTTCATAATGGGCGGTATGCGGGAACATATCGAAAAGCTGGACGCGTTCAATGCGATAACCGGGTAATTCACCGATATCTTTCGCCATTGTCTGTGCATTACAGCTGGAATAGATAATGTATTCCGGCGCCATCTGGCTTAAATAGTCACACAGCGCCTTCCCAATACCGCGACGCGGTGGATTGACCAGCACCAGTTCAGGTACGCCTCCCTGAGCGGTGGCAAATTGGGTTGAGTCCAGCGCCTGAAAATGCAGATTCTGTAACCCTAATTCGCGGGCGGATTGCTTTGCGCAGGCTATCGCCTCCGGAGCGATTTCAATTCCGGTCAGCGTCATCTCCGGCGTCGCGCAATGCAGGCCAAACCCGCCAACGCCACAGAACAGATCCCACATATGGTTGACCGGAAGCTGTCGCACCCAGTCACGCGCGGTTGCATATAATTGGCTTGCCACTACGGGGTTGGTCTGGAAAAAGCTCTGTGGGCGGATCCACAGCGGTACGCCGTTAAAACGTTCCGCCAGCGCCTGCTGCTCGGTCAGGAAGTTTTCCGTCTCCCCTTCCATGATCGCCATATGCACAGGCTGAATATTCGCGGTAATGACCTTCAGTTGGGGTAACTGCGCCAGTAACCCCGGCAGCGCCGCCCGCAATTGCCCGAGTTTAGCCTCTGAACGCAACACAAAGCGCAACATCATGCCGCCGTCCTGCTGGCTTTGTGTCAGCAGGATGTATTTCAGCTCGCCACGCTTGCGCGCCACATTGTAGGGCGTCAGTCCGGCGCGCGCGATAAACGGTTTCAACGCCGCAAAAATGGGGGCAAAAGAGGCGGGATACAGCGGGCAATCGCAAAGATCTTCCGGCGTGCCGTCACGATGAAGCATACCCAGCAGCGGTTTCTCTACGCTGCCGCTGACCACCATTTTCGCCTTATTGCGAAATCCCTGTTCAGGGCCGCAGACAGGCGCGCACCACTGTGTGACCGGGCGTTCGGCCAACAAAGTGTGCAGATCGGCTGTTTTGGCGGCGAGTTGCTCGCTTATCGGTGCTGTGATCCACTGACAAGAGCGGCAGCGACCTGCGTCATAGAGTGCGCAGTGCATAAGAAAACCTTCAAATTATCAGGGCGGTGATTATACACATTATTGCAGGCGGAAGAACCGGCGGCTGGCGGGGGGAATAAACAGCAGCAGCAAAACCAGCATATCGGGCAGTTTTTGCATCACCAGGGTACGCAGGATCTCGCGTTTTGACTCGCCTGCAATGCTGAACAGTTCAGGATAGCCGTACCCCAACGAGGCCGCCCACAGATAACCGGTCGCAATGACCTGGGTCAGCAGATAGACCCAACGGGCCCAGTTGCGCCCTTTGACTAACGAAAACGCACAGTAAATTTCGACAAAAACCAGTACCAGACTCCCCAAAAAGACCAGGGTCAGGTTCCATGTCTGCACGCTGCGATGAATAAATTCAACGATTCCCGGCACGCCAAGCGTGTTAAAAATCATCAGCAAGTCAAGGCCGCGGATCATAATAATGGCGAGCGCCGCCACCTGCACCAAAGCAGGGACATTCAAACGAGCATGTGATGAGGCTGATTTTTTAAAAAATCCCACCGTGTTCTCTTCCGTGAAAGCAATGCCGCGACAAGCGCGGCAGAGTGTAGCCAGGTGGGCAGATTTTAGTTTCTTCAGCCGCGTCTTGCACGCTGGATATCGCGGATCCGTTGTTTTTCCATACGTGCCATCAGATACCAGGCGATAAATCCGACAATTCCTACCACCCCAAGGATCAGGGTCGCTAAGGCGTTTATTTCCGGGTTAACGCCCATACGTACGCTGGAGAAAACCAGCATCGGTAAGGTCGTCGCACCAGGACCAGAGACAAAGCTGGCGATAACCAGATCGTCAAGCGAGAGCGTGAAGGCCAACAGCCAGCCAGAGATCACCGCCGGCATAATCATCGGCAAGGTGATCACGAAGAACACCTTCAACGGCGTGGCGCCAAGATCCATCGCCGCCTCTTCAATCGATTGATCCAGTTCGCGCAACCTCGATGAAATCACCACCGCCACATACGCGGTACAGAAGGTGACGTGCGCCAACCAGATGGTCAACATGCCACGGTCCGCCGGCCAGCCGATAGCGTGTCCTAATGCCACAAACAGCAACAGCAACGACAGTCCGGTAATGACGTCCGGCATCACCAGCGGCGCCGTTATCATAAACGCAAACCCGGTGGAGCCGCGAAAACGCCCAAAGCGAACCATCACCACGGCGGCAATGGTACCGAGAATCACCGCCATGGTGGCCGCACAGGCGGCAATGGTCAGGCTCAGGGCGACTGCGCTCATCATCGCTTCATCGTGAAAAAGCTCGCCGTACCAGCGCGTGGACCAGCCCGCCCAGACCGTCACCAGTTTGGAGCTGTTAAAGGAGTAAATCACCAACATCAGCATCGGCGCATAAAGGAAGGTAAAACCAAGCACCAGAATGAAGATTCGCCAGGGCGAACGGACTACCGGTAAGTTGTTCATCCGTGTTCCCCCGCACTTTTTTGCTGATGTTTGTGGAACCACATGATCGGGACGATCAGCAGTAACAGCATGATAATGGCCACCGCAGAAGCGACCGGCCAGTCACGGTTGTTGAAGAATTCCTGCCAGAGCACGCGGCCAATCATGATGCTGTCCGGACCGCCGAGCAATTCCGGGATCACGAACTCCCCGACCGCCGGGATAAAGACCAGCATCGACCCGGCAATAATGCCGCCCTTCGTCAGCGGCACGATGACACTGAAGAAGGTTTTCAACGGTTTTGCCCCTAAATCCAGCGAGGCTTCCACCAGCGAATAATCGATGCGGGTTAGCGCGGTATAAATCGGCAGCACCATAAACGGCAAATAGGCATACACAATCCCAATGTACACCGCCAGATTGGTGTGCAGAATCGTCAACGGCTGATCAATGACCCCAAGCCACAGCAAAAAGTTGTTGAGCACCCCGTTGTTTTTCAAAATCCCCATCCACGCGTAGACACGGATCAAAAACGAGGTCCAGGACGGTAAGATCACCAGCAACAGCAGGATGTTACGCGTGGAGGATTTGCTGTGCGCCACCGCCCACGCCAACGGATATCCCAGCAGTAAGCAGCAGAGTGTCGAAATCCCCGCCACCTGCAGGGATTGCAGATACGCGTCAAAATAGAGCGGATCGTCCGTCAGTTGCAGGAAATTCCCCAGATTGAGCGTGACAGACAACTGTCCGTCAGCCCACTCCATCAGATTGGTATACGGCGGAATCGCCCGCGCCATCTCCGACAGACTGATTTTAAAGACAATCAGAAAAGGCAGCAGAAAGAGCAGGATCAGCCAGATATACGGCAGCGCAATGACCATCTTGCGCCCATGCTTCATTTGCATACGCGACATAAACAGCGTGAAGTTGCTGTGTTTGTTCACGCGTGCCGCAGGTTCAAGTGTACTCATCTTCGCTCCTTAAACCGTCAACACCACGCAGCTGTCCGCATCCCAACACAGACGCACTTCATCGCCCCAGGTGGGTAAACCTTTGCGATAACGGTGCTCATTCTGTAACTGGGCGCTGATCATCTGACCGCTTTTCACACGCACATGATAAATGGAGAGATCGCCGAGATAGGCAATATGCACCACTTCACCCACAGCAAAATTGTAGCCATCTGCCGGAGGTGCCTCACACAGCATGATCTTCTCAGGGCGAAGCGCGACATACACCGGCACGTTATCGACAATCGATGCATCGGCATCCACCTTTAAAGGATGCACCAACCCCGGAGAGTCGATCACCAGGCCATCTTCCTGACGGTCTTTCAACAAGCCCTCAAAGACATTCACAGAACCGATAAACTCCGCGCTATACCGCGTGGTCGGATGTTCATAGATCTCTTCCGGCTCGCCAATTTGTACAAACTTCCCGCGATTCATGATCGCAATACGCCCGGCCATGGTCATCGCTTCTTCCTGGTCATGCGTCACCATGACGCAGGTCGCGCCCACGCGTTCGAGGATATCGACCACTTCCAGCTGCATCCGGTCACGCAGTTTTTTATCCAGTGCGCCCATGGGTTCGTCCAGCAGCAGTAACTTCGGACGCTTAGCCAGGCTGCGCGCCAGTGCTACGCGCTGACGTTGCCCACCTGAAAGCTGGTGCGGCTTACGTTTGGCAAACTCCTGCATGTGCACCAGCCCCAGCATTTCAGTCACTCGCGCGTCTATTTCACCTTTTGGCAGCTTGTCCTGCTTGAGGCCGAACGCAATGTTCTGCTCCACCGTCATATGTGGAAACAGCGCATAGGACTGAAACATCATATTGATCGGACGCAGATAAGGCGGCACATGCGCCAAATCAACACCATCCAGGATGATTTGGCCGGTGGTAGGTTGTTCAAAACCCGCCAGCATACGCAGCAGCGTGGATTTCCCGCAGCCCGATGCGCCAAGTAATGCAAATATTTCGCCTTTATAAATAGTGAGATTGACGTCATCCACGGCACTCTGACCGTCAAATGACTTGGTCAAATTGCGGATTTCAAGAAGCGGCGTTAGCGCTTTACGGATTTTCGCCTGCGGGCGGGGGATTGGCTCATTCACGGGGTGCTCTCCGGCATAGAACAAAAAACAATGCAAATTACGCACCATGACGGTGCGCATTGCCAGGTAGCGCGTTATTTACCCGACCCACAAAACGCAATGTCCTGCAGGAAGGGTAAGTGTGCGCGTTACCGGGCAATAACCTCAAACGCTTATTTACCGCTCTTCACCTTGGTCCAGGCACGTGTACGAACACGGTCGATCTTCGGATCCTGAACTTTCAGCGTGAACATTTTGGCGCGTACATCCGCTGGCGGATAAATACCCGGGTTGTCACGGACTTCCGGGCTGACCAACGTTGTCGCTTCTCTGTTAGCGTTAGCGTAGAACACATGATCGGAAATGTGAGCAATCACATCCGGGCGCAACAGATAGTTGAGGAACTGATAAGCCTCCTCTTTATTCTTCGCGTCAGCAGGCATCGCAAAGACGTCAAAGAACGCCATCGCCCCCTCTTTCGGGATTGAATAGGAAATGTTTACACCGTTTTTAGCTTCTTTTGCACGGTTAGCGGCCTGCCAGACATCCCCTGCCCAGCCAATCGCCACGCAAATGTCGCCATTGGCCAGATCGTTGATGTATTGCGAGGAATGGAAGTAGCGAATATTGGGACGCAGCTTCAGCAACAGCTCGGTTGCCGGGCCGGTATAATCATCGGCTTTCGTACTGTTCGGATCTTTGCCCAGATAGTTCAGCACCGTAGAAAACACCTCTTCAGGTGCATCCAGGAACGAAACACCACAGCTTTTCAGCTTCTCAAGGTTTTCAGGTTTAAAGATCAGATCCCAGCTATTCACCGGCGCATCTTTCCCCAGCACCGCTTTCACTTTATCGACGTTGTAGCCAATGCCGGTCGTCGCCCACATATACGGCATCGCAAATTTGTTGCCCGGATCGTGCTTGGCAACCAGCTTCAATAATTCAGGATCGAGGTTTTTCCAGTCAGGAAGTTTGCTTTTATCCAGAGGTTGAAACACACCCGCCGTTAATTGACGCTCCATAAAGCTCGCGGATGGCACCACCAGATCAAAACCGGTACTCCCGGCCATCAGCTTACCTTCGAGGACTTCATTGGAGTCAAACACGTCATAGATAACTTTAATGCCTGTCTCTTTTTCAAAATTAGCCACCGTATCCGGGGCGATATAATCAGACCAGTTATAGATATGAAGGGTTTTTTGTTCAGCAGCGAGCGTGCCGGCAGAGACGGCCATCAAAGCGCCCGCAACCAGACCCGATAGCCATTTTTTATTTAAGGCGGTCATAATCTCTTTCCTTATGAAAATCCGTTAACAAACGAATCAATATTGTCACATTCTAAGATATGCAAAAAACATGCATATTTTTTCATCCGACACAGGTAAAGAAGAGTCGACTCTCCCCCTGCCGTCATTGCTCGCGATATAAAAGCCTCGCAAGAATAACTTTAGCCAGGGTTTGAGACTATAGCTCAGATTAAAAAACGCCTTTTATCAATTTTTTATGCAGGATTTGTCTATGACGTAAAGCGAAACAGCCGGAAAGGAAGTGAATAATTCTTTAAGAAAAGGTTAAATGCAGCATAACGCAATGAAAACAGTAGCCGCTTTGGCAGCGGCTGCTTTTTTTGAAAGGGATCAGTGAAGAAAATGGTTCTCAGCGCCGTTTTTTTGCGCGTCTTCTTCAGCGCTGAACAAAAGTTGATGTGCCCCGGCTTCCAGGATAACCATTGAGATCTGTTCTTCGCTCTGACGAACAAACCACTCAAACTGTTCGTACGTCACCCCTGGCATCACGGATAACGACTGGCAAACCACCAACTTCGGCAGATTGTCATCCTGCATGTCGAGAAACGCCTTCACGGTTAACGAACTGGCGTTAATCGCGGATAAATCGGCCGCCAGCGGCAACAGCGCTGAAGGTCTGACTTCCGCCATGGCAGAAAACAACAGCGTGTTATCCACCAAATCAATTTTTGCGTCGTAGATGCCATCGAAGTTCTGCATATGCGGTAAATGCAGCGCCTGGCAAGTATCACATTCAAAAAAACTCATGCCCAGGTCGTCGAGCCATTGACGCAACGTATCCAGAGTGGGAACGACCAGTGATGTCATAATAATGTGCTACCTCTTACGATGAAAAAATACCGGGCACAGCTTACGCAAAAAGACCGCGTCATACCACGATCAGGTACAATATTGAGATTAGCCACCCGTTTTAAGGCAAAATTCGGCTGTCGCGTGACGTTCAATCCACTGGATCATTCGCCCGGCAATATCAACCCCTGTGGTTTTCTCTACCCCTTCCAGGCCTGGTGATGCGTTCACTTCCATCACTAACGGACCCCGCTCTGCACGCAAAATATCGACACCCGCGACATCCAGCCCCAGCGTTTGCGCAGCCTTGATGGCAATCTCTCGTTCACGTGCCGTAATGTTGGCGATGCTGGCGACGCCGCCACGATGCAGGTTAGAGCGAAAATCCCCCTCTTTTGCCCGCCGTTCAATTGCCGCCACAACCTCGTCGCCCACCACCAGACAGCGAATATCGCGACCTTTGGCTTCCGCAATATACTCCTGCACCAGAATATGCGCGTTAAGTCCGCGAAAGGCGTCAACCACGCTTTCCGCCGCCTGGCGCGTTTCTGCCAGCACAACACCAATCCCCTGCGTTCCCTCGACCAGTTTTACCACCAGCGGCGCGCCGCCAACCATCTCGATCAGGTCGTGGGTGTCGTCCGGCGAATGGGCGATCCCGGTGATGGGTAAATCGATCCCTTGCCGGGCGAGTAACTGTAACGAACGCAGCTTGTCGCGTGCGCGGGTGATCGCAACGGATTCATTGAGCGGGTAGCTCCCGAGCAGCTCAAACTGACGCAGGGACGCCGTGCCATAAAACGTTATCGCAGAACCAATGCGCGGGATGACCGCATCATATTGAGGAAGCTGGCGGCCTTTGTAATGAATGGACGACCCCGCCGGACTCACGTTCATGTAGCAGGAAAGGGGATCGAGAATATCAACCAGATGACCGCGTTTCATCGCCGCCTCTCGCAGGCGTTTACAAGAATAGAGCGTTCCGTCCCGGGACAAAATGGCAATTTTCACCCTGCACCTCTCTGAAAGACCTGGTAAAAGCCTGCGTATCATACACTGGGTTATTGCCTTTAGCGCGTCGCCCAGCCTTGTTTATGTAAATATTCCAGAATGAAAGGTCGGTTTTCTTTAATGATGGTGCGCCGAATATGATCGCTCCAGGTATCGCGGCGCGCGTTGCTGTCTCGCGTCTGATAATAGTGCGCAATTTGCTCGTCATAGCGCGCTAACAAAGAAGCATCCATCGGCTGATAGTGGTTCTCGTGAACAATCAACCCGGCAGGCAAACGCGGTTTAATCCCAGGATTATCGGCAGGCCAGCCGAGACACAAGCCAAACAGCGGCAGCACGTGTTTTGGCAATTTCAGCATTTCTGTTACCGCCTCGATATTATTACGCAGACCACCAATGAACACTCCACCCAGCCCCAGGGATTCCGCGGCGGTCAGCGCATTTTGCGCCATCATCGCGGTGTCGACCACCCCCAGCAACAGCTGCTCCGCGAGGCCTAACTGGGCATCAGGGCAAATCTGTAAATGACGATTAAAATCCGCGCAAAAAACCCAAAACTCGGCGGCCTGAGCCACGTGTTTTTGCCCACCGGTTAAGCTTACCAGCGCTTCACGCATTGTTTTATCAGTAATACGGATGATGGAACTGCACTGCAGAAAGCTGGAGCTCGACGTTCCCTGAGCAGCGGCGATAATCGCCTCGCGCTGCGCATCGGAGATCGCTTCATCAGCAAAATGGCGAATAGAACGGTGGCCGCGCAGTAAATCAATGGTTGGAGTCATGAGGTTTATCTCTGTCGGAACGGGAAGATGAGTCGGGGGTACGCATCATCAGTTGCGGAGCGAGCCGTTGCGCGATTCGCCACATCAGCACGACTGCAGCAGGCAGCATGAGCAGGACGCCAATAAAGATCATCACGATCTCCGCCAGCGAGGTGTTAAAAGGTGCAGGCAGTGTGAGAGTGTGATTGAGCGATAACAAGGCCAGCGCCAGTATCACCATACCGAAAAACTCCAGTATCAACACACTTTTGGGTAGCGCGCCAATCGTCCGCATATGATGTCTCCCGATGAACGGATGCTCATTGTAAAGCGTTCGGATATACCTTGCTTAACAGATATAGCCTAAAGATATCAAAGCAACAGGTGCAACCTGCTTTTCATCAACGCCATTTAGCGGCATCATTACGGGATTCGCCGTCAGGCTCAGTAAGTTCGAGGAGAGAAACAATGTTTACCGTGATTTTCGGTCGTCCAGGATGCCCCTATTGCGTACGTGCCAAAGAGCTGGCAGAGAAATTAAGCAACGAGCACGACGATTTCAACTATCGCTATATCGATATTCACGCTGAAGGGATTTCGAAAGCGGATCTGGAAAAAACTGTTGGTAAACCGGTTGAGACCGTACCGCAGATTTTTGTCGATCAAAAACACATCGGCGGCTGCACCGATTTTGAAGCATGGGCAAAAGAGAACGTGGATCTGTTTGCCTGATGCGACGTAACGCCCTCGTCATGAGGGCGTTATTCGCTTTTCTTGCGCCGCGGGTCAAACAGACTGCTGATAAATAAAAAGCAGAGTGCACCAAGCGCGCACCAGAACACCGCGCTAAACAACCAGGCAAGCTCCTGCCACAGAGAACGCGTGGGTGTAAAAAACAGCCGCATCAGCAACAGACAACAGGGTGCCGCCAGCATCGCGCCAAACAGGGGTTTAATCACTTCCCTGCGATGGGACCAGAAACTGGCCACGGCACCGGGTAGCGTAAAAAACAGTAACCCAATCTCAGGATGACCTGCAGCCCGAAACGCCCCTTTCACGTTCATCACTAATGAAAGACACACCACAATAAAGAGTACAAAGCAGCAGACAGCGCCTGCCCAACCTTGTTTATGTTTCAATCGTTCCTCCTGACACTATCTCTATCGAACACTCTTTTCGCCCGAAGGCGTCCAGTCAGATAAAGTCATCCGGCATTCCATGCCAAAACACGCCCACACGATTCTTATAGCCGTTGATACGTAATGAGATTAAACTAACCGCATAAATTGCTTTGTTGCTTTTATTTTGGAGGCTGTGCACGATGCCGTCGCCCCTTAATTCATGGCAAAAACATTAGCGTAAATTGTCATTTCTTTCAACAGCTTACTAGTAAACAAGAAGTTAGTCTCCGTGAATATAAACGTCGCAGATTTGTTAAATGGGAATTACATCCTGTTATTATTTGTGGTCCTTGCGCTTGGTCTGTGTCTGGGCAAATTGCGCCTGGGATCGGTCCAACTTGGTAATTCCATTGGCGTTTTAGTAGTCTCTCTATTATTAGGACAGCAGCACTTCAGTATTAACACTGACGCCCTGAATCTCGGCTTTATGCTGTTTATTTTCTGTGTCGGCGTGGAAGCTGGGCCTAACTTTTTTTCCATTTTTTTTCGCGATGGGAAAAATTATCTGATGTTAGCCCTGGTGATGGTGGGTAGCGCCATGCTGATCGCCCTGGGGTTAGGTAAGCTGTTTGGCTGGGACATCGGCCTGACGGCCGGCATGCTCGCCGGTTCGATGACCTCCACTCCGGTGCTTGTCGGTGCAGGCGATACGCTACGCCATTCTGGAATGGCGAGCTCGCAGCTTTCCGTCGCGCTGGATAACCTGAGCCTGGGCTACGCGCTGACCTATCTGATCGGCTTGGTCAGTTTAATTGTCGGCGCCCGTTACCTGCCTAAACTCCAGCACCAGGACCTGCAAACCAGCGCCCAACAGATCGCGCGCGAACGCGGCCTGGACACTGACGCCAACCGCAAAGTCTATCTGCCGGTTATCCGCGCCTACCGCGTAGGTCCGGAACTTGTTGCATGGGCAGACGGTAAAAATCTGCGCGAGCTGGGTATTTATCGTCAGACCGGTTGCTACATCGAACGAATCCGTCGTAACGGTATTCTGGCGAATCCCGATGGCGATGCAGTGTTGCAAATGGGCGATGAGATCGCGTTAGTGGGTTACCCTGACGCCCATGCCCGCCTCGATCCCAGCTTCCGTAATGGGAAAGAGGTCTTCGATCGTGATTTGCTCGACATGCGCATCGTCACCGAAGAGATCGTGGTGAAAAACCACAATGCCGTGGGGCGCCGTCTTGCGCAGTTGAAACTCACCGACCACGGTTGTTTTCTTAACCGCGTGATCCGCAGCCAGATTGAGATGCCCATCGACGACAACGTGGTGCTGAATAAAGGCGATGTCCTGCAGGTGAGCGGTGATGCCCGTCGCGTCAAAACCATTGCGGATCGCATCGGGTTTATCTCCATTCACAGCCAGGTCACTGACCTGCTGGCCTTCTGCGCTTTCTTTATCATTGGCCTGATGATCGGGATGATCACCTTCCAGTTCAGCAACTTCAGTTTTGGGATCGGTAATGCTGCCGGGCTGCTGTTCGCCGGAATCATGCTCGGCTTTCTGCGCGCCAACCACCCCACCTTTGGCTACATCCCTCAGGGGGCGCTGAACATGGTGAAAGAGTTTGGCCTGATGGTCTTCATGGCGGGCGTCGGCTTGAGTGCTGGCAGCGGTATCGGCAACGGACTTGGCGCAGTCGGCGGGCAAATGCTGATTGCAGGTCTGGTGGTCAGCCTGGTGCCCGTTGTCATCTGCTTCCTGTTTGGCGCCTATGTATTACGCATGAACCGCGCTTTATTGTTTGGCGCCATGATGGGGGCTCGTACCTGCGCCCCGGCGATGGAAATCATCAGCGACACCGCACGGAGCAACATCCCTGCATTAGGTTATGCAGGCACCTATGCGATTGCCAACGTCTTGCTGACGCTGGCGGGGACACTGATCGTCATCATCTGGCCTGGCTTAGGATAAAACTGACGTTTGCCATTAAGTGAAAATTTTTTGCTAGTTAGTAGAACTTTTCTTAAAGGTGTCAGTCATAACTAGTGCCACTGCTTTTCTTTGATGTCCCCAATTTGTGGAGCCCATCAACCCCGCCGTTTTGGTTCAAGGTTGATGGGTTTTTTGTTGCCTGAATTTCAGCCCCCTTCAAATCAGCTAGTTAGAGCACGCTTTCAACGAGTGTGGCGACAAAATGGCGCCCGCGCCAAAACCGGTCGCAGATATCTGAGTTCCTTCCCTCTGACGTTTTCGCCCTCTTCATTTCTGAACACCCTCGATTCCTGGTCGCAATCGCGACAAGACTGACAACAGCTATAATTAAAAATCCAACGACAGAAAATAATTTCGAATGTGCTTTTTCGGATATCGAAGTGACCGCATGCATAAGACGTACAACTGTTTCATATTGATAGCGTAAAAGGATTTAGACATGATTTTATTTCTCGTTTTTGTACCCTTGTTAGCCTTACTTGCTCCTGTCCTGGCGGTCATTCTTGTCCAAAAAAACAAAAAACATAAGACAGAGATTGATGCCCTGACAGTCAGCAATATAGCCCTTTCGAATCAATTAAGTGAGAGCCAGGAAAAGTTAGCCCAGGCCATGCATGAACTCTCTGAACGGGAAGGAAAAGCAGCCCCCATGCCCCTGGCCTAAAATCAGCGCCCGCAACTTAACCCGATACCAACATTGCACCCGCTTGCATGATGCGGGTTATTGCCCATAATTTTGAATGGGCAGACGGGTGATGGGATAACGCAATGTTACTTGAAGGCAAAATCGCTGTCATTTTCGGGGGTAGCGGCGCAATTGGCAGCGCGGTTGCGCAGGTAATAGCGCGTGAAGGGGCACAAGTGTACCTTGGCGCACGCCACCAGACTCGCCTGGATCAGATCGCTGGCGAAATCCGCGCCGCGGGCGGAACAGCCGGGACATTTATCATCGACGTACTTGACGAGCAGTCCACCTTTACGCGCACGGCGCAACTGGCCCAACGGGTCGGCGGCATTGACATCGTGGTAAACGCAACCGGCTTTAACCACAATCAGGGAAAAGGAATCGCAGAATTATCGCTGCCCGAATTTATGCAGGGTATAAGCCCGTTTCTGTCTGCATACTTCAATATATCCAAAGCGGTTATTCCCCATATGGGGGGTGAACGTAGAGGAACCATCCTCTCCGTCGTCGCTCCCGCAGGTCCCATGGCGGTGTCGGGCCACTCCGGTCACATCGTCGGCTGTGCAGGTATGGAAGCGTTCACCAGGGCGCTTGCCAGTGAGGTAAGCCCGAGAAATATTCGCGCCATCTGCGTGCGTTCTCATGCGATTGTCGACGCGGTTCAGGCAGGCTCTTATACCCGCGAAGTGTTCACACCAAAGGCGCAAGCGATGGGATTATCCGTAGAAGAGTGGGTCGCGGGCGCGGCGCAAAGCACAATGCTCAAACGGCTGCCAACGCTTTCGCAAGTGGCTGAGACGATGGCGTTTCTCGCATCGGATCACGCAAGCGCCATGACCGCAACGGTGGTTAATATGACGGCGGGCGCAACGCTTGACGGATGAGGCAGCAGTAGTCGCCTCACTTCTCCCCGGCGATTCGCTTTACCATCACCAGAATGTCTTCACGCGCGAGCGGCGTGGTGTCTGTCACAAAATGCAGGGTCATACCTTCTAAAAATGCGTCCAGCGCACGGGCGGTGACAGGATCAAACCACTGCTCCAGAGTGCGCTGACTGCGCTGCATCCAGTTCTGCATCACCTGTTTTAAGGCTGGCTTACGGCTGGCAAAGGCATACAGCTGATACATCAGTTCCATGTTGTCCGGCGTTGTGACCTGGGAGCCATAAATCATGTCGGTAATGGCATTGCAGGCGCCCTGCGCATCATTAACATCATCAAAAAAGGTCTGGTATTGCTGCGACATGCTTTCGGTAAAACCGCTAAACGCCTCCATCAGAAGATCATCAATGCCTGAAAAATAGTAGGTCATTGACCCCAGCGGCACATCCGCGATAGTGGCGATTTTTCGGTGCGTCACGGCATGAAGACCATAGGTCACTATCGCCTCCAGCGTGGCCTGAACGATTTTGTCTCGCCGGTTTGGATCGTTTGCACGTCGCACACTATTTCCTCTCATTCCATTTATGTACAAATGTACACAAAGTTGTTAGTGTTGTCTTCCTTCTTCTCTTTTTTGGCTTGAATTCATGACCGCCAGTTCATCACGCAGGGCATTAAGACGCCGAACCTGGGCTCTGTTTATGTTCTTTTTCATACCAGGGTTGCTGATGGCGTCCTGGGCGACGCGCACCCCCGCCATCCGGGACATTCTTTCTATTTCAACGGCGGAAATGGGGGCGGTACTGTTTGGTCTTTCGATTGGATCGATGAGCGGTATTCTGTGTTCGGCCTGGCTGGTGAAGCGATTCGGTACACGCAACGTTATTCAGATAACGATGTCATGCGCGGTCGTGGGTATGGTGATTCTCAGCATTGCGTTAGGGTTTACCTCCCCGCTGCTCTTTGCGCTGGGTTTGGGTGTTTTTGGCGCCAGTTTCGGTTCTGCAGAGGTCGCGATCAACGTCGAGGGCGCGGCGGTTGAACGCGAAATGAACAAGACCGTCCTGCCGATGATGCATGGCTTTTATAGTCTGGGCACACTGGCGGGAGCCGGTGTGGGCATGACGTTGACCGCAATTGGCGTACCGGCCACAACACATATTTTGCTGGCTGGCATGATAGCCATTGCGCCTATTTTTATCGCCATTCGGGAAATCCCCGACGGCACCGGTAAAAACGCCGATGATGGCACCCACCCGGCTGAAAAAGGGCTGCCCTTTTACCGGGATCTCCAGCTGTTACTCATTGGCGTAGTGGTACTGGCAATGGCGTTTGCGGAAGGGTCCGCCAATGACTGGTTACCGTTGCTGATGGTAGACGGGCACGGATTTAGCCCAACGTCCGGCTCTCTGATATACGCTGGTTTCACGTTAGGCATGACCGTTGGGCGTTTCACCGGCGGCTGGTTTATTGACAGATATAGCCGCGTGGCGGTGGTGCGCGCCAGCGCGCTAATGGGGGCGATCGGCATTGGTCTCATCATCTTTGTTGATAGCGCCTGGGTGGCAGGGGTCTCCGTGGTTCTTTGGGGGCTTGGGGCCTCGCTCGGTTTCCCATTGACGATCTCTGCCGCCAGCGATACCGGCCCCGACGCCCCGACACGCGTCAGCGTGGTCGCCACGACAGGTTATCTCGCCTTCCTCGTCGGGCCGCCCCTGTTGGGATATCTCGGCGAACATTATGGGCTGCGTAGCGCCATGCTGGTCGTTCTGGCACTGGTGTTGCTGGCGGCGCTGGTTGCAAAAGCGGTCGCTAAACCAGAAACAAAAACGCACACTGCTATGGAGAATGGTTAATGGGTATCAAGTTAATTGCAGTAGATATGGATGGTACTTTTCTGAGCGACCAAAAAACCTATAACCATGAGCGGTTTATGGCGCAGTACCAGCAGATGAAAGAGAAAGGGATCCGTTTTGTGGTCGCCAGCGGCAACCAGTATTATCAGCTCATCTCTTTTTTCCCTGACATTGCCCACGAAATCGCCTTCGTTGCCGAAAACGGCGGTTGGGTGGTGAGCGAGGGAGACGATGTGTTCAACGGTAAGTTGCCCAGCGCCGATTTTCATGCGGTGGTTGACCATTTGCTGACGCGCCCGGAGGTGGAAATTATCGCCTGCGGTAAAAACAGTGCGTACACCCTGAAGCGGTATGACGATGCCTTAAAAGAGATGGCGGCGATGTACTACCATCGCCTTGAATTCGTCGATAACTTCAGCAATATCAACGATATTTTCTTTAAATTCGGTCTTAACATTTCCGAAGATCGCATTCCTGAACTGCAGGCCGAACTGCACGAGGCCATCGGCGACATCATGGTGCCGGTGCATACCGGTTACGGCAGTATCGATTTGATCATCCCGGGCGTGCATAAGGCCACCGGTTTGCGTCTGCTCCAACAGCGTTGGGGGATCAACGATGATGAAGTCGCCGTCTTTGGCGATGGCGGTAACGATATAGAAATGCTGCGCCAGGCCGGTTTTAGCTATGCCATGGAAAATGCCAAAGAAGTCGTTGTCTCAGCCGCAAAGTACCGCGCTGGCTCGAACAACAAAGAGGGCGTGCTGGACGTTATTGACAGGATACTCCGGAGCGAAGCGCCGTTTACCCACTGATCGGCAAGCGCCATGCAAAGCAGGGTCGAGGTTTCAAACAACCAGCCTGCCGGATCGCTCCGGCAGGCTGGTGATTATCCTTCCCGTGAAGCGCCTACCTGTTTATCTTTCAGGAAGATAAACATCAGGAGCAGCCAGATAATCCCGTTTGCCAGATTAAACAGACTAAACAGACCGTTTCCGCCGCCCAGATAAGCATATTTGCTCACCTCGATACCGACGGTAAAAATCAGCATCTGCAACATGCCCATCGCGGCAGACACGGTGCCTTTGCTCATGTCGCTGGCAAACAGGGTCAAACGCACCAGCCCCGCGTTTGCCACGCCAATACCAAAGGCATAGATACTGAGGCCTGCCGTCATCCACAGATAGGCATGAGATGAGACGACCGTCGCCGCAGCCGCGAGAATCAGCCCCAGCATAATCGGCCAGCCGCCCATGATAATTAACGAACGAACCGTCCGCCTGGCCGTCAGACGCGCCAGCACCAGGTTCCCTGCGATCAGCGCGCCAAAAATAGGGACCTGTAGCAGACCATATTCATAGCTGCTGAGCTGTTCGCCGCTAATGATGATAATGGGAGACTGTGCGATCCATGCCAGCAGAGGCAGACTGACAAACCCCAGCGCCAGCGCGCCAGCCACAAAGCGCACGTTCTTTAGCACCAGCTTGTAATCCCGCCACAACTCTTTCAGCGAGAGTTTTTCGCCTATCCGGGTTGCCGTTTCCGGCATGGCACGCTGTAAACCGAAAAAGGCGAATGCCGCCAGTACGGCAAACAGAACGAACATGCCTTCCCACGGCAGCACATGCACCCACGCGGCCCCGACGAGAGGCCCCAGCAAGGGCGCAATCAGCGCCACGTTGGCCATCAGCGCGGTAATTTTAATGCACACCGCCTCTTCAAAAGATTCCTGAATCGCGGCATAACCTACTGCGCCGATAAAACACAGGCTGATCCCCTGCAGGAAGCGCAGAAAGGTAAATTGCTCAATGTTTTGCGCAAGCAGCGTGGCAAGGCAGGTGACGATGAACCACACCACACCCGCGAGCATTACCGGGCGACGGCCAATACGGTCCGACAGTGGCCCTAACAGCCACTGCAAAAACATGCCGCCCGCGAGGTAGGCGGTCATTGATGTCGGGACCCAGTCAATTCCGGCCTGGTATTGTTCCACTACCGCCAGCATGCCTGGCTGGATCATATCATTGGCGATGTAGGTGGAGAATTCGTAGAGCACCAGACAGAGAGGGAAAAGCAATGCCTGACGACCCAGTCGGGCGCCAGAAGATAAACGGTTTTGCATGCAATCTCTTCACAAATGAAAAATCGCGCAAAGTGTAATGAAAGCGCGTCTGCGGATATAGCAAATTATGCGCTTTGACAGCAAATAGCGCACATTTTTACAGAATATCCCTTAGCACCTGTTTCCTTTAAGGTTAATTTAAGTTGCTACCGCTATGATGTTGTCGGAACTCTGTTAATTACCCTGAGATGACACCTTTAAGACAATACCGCTTTACGGTATTTAGCAGGGCTTTTATTCTCAGCCAGGCACGGGTCATTTACATGGCTGTCCTTTATTCACCTCATTGCGCTAAGTCTGAATGTTATGCTGGAAAATATTAATAATTCGCTGTTCTCTTTCATCAACGCCACCCCCGACTCCGCCCAGTGGATGATTGATCTCGCCATTTTCATTGCCAAAGATGCGATCGGTATTGTGCCGCTGCTGGCGGTGGTACTCTGGCTTTGGGGACCACGAGATCAGGTCGGTACCCAGCGCCAGTTAATCATAAAGATGGCGATCGCCCTGGTAGTCAGTCTGGCTGTCTCCTGGGCAATGGGGCATCTGTTCCCTCACGATCGTCCGTTTGTCGACCATGTTGGCTATAACTTCCTGCATCATGCCGCAGATGATTCGTTTCCCAGCGATCACGGTACGGTGATTTTCACCGTTGCGCTGGCATTTTTGTTCTGGCACCGGATCTGGTCAGGCGCTGTTTTAATGGTGCTGGCGGTGACTATCGCCTGGTCGCGCGTTTACCTCGGCGTACACTGGCCGCTGGACATGGTCGGCGGTTTACTGGTGAGTATGATCGGATGTCTGAGCGCGCAGATGATTTGGCAAAAATATGGCGCGTCGCTCTATCGCAGCCTGCAAACCTGCTATCGCATCTGTTTTGCGCTTCCCATCCGAAAAGGCTGGGTACGTGACTAATCTGATGAAAAAAGAGTAGTATTAATCGCCCTGTACTGTGCAGGGTGATGACTTAACTCTCCAGGGGAACTATGGAAACACGACGCGACGAGCGTATTGGTCAATTACTGCAAGCGTTAAAGCGCAGCGATAAATTACACCTAAAAGAAGCCGCGACCCTTCTGGGCGTATCTGAGATGACCATCCGTCGCGACCTGAACAATAAAAGCGCGCCCGTCGTATTGTTGGGTGGCTATATCGTTCTGGAACCCCGTAGCGCCAGTCACTATTTACTCAGCGATCAGAAATCCCGTCTGGTCGAAGAAAAACGGCGCGCGGCGCAGCTGGCAGCAAGCCTGGTACAACCGCACCAGACGCTTTTTTTCGACTGTGGCACCACCACACCGTGGATTATTGAAGCCATTGATAATGAACTTCCCTTCACCGCCATTTGCTATTCGCTGAATACCTTTCTGGCGTTGCAGGAAAAACCATTGTGTCGCGCCATCCTGTGCGGCGGTGAATTTCACGCCAGCAATGCCATTTTTAAGCCGCTCAATTTTCAGGAAACCCTGAATAACCTGTGCCCGGATATCGCCTTCTATTCTGCCGCGGGCGTGCATGTCGGCAAAGGCGCAACCTGTTTTAATCTGGAAGAGTTACCGGTGAAACAGTGGGCGATGTCGATGGCGCAATACCACGTTCTGGTCGTGGATCACAGTAAATTTGGCAAAGTGCGACCGGCGCGCATGGGCGAATTAACCTGCTTTAATTCCATTATCAGCGACTGCCGCCCGGATGATGAACTGGTCAATTACGCCAAAGCGCATCACATTAAACTCATGTATTGAGGCAGTATTTGCCGGGTGGCGACGCAAACGCCGCCCTCCGGCATCGCGGGGATTACGCGAACCAGGTGCCAAACCATTGATGGAATTTCATCATCACAAAATCCCACATCCGGCTAAAGAACCCACCCTCTTCCACCGCTTCCATCACCATTAACGGACGCTGCTCAATGGATTTCCCGTTAAGCTGAAAGTCGATGGTGCCCACCACCTGACCTTTCTTCAGCGGCGCCGTTAACTGCGGTTCGGTCAGGGTAAAGCTCGCTTTCAGATTTTTAAGCTGTCCACGCGGGATTGTCACCGAACCGCCTTCACCTGCGCCGAGGTTCACTTCGCTCTTATCGCCAAACCAGACGCGCTGCGTGACAAACGTAGCATCCGGTTTAATGGGTGTTACCGTTTCAAAAAAGCGGAAGCCCCAGGTCAGTAATTTCTCCGATTCATTAAAGCGAACACGGTCAGTTTTCGTCCCCAACACCACAGAGATCAGGCGCATATCACCCTGGGTTGCGGAGGCAACCAGATTGTACCCTGCGCCCGCCGTTGTCCCGGTTTTCATTCCGTCGACATTCAGATTGGTACTCCACAACAGACGGTTACGGTTTGGCTGGCGGATCTTGTTAAACGTAAACTCTTTTTCTTTATGAATGGCGTACTCTTCAGGCACGTCGTGGATCAAGGCTTTTCCCAGCAGGGCCATATCCCGGGCTGTACTGAACTGCCCTGGCGCATCCAGACCGTGTACCGTCTGGAAGGTCGTATTAGTCAGGCCAAGTTTTTGCGCATACCCATTCATTAATCCGATAAACGATTCCTGGCTGCCGGCAACATAATCGGCGAGGGCAATACAGGCATCGTTACCTGACTGAATAATAATGCCTTTGTTAAGGTCGGAAACCGCCACCTGATCGCCAGGTTTAAGGAACATCACCGATGAGCCGCGCAATGCCGGGTTTCCCGTCGCCCATGCATCTTTCCCCACCGTCACCATGTCCGTCAGCTTGATTTTTCCGGACTTCAGCGCCTGCCCGACCACGTAGCTGGTCATAATTTTAGTCAGACTGGCAGGGTCGAGCTTCTCATCCGCATTACCTTCAGCCAGCACTTTTCCACTGGCGTAATCCATCAGGATCCATGCCCGCGCATCAACGCTCGGCGGCGCGGTCGTTTGCTCGGCCGCCTGCAAGGTCGGCGCAAAAAGGAATAATAGTGCTGAGCCCGCAGCAAGGCTGCGAAGAGAAAAGGAGTATTGCTTCATAAATGCCACCCGAGTATCCATTCCAAAAAAACCACGTCACACCACCGTGTTACAAGTTTGGTGAGTAATAACGCACTAACGAGCTTAAAGAAACCGTAAGTAGGTAAAGTTTTTAAAGTTTATGCAATAACGCCCCGCTACGCTGCATTCCATACGTTTTTTTTGCAGGTTGTTGCGTAAATATTAGCTTTATTTCACTATGTACCGGGTCAGACGTCGATCGCAGCCCTAAGGCTGCCCAATCAAATTAAGGGGTTACTATGATTACGCTGTGGGGCAGAAACAACTCGACCAATGTTAAAAAAGTGTTGTGGACGCTTGAAGAGCTGGAATTACCCTTTCAACATATTCTCGCCGGAGGTCAATTTGGCCTCAATCATGACGCTGAATATCTGGCCATGAATCCCAACGGCCTGGTGCCGTTACTGCGTGATGATGAAACCAACCTTGTGCTGTGGGAATCCAATAGCATTGTGCGTTATCTGGCGGCACAGTACGGGCAAAACCGGTTGTGGGTAGATTCCCCGGCCCGACGCGCGGAAGGTGAAAAATGGATGGATTGGGCAAACCAAACGCTAAGCCCCACGCACCGCGTTATCCTGTTTGGGTTGGTCAGAACGCCGGTGGAACAACGCGACTCTGCGGCCATCGACGCCAGCGCCAAGGTGTGCGATGGCCTGTTTGGCATGCTTGACGACGCGCTGGCCAGTCAACGCTGGTTCTCCGGCAACGAATTTGGCGTGGCCGATATCGCCATCGCGCCTTTCGTCTATAACCTGTTCAATGTCGGCCTGACCTGGACGCCACGCCCGAACCTTGAGCGCTGGTATCAGCAACTCAGCGAACGTCCGGCGTTCCGTAAAATCGTGATGATCCCGGTCAGCTAAGCGGTATCCCTCTGCGGGTTAGTCTGTGAGCCACAGGCTAACCCGGCGTCTGAAGGCATTGCACGCTACGTTCGCGGACTCACTCTGAGTAATTCCCCGTCGGACTCATCGGTTAACACATATAAAAATCCGTCCGGCCCGATGCGAACATCGCGAATGCGTTGTCTTCGCTCCCCCAGGATACGCCCGTCTTCCGTCACCGTATTCTCATTGACCGTCATGACAATCACATTCTGTTCTTTTAACGCCCCAATGAAGAGTTTTTGCTGCCACTGCGGGAATCGGTCGCTGTTATAAAACGCCATTCCACTGACTGCGGGTGAGTGCTTCCAGTAAAAAATCGGCTGCTCGGTCCCCGCCACAATCTCCCCTTTCGCTTCCGGGATTTTAAAACCGCTGTAGTTGATTCCCCAGGTTGCCAGCGGCCAGCCGTAGTTTTTGCCCTTTTCCGGAATATTGATTTCGTCCCCGCCGCGAGGACCATGTTCATTCAGCCAGAGCGTATCGCTCCACGGGTTCATCGCCATCCCCTGCGGATTACGAATGCCATACGCCCAGATTTCAGGACGCGCCCCGGCCTCGTTGACAAACGGGTTATCCGGCGGGATTTTTCCCTGATCGGTCAGACGCACCACTTTGCCCTGCAATTTATCCAGATCCTGTGCGGTAGGACGCTGATTATTTTCCCCCAGACCAATAAACAGATGCCCTTTACCATCAAATACCAGGCGACCGCCAAAATGGTTTCCGGTGGACAGTTTCGGCATCTGGCGAAAAACGGTCTGGAAGTTCTCAAGGCGCTTCAGATCTTCGCTGAGTCGCCCATACCCTACCGCCGTGCCCGCATTATCGTTCAGATCGCTTTCCGAAAAACTGAGCCAGACGCGGCGTGACTGCGCAAAGTCAGGCGCCAGCACCACGTCCAGCAATCCCCCCTGCCCATGCGCCCACACCTTCGGTACCCCGGTCAGCGGATCGGAAAGCCCTTTCCCGGCTTGCCAGTGCCGCAGTTGGCCACCTTTAAGCGTAATCAGCATCCCGCGATTGTCGGGTAAAAAAGCCAGCGACCACGGGTGATCAAGTTTGGTTTGCAGCACGTCGACCCTGACTGCGGATGGCACGGCATGGGCAAGCGTTGAGAACAGCAATAATGGGAGTAAAAAGCGGTGAGATCGACGCATAACGCCTCCTGTATGGCTCTGCGTTAAAGCGTAGTCAGCGAGAAGGTGTGCAGAATTATTTTTACAAAAACTTAGGATAAGGGGGAGTTGCCTCCCCCCTGCTTAGACCTGTGCCAGCATGGAATGCGTTTTCAGGCACTGGATGCTGAGCGTCAAATTCGTCAGACAGTTTTCAAGTTTCTCTGCGTTGACGGAAATGAAAGTCGGACAATCATGATGTCCGCTCATAAGACAGACGGCAGCGGCAGCTAATGCACCTTCGGCAAGATGCAATGCCTCCCATTCTTCTATGTCCAGATGAAGTTTCTGCAGTCGTGATTTATCGTGAAGTTCTCGATTCAGTTCAAAAAAGTTATCACGCAGACGATCACTTTCGCTGACTGACATGTAGCCTTTCGCTTTCCTCAACTGCAGATACGCGGCGAGATCAATTCGCGCGTTGATCAGCTTGTTAAGCAGAGCGGTTCTCAGTCTGTCAACGACCATACCTTGTCCCTCCTCTTTCTACTCATGGTGCAACTTAATAGTATGGTCATTTTTTGAACATAATGATGCCTGAGATCAACAATTCACCATAAATTAACAAAATTTACATTGTATCTATAACCTTCATCTTGCCTGTGCTTAATGCCCGGTGAGATTGCGATACAATTTTTGCCCAGATCTCTGTAGAATCCCTGCCCTGACCATTCCAATAACTGAACAATTTTTAAGCTATGAGCAAAGTAACCCACCAGCCGAAAATCGGCTTCGTATCCCTTGGCTGCCCGAAAAACCTCGTCGATTCGGAGCGAATCCTGACTGAACTGCGTACCGAAGGCTATGACGTGGTGCCAAGCTACGACGACGCCGATATGGTTATCGTCAATACCTGCGGCTTCATCGACAGCGCCGTACAAGAATCACTGGAAGCGATCGGTGAAGCGCTGAACGAAAATGGCAAGGTGATTGTCACCGGCTGTTTGGGTGCGAAAGTCGATCAGATCCGCGAAGTTCATCCGAAAGTGCTGGAGATCACCGGACCTCATAGCTACGAGCAAGTGCTGGAGCATGTTCACCACTATGTGCCCAAACCGAAACACAATCCGTTCCTGAGCCTTGTGCCGGAACAGGGCGTCAAACTGACCCCGCGTCATTATGCGTACCTGAAAATTTCTGAAGGCTGCAACCATCGCTGCACGTTCTGCATCATCCCGTCCATGCGCGGCGATCTGGTAAGCCGCCCGATTGGCGAGGTGCTGAGCGAAGCGAAGCGTCTGGTCGATGCGGGCGTCAAAGAGATCCTCGTGATCTCCCAGGACACCTCTGCATACGGTGTCGACGTGAAGCACCGCACCGGTTTCCACAACGGCGCGCCGGTCAAAACCAGCATGGTTGATCTGTGTGCAGAGCTTTCAAAACTGGGTATCTGGACGCGTCTGCACTATGTCTACCCGTACCCACACGTGGATGACGTTATCCCGCTGATGGCGGAAGGCAAAATCCTGCCTTACCTCGATATTCCGCTGCAGCACGCCAGTCCGCGTATTCTCAAGCTGATGAAACGCCCAGGGTCTGTGGACCGCCAGCTGGCGCGCATCAAACAGTGGCGCGAAATCTGCCCGGAGCTGACCCTGCGTTCAACCTTTATCGTCGGCTTCCCTGGCGAAACGGAAGAAGACTTCCAGATGCTGCTCGACTTCCTGAAAGAAGCGCGTCTGGACAGGGTTGGTTGCTTCAAGTACAGCCCGGTTGAAGGTGCAGGCGCCAATGAACTGCCGGATCAGGTACCGGAAGAGGTAAAAGAAGAGCGCTGGAACCGCTTTATGCAGCTGCAACAGCAAATTTCTGCTGAACGCCTGCAGGAAAAAGTGGGCCGCGAAATTATGGTCATCGTTGATGAAGTCGACGAAGAAGGCGCAATTGGCCGCAGCATGGCCGATGCCCCGGAAATCGATGGCGCAGTCTATCTGAACGGTGAAACTAACGTGAAACCAGGCGATATCGTGCGCGTGAAAGTAGAGAACGCCGACGAATACGATCTGTGGGGTAGCCGCGTGTAACCCTTTGCGCCGCCTACAAAGAGGCGTGTATTGAGGATAAGCGGGCGCACCGCTCCCGAAGAAAGCCAGGTTTTTATGCCTGGCTTTTTTTAATGTCAGCAATAACGTTTTTTACGTCAAAAAATCAGAGCAGAGGATAACTTTATCCTGCCATTCCAATTTCTTATAACATAATATCATTGAGCAATAATAAATTAATAACATGAAATTTTTTTCCTCTCAGTTTAATGATGATGCGAACGGTAACCATTGGCGTGGTCTGGGTGGTCAATCTATACTGCTATTGAACAGATAATTAATAACGTTGATTATTTGAATTCAATACACATGTCATCTCCACCTACAACAGGAGGGAGTATGTTTTATTTTAGAATAAACAGAATCAGGATTTTAGATAATCATAAAAATGCTTTTCTTTTTTTAGGTGATAGTTTTGTACAAGTTAAATTAATCAGTTTCATCACTTCAGACGCAGATATTCCGATACTTGACGCCTGGTATTCAGAAAATGATGAGGAGGTAAAAAAACAGCTACTCATACAGGCAGTTCAACAAGTTGCGTCAGCTCGAATATTTAATGAAGTCGCGAATGTTAAAGATAATTCCGTACTCACTTTTGGCGATACTGGATATGTTCTCTACTCCTCCCCCGACATCCCAGATAATTTCAACTGGTGCCTGACGGTTATTAAGGATGACAATAATACCAACGAAATAGGAAGGCAGTTGGAATCGGCAGTTATGCAGCCTGAGTTTGATGTTTTTGCTGCGAGCTTAGGGACACTTATTCTTGGCGCTGTCAATCCTGCGTATGCAGCCGGTGTGATGATTGCGAAATTTTTAACTAATGTCGTAGCCACAACACTGAAAAATAATCCCGATGATCAACTCGGCCTGCTCTATATGTCGCTCAACAAGCAAGAACATTATCGATATGGTGAACGGAAACGAGATGGTATCCCTGACCTGACTGGAAACATCCGTGTGGATTATTCTCTCTTTGCCGTCAAACAAGAGTTGCAATAAAAATTTAGTGGGGAGGAGAACAGTTATTTTTATAAAAAGGTACACAGCAATACAACGTTGGTCTGACGGGTATAGTGCTTGAGCATGATGTTATTTGCGCCTCATTTTGCGAATAAATTCTCTTCCCCACTCCAGGAGCTAATAACAAATAAATAAGTACAGGATAGCCCTGCTATCTGTACTCCCCTCATAAAGGAGAATGCGATGTTTACTCAGAACAAAATTGAGTCACTCCAGTTAGCATTAAAATCATTAGATCTTTATAGTGGGAAAATAGATGGCCTCATCGGACCTTTGACGTTGTCTGCAATTAAAAAACTCGAAGCCTTCATGGCCGAAAAATCGTTTACGGATAAACCGCTACCAGACGACCCTATACCGGATATCACAACAATTGATAACGTGATTGATCAACCGGGGTCAAATATTGATGAAGCGCTGATATTTACCTTAAAAAATGAGGGTGGCTATACAAACCATCCGGCGGACAGAGGCGGACCAACAAATAAAGGCATCACCCTTAAGCGATTAGAGGAGTATCTGGGGAGAGATGACGTTACAGAAGAAGAAGTAAAAAACATGAGTTTTGAAACCATTAATATCATCTACAAAAAAAATTATTGGGATGTATTAAATCTTGATCAAGTGTTAGACCAGAGCATTGCTACCGCGCTATTTGATATGGGCGTGTTATTTGGCCCTGGAACAGCATTAAAACTTTGTCAATCAGTGCTGGGTATTAATCAAACCGCCAGAATGAACAGTGAAACGCTGGAAGCCATCAATAATACTACCGATGACAAATTCATCCCGCTGTTTGCCGATAAAATTATTGAACGATTTAACCAGATTGCCGCCAATAATCCATCCCAGAAGGTTTTCCTTAAAGGCTGGACAAACAGGGCCAATAGACTTCGTTCACTGATTGATAATGACAGCGTAGACGTTAGTGTACCTCCACTGGTGCCGGGAACATCTATCGGAGAGGAATTATATGCACTGGCGGACAAAGCAGGTGTTCCGCACGATGACATTAAAAGAATGATTGACTGGCAGACGCATAATAATGCCGGATCCAATCCCCGATATTGGGCTGTCTTCAAAATTAAAGAACATTCCAAAACAAAAAGAATGCATATTTTTGACCGGGTCAATAAGACGGTGCAGAGTGTTCATGCGGTGCATGGGACGGGCAGCGATCCCAATCATGACGGACTGGCCACCATTTTTTCAAATACACCAGAGTCATACCAAAGTTCGTTAGGCCTCTATAAAACGCTGAGCACCTATACGATGGCACAACATGGCAGAGCCCTAAGACTGGAAGGTCTGGAAGAAAGCAACAGTAATGCCTATAAACGCGGCATTGTCTTTCATGGCGTCCCCTACGCGGGGGAGCAATATGTTAAGCAATATGGCCGTTGTGGACGATCTCATGGTTGTCCTGCCGTAGAGTATGCCCTTGTGCAGGCGCTTATTGATCAGCTTAAAGGGGGCTCACTGCTGCTGATATCCTGAACTGGAGTTTGTCATGCTTGCTTTGTGCCAGAAGCGAGCGCTTCTGGCACAGTGTGATGCTAATTGTGGGGGAGCAGATCAGGGTTATGATGGAATAATCGCTTCGTTATTCGATTTACCATAACACTTTAATGGTATGCAACTCATGAAATAGCCCGCACAGAGCGGGCTTCAGTCGAAAAGCAAGTATTGTGCGATCAATGTTTGTCAGACAGAACCAGTCCTAACTGATGTGACATGTGTAGCTCATTTCGCTCTACAATTTCTTCAACCACCTTCCCTTCATTGTTAAAGCGAAAATACGTCAGGCTTGTCCAGGTCACATCCTTGCCCTCTACGTTAAAACCTTTCCAGGTGTTTGAGCCTCTGGCTACATGTGTTAGCGCTACGACGACCTGGTCGCCATCAACAATCTCTTTCTGGAAAGTCGTCACAATACTGTCGTATAGATCTGTGACATTGTCGCGCAATCCCTTTTTAAAGACTTCCAGACCCACTAAAGGAGCAGGACAATCCGGGCGGTGGTTCACCACATCTTCTGAGAAAAATTCACTGACACGCTCTACATCCTTCCCATCAACACAGTATTTAAAATACGCTTTCACTACTTCGATATTCGTCATCATTAACCACCGTTATTTTAAGTATTCATAGCAGGAAAATACGCTACGCCAGCATACCAGGCCAAGACAAAAAATGAATGTAAGTGAATGTAAAATAAAAGAAATATGTCAGATGCTTAACATGCCACGCTGATTCTACTCATTGCATCGTCACACTTTCTCCAGGCATCTCAAAGACCTTTATTGTGATAATTCCCCTGCTCTCTATTTTGGACAGCTATGTGCCAGGAGCTGACGTTGACCACTTGCTAACTGCACCTCCAATTGTATGGATATTTTCTGTACATCCAAATAAATTGAGGTAACTATTGAACAGGTAAAACTGAAAATAGATATCAAGCTCATGAAGGAAAAGTGCGGATGCCAATACCTATACTCTCTACAGAGCGTTTGCTGTTGAAGCCATTAGCCCCTGAAGATTCCTCACAAATCCAAAGGCTTTATCCACGTTGGGAGATAGTTCGCTACATGGTCTCTTCAGTACCGTGGCCCTATCCTGATAATGGTGCCGAGAATTACGTTAATAACGTTGCCCTGCCTGATATGGCAAATGGAATAGCCTGGATCTGGACTATCAGACACCGTGAAACGCCTGATGAACTAATGGGGTTAATCTGTCTGTATGACGTTGAGGATAATAACCGTGGTTTTTGGTTAGCTCCTGAGTATCAGGGCCAGGGCTTTATGCGTGAGGCCAGTATCGTAGCTACGGACTACTGGTTTAATTCGTTAAATAAGACCGTGTTGCGTGCGCCTAAAGCGGCTCTCAATAGGCATTCAAAACGTATTTCAGACAGCAGTGGCATGCGGCTCATCAGGACTGAAAAGAAAGAGTATGTCAGCGGTCTGCTGGATTCTGAACTCTGGGAAATCACCCGTGACGAATGGAATGCTCATCAGGGAGGTTGATAACGTTATAAAATGTCTGTTTATCGCTCAAAGCAGAACAAAGTTTGATAATTTGATGCTGGTCTTCCTTAAGAAAGGTGACCGGCTCACTCTGCCCTCTAGGGGCGTGAATAACCATGTGATAATTATCTACGTTTCTATCTCCCGTTCCGCGAGTGCATGCCTTGCTGCGTTTGATGCCCATTCATCGGACTGGTCATGATGTTCAATCTCTGCCTCTGCTATCGGCGTTACACGGATCAGCGGAACTGAACCGAATGGCAACCCCTCAATCTGACGACCATCACGGCTGAGAATGATGCGGGTCATTGGTTTATAGTCGTCCGTAAGAGAGCAAAACAGGATGGCTCCATATTTTTCAACATCGGCAGCGACCTGATAGCCCTCGGCAACGAGATCCCCTAGGCTAATTAACAGATCAGCCCAGTCATCAATCTGATAGCTGGTATTATCCGAAGCATCCATCTCCATGAAAAGTTCGCATTCTACGCCGTTTTCCGGGTTTGCAACGCCGGCCCAGGGCGTCGAGAGACCATCGGTGGCCAGCGTTAATTTGGTGCTGCTTTTGGTGCTGAGTACCCGGCGATGGGGTCCGAACCATTTCGTCTGATTGTGTACGTTTGCGTCATCTCGTTCAGTAATAAAGCTATCTGACACGTCGCCATACCTTTTCCAGAATGCTCGTCTTGCGACAGCGGCAGCCTCATACATCGGACTTTGAAGACCACGCGGCACAATTGTCTCATCAAATATTGTGTCAACCGTAACGCGCCCACGCATTAACGGTAATTTAGACTTTGTCCAGCGAACAATGACCTTATTAAACGGCTTTATCCGTGATGATTCGAGTTTATCGACAACGTTGCGGACCCTCTGAAAAGCCTGGTCACCAGCAGTAACGTGACTCCCGTCGGCATAGATGTAGCCTCCAGTTTGCGAGGAGACACCAGCTTGTTCCGTAATAAAGAACCATTCACCTTTCACTGCGCCAGTGGGCGCCTTGTCTAAGGCCGGGCGTAAGTCGCTTGCCGCATCAGAGTTTGAATATGCAGTCATGCCTGTCCCTTATCTTCATGCATTATGTATCTTGCTTATTTTACGCTTTTCCACACCTGAGCGTTGCTAATCTTTCGGCCCGACAAGCTGGAAGATGAGAAAGCGATTGTAGGGCATGAGTCTAAAAAAGTTGAGCAGGCTCTTAAATAATTAACCCTTCAGTTGACCTGCTCCTCGTTGCTTAATACACCTCAATGTTAGTCATGGAGTTGCGAACTTCCGCTGTTCGCTCAAAGCAGACCTACGATTCAGTTAGCTTCCGCTCTGTGTCAGAAGCGGACGTTGCTAACAGCGTAGTGTGTTAATCTATAGGGCGCAGGTCAGCTTATCTCTCATCAACTGTTTGAATTCTTGAGGAGCAGTAATATGGCAGTAGTTCCTAGACAAAACGCACCAAGTAAAAAAATGATCTGGCAGTACTGGATTGACAATGGAATTCAAAGAGGTTTGGATGATACGCGCTATGATAATGCGTGTGATTTCAATGTATGTGTCTGCTGTGGCCGCGAATCCTCAAAATTGGAGAGGGCGCATATTATCCCTCACTCACTAGGCGGAAGTAATGATATCTCAAATTATATTCTGCTATGCAGTAAATGCCATAGAGAAAGCCCAGATATTGCTAATGAATCTGCGCTTATTGAATGGATGAATGAGCAACCTACTGAAATGGAAAGCATGTTAAGACTAATCCAACAGGAAATGGATAAATATAATAAAGAAACTCAAATGGCAGTTAATGAAATTCTTATCAAAGAAATTTTCAGTGAGTTGTTCAAAAAGGCAGGAACACATGGTGGTAGATTTTCTGATGCAACCAAGGTGTATATTATTAGGGAAGCTTTGAAAAAAATATTTAGTCAGACTACTTTATGAATTAAAATACTTATAGTCATCCAGGTTAACCAGTCCATTTAATGTTAAATTTTATTTTACATTAGATTTAAATTTTCTTTTAAGGAAATGTCCGCTCCTCGCTCAGAGCAGAAGTTAAGATCTCTCCTGCTTTTTTACCCGCACAACGATTGCTATTCGGTTCGCGAGTATAAGTCGGTTCAACACACACATCAAAGATTGAGTACTGAGACATTACGTCTCTTCCATTGCCAGTGGACAGAAAAAGCCATCCATCATGCCGTTGCTGCTAGCCAGTCGGTCAGAAGCCAGAGCTGATAATAGTTGGGCCATAATCGTCATATGTAACCAGTTCTCAGCTCCTTACTGGTGGGATAAAGTCTCTCAAACACAGCAGGTTGACGGACCGACTTGAACGAGTGTTAGACCGGAGTAGGCCAGTTTCATGAATTAATTTTCGATTCATCAAAACGGGCACAAGCCATTTGTTCTGTCCTTATCAATTCAGGTGGCTAAAGTTTTTTTGCCGTTAGCTCATAAATAGGGAGTTTTTTTACGGGGGGTTAGCTCGAAGAAAATGCCTATCGGCTCAGAACTGCCTACACAATTCTATTAAGAAAGATATTCTGCCCCTGGTTCGCGTTGATCACGTAAAGAAAGCGTCACCGTCGCGTTTTCTTACTGATTACCTATATATGTAATTAACTAATAGTCATTCTGGCTACTCAAGGGTTCTTTAAAGAATCAACTGATGTGCCACAAATAATACCGCATTCGACTATATTAGAATTTATTTCACAATGGGGAGTAGACCAGAACATGGTGACACTACGGAAGGCGCATCTGGATGATGCAACATTATTAAGTCAGATGGGTTATTCCAGCTACACTCACCACTTTGCCCACCTGTGGCACGAGCACAAAGAATTGCAGGCTTTTCTCTTTCAGGAGTACTCATTGCCAGCATTGCAGAAGGAACTGCAAAGCAAAACCAGTTGCTGGTTTATCGCAACAGATACTGATCCGGTTGGATTCGCCAAAGTATCCTGGCGCAGCGCCGTAGATGAAGACGGCCCGACAGGTACACTGCTGAATAAACTCTATCTGTTACCTGGTGAAACCGGCAAAGGCTACGGTGAGGCTCTGCTTGCAGAAATAGTGCGTATGGCGCAACGCCGTGGTGAAACCTTTTTCTGGCTGGAAGTTTTAGATGCTAACCCGCGGGCGTACCGCTTTTACACCCGCCAGGGGTTAACACATATCAAAGATACAACGTTCAGCACCCCGACCCAGCAAAGCACATTGCATATCCTGGGTAAACGTATCTGAGGGACCTCCTTACCGTTAAATTTGGCCCGACGCCCCTACCCCTTAATCTTCGGGTCCAGCGCGTCGCGCAAGCCATCGCCCAGCAGATTAAACGCCAGCACCGTCAGAAAAATCGCCACGGCAGGAAAAATCGCCACATGCGGCGCAATCACCATATCCGCCCGCGCTTCATTGAGCATTGCCCCCCATTCCGGCGTCGGCGGCTGTGCGCCTAATCCGAGAAAAGACAAACTGGCCGCCGAGATAATCGAGGTGCCGATACGCATGGTAAAAAAGACCACTATCGAAGAGACGGTCCCCGGCAGAATATGGTTGAAAAGAATGGTGGCATCACTGGCGCCAATACTGCGCGCCGACTCGATAAACGTTTGCTGTTTTAACACCAGAGTATTCCCCCGCACCAGGCGGGCGAACGCAGGAATGGAGAAGATCGCCACGGCGATAATCACATTAGCAATGCCGCTGCCCAGCACCGCCACCACCGCAATCGCCAGCAGGATGCCCGGAAAAGCAAACAGCACATCGCAGATACGCATGATCATTCTGTCCCACCAGCCCTCATAGTAGCCCGCCAGTAAACCGAAGACCGTACCTATCGCCGCGCCAATAAATACCGCAAATACCCCAGCCGCCAGGGAGATTTGCGCCCCAACCAGCACGCGGCTGAAAATATCCCTGCCCAGCGAATCGACGCCAAACCAGTGCAGCATGGAAGGACCGTCATTGAGACGGTCGTAATCGAAGTAATTTTCCGCATCAAACGGTGTTAACCCACGGGCAAAGATCGCCACCAGGATCAGCAGCAGCACAAAAACACCGGCGATCATGGCCACATGCTGACGACGAAAACGCCGCCAGAACTCATACCACGGCGTGCGTACCCGATCCGGTTTTACCAGAGGCATGGCATTTAAAATCGCCTGACGGCGCCAGTTGAACAATCGCATCCTTACTTGTACCTGATAGCCGGATTAATGGCGGCGTAGAGAACATCCACCACTAAATTGATAAGAATAAATTCCAGAGAAAACAGCAGGATCTCAGCCTGAATCACCGGATAGTCGCGCATTTCCACCGAGTCTACCAGCAGGCGGCCAAGCCCCGGCCAGTTAAACACTTTTTCGACGACAATAGAGCCGCCAAGCAAAAAACCAAACTGTAGCCCCATCATGGTAACGACCGGGATCATCGCGTTACGCAGACCGTGTTTTAGCACAACCCAGGTTTCACTCACCCCCTTCGCGCGGGCGGTACGCATGTAATCTTCACTGAGCACATCGACAAACGACGCGCGAGTGAAGCGCGCCATCACCGAGGCGACCGCCGCGCCCAGCGTGACAGACGGCAAAATGTAGTGCAGCCAGGTGTCTGCGCCGACCGTTGGCAACCAGCCCAATTCGACGGAAAAGACCTGCATTAACAGCATGCCGAGGGCAAACGCCGGGAAAGAGATCCCGGTGACCGCCAGCGTCATGCTCACCCGGTCTGGCCAACGGTTACGCCAGACAGCGGCAATAATCCCGGCCGTCATCCCAAACATGACAGCCCAAACCATACTGGTGATGGTCAGCCAAAACGTCGGCATAAAGCGGCTGGCGATCTCTTCCGATACCGGGCGGCGGGAAACCATCGACGTCCCAAAGTCGCCCTGAAGAACGTGGGTGATGTAATGCCAGAACTGAACATGCAGCGGTTGATCAAGGCCAAGCTGCTGGCGCACCAGTTCAATCACCTGCGCATCGGCCTCCGGTCCGGCAATCAGCCGCGCCGGATCGCCGGGTAACAGATGGACGAATAAAAACACCAGCACCGCGACAATCAACAGGGTTGGAATTAACCCCAGCAGACGCTTGAGAACATAACTAAACATCAGACTCCCTGGGTCTGCCCCTGAACTTCAGGGGCAGAATATATGGCTTACTTCAAATCCGCATCTTCAAAACTGAAACCCGTGTCCGGCATAATCCAGAAACCGGTCAAATTTTTACTGTGTGCCGAAACCAGTTTTTCGACGACCAACGGCACCCACGGAGACTCTTTCCAGATGATGTCCTGCGCCTCTTTGTACAGACGCGCTTTCTCCGTCGGGTCATTGGTTTTCAGCGCGTCCGCCAGATCGCTGTCGACCTGCTTGTTGCTGTAGAACGCGGTATTAAACAACGTTGGCGGCCAGTTTTGCGACGCGAACAGCGGCGACAGCGCCCAATCGGCTTCACCCGTGGAGGCGGTCCAGCCGGTGTAGAACAGTCTCACCCCACTATCTTTCTGCCCTTTACCTTCCACTTCCGCCGCACGCTGCCCGGCATCCATCGCCGTCACCTGCGCTTTAATACCGACCTGCGCCAGTTGTTGCTGGGTAAACTGCAGCACTTTTTGCGCGGTACTGTGGTTATGCGATGACCACAGCGTGGTGCTAAAACCATTCGGATAACCCGCTTCTTTTAACAGTTCGCGCGCTTTTGCCGGGTCGTACGGCCACGGCGTGTAGCTTTGCGCAAACGCTATCGCCGGAGGCAGCACGCCAGTGGCAGGCGTCGCATAACCGGCAAACGCCACTTTCACCAGCGCCTGACGATTAATGGCGTAGTTGAGCGCTTCGCGCACTTTGGCATTATCAAACGGTTTCTGCGTAACATTCATGCTGATGTAACGCTGCATAATAGAGGGACTGGCGACCAACTCCAGGTTTTT
The DNA here is from genome assembly GCF_029338175.1 of Citrobacter enshiensis. NCBI lineage: Bacteria > Pseudomonadati > Pseudomonadota > Gammaproteobacteria > Enterobacterales > Enterobacteriaceae > Citrobacter > Citrobacter enshiensis. The sequence goes on from NZ_CP119862.1 coordinate 3,197,974, forward strand.
GTTTTTTTCCAGCAGCGCCGCTTGCTCGTAAGGGATTGGGAAGGCGAATTGCGCCTCGCCCGTTTGCAGCATGGCCGAGCGCGTGTTGTTGTCCGCCACTGGCCGCCAGGTGATGCTGTCTAACTTCGGTAACCCTTGCTGCCAGTAACCGGTGAATTTCTTCACTTTGACGAAATCAGTCTGGTTCCAGGTATCCAGTTCATACGGGCCAGTACCGACCGGATGAAATCCAATCTCATCACCGTATTTTTCCAGCGCCTTCGGTGAGATCATGACCGTCGCCGGATGCGCCAGAATATTGATGAACGCAGAAAACGGTTGTTTCAGCGTGATGTTCACCGTTGTTGGATCGACCACGTCTGTTTTCGCGATGTTCTTGTACAGGTTATAGCGTTTGAGATGGCTTTCCGGATTGCTTGCCCGGTCCAGGTTGGCCTTTACCGCCGCCGCATTAAAGTCGGTGCCGTCCTGAAACTTTACCCCCTGACGCAGCTTCACGGTGTAGTTCAAACCGTCGTCGGACACAGTGTAGCTTTCTGCCAGCACGTTTTTAAGTTTCATATCCTTATCAAGGCCAAACAGTCCCTGGTAAAACGACTTCGCCACCGCCTGCGATAAGGTGTCATTCGCGTCATACGGGTCGAGCGTCGTGAAATTGGAGCCTACCGCCACCACAATATCTTTCGCCGCAAACGCAGGCGATGCCGTCAACGCCGAAGCAACACCCACTGCAACCAGCCAATTACGGGCAACAAATTTTGTCATATTATTCTCCTGAAACCCTGAGTGTCTGAATGTTATAAACGCGAAAGCGCATTTTCCGGCTGCACACGCGCAACATAATGACCCGGCCCAACCAATTGCAATGACACGGGCGTAATCTGTTCCCCACGCTTACGAATATTGCTGGGGATATCATCGGACAGCAGCACACGCTGTGGCCGATGTCGGGAAGGATCGGCCACCGGGACGGCCGCCATCAACTTCCGGGTATACGGATGTTGCGGATTCTCAAACAGGGCGCGGCGAGGGCCAATTTCCACGATTTGCCCCATGTACATCACCGCTACGCGATGGCTGATTCTCTCAACCACCGCCATATCGTGGGAGATAAACAGATAAGCGATCCCCATCTCCCGCTGAAGATCGAGCAACAGATTGATGATCTGCCCACGAATAGAGACATCCAGCGCGGAGACGGCCTCATCGGCAATGATCACCTTTGGATTGAGCGCCAGCGCGCGGGCAATACAGATACGCTGACGCTGACCACCGGAAAACTCGTGCGGATAACGCCAGGCATGTTCCGGGCGCAGGCCGACACGCTCAAGCAGCCAGGCCACCCGCGACGCTGCCGCATCGCCCTGCAGCACGCCATGAACACGCAGCGGCTCCATAATGGAATATCCCACCGTCTGGCGAGGATCCAGCGAGGCGTAAGGGTCCTGAAAGATGAACTGGATATCCCGACGGAGCGACTGCAATTTGCCCGTCGGAAGGGTGTCAATACGCTGACCGTTGAAGGTTATCTCTCCGCGTTGTGATTCCACCAGCCGCAACAGCGCGCGTCCGGTCGTGGACTTGCCGCAGCCGGACTCCCCCACCAACGAAAGCGTCTCCCCCGGCCAGAGATCAAAACTGACGTTTTCTACGGCATGGACTTCCCGGGTCACCTGATTAAAGATGCCGCTTCGTAACGGAAAACGCGTCACCAGATTACGCACCTGCAAGATAGGTTCGCCTGCGACGACCGTATCCTGCTCTGTCTGCGGTTCGCGCTGGAGTGGATCGCCTGGTGAAATAAGCGGGAAACGACGCGGAAATGCCTGCCCGTTCATCGCCCCCAGTTGCGGTACTGCCGCCAGCAACGCCTGGGTATACGGGTGCTGCGGCGCATGAAAAATCTGCTCAACGCTGCCGGTTTCCACGGCCTCGCCCTGATACATCACCAGGACGCGATCGGCGACGTCAGCCACCACGCCCATATCATGGGTGATAAAAATCACCCCCATCGACATATCCTGCTGTAGCACTTTGATCAATTGCAGGATCTGCGCCTGAATAGTGACATCCAGGGCCGTCGTCGGCTCATCCGCAATCAACACGGCCGGGCGACACGACAGCGCCATCGCGATCATCACACGCTGGCGCATCCCCCCGGAAAGCTGGTGCGGATAACGGGATAAAATGGCGTTTGCCTCGGGGATACGCACCTGGTCGAGCATCCGTTTGGCCTCCGCCATCGCCTCTTCGCGACTGGCGCCCTGATGCAAGCGGATCGACTCGGCGATTTGTTCTCCCACCGTAAACACCGGGTTGAGCGAGGTCATCGGCTCCTGAAAGATCATGGCGATATCCGCACCGCGCACGCTCTGCATCTGAGACGCATTTTGCTCGCCCAGCTCAATCACCTGACGATTACGCCAGCGCAGGAGCATTTCATCACACTGAATCTCGCCCCCGGCCTGCTCAATCAGACGCATCAACGACAGCGCGGTGACCGATTTTCCCGACCCCGACTCGCCGACAATCGCCAGCGTCTCTCCACGCTTGAGGCGAAACGAAAGATTGCGCACCGCGCTAACGCGTTGCTGCTCTTGTGAAAACGCAATATTCAGATTGCTGACGGCCAGTACATCGCTGGCGTCAAGTTCGTCACTGTGTGGCAACGGTGTCCCCTTTTTCCCGGTAGATCCCCGTGGTTGGCGTATCCCCGGCATATCCCCAGGCACGGTACATGCCTTCGCAATTAAACGGCAGGGCAACGTTCCCTTCATGATCGATGGCGATTAATCCGCCACTGCCGCCCAACGCCGGTAATTTTTCCATCACCACCCGCTCGCAGGCGTCGGCAAGGCTGAGTCCGCCGTAATCCATCAGCGCCGCAATATCGTAAGCCGCCAGCGTGCGGATAAACACTTCACCGGTTCCCGTACAGGACACCGCGACGTTGGCATTGTTGGCATAGCACCCCGCGCCTACCAGGGGGCTGTCACCGACGCGTCCGGGCAGTTTATTGGTCATGCCGCCTGTTGAGGTCGCCGCCGCCAGATTGCCGTATTGGTCCAGTGCAACTGCACCGACAGTGCCCATTTTTTTCATTTCATCCAGCGGCGCGCCGCTGTGGTCGAGCGCCGTTTCGTCTGCGGCACGTGCCGCCAGCAACTGTTCGTAACGCTGGGGAGTCGAAAAAATATCGGGTGAAACGCGTGCCATTCCCTGCGAAAACGCAAAATTTTCCGCCCCTTCACCGACCATCATGACATGCGGGCTATGCTCCATCACCAACCTGGCGGCGAGCACCGGATTACGCAACTGGCTCACCCCGGCGACGGCACCGGCTTTTAGCGTGTTGCCATCCATTACGCAGGCATCCAGCTCATGGGTTTCATCCCGGGTAAACACCGCGCCAATACCGGCATTAAATAAAGGGCACTCTTCGAGCAAACGCACCGCTTCCGTCACCACATCAAGCGCGCTTTCCCCCGCTTCGAGCATCCTTTGCCCTGCTTCAACAATATCGGACAGCGCCCGAATGTAGCGCTGCTCTTGCTCCTGGCTCAATTGCGCGCGGGAAATGGCGCCTGCGCCGCCGTGAATCGCAATGACTGCTTTGCCCATTTTTGTCGTCCATTAACGGTGGCACACACTTTTGCTATAAATATCAGAATTATTGTGAATTCTTCATTCGATTTTTGAATATAGAAAGATGCAAGCAGCATGTAAAGGTTAAGCCCGAGGTGGCATACAGTCTGCTGGTATTTTCTGACATAATAGCCGGATTCGAATTTGCCCCGCAGGAGTATTTCCATGGAATTTACCGCCGGATTAATGCCGCTTGAAACGGCACTCACGCAAATGTTATCGCGCATTACCCCCCTCACCGCTGTCGAAACGCTGCCGCTGGTTCAGTGTTTTGGTCGCATTTTGGCAAACGACGTTGTCTCTCCCCTCGATGTGCCGGGATTTGATAACGCTGCGATGGACGGCTACGCGGTTCGTTTAGGCGATCTGGCCTCCGGTAAGCCGCTTCCTGTGGCCGGTAAAGCCTTTGCCGGGCAGCCTTTTCAGGGTGAATGGCCTGCACATACCTGTATCCGTATTATGACCGGTGCTCCCGTCCCCGCAGGCTGCGAAGCGGTGGTGATGCAGGAACAGACGGAACAAACGGACGAAGGCGTACGCTTTATGGCGGAAGTCCGCGGCGGGCAAAACATTCGCCATCGCGGAGAAGATATTACCGCTGATGCCACTGTATTTGCGGCGGGAACGCGCCTGACCACCGCAGAACTGCCGGTACTGGCCTCGCTGGGTATCGCCGACGTTCCGGTGGTACGTAAAGTGCGCGTGGCGCTGTTCTCGACAGGTGATGAACTGCAACTGCCGGGTCAGCCGCTGGGCGACGGGCAAATTTATGACACCAACCGCTTAACGGTGCATCTGATGCTGGAACAGCTCGGTTGCGACGTTATCAACTTAGGCATTATCCGCGACGACCCGCACGCTTTACGCGCCGCATTTGTGGAAGCGGACAGCCAGGCGGATGTGGTGATAAGCTCCGGCGGCGTCTCCGTCGGCGAAGCGGACTATACCAAAACGATTCTGGAAGAGCTGGGCGAAATTACGTTCTGGAAACTGGCCATTAAGCCCGGTAAACCTTTCGCCTTTGGCAAACTCAACAACAGCTGGTTCTGCGGTCTGCCGGGCAACCCGGTCTCCGCCGCGCTGACGTTTTATCAGCTCGTACAGCCACTGCTGGCCAAACTCAGCGGCAATACCGCATGCGGACTGCCTGCGCGCCAGCGGGTGCGCACGGCCTCTCGGCTGAAGAAAACCCCGGGGCGTCTCGATTTTCAGCGTGGCGTACTGCAGCGCACCGCCGACGGCGAACTGGAGGTCACCACCACCGGACATCAGGGTTCGCATATTTTCAGCTCCTTTAGCATGGGGAACTGCTTTATTGTGCTGGAGCGCGATCGCGGCAATGTTGAAGCGGGCGAATGGGTGGAAGTCGAGCCGTTTAACGCGCTGTTTGGAGGTCTGTAATGGCTGAGCTCAGCGACCAGGAGATGATGCGCTACAACCGGCAAATCATTCTGCGTGGCTTCGATTTTGACGGGCAAGAAGCCTTAAAAGCGGCGCGCGTGCTGGTAGTCGGGCTGGGGGGACTGGGATGCGCGGCCTCGCAATATCTGGCAAGCGCTGGGATCGGTAATCTGACGCTGCTCGATTTTGATACGGTGTCGGTCTCCAATTTGCAGCGTCAGACGCTGCACAGTGACGCGACGGTCGGGCAACCCAAAGTCGAATCCGCCCGTGACGCGCTGATGCGTATTAATCCGCATATCATTATCTCCCCGATTAATGCCCTGCTGGAGGATGAAGCCCTCTATGCGCTGATCGCTGAGCATGACCTGGTGCTGGACTGTACCGATAACGTCACGGTGCGTAACCAGCTCAACGCGGGTTGCTTCGCCGCAAAAGTGCCGCTGGTTTCCGGCGCGGCTATCCGCATGGAAGGCCAAATTACCGTCTTCACCTGGCAAGACGGTGAGCCTTGTTATCGCTGTCTGAGTCGTTTGTTCGGCGAGAATGCGCTGACCTGCGTGGAGGCGGGCGTCATGGCGCCGCTGATTGGGGTGATTGGCTCGTTGCAGGCCATGGAGGCGATTAAATTACTGGCGCAGTACGGAAAGCCCGCCTCTGGCAAAATCGTTATGTATGACGCCATGACCTGCCAGTTCCGCGAAATGAAGTTGATGCGCAATCCAGGCTGTGAGGTGTGCGGGAAGTAAACAAGACCGGGTGAGCATGACGCCCACCCGGTATCAGAACTTACAGAGACGTCCGCCCAAAGGCTCCCTGCCAGTCGTGCTCAAATTTCTTCACCGCAGCATCCACCGCCGGAGAGCTGATCAGCTGCTGGGCGACATCCAGTGGAAGAGTAATAGACTCACACCCTACCAACAGGCAATCCAGCGCCTGACGCGGCGTTTTGAAGCTGGCCGCCAGGACTTTAGCGTGCGGCGCATGCATCTGCAGCAGTTGCTGAAGTTCATTGACCGTCTGAATACCATCACCGCCCTGCGCATCGAGACGGTTCACGTACGGCGCAACGTAATCCGCTCCAGCCAGCGCCGCCAGCAGCCCTTGCGCAGCACTGTAAACCGCCGTACCCAGCGTAGGGATACCTTCAGATTTCAGCAATTTAATGGCGGCCAGACCTTCTGAGGTGACAGGGATCTTCACCACAATATCAGGGATAATCGCCCGCAGCAGGCACGCATCGCTGACCATTCCTTCTGCGGTGGTTGCCATCACCTGGGCAAACAAACGTCCTTTACCGCCCATCGCTTCATATAACTCAGGCAATAACACGTCCAGCGACGTTTTACCTGCGGCCACAATGCTGGGGTTGGTGGTGACACCCGCCAGCGGAAAAACACGCGCCAGGGCTTTCACGGCAGCGACATCAGAAGTGTCCAGATAGAGTTCCATAATCATTCCTCAAACTGTGAGATTTAGCATGGATTCACGATACCACGGCAAAACTGCTCGGTTAGTTGACTTGCGTCAATATAACTTTCATTCGAAAGTAATTTAATCTTTATACGAAACAAGAGGGCCGTTTTATGATTTTCAACATTCAGCGCTATTCCACTCACGATGGCCCAGGTATACGAACCGTGGTGTTCCTCAAAGGCTGCTCCCTGAGCTGCCGCTGGTGCCAGAACCCGGAGAGCCGCGCGCGTACACAGGATCTTTTATACGATGCGCGTTTGTGCCTGGAAGGGTGCAACCTTTGCGCTCAGGCAGCACCTGGTGTGTGCGAGAGAACGCTGAATGGCCTGCTGATCCACCGTGAGAAACTGAACGACGACCATATCAATGCGCTCACCGACTGCTGCCCAACGCAGGCGTTAACCGTGTGCGGCGAGATGAAAAGCGTGGAAGAGATCATGGCCACCGTGTTGCGCGATAAAGCCTTTTACGATCGCAGCGGCGGTGGAATTACCCTCTCCGGCGGCGAACCGTTTATGCAGCCGGAACTGGCGGCCGCGCTTTTCAAAGCCAGCCATGATGCAGGCATTCATACTGCCGTTGAAACCTGCCTGCATGTGCCCTGGAAATACATTGCGCCCTCGTTACCGAATATCGATCTGTTTCTGGCAGACCTGAAGCATGTTGCCGACGCCCCATTCAAACAATGGACCGATGGCAACGCCGCCCGGGTGCTGGAAAATCTGAAAAAAGTGGCCGCCGCAGGGAAAAACATCATTATTCGCGTGCCGCTGATTCAGGGTTTTAATGCCGATGAAGAGGCGATAAAGGCCATTACCGATTTTGCCGCCGACGAACTGCACGTCGGTGAAATCCATTTTCTGCCCTATCACACGCTGGGCATCAACAAATACCACTTACTCAGTCAACCCTACAACGCCCCAGACAAACCGCTTGACGCGCCTGCGCTGCTCGACTTTGCGCAACAGTACGCCTGCACGAAAGGTTTGACCGCGACTTTACGAGGATAATTCCCATGACCACACTGAAACTGGATACACTCAGCGACCGCATCAAGGCACACAAAACTGCGCTTATTCATATTGTGAAGCCGCCGGTATGTACCGAACGCGCCCAGCATTACACCGAGATGTACCAGCAGCATTTGAATAAACCTATTCCGGTCCGTCGTGCTCTGGCGCTGGCGCATCATCTGGCGAAACGTACCATCTGGATCAAACACGACGAGCTGATTATCGGTAACCAGGCAAGTGAAGTCCGCGCCGCGCCTATCTTCCCGGAATACACCGTCTCGTGGATTGAAAAAGAGATCGATGACCTCGCCGATCGTCCGGGTGCCGGTTTTGCGGTCAGCGAAGAGAACAAACGCGTGCTGCATGAAGTCTGCCCATGGTGGCGCGGACAGACCGTCCAGGATCGCTGCTACGGCATGTTTACCGATGAGCAAAAAGGTTTGCTGGAAACGGGGATCATCAAGGCCGAAGGCAACATGACCTCCGGCGATGCACATCTGGCGGTCAACTTCCCGCTGGTGCTGGAAAAAGGGCTCGACGGCCTGCGCCACAAAGTCGACGAACGTCGTTCCCGCATTAATCTCACTTGCCTGGAAGACCTGCACGGCGATCAGTTCCTGAAAGCGATTGATATCGTCCTCGACGCGGTGAGTCTGCACATCGAGCGTTTTGCCGACCTGGCACGCGAAATGGCGGCCACCGAGACGCGCGAAAGCCGCCGCGACGAACTGCTGGCCATGGCGGAAAACTGCGATGTGATCGCTCACGAACCGCCAAAAACCTTCTGGCAGGCGCTGCAACTGTGCTACTTCATCCAGCTCATTCTGCAAATTGAGTCTAACGGTCACTCCGTCTCGTTCGGTCGTATGGACCAGTACCTCTATCCGTACTACCGTCGCGATGTCGAGCTGAACCAGACGCTGGATCGCGAGCACGCCATTGAACTGCTGCACAGCTGCTGGCTGAAACTGCTGGAAGTGAACAAAATCCGCTCCGGCTCCCACTCCAAAGCGTCGGCCGGTAGCCCGCTGTATCAGAACGTCACCATTGGCGGTCAGAATCTGATCAACGACCAGCCGATGGATGCGGTTAACCCGCTGTCCTACGCTATTCTGGAATCCTGTGGTCGTCTGCGCTCTACGCAGCCAAACCTCAGCGTGCGCTACCACGCCGGGATGAGCAATGACTTCCTCGACGCCTGCGTGCAGGTGATTCGCTGTGGCTTTGGGATGCCAGCATTTAACAACGACGAAATCGTCATTCCGGAATTTATTAAACTCGGCATCGACCCGCAGGACGCCTACGACTACGCGGCTATCGGCTGTATCGAAACCGCCGTTGGCGGCAAATGGGGTTACCGCTGCACCGGGATGAGCTTTATTAACTTTGCGCGCGTGATGCTGGCAGCGCTGGAAGGCGGTCGTGACGCCACCAGCGGGAAAGTCTTCCTGCCACAGGAAAAAGCGCTCTCTGCCGGTAACTTCAATAATTTCGACGAGGTGATGGAGGCCTGGGACACCCAGATCCGTTACTACACCCGTAAATCGATCGAAATTGAGTATGTGGTCGATACCATGCTGGAAGAGAACGTACATGACATTCTCTGTTCGGCGCTGGTCGATGACTGCATCGAGCGGGCGAAAAGCATCAAGCAAGGCGGCGCGAAGTATGACTGGGTTTCGGGTCTGCAGGTGGGTATCGCCAACCTTGGCAACAGCCTGGCCGCAGTGAAAAAACTGGTCTTTGACCAGGGTGTGATCGGTCAGCAACAGCTGGCGGCAGCACTGGCTGACGATTTTGAGGGGCTGACCCACGAACAGCTGCGTCAGCGTCTGATCAACGGTGCGCCGAAGTACGGTAATGATGATGATAGCGTCGATACCCTGCTGGCCCGCGCTTACCAGACCTATATCGACGAACTGAAACAGTACCATAACCCGCGTTACGGTCGTGGCCCGACGGGTGGCAACTACTACGCCGGTACGTCCTCTATTTCTGCCAACGTGCCTTTTGGCGCCGCGACGATGGCAACGCCGGATGGCCGCAAAGCCCACACGCCGCTGGCGGAAGGTGCAAGCCCATCTTCTGGTACTGACCACCTCGGACCCACGGCGGTGATTGGCTCCGTAGGTAAACTGCCGACCGGCTCCATTCTCGGCGGTGTGCTGCTCAACCAGAAGTTGAATCCAGCCACCCTGGAAAACGAGTCCGACAAGCAGAAGCTGATGATCCTGCTGCGCACCTTCTTTGAAGAGCACAAAGGCTGGCATATTCAGTACAACATCGTTTCGCGTGAAACTTTGCTGGAAGCGAAAAAGCACCCGGACCAGTATCGTGATCTGGTCGTGCGTGTAGCAGGCTATTCCGCCTTCTTCACCGCGCTCTCCCCGGACGCTCAGGACGATATCATCGCCCGTACCGAACATATGCTGTAACCTTCATGCCCGGTGGCGCTACGCTTACCGGGCCTACATGTTTCTCCCCCCAGGCCGGGTAAGGCGCAGCCGCCACCCGGCGCTTTTACTTTCATTCGAAATTAAATTTGTGCTTCAGGTCACATTGTTATTAGAATGTTGCTAGTCGCAGTAATATTCTGGAGAGCAATGTATGACCGTAAAAGTTATCGTCACCGATATGGACGGGACTTTTCTCGACGACGCCAAGCAGTACGATCGTGCGCGTTTTATGGCGCAGTATCAGGAACTGAAAAAACGCGATATTGAATTTGTCGTCGCCAGCGGCAATCAGTATTACCAACTCATCTCCTTCTTCCCCGAGCTCAAAGATGAAATCTCTTTTGTCGCCGAAAACGGCGCGCTGGTTTTTGAGCATGGCGAGCAACTGTTTCACGGCGAATTGACCCGCCACGAGTCGCGCATCGTGATTGGCGAATTGTTAAAAGATAAGCAGCTCAATTTCGTCGCCTGTGGTTTGCAAAGCGCTTACATCAGCGAAAACGCCCCCGACGCCTTTGTGGCGCTGATGTCAAAACACTATCACCGTCTGAAACCGGTGAAGGATTATCACGACATCGACGACGTGCTGTTTAAATTCTCACTGAATTTACCGGATCAGCAGATCCCCATGATGATAGACACGCTGCATACCGCGCTGGACGGCATTATGAAACCGGTCACCAGCGGATTCGGCTTTATTGACCTGATAATTCCAGGCCTGCATAAAGCCAACGGCATTAGCCGCCTGTTAAAACGCTGGAATTTGTCACCGCAAAATGTGGTCGCCATCGGCGACAGCGGCAACGATGCGGAAATGTTGAAAATGGCACGCTACTCCTTCGCCATGGACAATGCCGCAGACAACATCAAAGCCCTCTCTCGCTATGCCACTGACGATAATAATCACCAGGGCGCGTTGAATGTTATTCAGGCCGTACTGGATAAAACCGCCCCATTCAATGAATGACTCATCAATCCGGAGCGTTGTGATTTAATGCTGGTTGGTTAAGGAGCTAGGGAGAACTTTTTAGTCTGGTGAATGTTGACGCTCACCGGAGTAAAAGGTTCTCCCTAATTCCAGAACGCCCCCCTTAGCGCATTGCGCTCAAATTTTTCTTCCTCTCTCTGCATTCTTTTCACACTGTCGAAAATTTCAACTTGCATTAACTTATTTTTAACTTAAAGTATCACTTGTAAGTTATATTTCTTTCGAATGAAAGCTTAAGTGAGGTGTTTATGGCTCTTACCTTTACCAGCGATACGTTACCCGCCGACCACAAATCCGCTATCCGGCAGATGAAGAAAGCGCTGCGAGCACAAATCGGTGATGTTCAGCAGGTTTTTGACAAACTCAGTGATGTGATAGCAACCCGCGTGGCGGACATTAATGCGCGTAAAGCACGCGGCGAAACTGTCTGGCCAGAACTCACTTACGCTGACATTAAAGCAGGCCGCATCACGGCCGCGCAGCGAGAAGAGATTAAACAACACGGCTGCGTGGTCATTAAGCGGCATTTCCCGCGGGAACAGGCGCTGGACTGGGATCAGTCGATGCTCGACTACCTGGATCGCAACCGTTTTGACGAGGTGTATAAAGGCCCTGGCGATAACTTTTTCGGTACCCTGTCCGCCTCCCGACCGGAAATTTATCCGATCTACTGGTCACAGGCGCAAATGCAGGCGCGTCAAAGCGAGGAGATGGCTAACGCCCAGTCATTCCTCAACCGTTTGTGGACCTTTGAAAGCGACGGCAAGCAGTGGTTTAACCCGGATGTGAGCGTTATCTACCCGGATCGCATTCGCCGCCGCCCGCCGGGAACAACTTCAAAAGGTCTCGGCGCGCATACCGACTCTGGCGCTCTGGAACGCTGGCTGCTCCCTGCGTATCAACAGGTCTTCGCGCAGGTGTTTGGCGGCCATGTCGATCGGTACGATCCGTGGAACGCTGCACACCGTACCGACGTGGAAGAGTACACCGTGGAGAACACCACCAAATGTTCGGTGTTCCGTACTTTCCAGGGCTGGACCGCGCTTTCCGATATGTTGCCCGGTCAGGGATTGCTGCACGTGGTGCCGATCCCGGAAGCGATGGCGTATGTCCTGTTACGCCCTCTGCTGGATGATGTCCCGGAAGATGAACTGTGCGGCGTCGCGCCAGGCAGAGTATTGCCCATTTCTGAACAATGGCACCCGTTGTTGATTGAAGCGTTAACCAGCATTCCACAGCTGGAAGCCGGTGACTCTGTCTGGTGGCATTGCGACGTCATTCACTCGGTGGCCCCCGTCGAAAATCAGCAAGGCTGGGGTAACGTGATGTACATCCCCGCCGCGCCTTTGTGCGAAAAAAATCTGGCTTACGCGCACAAAGTCAAAGCAGCACTGGAGAAAGGCGCCTCGCCGGGCGACTTCCCCCGCGAGGATTATGAAACAAACTGGGAAGGACGCTTTACGCTCGATGATTTGAATATTCACGGTAAGCGCGCGCTGGGTATGGCTTAATCGTCATACAGCCCTTCTCTCTCGACGGCGGTGCGTCGTTTTCCCTGACGTATCCGCCGGACAGATTCACGTATTGCCAGCGAACCATTGAGCAACAGCGTACCGACAGGCGCATCGGGACGCATCAGCCGTTGCTGGAGCATATGCACGGCCTCTATTGCCAACGCATCGCGCGGGACATGAACGGCGGTTAAGAGAACATCCTGAATCGTCGCCAGATTAAACCCGTCAATACTCATTACCGAGATATCCTGCGGCACACGCAACCCCTGCTTTTGCAGCGCGCTGATCGTCCCTGCGGCCATAAAATCACCGCCCACCAGAAACGCCGTCGGCAGCGCTTTGGCTGACGTGTGCTTCAACCATTCGCTTACCTGTAGCTCCGTTTCTTTCGCACTGAAACTGGGCACCACCAGCAAATCGCGTTGATCATTAAACGTCAGATTATGCGACTGCCAGGCATCGCGAACGCCCGCCAGCCGAAGTTCCATCGTGTAACGACGAAGACAGAACACGTTCATGATTTCCCGGTGACCCATCTCAAACAGATAGTCAGCCGCCAGCTCGCCAATCGCGCGATGGTCAGGCGCGACCGCAGGCAAACGCTGTCTTCTGTCGCGACAGTTGATCAACATACAGGGTTTCCCGACATCCACCACCAGATCATGAATATGCGGATCATCGATACCCAGCAGCATCACCGCCTGCGTTTCCGGCTCGTTAATACGCGTCAGAAAAAGCTGGGCATCGCTGTCCAGCTCTTCCAGCGCGCAATACCGTAGCCTGACCTCATGAGAAGCCAGACCTTTACTTAAACTTTGGAGCACCCGGTAGTAAAAGATGTCGGACCGCTCATCAAACGCCCGTTGTGGCGCAAAAACCAACAGGTTATTGAGCAGCAGCCGCCCCGCCGCCATACCGTCCATCACCCCCAGTTCCCGCGCACAGGCCAGCACCTTACTGCGTGCTTTTTCACTGGTGTTGGCCTTCCCGGCGAGCACCCGGGAAACGGTGCTGATGGAGAGCTGCGTACGGGCGGCAATTTCGGCGATTTTGAGCCTTTTATCCATTTTGTGATCTCGCTCCATCAGGCAAATGAAAAAATTTTCATAACCCTGAGATTAAGCAGTAACGGGTGTCCGGCGCATCATGACAAATAAAAGACAATCGTTATGAGAAAGCTTGCACAAAATCCGCTATTACCCACCTCTTTTCTCCCTTAAGGTGAATTTGTTACACCACTCCCATACTAGTTGTATGTCAGCTTTAGACCATAAAACAGATACATATCAAATCGATACAAATCTGTATGACAACTGGAATGAATTTTCCCTATATCGTCCGTCTTGTGGAGAAAGAAATGAGTCAGGACATTAACAACACAGTTACGGCAAGCAAAACCCGCCGTGTCATGAAAAACTTGCGCTGGTACATGCTGGTGCTGTTTTTACTTGGCGTCACAGTTAACTACATCACGCGAAACTCGTTAGGTATTCTGGCCCCGGAGCTCAAAGACAGTCTGGGTATTACCACCGAACAATACTCCTGGATCGTTGGCGCCTTCCAGCTCGCTTACACCCTTTTCCAGCCCCTGTGCGGCTGGCTGATTGATGTGATCGGTCTGAAGCTCGGCTTTATGATCTGCGCCTGTTTGTGGGCCATTGCCTGTATCGCTCACGCTGGCGCCGGGAACTGGCTGCATCTGGCTATTCTGCGCTTCTTTATGGGCGGTGCCGAAGCCGCTGCCACCCCGGCCAACGCCAAAACCCTTGGCGAATGGTTTCCGAAAACCGAACGCCCGATTGCCGCTGGCTGGGCAGGCGTGGGTTTCTCAATTGGCGCGATGTTAGCGCCGCCGATTATTTACTTTGCCCACGCCTCTTTTGGCTGGCAGGGTGCATTTATGTTCACCGGCGTGCTGGCGCTGCTGTGGGTGATTCTGTGGTGGGCGTTCTACCATAACCCGGAAAAGCACCCGAATCTTGGCAAGGACGAGCTGGCCTGGATCAAGCAGGACAACGAGCCAGCTCCCGTAAAACAACCCTTCTTCACCGCGCTGAAAGGCGTCGCTAAAAACAAACGTTTTTATGGTATTGCCATCCCGGCATTTATGGCAGAACCGGCATGGGCAGTGTTCAGTTTCTGGATGCCGCTCTACTTCGCCAAAGAATACAATATGGATCTCAAGCAGATCGCCTTATTTGCCTGGCTGCCGTTTCTCGCCGCTGATCTGGGCAGCGTGGCAAGTGGCTATCTGACCAAACTCTATACCCGCCTGTTCGGCTACTCACGCGTTAACTCAACCATCGCCAGTTCCGTCACCGGCGCATTTATGATGATTTCGCTCGCTGCAGTGGCGATCACCCGGGATCCCATTGTTGCCGTGATCCTGATGTCCATCGGCGGCTTCGGGCATCAGATCATCTCCTGCATGCTGAGCGCGCTGGTCGTGGAGTCATTTGATAAAGGTCAGATGGCAACCGTCAACGGTATGCGCGGTTCGGCGGCGTGGATCGCCAGTTTCCTGTTCTCCCTTTTGATTGGTGTTACCGCTGACAAAATTGGCTTTAACCCACTCTTCATCGCCATGGGTTTCTTCGACCTGATTGGCGCTATTTTCCTGGTGGCATTTATTGCTGAACGTCGCGCCAAGCGCGCTTGATAGTGGATGTATTGCATATGAAAACCCTGAAGAACTGGATCGTTGATAAGCAATCAGCGCATCATCTGGAACTGCTGGTGGATAACCAGCACCGCGTATGCCTGTATGTACTGGAAGAGAATCTGTTCCGCGTACTGATTAAGCGTAAAGGCGCGCTGGCGCTGGACAGAACCTGGAGCATCGCACCTAAGCAAGATGTGCCCTGGGAGGGGCGCCATCGCGATGACCTCAGCGGCTTTAGCTGCCCGGCGTGGAGCCTGGAGCAGCAGGACGAAACCGTGACGATCAGCACTGAACAGCTGCGCGTCACCGTCCACCAGCCGCTGTGGCTGGAGTGGCATTATCGCGATGAGGCGGGCGACTGGCAGCCGCTGGCGAGCGATCGCAGCACCAGTGCCTATCTGCTGAACGCCCACGGCGACGGCGTGGCGCACTATCTGAGCCGCCGGAAAGATGAGCGCTTTTACGGGCTGGGAGAGAAAGCCGGTAACTTGCAGCGTAACGGTAAACGCTATGAGATGCGCAATCTGGATGCGATGGGCTATAACGCCGTCAGCACCGACCCGCTGTACAAACATATTCCCTTCACCATCACCCGCCGTGATGATGTGAGCTACGGTCTTTTTTATGACAACCTGAGCAGCTGCTGGCTGGATCTGGGGAATGAAATTGACAACTACCACACCGCGTATCGCCGCTGGCAGGCGGAAGCCGGTGATATTGATTACTACATGTTTACCGGTAAACGGGTGCTGGACGTGACCAAAGCGTTTGTGCGTCTGACAGGAAAAACGCTGTTCGGGCCGAAATGGAGTCTGGGCTACAGCGGCTCGACCATGCACTACACCGACGCGCCGGATGCGCAAAACCAGCTGATGAACTTTATTCGCCTGTGCGAAGAACACGCGATTCCGTGCGATTCATTCCAGCTCTCTTCCGGCTATACCTCGATCAACGGCAAGCGCTACGTCTTTAACTGGAACTACGACAAAGTGCCGCAGCCGAAAGTAATGTCCCGCGCGTTCCATGACGCAGGACTGAAACTGGCGGCCAACATCAAGCCGTGCTTGCTGCAAGACCATCCGCGTTATAGCGAAGTCGCTGAAAAAGGTCTGTTCATTCGTGATTCAGAAACGAATGCGCCGGAACGCTCCAGCTTCTGGGACGATGAAGGGTCTAATCTCGATTTTACCAACCCGCAGACTATTCAATGGTGGCAGGATGGCGTGACGACCCAGTTGCTGGAGATGGGCATCGACTCGACCTGGAACGACAACAACGAGTTTGAAGTGTGGGACGGCGAAGCCCGCTGTCACGGTTTTGGCCAGGAAATCGCCATTAAGCACATTCGCCCGGTGATGCCGCTGCTGATGATGCGCGCCTCTATGGAAGCCCAGCAGCGCTTTGCCCCGGAAAAACGGCCGTATCTAATCTCGCGCTCGGGCTGCGCCGGGATGCAGCGCTACGTCCAGACCTGGAGTGGCGACAACCGCACCAACTGGGACACGCTGCGCTACAACACAAGAATGGGGCTGGGGATGAGCCTTTCCGGCCTGTTTAACGTAGGGCACGACGTAGGTGGTTTCTCTGGCGACAAACCGGATGCAGAACTGTTCGTGCGCTGGGTACAGAACGGCGTGATGCACCCACGCTTTACCATTCACTCGTGGAATGACGACCATACGGTCAATGAACCGTGGATGTACCCAGGCGTGACGCCCGCCATTCGCGGTGCGATTGAGCTGCGTTATCGCTTACTGCCCTATTTTTATACCCTGCTCTGGCAAGCTCATGCCGACGATGAGCCGATGCTGCGCCCGACGTTCCTCGACCATGAGCATGATGAGCAAACCTTCGAAGAGTGCGACGATTTCCTGCTTGGCCGCGATATTTTAGTCGCCAGCGTAGTTGAAGAAGGCCAACGCCAGCGCCGCGTCTGGTTACCGGATAACGAAACAGGCTGGTACGATTTTTACACTCACGAGTGGTTCTCTGGCGGCCAGTGGATTACCCGCGATGCCCCGCTGGAAAAACTGCCGCTGCTGGTACGGGCAGGCGCCGGTTTACCGCTGAGCGAACGCATCACCCACGTCAGCGCAGAAAAAGACGCTACGCGCGAGTTGAAACTCTTCCCCGTGAAGGGCACAGGCACGACGACCGGTATGTTGTTTGAAGATGATGGCGAGAGCTGGAATTATCAGCAAGGCAATGCGCTGTGGCTCGCGTGGGAGATGCGTTGCAGCGCCAGCGCGATTCATGTGAACTTCACCCGTAAAGGCCACTATCAGCCCGCGTGGCACAAACTGGCCGTTACGCTGGCGGGCAACGACCCACGCACCTTGTTTATCGATGGCAAAGAAGTTTCACGGGACGATGCGCATTTTTGCCTCCCCACATTGCAGTGACATCAACGGTGAGTTCCATCTTGTACGGTTCTTACCTGTCAACAGAGACGCCCACGACGGGCGTCTTTGGGAGAGTCGGACATGAATGGACCCCTTCACGGAGTTTTTATGAACAAGACTATCTTAGCTGTCGTTGTCTCGCTTGCCGCCTTCACTGCCCCTTCAGCCTTTGCCGCCGAAGGCTTCAAACCCAATTATGATGAAAACAAAACAGGCTCCTTGTCGCTGCCGCAGGCAATTCCGGCGGGCACAAAGGATGCCAGACTCGCCTGGGAAACAACGCGGCGTAGTGAAATTTTAAATCTGTTTCATGACAACGTGTACGGCAAAACTTTCACGTTTAAGCAGGTGAAAGTCATAAAAACATCGGCAAAGCATCCCTTAACGCTTTCCAAAGGCTATTGGCAGACGGTGGATTTGTCGCTGGACGGTCGGCCTGCGCAATTACTGATGTATATGCCTGATTCCACCAAACCGGTGCCGGTATTCGTCGGGTATAACTTCTGCGGCAACCACGGAGTGACGTTCGATCCTGCACTGCCTGTTTCCACGCAATGGGCGAATCCGCTGGTCTGTGGCAGCAAAGTCGACCCCACACAGGTCACGACGCTGCACAATACCTTCACCCCCGCCTCGCGCGGCGTGCGCGCCTATCGCTGGCCATTCGATGACATCGTGTCGCAAGGGTTTGGTGTTGCCACCCTGTATTATGGCGACGTCGTCGCCGATAACCCTGCTGATTTTCAACGCTTTATTCAAACCAGCCGTCCCGGCGAAGCGGTGGGAGACTATTCCGCGATTGGCGTCTGGGCCGGTGGTTTAAGCGCCGTCGCGGATTATCTGCAGACCCGTAAGGATGTCGACAGCGACCGTCTGGCGGTCATCGGTCATTCGCGGTTGGGCAAAACGGCGCTCTGGGCAGGCGCCAATGATTTGCGTTTTCGCTACGTCATCGCCAACAACGCCGGTGAAGGCGGCGCGGCGCTGGCACGCCGCAACTATGGCGAAACGCTGGCGTCAATCACCACCGATTTCCCTCACTGGTTCTCGGCCAAATACGCGAGCTATGCCAACAACATTGATGCGTTACCCGTAGATCAGCATATGTTGATCGACCTGATCGCCCCCCGCCCGGTGTATGTCGCCAGCGCGAAAGAGGATCAATGGTCGGACCCCAAAGGCGAGTTTTTATCTGTTGTGGCCGCCAAAAGCGTCTATCAGCTTTATACCGATGATATTTTCACGACCGACCAACAGCCAAAAACAGGACAGCCGTTACACAGTCGTCTGAACTATCACTACCGGGAAGGGGTTCACGATCTCTTTCATTACGACTGGCAGCAGTATCTGGACGTCGGTAAGAAATATTTGCAGGAAGAAACATCGGTGTCGAAGCGTTAAGTATGGGTTTTGTTACCTTCCCCTGACCGCAAGCCGGGGGAAGGTCTCAGGAAAAATGCCCAATGTTGCATTGGGCATTACTCAGGCAGTATTAGAGCCTGATTATTCGACGCCTTTGCTACGCAGATAATCTTCGTAGTTACCGGTGAAGTCGATCACGCGTTCCGGCGTAATTTCGATCACGCGGGTTGCCAGCGAGCTAACGAATTCGCGGTCGTGAGAAACGAAGATCAGCGTGCCCTGATACATCTCCAGCGCCATGTTCAGCGATTCGATAGATTCCATATCCAGGTGGTTGGTTGGTTCATCCATTACTAGAATATTCGGTTTCTGCATCATCAACTTACCGAATAGCATGCGCCCTTTTTCACCACCGGACAGCACCTTAGCAGGCTTTTTGATATCGTCCTGGCTGAACAGCAGACGACCAAGGAAGCTACGAACAACTTGCTCATCGTCCCCTTCCTGTTTCCACTGACTCATCCATTCAAAAACGGTCAAATCGTTTTCGAACTCATATTCGTGATCCTGCGCGTAGTAGCCAATTTGCGCATTCTCAGACCATTTAACGGTGCCATTATCCGGCGCCATGTCGCCTACCAGGGTTTTCAGCATGGTAGATTTACCCACGCCGTTGGCACCCAGGATGGCAATCTTCTCGCCCACTTCCAGCAGCAAATTGAAGTTTTTAAACAGCGGACCGTTATCAAAGCCTTTGGTCAACGCTTCCACTTCCAGCGCGTTACGGAACAGTTTCTTGTCCTGTTCGAAACGGATGAACGGGTTCTGACGGCTGGAGGCCTTCACTTCGTCGAGCTTGATCTTATCAATCTGACGCGCACGTGAAGTGGCCTGACGAGATTTCGAGGCGTTGGCGCTAAAGCGGCTAACGAAGGACTGCAGATCGGCAATCTGCGCTTTCTTCTTGGCGTTATCGGCCAGCAGACGTTCACGCGCCTGGGTTGCCGCCGTCATGTACTCGTCATAGTTACCGGGATAAACACGCAGCTCGCCGTAATCGAGATCCGCCATGTGCGTACAGACCATGTTCAGGAAGTGACGGTCGTGCGAGATAATGATCATGGTGCTGTCACGGTCGTTCAGCGTCTGCTCCAGCCAACGAATAGTGTCGATGTCCAGGTTGTTCGTCGGTTCATCGAGCAGCAGGATGTCTGGGTTAGAGAACAGCGCCTGCGCCAGCAATACGCGCAGCTTCCAGCCAGGCGCGACTTCGCTCATCGGGCCGTAATGCTGTTCTACCGGAATACCAACACCCAGCAGCAGTTCACCCGCGCGGGATTCGGCAGAATAGCCGTCCATTTCGCCGTATTTCACTTCCAGATCGGCCACTTTATAGCCGTCCTCTTCGCTCATTTCCGGCAGCGCGTAGATGCGATCGCGTTCTTGCTTCACTTCCCACAGTTCAGCGTGGCCCATGATCACCGTATCCAGTACGGTGAACTCTTCGAACGCAAACTGATCCTGACGCAGCTTACCAATACGCTCATTGGGATCGAGGGAGACGTTACCCAGCGTCGGCTCAAGGTCGCCGCCGAGGATCTTCATAAAGGTGGATTTACCGCTACCGTTCGCGCCAATCAGGCCGTAACGGTTGCCGCCGCCAAATTTGACGGAAATATTTTCAAACAGCGGCTTACTGCCGAACTGCATGGTGACGTTGCTGGAAACTAACACTGGCGTATCCTGAGAAAAATATGTGACAAACCGCATATTATGCCACAAGTATTAAAAAAGATCGCGTATTGTCAGGAGCAGGAACGCAGAACAAAAGGTCAGATCAAGGGAAAAATGTGATTTCGTACACATCTGATTTCCCTGTGAACCCGAATGCACATATAATGCGCTCCCAACACGACAGAATTCTCAACCCAATAGCCTGCCTGGCAATGAATCTCGCATAAATGAATATGAATATGAAATTGACAACGTTTTTCGCGGCGGCACTCGCAGTTGTTGGCTTTTGCAGCACTGCTTCAGCCGTTACGTATCCACTACCGACAGACGGTAGCCGGGTGATTGGTCAAAACCAGGTCATCACTGTCCCGGAAGGCAATACCCAGCCGCTGGAGTATTTTGCTGCCCAATACCAGATGGGTCTTTCCAACATGCTGGAAGCTAACCCGGGCGTGGATACCTTCCTGCCGAAAGGCGGTACGGTGCTGAACATTCCGCAACAGTTGATCCTGCCGGATACCGTGCATGAAGGTATTGTCATCAACAGTGCTGAAATGCGTCTGTACTACTACCCGAAAGGCACCAACACCGTTATCGTGCTGCCGATTGGTATTGGCCAGTTAGGTAAAGATACGCCGATCAACTGGACCACCAAAGTGGAACGTAAAAAAGCAGGCCCGACCTGGACGCCGACGGCAAAAATGCACGCCGAATACCGTGCTGCGGGTGAACCGCTGCCTGCGGTCGTGCCTGCCGGTCCGGATAACCCGATGGGTCTGTACGCACTGTACATTGGCCGCCTGTATGCCATCCACGGGACTAATGCCAACTTTGGTGTTGGTTTGCGCGTGAGCCACGGTTGTGTGCGTCTGCGTAACGAAGACATCAAATTCCTGTTTCAGAATGTACCGGTCGGTACGCGCGTTCAGTTCATTGATGAACCAGTGAAAGCCACCACCGAGCCAGACGGCAGCCGCTACATTGAGGTGCATAACCCGCTGTCGACCACTGAAGCTCAGTTTGAAGGCGGCGAGATCGTACCGATTACGCTGAACAAGAGCATTACAAGCATCACCGGTCAGCCTGACGTCGATCAGTCAGTCGTTGAACAGGCAGTACAGAACCGTTCTGGTATGCCGGTTCGTCTGAACTAATTCCATGAAAAAGGCCCGATAGCACTATGCTTATCGGGCCTTTAACACGCCAGCCAACATCCTGCCTAAGCGCTATCTCAACAGCAACAACCCATACCCTACCAACGCCGCCCATACCAACATCGGTAACGAATACAGATGGAAACGCCACCAGATGCGTCGGTCGTTTGCCATGCGTAATGCAATCAGATTTGCCAACGAGCCAGGTAACAGACCGAAACCGCCGATATTGACCGCCCATGCCAGCAACAGCGTAGGCGGTACATAGTTCAACAGTAGAATCGTCGTGGGCACGTTGCTGATAAATTGCGACAGTCCGATAGCCGTCAACCAAAGTCCAGGCCCGGAAAGCGTGCCGATATGGCCTGAAATCGCCTGCAACGCGGGAAGCTGGGTTAATAAATGCACGTCGATAAACATCGCCATAAACACCAGCAGCAACGTCCAGTCCACGCTGAGCACCACGCGACGCGCCAGTATCAGAAATCCTGCCGCCACAATTGCCAGTCCCCACAGCTCCTGCTTCAGCTCCAGCGCACTCAGAAAGACGATGTACAGTCCGAGACAGCTCCACACCAGCCGCGGCTGCCAGTCTGGCGAGCGCGTCCCGGTATGGTATTGCAGCGCTTTCGCCGGAAAACAGAACCAGCACAGCACCAGTAAGGTCAGCATCATTGCGACAGCGAGCGGCAGCATCTGCCAGGTAAAGGCGGTAAATGACAGGCCAGAACGCCCCCACAGCAGAATATTTTGCGGGTTGCCAATGGGGGTGAGCAGTGAACCGGCATTCACCGCCAGCGCTTCAAAAATGATCAGCCGATTAACCGGAATCGCGCACAGTTTTTTGAGGGTAATGGTGAGAGGGACTACGATAAACAACGCCACATCGTTGGTCAGAAACGTCGACAGTCCAGCGGCCGCCAGCACCATGAACATCGCCAGACGACGCTCGGTGGCAAACCGGCGGGTCATCCTGCGCCCCAGCACATCGAAGTAGCCGCTCAGTTCAACCCCTTTTGTCAGCAGCATTAAACCGCTGAGGGTAATAATGGTATGCCAGTCAATGGCAGCGAGCCAACGACGAGGCGAAAATGGCACACAAAGACTTAAGCCAATCCCGATAATCATCAACAACTGAAAAAAGCGATCGCGCCTGAGCGCTCGCAAAAAGGGAAGACTCATTCAGATGCGGTTCCGATTTTTTGTGTAAAGAACCGAAATGCCTCCAGCGTTTCCTGGCTCACGTGGTGCTCCATTCCCTCTGCATCACGGCGCGCGATATCCGCACTCACGCCCAGCACCAGCAGAAAATTTTCAACGATCTGATGTCGCTCACGGCTCTCCTGCGCCAGTTTCTCCCCTTCCGGGGTCAGGAACACCCCTCGCCAGGGGATCATTTCAATCAGTCCAACCGAGGCCAGTCGTTTAAGCATTTTGGCGACGGTGGGTTGTGAAACACCCAGTCGGGCCGCCATATCGACCTGACGCGCCTCCCCGACCTCGATGATTAAGTCGGAAATCAGCTCGACATAGTCATCAATCAGTTCACGACGGTGCGCTTCCCTGACCTGACGAAACCCCTCGACGTGTTCCTCGACATTCACTAATTGCGTCACTTTTTTTGTTGTTGGCGTACCTGCGCGACGACTCATTCTGCTTCCCCATGACTGTGACGCGTTGACTGTATCTGATGTAAGAAAATGCATTGTAAACCAGAGTTGCCCTGGCACAAAAAATTAACGTTTTAGCAATAGCTATATAATATAGCCTGTGCTATATCTGTATGTAATACAGTCATCCCTCAAGGATTGATGGGATCGAGAAGTCAGGAGGTTTATATGAACGAATTCAAGAGGTGCATGCGCGTGTTTAGTCACTCTCCCTTTAAGGTACGGTTAATGCTGATCTCAATGCTGTGCGAAATGATCAACGGCAAACCAGAGCAGGATAAACCCTCCTCACACTAACGCGGCGTCGCGGTACGCCGCTTCCTTATTCTTCTCTCCACCACAGTTAATTTTATCGTTTCAGCGCAAATACCCCTTCTTTTTGTCTGATTTGCTATCCCCTTCGCAAAACATTTTCGCTGTAGTAGTTGACCTAAACATGAGCAAGCTCTATCTTCTTGCAGCCCTGCATATATTGCGGCACGCAGATATCCTCTTCACGCACTCTCAGGCAGGCATTAACCCTTTGCGCCAGGGTAAGCACATGGCGTTTTTGTAATAGTGGCATATGAATTTAACCCTCAAAGACTCGCTTATTGCCCGCAGCCGGGTCATTAACCCGTGGACGGCCTTTTACTTTTTACAATCTTTGCTGATTAACCTCGCACTGGGTTACCCCTTTAGCCTGCTCTATAGCGCGGCCTTTACCTGCATATTGCTGCTGCTCTGGCGTAGCGCGCCGCGTACGCAAAAGGTGCTGGTCGGCGTGTGTTCACTGATCGCCGCCATGTATTTCCCGTTCGGTCAGGCATACGGTTCGCCCAACTTCAATACCTTGCTGGCGATGCATTCGACCAACGTGGAAGAGTCGACCGAGATCCTGACGATCTTCCCGTGGTACAACTACCTGGTGGGCGTCTTCATCTTTGCGC
Organism: Citrobacter enshiensis; assembly: GCF_029338175.1. Lineage (NCBI taxonomy): Bacteria > Pseudomonadati > Pseudomonadota > Gammaproteobacteria > Enterobacterales > Enterobacteriaceae > Citrobacter > Citrobacter enshiensis. The sequence continues at coordinate 3,222,380 of NZ_CP119862.1, forward strand.
TGGGCGTGATTGCCATTCGTCGTAAAAAAGAGACCGAAAAGAAACCCTGGAATACGCTCAACAGCCTGTGCCTGCTGTTTAGCATCATCACGTTCTTTGTTGCCCCCGTACAAAACCTGGCATGGGGCGGCGTCTTTAAACTGAAGGATACGGGTTACCCGGTGTTCCGCTTCGTCAAAGACGTTATCGTTAATAACAATGAGGTGATAGACGAACAGGCGCGGATGGCGAAACTGGCCGGTATGAAAGACACCTGGACCGTGACAGCGGTCAAACCCAAATACCATACCTATGTGGTGGTGATTGGTGAAAGTGCGCGCCGGGACGCGCTGGGGGCGTTTGGCGGCCACTGGGATAACACCCCCTTCGCCAGCACGGTCAACGGCAATATTTTTATGGATTACGTTGCTGCGAGCGGATCTACACAAAAATCGCTTGGCCTGACGCTTAACCGTGTGGTGGACAATCAACCGCAGTATCAGGATAACTTTGTGACGCTGGCCAACCGAGCCGGTTTCCAGACATGGTGGTTCTCTAATCAGGGGCAAATTGGCGAGTACGACACCGCTATCGCCAGTATTGCGAAACGTGCTGACGAAGTGCATTTCCTGAAAGACGGCAACTTTGAAGCGAACAAAAATGCGCGTGACGAAGCGCTGTTAAAAATGACCGCCCAGGTACTCGAAACCGAGCATACGCAGCCGCAGCTTATTGTCCTGCATTTAATGGGATCTCATCCGCAGGCCTGCGATCGTACGCAAGGTAAATACGCGGAATTCGTGCAGTCAAAAGAGACGTCCTGCTATCTCTACACCATGACGCAAACTGACGACCTGCTACGCCAGCTGTACGACCAGCTGCGCAATAGCGGCAGCAGTTTCTCGATGGTCTATTTCTCCGATCACGGTCTGGCGTTTAAAGAGCGTGGAAAAGAGGTGCAATATCTGGCGCATGATGATCAGTTCCAGCAGAACTTCCAGGTGCCGTTTATGGTGATCTCCAGCGATGATAAAGCCCACCGCAAAATCAAAGCGCGCCGTTCCGCCAATGACTTCCTGGGCTTTTTCGCACAATGGACCGGGATCAGCGCAAAAGAGATCACGACCCAATACCGTTTCATCTCTGAGCAGAAGGCTGGGCCGACTTTCATCACCAACTTCAAGTTACAGAAGGTGGATTACAACCATCTTGGCACTGACATCTTCGACACCAAATCGTGATGACCGAACGGGGGGATGAGATATCCCCCCGTCGTTTTCGCCATTTTCAGACAAAAAAAATCCGCCCCAAGAGGCGGATTTTTCATATCACCGTCGTGATTAGAAGCGGTAACCAACACCCGCGATCCAGGTACCAACATCAACGCTACGAATACGGCTCTGCTCGTAGGAGAAGTCCAGAGCAACGTTTTCGATCGGGTTGAACTGAACACCGGCACCGTAGGAGAAACCGTAGTCACTGGTGTCGTTTTTGTCAGTCGGTAAATTCGTTTCCTGGAATTTACCGTAGCCAACACCAACTACACCGTAGATGCTTGCCCAGTCGTTCAGACGGTAAGCCGGACCTGCGGTGAGGCCGTAATACTGGGTTTTGTTGTAATCGCCTGCACTGTTGGTACGACTTTTTTCGGTGTAGGTGAAGGAACCAATTACGCCCAGCGGGTTGTTGTCCTGCTCGTAACGATACTTCAGGTTAAAACCGCCCATTTTGTTGGCCTGGCCCTGAGCATCGCTCTGAGCGTAACCACCAGTAACGGTAGAAGTAGCAGCTACAGCAGTACCTGCGGAGATAGCCAGTACAGCGGCCAGTGCTGAAAGACATGCAATTTTTTTCATAACCACCTCAAATGTGCTTCAAGTAAATCCTAAGCTTTAAATATATCAAATATTGATGAGAAACTCTTTGCGATTCGCGATGTCTAACGAAGCCTTTCATGTAACAAAACGTTTCCAAAGCTCGCTATCTCTTTCAAATAACATCACTTTTTCGCATGATTGCACCATTATTACGCGCAAAATATGGCACTTTCATCCAGATTAATCCTAATCACGCAGATTATTAATCCATCAACAAACATCCATTTTACGGATTTTCTGGATTTTTTTTTCAACGAATACTCAACCGCCCGAGGGTTATTTCCATTACACTCCCCCTTTTACTTTTCTACACATTTATTGACAGGAGAAAGGATGCCGGGGTCGTCACGAAAAACGCCAGTCTGGTTACCCATCTTGGTTTTACTTATTGCCATGTCCTCTATTCAAAGCGGGGCTTCTTTGGCGAAAACGCTATTCCCTCTCGTTGGCGCACCGGGCGTTACTGCACTGCGCCTCGCGTTGGGTACGTTAATCCTTATCGCGTTCTTTAAACCCTGGCGTTTGCGTTTTGCAAAAGAACAGCGCCTTCCTCTGGTGTTTTATGGGCTGTCGCTGGGGGGAATGAACTACCTCTTTTATTTGTCGATCCAGACGGTACCGCTGGGTATCGCCGTTGCGCTGGAATTCACCGGTCCCCTTGCGGTGGCCCTGTTTTCTTCACGCCGTCCCGTTGATTTTATTTGGGTGGCGCTGGCCGTCCTTGGGCTCTGGTTTCTGTTACCGCTGGGGCAGGATGTGTCTCATGTTGATCTCACCGGCGCGGTACTGGCGCTTGGGGCTGGTGCCTGCTGGGCGGTCTATATTCTCACCGGACACCGCGCGGGAGAGGAACACGGCCCCGCCACCGTCGCGGTAGGCTCACTCATTGCCGCAATGGTTTTTGTGCCACTTGGCGTAATCCAGGCAGGTGATGCCCTGTGGCACTGGTCGATTATCCCATTAGGTCTGGCTGTGGCTGTCCTTTCCACAGCACTGCCCTACTCGCTGGAGATGATTGCGCTGACACGCCTGCCCACGCGCACATTTGGCACGCTAATGAGTATGGAGCCTGCCCTGGCCGCCGTGTCCGGGATGATTTTCCTGGGGGAGACGCTGACGCTGGTACAGACGCTGGCCTTAGGTGCCATCATTGCGGCATCAATGGGCTCAACGCTCACCCTGCGTCGTGAAACCAAAATTGAGCAGGTCGATATTAATTGATATTACCGTTCTGCATGATGTGCATCATCATGCAGAATATTCTCCTGGCTGAACCCTCTGATATTCATTTATTCCTGGCGTTCTCATTGGCATATTTATTCTCATTTTCATTTCCTGACAAAAATAAACAACAGACACGCAACAAAAGAATCACCACATTGATTTTTAACTGTTTTTTTATTTCCCGCCATCCGCGCTATTAATGCAATAGGTACAACCAAAAAAGCAGGCGTTAAATCTGCTGCTATACTTAGTTTCGTTAATTACCTGGGACACAAAATATCAAGAGGATATGAGATTATGAGTACCGCTAAATTGGTAAAAACGAAAGCGTCTAATCTGCTTTATACCCGTAACGATGTCTCTGACAGCGATAAGAAAGCGACAATCGAGCTGTTGAATCGTCAGGTGATCCAGTTTATTGACCTGTCACTGATAACCAAGCAGGCCCACTGGAACATGCGCGGTGCCAATTTCATTGCCGTACATGAAATGCTGGATGGCTTCCGTACTGCATTGACCGATCACCTTGATACGATGGCTGAACGCGCAGTACAGCTGGGTGGCGTGGCATTAGGCACAACGCAAGTCATTAACAGCAAAACACCGCTGAAAAGCTACCCGCTGGATATCCATACCGTACAGGATCACCTGAAAGAGCTGGCCGATCGCTATGCAGTGGTCGCCAACGATGTGCGTAAAGCCATCAGCGAAGCGAAAGATGAAGACACCGCGGATATCTTCACTGCCGCCTCTCGCGATCTCGACAAATTCCTGTGGTTTATTGAATCCAACATCGAATAAGCACGTCATAAGTAATCCCTCTAATAACCCTCGCTCTGGCGGGGGTTTTGCACTTTTATAGTGCACCAAAGGATCCTCCCGCCCTGCAAAAGTGAATTAATTGTAATAATCACTTCACACAATCGTTAACGAGAGATTGTTTTAACAACAATTTTTACGCTAAATAGTCATACCGTTTGCACCAGGACAATTTTGCACTAATTCAGTGCCCCAAAATGGTGCGAAGCGTCGGCTTTGCCACACTCATTGTGCAACGACATAAAACACATGCCTGTTAAAACAATGAGTTGCAAAGTTGGCATGTTTTTTTCATAACACTGTTTGTTCTCGCAGGGGATCGCCCCGTGGATAAAAAAGGAAATGCTATGAAGTCTGTATTAAAAGTTTCACTGGCAGCACTTACCCTGGCTTTTGCGGTGTCCTCTCATGCCGCGGATAAGAAACTGGTTGTCGCAACCGACACCGCGTTCGTTCCGTTTGAATTCAAACAGGGCGACAAATACGTTGGCTTTGATGTGGACCTGTGGGCCGCCGTAGCAAAAGAACTGAAGCTGGATTATGAACTGAAACCGATGGATTTCAGCGGCATCATCCCTGCGCTGCAAACCAAAAATATCGATCTGGCGCTGGCGGGCATCACCATTACAGAAGAACGTAAAAAAGCGATCGACTTCTCTGATGGCTACTACAAAAGTGGTCTGTTAGTGATGGTGAAAACTGACAATAACGACGTAAAAAGCGTTAAAGACCTCGACGGTAAAGTGGTTGCCGTGAAGAGCGGAACCGGTTCTGTTGATTACGCGAAAGCCAACATCAAAACCAAAGACCTGCGTCAGTTCCCGAACATCGATAACGCGTATATGGAGCTGGGCACCAACCGCGCAGACGCTGTTCTGCATGATACGCCGAACATCCTGTACTTCATCAAAACTGCGGGCAACGGCAAGTTCAAAGCGGTCGGTGAGTCTCTGGAAGCACAGCAGTACGGTATTGCCTTCCCGAAAGGCAGCGATGAACTGCGCGAGAAAGTGAACAGCGCGCTGAAGACGCTGCGTGATAACGGCACTTATAACGAAATCTACAAAAAATGGTTCGGTACTGAACCTAAATAAAACAGCCTGAAAATCGGCTCGTCGTGCCCGGTGGCGCTCGCGCTTACCGGGCCTACGTTTTAGCCCCTGTCCGCATCCGGCAACATGGGCGTTTGAATAATTTCACCACGGTAACAGGAACGACATATGCAGTTTGACTGGAGTGCCATCTGGCCCGCCATTCCGCTTCTCATTGAAGGTGCCAAAATGACCTTGTGGATCTCGATCCTCGGTCTGGCCGGCGGTTTGGTTATCGGGCTGGCAGCAGGGTTTGCGCGCACCTATGGCGGTTGGATTGCCAACCACGTCGCGCTGGTCTTTATTGAGGTCATCCGCGGTACGCCCATCGTCGTGCAGGTGATGTTTATCTACTTCGCACTGCCAATGGCGTTTAACGATCTGCGAATTGACCCGTTCAGCGCCGCCGTCGTCACCATTATGATCAACTCAGGCGCCTACATCGCAGAGATTACGCGTGGGGCCGTGCTCTCAATACATAAAGGTTTCAGCGAAGCTGGACTGGCGCTTGGACTCTCTCGTACAGAGACCATTCGTCATGTCATTTTGCCACTTGCGCTGCGCCGCATGCTGCCGCCGCTGGGTAACCAGTGGATCATCAGCATTAAAGATACCTCACTGTTCATTGTGATCGGCGTGGCTGAACTCACCCGTCAGGGCCAGGAGATCATTGCCGGTAACTTCCGCGCACTGGAAATCTGGAGCGCCGTTGCGGTGTTCTACCTGATCATTACGCTGGTACTGAGCTTTATTCTGCGTCGTCTGGAAAGAAGGATGAAAATCCTGTGATTGAATTTAAAAACGTCTCTAAGCATTTTGGTCCAACCCAGGTGCTGCATAACATCGATCTGAACATCCGTCAGGGCGAAGTGGTCGTCATTATCGGGCCTTCCGGCTCCGGTAAATCCACCCTGCTGCGCTGCATCAACAAGCTGGAAGAAATCACCTCCGGCGATCTGATCGTCGATGGCCTGAAAGTCAACGATCCGAAGGTGGACGAGCGCTTAATCCGCCAGGAAGCCGGGATGGTGTTTCAGCAGTTCTACCTCTTCCCGCATCTGACGGCGCTGGAAAACGTCATGTTCGGTCCACAGCGCGTGCGCGGTGCGAAAAAAGAGGACGCGGAGAAACAGGCCAAAGAGCTACTGGCGAAAGTCGGGCTGGCGGAACGCGCTCATCACTACCCTTCAGAGCTTTCCGGCGGTCAGCAACAGCGCGTGGCGATTGCCCGTGCGCTGGCGGTGAAACCGAAGATGATGCTGTTTGATGAACCAACCTCTGCGCTCGACCCGGAACTGCGTCACGAAGTGCTGAAAGTGATGCAGGATCTGGCGGAAGAAGGCATGACGATGGTGATCGTGACGCACGAGATCGGCTTCGCCGAGAAAGTGGCCTCACGTCTGATCTTTATCGACAAAGGCCGCATTGCGGAAGACGGCAACCCACAAACCCTGATTGAAAATCCACCCAGTCAGCGTTTACAGGAATTTTTACAGCACGTCTCCTGATCCCCGCTCCCACCTCCCTTCTTTTGGAAGGGAGGTTCCCTGCGAATTTTCCCATTTCAAATCCCTCCTCCCCCATCCTCTATACTTATCTTTTTGTTTTACTTTCTCACTGGAGGAGTCATGCGGTGGATTCTGTTCATCCTCTTCATTCTACTGGGCGCTCCCGCCCATGCAGTCGTGATACCCGGCGTAACGACGGGCACGCCGTCTCAAGCGGGCGAGGCACCCACAACGGAACCTGATGTCGAACAAAAGAAAGCGGCCTATGCAGCGCTCGCGGACGTGCTGGAAAATGAGACGTCGCGTAAAGAATTGATTACGCAGTTACGGTCAGTCGCGAAGACGCCTCCCGCAGAGCCGGTGCCTAAAATCACGCCCCCTACGCTCACCGAAGAAAAAACCGTGCTGGAGAATGTCACTGACATCAGTCGCCAATACGGCGATGCCCTCTCCGGGAAGTTTGCCCAGCTCTATCGCAATATTACCGACGCCCCGCACAAACCCTTCAATTCACAATCGTTTACAAATGCCCTGACCCATTTTTTAATGCTGGCGGCCTCCGTCTTCACCTTTTACTGGGTGATCCGCCTGTGTACGCTGCCGCTGTACCGCAAAATGGGTCAGTGGGCGCGTAACAAAAACCGCGATCGCAGTAACTGGCTACAGCTACCCGCGATGATTGTCGGCGCCTTTATTATCGACCTGCTCCTGCTGGCGCTGACGTTATTTGTCGGGCAGATACTGAGCGACAAAATGAACGCCGGCAGCCGGACCATCGCGTTTCAGCAGAGTCTGTTTCTCAATGCGTTTGCGCTGATTGAATTTTTCAAGGCGATCCTGCGCCTGATATTTTGCCCTGGCGTGCCAGATCTGCGTCCATTTAATCTTCAGGATGCCGGAGCACGCTACTGGAACCGACGTTTAAGTTCGCTCAGCAGCCTGATTGGGTATGGGCTGATTGTCGCCGTCCCCATTATCTCCAACCAGGTGAATGTCCAGGTTGGGGCGATGGCCAACGTCATCATCATGCTGTGCATCACCTTATGGGCATTGTATCTGATCTTCAAAAACAAGCGGGAGATCACCGAGCATCTGCTGGATCTGGCGGAGCGTTCGCTGGCGTTTTTTAGTCTGTTTATCCGCGCTTTTGCCCTGGTGTGGCACTGGCTGGCCAGCGCCTATTTCATCGTGCTGTTTTTCTTTTCACTGTTTGATCCCGGCAATAGCCTGAAATTTATGATGGGTGCCACGGTGCGCAGCCTGATCATTATTGGCGCCGCCGCGTTTATCTCCGGGGTGTTCTCTCGCTGGATAGCCAAAACCATCACCCTGTCTCCCGATATGCAGCGGAACTACCCCGAGCTGCAAAAACGGCTCAATAACTGGCTCTCCATGGCGCTGAAAGTGGCGCGATTCCTGACGGTCTGTATTGCCGCCATGTTGCTGCTGAACGCCTGGGGATTGTTCGATTTCTGGAACTGGCTGCATTACGGCGCGGGTGAAAAAACGGTTGATATCCTGATCCGCATCGCGCTGATCCTGTTTTTCTCTGCCATTGGCTGGACCGTACTGGCCAGTCTGATAGAAAACCGTCTGGCCTCCGATGTCCACGGGCGTCCGCTGCCCAGCGCCCGCACGCGTACGTTGCTTACGCTGTTTCGTAATGCGCTGGCGGTGATCATCAGTACCATCACCATCATGATTGTGCTCTCGGAAATCGGGGTTAATATCGCGCCGTTACTGGCAGGTGCCGGGGCGCTGGGGCTGGCGGTTTCATTCGGCTCGCAAACGCTGGTGAAAGATATTATTACCGGGATCTTTATCCAGTTTGAAAACGGCATGAACACCGGCGATCTGGTGACGATCGGGCCATTAACCGGGACGGTGGAACGGATGTCTATTCGCTCAGTGGGGGTACGTCAGGATACCGGGGCTTATCATATTGTTCCGTGGTCATCGATTACCACCTTCGCCAACTTTGTACGCGGCATTGGTTCGGTCGTGGCGAACTATGATGTGGATCGTCATGAAGATGCCGACAAAGCGAACCAGGCGCTGAAAGACGCCGTCGCAGCGGTGATGGAAATAGAGGATGTGCGTGGTCTGATTATTGGCGAGCCGTCATTCTCCGGCATTGTGGGCTTAACCAATACGTCATTTACGCTGCGCGTATCGTTTACCACATTGCCGCTGAAGCAGTGGACTGTCCGCTTCGCACTCGACGCTCAGGTCAAAAAGCACTTTGACCTCGCCCATATCCGTACGCCGGTACAAACCTATCAGGTTCTACCGGCACCGACCGGGGGGACAGCGGCGGCAGAACCTCTACCGCCTGACGAACCGACGCTCTAGGCCGGTCAGCGTTTCTGCGTCATAAAGCGGCGACGCTGATCGTTATCCATAAAGGTCCAGGCGATAAAGCGACTCTGCTTTTGCCCCTGGGCCATCTCTTTTTTAACGACTTTGACCGCGCCAACATCCGTTAAGGCACGATACAGCGGGGGTAAATTCTCACCGCGCGAGACCAGCGTGGTAAACCACATCACCTGACGGCCAAACGCCTGGCTCTCCGCGATCATTTTTTTGATGAACGCCACTTCACCGCCTTCACACCATAACTCCTGCTGCTGCCCGCCAAAATTCAGCGCATCGTCTTTATCCTGCCCGAGGTTACGGCGTTTACGCTCGCTGCCAGCACGCGCAGAAGCGGCCGAATCATGGAACGGGGGGTTACACAGGGTGGCTTCAAACTGTTCATTTTTGTGAATAATGCCGTTGAAAATCGCCGTGGGATCTTTTTGTCGACGCAAACGGACAGACCGGGTTAACCCCGGATTACCCTTAATAATCGCCTGGGCGCTGGCAAGCGCCTCATCGCTGGTTTCGCTTCCGGTAAAGCGCCAGCCATATTCATGAGCCCCAATCAGCGGGTAAATACAGTTCGCCCCCACGCCCACGTCCAGTATGCTCGCCGTGGTTGGAATGGTCCCCGTCGTCTCACCGAGCAGATCCGCCAGATGGTGAATATAATCCGCGCGCCCCGGTACCGGTGGACACAAAAAACCGTCCGGAATATCCCAGCTCGTCACGGCGTAGAAATGCGCTAACAGCGCTTTGTTCAACGCCTTTACTGCCAGCGGGTTGGCAAAATCAACGCTTTGTTCGCCGCCTGGCGTGCGAACGAGGAATTGCGTCAGCTCGGGCGTGACCTGGCATAATGTCGCGAGATCGTAACGACTGTGGTGACGGTTACGGGGGTGTAATCCCGGTTTCTGGGGGGACATGGCATTCTCCTTTTAACAGCGGCGTAAGATACCCGTATAACGCAACGGGGTAAACATGCTTACACTGCGAAAACCTTTACTACTGCAGGCGGTTATCAACAAAACGCATAAATTTTACTGCCAGAGCTACCCAAATAAGAAATATTTATGTCCTTGATTTGTCAATATTCGTCAATATATATCGTTCAAAAAATAAGCAGATCTTCATCGATTTTTTGCGTTAATTGTCGTCCTCTGACGTCCTAAACTTATCAGGCACTACCTGTTGTTTCTCAGAGGAAGTCATCATGAAAAAATGCCTCACTTTACTTGCAGCCACCGTACTTACCGGCCTGACGTTTGCCTCATTTGCCGCACCGCCAATCACCAGTCCAGAAACCGGACAGCTAAGAGCGTCTGGTACCGTTTCCGCTTCAGGGGCAACTAACCTGAGCGATTTGGAAGATAAACTGGCAGAAAAAGCGCGTGAGCAAGGCGCTAAAGGTTTTGTGGTTAACTCAGCTGGCGGTAATAATCAGATGCACGGCACTGCAACCATCTACAAATAACGCTGTTACCTGCTCAACTGCATTCATCCTGGATGCAGTTTTCTTCCTCTCCTGCCGCCCTTTCGCTTCTTCAATATTCGCTTAATTTGTAAACACCTCGTGTGAAATTTGAAGACCATGTAAATAAATGTATTTATTTTTTTACGAATGAATGATAGAAAGTCGCGCCAAGTGATAATCCTTATCAAAATCATTATCACTTACGATTTCACACCGGCGAGACCTGCAGTGGCATGACATCCGCAGAGATGTCCCCTTCGCGGTGTGGAAATATCAATCAAATAATAAAAAGTCGCTTATTAACATGGATAAAAATCGCAACCTGCCTTCCAGTAGCTTCCATTCGCTCACGTTTTTTGCCGGTCTGTGCATCGGACTTTCACCTGTTGCACACGCTGTCGCCGCAGATGAACAGGCAAAGAAACAGGATGATACGTTAGTCGTGGAAGCCTCCACCCCGTCGCTTTACGCCCCGACGCAATCCGCCGACCCGAAATTCTCGCGCCCGGTGGCGGACACCACGCGCACAATGACGGTGATTTCAGAACAGGTGATTAAAGATCAGGGCGCCACCAATTTGACCGACGCCCTGAAAAACGTGCCCGGCGTTGGCGCTTTCTTTGCAGGCGAGAACGGTAACTCCACCACTGGCGATGCGGTTTATATGCGTGGCGCCGATACCTCAAACAGCATCTACATTGACGGCGTGCGTGACATTGGCAGCGTCACGCGCGATACCTTCAATACCGAACAGGTAGAAGTGATCAAAGGTCCGTCCGGGACCGATTACGGCCGTAGCGCACCGACGGGCTCGATCAATATGATCAGCAAACAGCCCCGTACCGACTCGGGCATTGATGCTTCTGCCAGCGTGGGGAGCGCGTGGTTCCGCCGCGGTACGCTGGATATTAACCAGGTGATAGGCGAAACCACCGCCGCGCGCCTGAACCTGATGGGTGAAAAAACGCACGACGCAGGCCGCGATAACGTTAAAAATGAACGTTACGGCGTCGCCCCTTCCGTCGCTTTCGGTCTGAGTACGCCTACTCGTCTGTATCTGAACTATCTGCACGTGACCCAGCACAACACGCCAGACGGGGGGATCCCGACCATTGGTTTACCGGGCTATTCCGCGCCTTCTGCGGGCACGTCCGCGCTCAACAGTTCTGGCAAAGTGGATACGCACAATTTTTACGGCACGGATTCTGACTACGACGATTCCACGACCGACACCGCCACGATGCGTTTCGAACATGACCTGACTGACAGCACCACCCTGCGTAACACCACACGCTGGTCGCGCGTCAAACAGGATTATCTGATGACCGCCGTGATGGGCGGCGCATCAAACATCACGCAGCCTGACAGCAACGTTGACTCCTGGACCTGGTCCCGCGTGGCGAATACCAAAGATGTCAGCAACAAGATCCTGACCAACCAGACCAATCTGACGTCAACGTTTTATACCGGCTCCATCGGACACGACATCAGCACGGGTATCGAATTTACCCGCGAAACTCAAACCAACTACGGTGTTAATCCTCTGACGCCGCCTCCGGTCAATATTTACAACCCAAATAGCAACGTCCACATTGGCGGACTGACCCGTAATGGCGCGAACGCCAACGGCCAGACCGACACCTTCGGCATCTACGCGTTCGATACCCTGCAAATCACTCGCGACGTTGAACTCAACGGCGGCATTCGACTCGATAATTACCGTACCGAGTACGATAGCGCCACCGCCTGTGGCGCCACTGGACGCGGCGCGGTGGTGTGCCCGGCGGGCGCAGCGAAAGGTTCCCCGGTCACGACAGTGGACACCGCGAAATCAGGTAACCTGGTGAACTGGAAAGCAGGCGCGTTGTACCATTTGACGGACAACGGCAATATTTATGTTAACTACGCCATTTCTCAGCAACCGCCAGGGGGAAATAACTTTGCCCTCGCCCAGAGCGGCAGCGGCAACAGCGCTAACCGTACTGACTTCAAACCGCAAAAAGCGAAAACCAGCGAAATTGGCACCAAGTGGGAAGTGCTGGATAAACGTCTGCTGTTAACCGCCGCGATTTTCCGTACCGATATCGAAAATGAAGTTGAACAGAACGACGACGGGACGTATTCCCAGTACGGGAAAAAGCGCGTAGAAGGGTATGAACTTTCCGTGGCCGGAAACATCACGCCGGACTGGCAGGTTATCGGCGGCTACACCCAACAACACGCCACCATCCGCGACGGAAAAGATGTCGCGCAGGATGGCTCCTCTTCCCTGCCGTATACGCCAGAACACGCCTTTACGCTGTGGAGCCAATATCAGGCCACCAATGATATCTCCGTCGGGGCTGGCGCGCGCTATATCGGCAGTATGCACCGGGGTTCCGACGGTGCGGTAGGCACGCCGTCTTATACCGAAGGCTATTGGGTCGCGGATGCAAAACTGGGATACCGCGTGAACCGCACTCTCGATTTCCAGTTGAACGTCTACAACCTGTTTGATACTGACTATGTCTCCTCGATTAACAAGAGCGGATACCGTTATCATCCGGGTGAACCGAGAACCTTCTTGTTCACAGCCAATATGCATTTCTGATTTGCATCGCGTGGGGCCCCGGCCCCACTTTTCGGAGAATCGCACATGATGTATCACATTCCGGGCGTTTTAACGCCGCAAGGCGTCGCGCAATGTCGACAACAACTCGAGCAGGCTGACTGGATCGATGGCCGGGCAACCACTGGCGCTCAGGGCGCTCAGGTTAAAAATAACCAGCAGGTTGATACCGGCAGCGAGCTGTATATCGCCTTACAGAAGGCGGTACTGTCAGCCATCAACCAGAGTGCCCTGTTTTTCTCGGCCGCCTTGCCGAAAACAATCTCCATGCCGCTGTTTAACCGCTATCAGAATAATGAAACCTATGGTTTTCACGTTGATGGCGCAGTACGCAGCCATCCGGAAAGCGGCTGGATGCGCACCGATCTTTCCGCCACCTTATTCCTGAGTTCACCGGAGAGCTATGACGGCGGGGAACTGATCGTTAACGATACTTACGGGCAGCATGCGGTGAAGTTACCGGCCGGCGATGTGGTGCTGTATCCCTCCAGCAGCCTGCATTGCGTCACTCCGGTAACGCGGGGAGTCCGCGTTGCATCATTTATGTGGGTCCAGTCGATGATCCGTGATGATAAGAAACGCGCCATGCTGTTTGAACTGGACAAAAATATCCAGTCGCTCAAAAGCCGCAACGGCGAAAGTGACGAGATCCTCTCTTTACTCAACCTCTACCATAATCTGCTGCGTGAATGGTCTGAAATCTGAGAAGACGCTGTCTTGACGGTGCGATTATTGCCCCCACATTCACTACAATTACCCTATGAAATGAATGTGGAGGTAACGGCTTATGGCATCCGGATGGGCAAATGACGACGCCGTGAATGAGCAGATCAACAATACCATTGAAGATGCTGTCGCACGCGTTCGCGGGGAATTACCCCAGGGGGAAAGTCTGCATGAATGCGAAGAGTGTGGCGATCCGATTCCCGAAGCCCGACGCAAAGCGGTTCCGGGCGTCAGGTTATGCCTCACCTGCCAGCAGGAGAAAGATTCAAGAAACGAAACATTCTCAGGATATAATCGCAGAGGATCGAAAGACAGCCAGTTACGTTGACTTATCTTTACCGAAAAAATCGCGTGACGCATTTTTCTTTACGCTCACGGTTTTTGGCGAACTGCGTAGCAAAATGTGCCGTTATCCTTCGCTCTGTAAACCGCAGCATCAGGAACTGTAAAGGCATAATCTGAATTTATTAATAATCAATAAGTTATTTGTCATTCAATATTTTTGATTAACGCCGTCAATTCTATTCGATTTTATCTCTCGCTAAATAACGTGATACTTATCACATCGACGGAACATCGTCTTACTAACAGAATAACCTGCGAGAAATTAACTATGAAAACCATCAAATATGCTGTTGCCGCTATCGCTCTGTCTGGACTCTCATTTGGCGTTTTCGCTGCCGAGCCGGTGACGGCTGCACAAGCACAAGACATGAATAAAATCGGTGTAGTTTCTGCGGAAGGCGCCACCACCCTGGACGGTCTGGAAGCGAAACTGGCTGAGAAAGCGGCGGCGGCTGGCGCCAACGGCTATAGCATTACCTCTGCATACAGCAACAACAAAATGAGCGGTACTGCGGTTATCTACAAATAATTTTTTGTCTGTATGCCAACAGACGCCCTGCTCCAACCCTCATAGACCTGTGTGTTACCCTTTGTTTGCCCGTCCTCCACTGGACGGGCTTTTTTTTTTACCTGAATCGGTTAAAAACTCTGAGCGACGCGTGCCAGACCTTCAGTCAGTGTCTCCACCTCTGCGGTTGCCACCAGACAGCAGGCCATTTGAATTTTCAACGCGTCAGGAACCGGTTCGCTACCCGCCAGACAGCGCTCAATCCAACGCGCCGTGGTTTCTGGATCTTTCGCGACAGGGAGTGGCACCGGCTCCTCGGGCATCTCACGTTGGCGATCCACAATCACCTGCACTCCACGCTTATCGATCAGGCTAATTTGCGGGCAGCGCTGCGGATTGGCGTACACTTCCCCTTCGGTGCCATGCATCAGCAGACTGCGTCCGCCAATGTCACCAAAGAACTTCGCCACACGTGGGACATATTCCGGATGAGAAACGCTGGCAAGACGTAAGGCGGCATCTTCTGCAAAAGGCGTCGCCAGCTTCGCCAGCGTGTGGGCACTGTTACGCACCCCCATTCGCCAGCGCATCGCCAGCTGTTTTTCCAGCGGCGGGCACAGTGTGCCGACGGGAATGAACACCGGTTGGTGTCCGTCGAGTTTTGCCTGCGCCTGACCGACGCTCAGGGTCGGCGTAATTCCCAACAGTTCAAAAATGGTTTCAGTCAATACGCGGGTCGGATCTTCGCTCACCCCGTGAACCACCACCGGAAAACCCAGTTTACGCAGCAGGATAGCCAACAGCGGCGTCAGGTTCGCCTGTTTACGCGCCCCGTTATAGCTGGGGATCACGATAGGCATCGGTTTTGCCACTGGCGGCGTCAGACGAATAGTGTGGTTCTGCATCGCCTCATAGAAGCCCAGCATTTCGGCTTCGCCCTCTCCTTTAATGCGCAGCGCAATCAGTACGCCGCCCATTTCCAGGTCAGGGACTTCCCCTTTTAGCATATGGGTATACAGGCCGCGCGCGGTGTCCTGGTCCAGATCGCGGGCATGATTTTTACCTCGCCCAACCTCTTTGATGATTTTGCGGTAATCCATCGAAAACTCCTTGCGGGGGTGCGCACACCATTAGCGCCGTCTGCGGCGAGTCGCTTTTGCTTTTGCTTTTGTTTTTACTATAACGTCTGGCACGACAGGTTGCTCTATCGGAAAAATGGGTAACGCATTCAGTAAACGCTTCCCATAATTTTTGGTCAACAGACGCTTGTCGTAAATCACCACTTCTCCCCAGCAGCCGTGGCTACGGATCAATCGCCCCACCTGCTGGATCAAATTAAACGACGCGCTGGGCAAACTCTGCACTTCAAAGGGGTAACGGTTCAGGCTTTTCAACCACTCCCCTTCGGTAATCACCACCGGACTGTCGATGGGCGGGAAAGCAATCTTGTGAATATGTACCTGGGTGAGCAAGTCGCCTTTCAGATCCAACCCTTCCGCAAAAGATTGCAGACCCACCAGCACACTGCGTTCGCCATTTTCCACCCGCTTGCGGTGCGACTCCACCAGCCGGTATCGCGGCTGATCGCCCTGAACTAATAACAGCAGGCGTAAATCCGTCACATGCTCAAGAAACCGTTGCATCGCCCTGCCACTGGCAAACAATACCAGCATGCCCTGGTGTTTTTTGCTCTCAAGCTCCTGACGAAAATAGGCCGCCATCTCCGCAATATGTTGCTCTTCGTTATCAATAAGCGGCTCATACTGCATTTGGGGGATGACGATTTTCCCCTGTTCAACATGGTTGAATGGCGAGTCGAGGGCCACGAAACGGTCGCCCGCTTTCTCTTTCAGTCCGCTCATCTCCTGCAAGCGAGAGAAACTGTTCAGCGAACGTAGCGTGGCTGATGTCACCACAATATGCGGCACGCTGCGCCAGAGCAGCCTTTCCAGCTGATCGCTGACGCGAATGCCGACACAGTGAAACCAGACATGCATTTGCCCGTCGCGCGTATCGCGGGTGGCCCATTTGGACACCGGCGCGCCTGACGATTGCGCCAGCGACGCCAGACGCCACAGCTTACTTTGCGCTTCGAACATGCCCAACGCACGGTTCATCTGCAAAATCACCCGATGCAGACGTACGATGTCGTGGGTTCCGGTTTTTTCGCAGAGATCGTTGAGAAACAGTTCCGCCAGCCCGCGCAACATTTCGGTGAGTTTCGCCAACCGCTGACAAATCTCCATCACCTCTGCGGGCAATTCGCCCATTGAGAAGCGGTGCTCTGCCTCCTGGGTGGCGGGCATATAAAGATTCAGAATCGCGTTCAGCGAGGCAATCAGTTCATACAGCTCTTCGCAGTGCGCGTTCAGACGCTCAGGGTTAGCCAGCGGCGGCGTGGTTTTCGGCCGAAACTGTTCCAGACAGGTCGCCACCAGTTTGGTAAACAGATCGAGTTGCAAGCGATACCAGGGCGCCGTGATTTCAGCACTCATTTCCAGCGCATCGCGTGCGACATCGGGCAGATGATGCCCTTCATCCAGCACCAGCAGCAGATTTTTCGGATCCGGCAAGACCGCTTCGCTCTCCATTGCCGCCATGACCAGCGCATGGTTTGCCACCACCACTTCGGCTTCCTGAATCTCACGGCGCGCCACAAAGAACGGACATTCGCGGTAATAGTGGCAGTTACGGTTGAGGCAGCTGGCTTTGTCGGTGCTCAGACGCTGCCACAGTGAATCATCAATGGCGATATCGGTATGATCGCGTAAACCATCCCACTTGTAACTGTCCAGATCGCCCTTCAGCCGGGCGCAGCGCTTTTGCTCTTCCTGATTGTTCGGTGTGAGTTCGTCGTCAAGAAACGCCAGCAGATCCTGCTGGTCAGGTTCGGTGCTGGCCAACGCCGCCAGATTGCGCGGACACACATACCGCCCGCGCCCAAACGCGGCGGTAAAACGGAGATCGGGAATAATTTTTCGCAGCAGGGGAAGGTCTTTGCTGTAAATCTGATCCTGCAAGGCGACGTTGGCGGTACTCACCACCAGCGTTTTTTGTTCTTCGCGCGCGATGGCGATACCGGGGATCAGGTACGAGAGGGTTTTCCCGACGCCGGTCGGCGCTTCAATCGCCAGATGCCGCCCGTCTTCCCCGGCAAGCGTTTTAGCAACATCAGCAATCATCTGCCGCTGCGGCGCACGGGGAATAAAGTCGGGGATCTGTTCCTGAAGCGCCTTATACCAGGCAGCAATTTGCGCTTTTAGCGCGGCGGTCAATGCCATGAGAAAACCTGAAATACTGTATAAACAGCCACTATTGTGGCACTTTCTTAGACGGGTCGCAAAAAGAAAAACCCGACCATTCGGTCGGGCTTCCCGTTTACTGCATTACTCTGCGGAAGACAGTCTGCGCGGACGGCGTGGCGGGCGCGGCTTATCGCCTGCCGGTTTCGCATCACCTGACCGGCGCGAAGGTTTGGCCCCGGCTTTTGGCGCACTACCTTCTGAACGACGCGGTTGCTGCTGACCACGGCCTGCACCGCCCTGACCTTGCCCCTGTGGGGATCGGCCGCGACCGCCGCCGCCGCCACCACCACGTTGCTGCTGGCGACCATTTTGAATCGGCTCCGCTTTAATGGAAGGGTCCGGCTCATAGCCCGGCATCGCGATACGCGGGATCTCTTTTTTCAGCAGTTTTTCGATGTCATGCAGCAGCTTGTGCTCATCAACACAGACCAGCGACAGCGCTTCACCGGTTGCCGCAGCACGCCCGGTACGACCGATACGGTGGACGTAATCTTCCGGCACGTTCGGCAATTCATAGTTCACCACGTGCGGCAGTTCTTCAATATCCAGTCCACGCGCCGCGATATCCGTGGCGACCAGCACACGAATGTCGCCGGATTTAAAATCAGCCAGCGCACGCGTACGCGCCCCTTGTGATTTATTGCCGTGGATGGCCGCGCTACGAATGCCGTCTTTATTCAACTGTTCCGCCAGATGGTTGGCGCCATGTTTGGTACGGGTGAAGACCAGCACCTGCCGCCAGTCGCCCTGACCAATCATCTGCGACAACAGTTCACGTTTGCGTTTCTTATCAACGAAATGCACGTGCTGAGTTACCTGCTCGGACGCCGTGTTACGACGCGCGACTTCGATTTCCAGCGGATTACGCAGCAGTTTTTCAGCCAGCGCTTTGATGTCGTCGGAGAAGGTCGCGGAAAACAGCAGGTTCTGACGTTTCGGAGGCAATTTAGCCAGTACGCGACGAATGTCGTGGATAAAGCCCATGTCCAGCATGCGGTCAGCTTCATCCAGCACCAGAATTTCAATCTGATCCAATTTGACGGCGTTTTGATGTTCCAGATCGAGCAAACGGCCTGGGGTTGCCACCAGCACGTCTACGCCGCCACGCAGTTTCATCATCTGCGGGTTGATGCTGACCCCGCCGAAGACCACCAGCGAACGAATGTTCAGGTATTTGCTGTAATCCCGTACGTTCTCGCCAATTTGCGCGGCCAGTTCGCGGGTCGGGGTCAGAATCAACGCACGTACCGGGCGACGTACCTTAGCATGCGGTTCATTGGAAATAAGATGTTGCAACAGCGGCAGCGTAAAGCCCGCCGTTTTACCCGTACCGGTTTGCGCACTGGCCATCAGGTCGCGGCCTTGCAGCACCGCAGGGATCGCCTGCTGCTGAATAGGGGTAGGTTCACGATAGCCCTGCTCTGCAACGGCGCGCAAAATATCAGGATTTAAACCCAGGGAATCAAAAGACATAACTACTCCGAACCGCCCCGACCGTTCCCGGTGTAGTTTTCAGGGAGATACTCGAAAAAGAGATGACAAAAACCACAATGTCATGAAGGGGCGGAGTGTAGCAGTTTTTGTGACGCACCGCATAAATTATCCCGGAGCATACAAGAAACAAAATAACGCCCGGACTGGACAAGCTGAAAAATCAGTCATAATGTTAATCAATCGATTGATTAATACTTAGGTCATGCCATGAATACCTCAACCATGACGACCAAAGGCGAACAGGCAAAAAGCCAGCTGATTGCCGCTGCCCTTGCGCAGTTCGGTGAATATGGCCTGCATGCCACCACCCGGGATATCGCCGCACAGGCCGGGCAGAATATCGCCGCCATTACCTACTATTTTGGCTCAAAGGACGATCTCTACCTCGCCTGCGCCCAGTGGATTGCCGACTTTATTGGCGGGCAGTTTCGCCCCCACGCCGAGGAGGCGGAACAGCTCTTCGCCCAGCCGCAGCCCGATCGCGGTGCGATGCGCGAGCTGATTCTGCGCGCCTGTAAGAACATGATTATGCTGCTGACGCAGGAAGACACGGTGAATCTCAGCAAATTCATCTCGCGCGAGCAGCTCTCCCCAACGGCGGCCTATCAACTGATACACCATCAGGTTATCGCCCCACTGCATACCCATCTGACGCGGCTGATTGCGGCCTATACCGGCAGTGATGCCGAAGATACCCAAACCATTTTGCATACCCATGCTCTGTTAGGGGAAGTGCTGGCGTTTCGCCTGGGGAAGGAAACGATCCTCAAGCGCACAGGCTGGTCGCAATTTGATGAGGAGAAAACCGCGCTGATTTACCAGACGATCACCTGTCATATCGATCTCATTCTGCAAGGTTTAACGCAAAGGAGTCTGGACTCATGAAGAAACCCGTCGTTATCGGACTGGCCGTGGCGGTGCTTGTCGCCGTGATTGCTGGTGGAACGTGGTGGTACCAAAGTCGGCAGGATAACGGGCTGACGCTGTACGGTAATGTGGACATTCGCACCGTCAATTTAAGCTTCCGCGTCGGCGGCCGACTCTCTTCACTGGCGGTTGACGAAGGCGATACCATCACCTCCGGGCAGGTGCTGGGCACGCTCGATAAAGCGCCGTATGAAAACGCATTAATGCAGGCCAAAGCGGGCGTTTCCGTCGCGCAAGCGCAGTATGATCTGATGCTGGCAGGCTATCGCGATGAAGAGATTGCCCAGGCCGCCGCCGCCGTCAAACAGGCGCAGGCCGCCTTTGACTACGCGCAGAACTTTTACCAACGTCAGCAGGGATTGTGGAAAAGCCGTACGATCTCCGCCAACGATCTGGAAAACGCCCGCTCCTCCCGTGACCAGGCGCAGGCAACGCTGAAATCAGCGCAGGACAAACTGAGCCAGTACCGCACCGGTAACCGCCAACAGGATATCGCCCAGGCGAAAGCCAGCCTTGAACAGGCGCAGGCGCAACTGGCGCAAGCCGAACTCGACTTGCGGGATACCACACTGGTCGCCCCCTCTGACGGGACGCTGTTAACCCGCGCCGTGGAGCCGGGCAGTATGCTGAATTCCGGCAGCACGGTTCTCACCCTCTCGCTGACGCGTCCGGTCTGGGTTCGCGCTTACGTCGATGAGCGTAACCTGAGCCAGGTACCGCCGGGTCGAGAAATTTTGCTCTATACCGATGGTCGTCCCGATAAGCCCTATCACGGCAAAATCGGTTTTGTTTCTCCGACCGCAGAATTCACCCCGAAAACCGTCGAGACACCGGATCTGCGCACCGATCTGGTCTATCGCCTGCGCATTGTGGTGACGGATGCCGATGATGCGTTACGCCAGGGGATGCCGGTGACGCTGAAGTTCGGTAATGAGGCGCGGCATGAATGACGCCGTCATTACGCTAAACGGACTGGTTAAACGCTTTGCGGGAATGGAAAAGTGCGCCGTGGCTCCGCTCGACTGCACGATTCACGCGGGCTATGTCACGGGGCTGGTGGGGCCGGACGGTGCCGGGAAAACCACCCTGATGCGGATGCTGGCGGGACTACTGAAGCCCGACGGCGGCCAGGCTTCAGTGATTGGGTTTGATCCGATTCGCGACGACAGCGCGCTGCATGCCGTGCTCGGTTATATGCCGCAAAAATTTGGCCTGTATGAAGATTTGACCGTCATGGAGAACCTTAACCTCTATGCCGATCTGCGCAGCGTCACCGGCGAGACGAGAAAAAAAACGTTTGAGCGTCTGTTGGAATTCACCTCGCTCGGCCCATTTACCGGGAGGCTGGCCGGTAAGCTCTCCGGCGGGATGAAACAGAAGCTGGGGCTGGCCTGTACGCTGGTCGGAGCGCCAAAGGTTCTGCTGCTGGATGAACCCGGCGTCGGCGTGGACCCGATTTCACGACGCGAGCTGTGGCAAATGGTGCATGAGCTGGCGGGCGACGGAATGCTGATTCTGTGGAGCACCTCGTATCTCGATGAAGCCGAACAGTGTCGCGACGTGCTGCTGATGAACGAAGGTGAACTTCTCTATCAGGGTGAACCGACGGCACTGACGCAAACCATGGCGGGCCGCAGTTTCTTAATCAGCAGTCCGCAGATAAACAACCGCAAGTTGTTGCAGCAGGCGTTAAAACTGCCGCAGGTCAGCGATGGCATGATTCAGGGAAAATCCGTCCGTCTGATCCTGAAAAAAGAGGCCACGGCTGACGATATTCGCAACGGCGAAGGGATGCCGGAAATCGCGATTGATGAAACTGCGCCTCGCTTTGAAGATGCGTTTATTGATCTGCTCGGCGGGGCGGGCACGTCAGAATCCCCGCTTGGCGCAATCCTGCATACGGTGGAGGGAACGCCCGGCGAGACAGTGATTGAAGCAAAGCAACTGACCAAAAAGTTTGGGGATTTTGCCGCAACCGACCAGGTGAATTTTGCCGTCAAGCGCGGAGAAATTTTTGGCCTGCTCGGCCCCAACGGCGCGGGGAAATCCACCACATTTAAAATGATGTGTGGTCTGCTGGTGCCGACCTCTGGTAAAGCGCTGGTCCTGGATATGGACCTGAAAGTCAGCTCGGGCAAGGCGCGTCAGCATTTGGGCTATATGGCACAAAAATTCTCCCTCTACGGCAACCTGACGGTGGAGCAAAACCTGCGTTTCTTCTCCGGCGTCTACGGCCTGCGGGGACGCGCGCAAAACGAAAAAATTGCGCGGATGAGCGAAGCCTTTGGCCTGAAAAGCATTGCGTCGCATGCCACTGATGAACTGCCTCTGGGATTTAAACAGCGCCTGGCGCTGGCCTGCTCGCTGATGCACGAGCCAGATATTCTCTTTCTCGATGAGCCGACCTCAGGCGTAGACCCTCTCACCCGCCGCGAATTTTGGCTGCATATCAATAGCATGGTCGAAAAAGGCGTAACGGTCATGGTCACCACCCACTTTATGGATGAAGCGGAATACTGTGACCGTATAGGGCTTGTGTATCGCGGGAAACTGATCGCCAGCGGCACCCCGGATGACCTGAAAGCGCAGACCGCCGACAACGACACGCCGGACCCGACGATGGAGCACGCGTTTATCACCCTCATTCACGACTGGGACAAGGAGCATACGCATGAGTAACACCGTACTCTCCTGGCGCCGGGTGCGCGCCCTGTGCGTTAAAGAAACGCGCCAGATCGTTCGCGATCCCAGCAGCTGGCTGATTGCGGTGCTGATCCCCCTGCTGCTGCTGTTTATTTTTGGCTACGGCATCAACCTCGACTCCAGCAAACTGCGGGTGGGGATCCTGCTTGAGCAGCAGAGTGAAGAGGCGCTCGACTTTACGCACACCATGACGGGCTCACCCTATATCGACGCCACCATCAGCGATAACCGTCATGAGCTTATCGAAAAGATGCAGGCCGGGCGCATTCGCGGTCTGGTGGTGATCCCGGTCGATTTCGCTCAGCAAATGGCGCGGGCCAATGATACCGCCCCGATTCAGGTGATCACCGACGGCAGCGAGCCGAACACGGCAAACTTTGTGCAAGGCTATGTCGAGGGTATCTGGCAGATCTGGCAAATGCAGCGGGCGGAAGATCGCGGGGAAGAGTTTAAACCGTTGATTGACGTACAGACCCGCTATTGGTTTAACCCGGCCGCCATCAGCCAGCATTTTATTATCCCCGGGGCGGTCACCATCATTATGACGGTGATCGGCGCCATCCTCACCTCACTGGTGATCGCGCGCGAATGGGAACGCGGCACCATGGAAGCGCTACTTTCCACCGAAGTCACCCGCGTGGAATTGCTGCTGTGCAAGCTGATCCCTTATTACTTCCTCGGGATGCTGGCAATGCTGCTCTGTATGCTGGTGTCAGTGTTTATTCTCGGCGTGCCCTATCGCGGTTCGCTATTGATCCTGTTTTTTATCACTAGCCTGTTTTTACTCAGCACATTGGGGATGGGACTGCTCATTTCTACCATCACCCGTAACCAGTTTAACGCCGCGCAGGTGGCGTTGAATGCCGCCTTTTTGCCCTCGATTATGCTGTCGGGGTTTATCTTCCAGATCGACAGCATGCCCGCGGTGATCCGCGCGGTGACGTACATTATCCCGGCGCGCTATTTCGTCAGTACCCTGCAAAGTCTGTTTCTGGCCGGTAATATCCCGGTGGTGCTGATGATCAACGTCCTGTTTTTAATCGCCTCGGCAGTCATGTTTATTGGTCTGACGTGGCTCAAAACCAAACGTCGGCTGGATTAGGGAGAAGAGCATGTTTCATCGCTTATGGACGTTAATCCGCAAAGAGCTGCAATCGCTGCTGCGCGAGCCGCAGACCCGCGCGATCCTGATTGTGCCCGTGCTGATTCAGGTTATTCTGTTTCCCTTTGCCGCCACGCTGGAAGTCACCAACGCCACCATCGCTATTTATAACGAAGACAACGGCAAGCATTCGGTCGAGCTGACCCAACGTTTTGCCCGCGCCAAAGCTTTTACGCATATTCTGCTGCTCAATAGCCCGCAAGAGATCCAACCGACCATCGATACCCAGAAAGCGCTGTTGCTGGTACGCTTCCCGGCGGATTTCTCGCGTAATCTGGATACCTTCCAGCAGGCGCCGATGCAGTTGATCCTTGACGGGCGAAACTCCAACAGCGCGCAAATCGCTGCCAACTATTTGCAGCAAATCGTCAAAGATTATCAGCAGGAGCTGATGGACGGTAAACCTAAACCCAACAACAGCGAGCTGGTTGTGAGAAATTGGTACAACCCGAATCTGGACTATAAGTGGTTCGTGGTGCCGTCACTGATCGCTATGATCACCACCATTGGCGTGATGATCGTAACCTCGCTTTCCGTTGCCCGCGAACGCGAGCAAGGGACGCTGGATCAACTGTTAGTGTCCCCTCTGACCACCTGGCAAATTTTTATCGGCAAAGCCGTCCCTGCGCTGATTGTTGCCACCGGTCAGGCCACTATCGTGCTGGGCATCGGCATCTGGGCGTACCAAATTCCCTTTGCTGGTTCGCTGGCCCTGTTCTACTTCACGATGGTGATTTACGGTTTGTCGCTGGTCGGTTTCGGGCTGTTGATCTCGTCGCTGTGCGCCACCCAGCAGCAGGCGTTTATCGGCGTGTTTGTCTTTATGATGCCAGCGATTTTGCTTTCGGGGTACGTTTCCCCGGTCGAGAATATGCCGGTCTGGTTGCAGAATTTAACGTGGATAAACCCTATCCGCCACTTTACGGATATCACCAAGCAGATTTACCTGAAGGATGCGAGTTTGAAGATTGTCTGGGGAAGTTTGTGGCCGCTACTGGTAATAGCAGCCACAACGGGATCAGCGGCGTATGCGATGTTTAGACGCAAAGTGATGTAACTTTTTCTCTTTCGCCAGTAACGAAACCACGGCGGGTCCGGCAAGGATTGCCAGCCCCGCAAAAGCCAACAGTACGTTGTTTTGCAAAACACGAGACAGCAACCACAGCACAATCATTGCCGCGCCGAAATACCAGGTTGTGGTGAGCTCTTCCAGTACATCCGCAACGTCACGCCAGCGCTGTTCATGGTGGCGTTGTAACGCCAGCATCAGCAAAACCGTCACGCCGTAAACCACGCAAAGCCCGAGCCCCACGTGTACCAGTGTACCGCTCATCCAGCCCATCACCAGCAACGCCACTACCAGTAAATGCAACACAATCTGCCAGCAACTTAGACCCGTTGTGACACGAACACGTTGTTGCCACCTCATGGCCATTCTCCTGAAGGATTTTTGTCTAATAACTCAGAGTACCGGACTTTACGGAAAATTCCGTAAGACCGCATCTTTTTGTGACGACGACTACACTATTTTTATTCAGGAAAGTGACGTGAACAGGAGAATTATGCCCGGACAAACGCAGCAATTTTCATTCAACGTGCTCACCATCAACACTCACAAAGGGTTCACGGCGTTTAACCAGCGTTTTATTTTGCCACAGCTGAGGGATGCGGTGCGGACCGTCAGTGCGGATATTGTCTGTCTGCAGGAAGTGATGGGTGCCCATAACGTTCACTCCGTGCACATTGCAAACTGGCCGGATGCCCCCCATTACGAGTTTCTCGCCGACACCCTGTGGCGTGATTTCGCTTACGGGCGTAATGCTGTCTACCCGGAGGGGCACCACGGCAACGCCGTGCTCTCTCGCTATCCCATTGAACATTATGAAAATCGTGACATCTCCGTTGGCAACAGCGAAAAACGCGGCGTGCTTTATTGCCGCATTATGCCGCCGCAGTTGAGCCGACCGATCCACGTCATGTGCGTACATCTGGGCTTGCGTGAAACCCATCGCCAGAAGCAGCTCAACATGCTGGCCGACTGGGTAAACAGCCTCCCCGTTGGCGAACCGGTGATTGTCGCCGGGGATTTTAATGACTGGCGACAACACGCTAACCGTCCGTTGAAAACCCGTGCGGGCCTGGAGGAGATCTTCACCCGCGCCCACGGTCGCCCGGCGCGAACGTTCCCGGTGCGCCTGCCGTTACTGCGCCTTGATCGCATTTATGTCAAAAACGCCAACGCCAGCGCTCCCATGGCGCTACCGCTACATCACTGGCGACATTTAT
Organism: Citrobacter enshiensis; assembly: GCF_029338175.1. Classification (NCBI taxonomy): domain Bacteria; kingdom Pseudomonadati; phylum Pseudomonadota; class Gammaproteobacteria; order Enterobacterales; family Enterobacteriaceae; genus Citrobacter; species Citrobacter enshiensis. The sequence continues at coordinate 3,248,774 of NZ_CP119862.1, forward strand.
CTGACCATGCGCCTCTGAGTGCGGAGATTCATCTATGAAATGCGGCTGGCGTGAAGGTAATCAGATTCAGTTACTGGAGAACGGCGATCGGTACTACCCTGCCGTGTTTGACGCCATCGCCCAGGCGGAGCAGAAAATTATTCTGGAAACCTTTATCTGGTTTGAAGATGAAGTGGGAAGACAACTGCACGCGGCCCTGCTCAATGCCGCCCAACGCGGCGTACACGCCGAGGTGTTACTGGACGGGTACGGCTCCCCGGATCTCAGCGACCCTTTTGTTGAAGCGCTGACGGCGGCAGGGATTATTTTTCGCTATTACGATCCCCGCCCCCGCCTGTTGGGTATGCGCACCAATCTTTTTCGCCGGATGCACCGAAAAATTGTGGTGATCGATGCCCGGATCGCCTTTGTTGGCGGGATTAACTACTCCGCCGAACATATGTCCGACTATGGCCCCGAGGCCAAACAAGATTACGCCGTTCGGGTTGAAGGGCCGATTGTGGCGGATATTCTGCAATTTGAGCTGGAGAACCTGCCGGGACAGAGCGCAGCACGCCGCTGGTGGCGCCGCCATCACCGCGCGGAAGAAAATCGCCACCCTGGCGAAGCGCAGGCGCTGTTTGTCTGGCGCGATAATGGCGAGCACCGCGACGATATCGAACGCCATTACCTGAAAATGCTCACTCAGGCAAAACGCGAAGTGATGATTGCGAACGCCTATTTCTTCCCGGGTTATCGCCTGCTGCATGCGATGCGCAACGCGGCCCGACGCGGCGTGCGCGTAAAGCTTATCGTGCAGGGTGAACCCGACATGCCGATTGTCAAAGTCGGCGCACGGCTGCTCTACAACTATCTGGTCAAAGGTGGCGTACAGATTTTTGAATATCACCGTCACCCTCTGCATGGCAAAGTGGCATTGATGGATGACCACTGGGCAACCGTAGGTTCCAGTAACCTTGATCCGCTCAGTCTGTCGCTCAATCTGGAAGCGAACATCATCATTCATGATCGGACCTTTAACCAGACGTTACGCGACAATCTCAGCACGATCATTGCCGATGATTGCAAACAAGTTGATGAATCGATGTTGCCTAAACGCACCTGGTGGAATCTCACCAAAAGCGTACTGGCGTTCCACTTTTTACGTCACTTCCCCGCGCTGGTCGGCTGGCTTCCGGCCCATACTCCGCATTTAACACGGGTTGAACCACCAGCCCAGCCAGCGATGGAAACTCAGGACCGGGTCGAAGCGCAAGATACGGGGGGCAAACCCTGATGGCTAAATTGCGTGCGCGCTGGCGGCGGGCTAAAAAAATCCTCACCTGGCTGTTTTTTATTGCCGTCATCGTACTGCTGGTGGTCTACGCCAGCAAAGTCAACTGGAGCGAGGTCTGGACGGTTGTCCGCGATTACAACCGGATTGCCATGGCAGGCGCTGTCGGGCTGGTGATCGTCAGCTACTTACTCTACGGCTGTTATGATTTGCTCGCGCGCCTCTACTGTGGGCACCGGCTGGCAAAGCGGCAGGTGATGCTGGTCTCTTTCATCTGTTACGCCTTCAATCTGACCCTCAGTACCTGGGTTGGCGGTATCGGGATGCGTTACCGACTGTATTCCCGTCTCGGCTTACCGGGCAGCACGATCACGCGGATTTTTTCACTCAGCATTGCCACCAACTGGCTGGGTTACATCGTGCTGGGGGGACTGATCTTTACCTTCGGCGTGGTGCAACTGCCTGACCACTGGTATGTCGATGAAAATACGCTGCGTATTCTGGGCGTGGCGTTGCTTGCGATCATTACGCTGTATCTGTGGTGCTGCGCCTTTGCGAAGCATCGACATCTAACCATCAAAAGACAAAAGCTGGTGTTGCCCTCCTGGAAGTTCGCCCTCGCACAGATGGCCATTTCCAGCATTAACTGGATGGTGATGGGGGCGATCATCTGGCTGTTAATGGGTCAGACCGTGAACTATTTCTTTGTGCTTGGCGTGTTACTGGTGAGCAGTATTGCAGGCGTCATTGTGCATATTCCGGCAGGGATAGGGGTACTGGAAGCCGTTTTTATCGCCCTTCTCGCGGGAGAACATACCTCTCAGGGCACGATTATCGCCGCCCTGCTCGCCTGGCGGGTGCTCTATTATTTTATTCCGCTGCTGCTGGCGCTGATCTGTTATCTGGTGCTGGAGAGTCGGGCGAAGAAATTGCGGGCAAAAAACGAAAAGGCGATGGCGAAGTGATTTTTTCCGGATGGCGTTCAGTACGAACGCCATCCGGCATAACAGCAATTAACGGCGATTACCGAAAATACGCAGCAGCATCAGGAACAGGTTGATGAAGTCCAGATACAACGTTAATGCGCCCAGTATGGAGTACTTGCGCAGGTTAGCGCTGTCACGGACGTCGATCTGCTCGCCAATGTTTTTCAGCTTTTGCGTGTCGTAGGCGGTCAGTCCGACAAACACAATCACCCCGATATAGGTCACCGCCCACATCAGCGCTTCGCTTTTCAGCCAGAAGTTGACTAACGACGCCAGAACAATACCAATCAGCGCCATAAACAGCATGTTGCCGAAACCGCTGAGATCGCGTTTGGTGGTGTAACCGTACAGGCTCATCGCACCAAACATGCCGCCCGAGACCACAAAGGTGCTGGCGATGGAAGAGTAGGTATAGACGATAAAAATGCTCGACAGCGTTAATCCCGTCAGCGCGGAATAAAGCATAAACAGCGTGGTCGCCATCCCGGCGCTGAGTTTATGCACCATCGCAGACAGCACAACCACCAACGCAAGCTGAGCGATAATCAAACCAAAGAAGGTGATTTTGCTGGAAAAGATAAACATCATCAGTTCAGGCGTATTGGCGGCATACCACGCAATAAACGCCGTCAGCAGTAAACCGCAGGTCATCCAGCCGTAGACTTGCGCCATGTAGGTTTGCAGGCCAGAACGCGCCTGAACGATAGAATCGGATCGTGGAAATCGGTCCATGATAATCTCCTGATTGAAAGTGATACCTGTCACTAAGCGTATCACATTATCTCACCAGCGTTTCGCCGCCTGTTGATCGCTATCACGCGCTTCGACCCAGCGGTCGCCCTCCGGCGTCGCCTCACGCTTCCAGAACGGCGCACGCGTTTTCAGATAATCCATAATGAACTGTCCGGCTTCAAACGCGCTGCTGCGATGCGCGCTGGTCACGCCGACAAAAACGATTTCATCGCCTGGCCACAATTCGCCGATGCGATGAATCACCGTCACACGCCCCAGCGGCCAGCGGCTACGCGCTTCATCGACGATATCCGCCAGCGCCTTTTCCGTCATGCCGGGATAGTGCTCCAGCGTCAGCGCCTTCACGCTGTCGCCAAGATTATGATTGCGGACTTTCCCGGTGAACGTAACGACGGCACCATCTTCATCGCGTTCCGCCAGCCAGGGATACTCTTCCCCTACGCTAAACGGGGCAGGCCCGACAATAATTCGCGTTTCAGCCATCTCAGCCTCCCGTCACTGGCGGGAAGAACGCCACTTCATCACCGTCAACCAACGGTTGATCAAAGCTGACTAATGTCTGGTTAACCGCAGCCAGCAGTTTGCCATCTTCCAGCGCCAGCGCCCAACGATCGCTTTGTGCCGCCAGATGCTGACGCAGCGCGTCCACCGTGGCGAAATTAGCTGGCAGCTCCAGTGCATCGGTATTGACCAGTTCGCGCACCTGCGCGAAGAAAAGCACCTTAATCATCGGCATCCACCTTAAAATCTCCCGACTTGCCGCCGCTTTTCGCCAGCAAACGTACCGGGCCAATCACCATGTCTTTTTGCACGGCTTTGCACATGTCGTAGATGGTCAACGCCGCAACAGATGCCGCGATCAGCGCCTCCATTTCCACGCCGGTCTTCCCGGTCAAACGGCAGACAGATTCGATACGCACACGGTTGTGCTCCGGTTCCGCCTGCAGTTGTACTTCCACTTTGCTCAACAGCAGTGGATGACACAGAGGGATCAGCTCCCAGGTGCGTTTGGCGGCCTGAATCCCGGCAATACGGGCGGTCGCAAAAACGTCGCCTTTATGGTGACTGCCAGCGATGATCATCGCCAGCGTTTCGCTATGCATCGTGACAAAGGCTTCCGCGCGCGCCTCGCGAACGGTTTCCGTTTTGGCGGAGACATCCACCATGTGCGCTTCGCCAGCGGCGTTAATATGGGTCAGTTGCGACATACTTATTTCTTCAAATGGGGGTGGAAATTGCACGGACGCGTGCGGGCATCCAGCTGCGGCGCAATAATATTGTCCCACGCGGTGCGACACGCTTTGGTGGAACCCGGCATGGCGAAAATTAGCGTTTTGTTGGCCACACCGGCCACCGCGCGAGACTGCAACGTCGCGGTGCCAATCTCTTCAAAAGAGAGCATGCGGAACACTTCGCCAAACCCTTCAACTTCCCGGTCAAACAGCGGCAGTAGCGCTTCCGGCGCCTGATCGCCTTCAGTCAGCCCGGTCCCACCGGTTATCAGCACCACCTGCACGTCGTCGCTGGCAATCCAGGCGGAAACCTGGGCGCGAATGGCGTAACGGTTTTCTTTTACGATCGCTTTATCGACCACTTTATGGCCAGCTTCCAGCGCGGAATCACGCAGAAAATGGCCTGACGTGTCATCTTCTTCGCCGCGACGGCTGGAAATCGTAAGAATAGCGATACGGGTTGGGATAAATTCAGTACTTACCTGACTCATCTGAAATCTCCTTTTAGCGTTTATCCACCAATGTACGATAAATTTTGCGTAATTCCGGTCTGGTTCTGATGCAGGAAATGGGTCTGTTTTTTCTCCAGCAGCGCGGCAGAAATGCGGTCTTCCAGCGCATGCTGTTGAGCGTCATCTTCCAGCAGATCGCGCAGACTGACGCCACCTTCGCCAAACAGGCACAGGTGGAGTTTACCCACTGACGACACGCGCAGACGGTTGCAGGTTGCGCAGAAATCTTTCTCATACGGCATGATAAGACCAATTTCACCGGCATAGTCAGGGTGACAGAACACCTGTGCCGGGCCGTCGCTGCGCTTGCGTAGCTGATGGAGCCAGCCGCGACGCAACAGTTCGTCACGCAGCACCTGACCAGAAATATGGTGTTTACGGAAGAGTTCGCTCCCTTCCCCCGTTTCCATCAGTTCGATGAAACGCAGTTGGATGGGGCGCGTCTGAATCCAGGCAAGGAAGGTGTCCAGCTGATGGTGATTCACATCACGCATCAGCACGGTATTAACTTTGACCTTTTCAAATCCGGCGTCAAAGGCGGCGTCGATTCCCGCCATCACCTGCTGAAATTTATCCTGCCCGGTAATGGCATGAAACTGACAGGCGTCGAGGCTGTCGACGCTAACGTTGATGCCGGTCAGCCCGGCGTCGCGCCAGTTCGCCGCATCACGCGCCAGGCGGTAGCCATTGGTGGTGACAGCAATCTGGCGGATCGCGGCATTTTCACGCACGGCGGCGATGATGTCGGTAAAGTCACGACGTAAGGACGGTTCGCCGCCCGTAAGACGCACTTTCTCGGTGCCCAGGTTCGCAAATGCACGCGTAACCCGGCGAATTTCATCGACGGTCAGGAAGCCATTATTGGTGACCCCGCCAGGCTTGTAGCCATCCGGCAGGCAGTAGGTGCAACGAAAGTTACACACATCGGTAATCGACAAACGTAAGTAGTAAAACTTACGCGCGAAAGCATCGGTAAGTTGTGAGCCCATGTACACCTTTCCAAATACGGGAGGCGGAGTCATTTCTTCCTGCGCCCTGGTGACAAGCACGTTTACGCGTTGTCACGGCCAAAGCACCGTATCAGTTGACCCAGGTGCAGAGGCTAGAGTGTTTATTGTGGTTATGCCGATACTAGCGTGTAAACGTTTTTTACGCCATCTACACTTACGCTGTATAATCATATATATAGCGTCACGATCGTGCACTTTCGCTACAGAATAAGCAAAAACCACAGTTTTGCATTGATATACATCATTTTGCTGTACCTTACCCCTCGCCATAAAGAGGTAGGAGGCAAGATTTTATTTCTACTCAGCCCACCAGGCTAATTGCTGAAAACCCGCGATTTGCGCTACTGTAATGCAGATCTTTTGACACCAGGAATTTATATGCGCAATCGCACGCTGGCAGACCTCGACCGTGTTGTGGCTCTCGGCGGAGGGCATGGATTAGGACGCGTTCTTTCTTCACTCTCGCCATTAGGTTCACGCCTGACCGGTATTGTTACGACGACAGACAACGGCGGCTCAACAGGACGTATTCGCCGTTCAGAAGGCGGTATTGCCTGGGGCGATATGCGTAATTGTCTGAACCAGTTAATTACTGAACCCAGCGTCGCTTCGGCCATGTTTGAGTATCGTTTTGGCGGTAATGGCGAACTTTCCGGGCATAACCTCGGAAATTTGATGTTAAAGGCGCTGGATCACCTTAGCGTACGGCCTCTTGAGGCCATCAATTTAATTCGTAATTTGCTGAAAGTGGATGCGCATTTAATTCCGATGTCGGAACTGCCGGTAGATCTGATGGCGATCGACTCCCAGGGGCATGAAGTGTACGGCGAGGTCAATATCGACCAGTTGTCCATGCCGCCGCAAGAGTTGATGCTGTCGCCGAAAGTCCCTGCCACCCGCGAGGCCGTGCAAGCCATTAGCGAAGCGGATCTGATTTTGATTGGGCCGGGCAGTTTTTACACCAGCCTGATGCCTATCCTGCTGCTGGACGACCTGGCGCAGGCGTTACGCCGTACCCCTGCGCCGATGGTGTATATCGGTAACCTGGGGCGCGAGTTGAGTTTGCCCGCCGCCAGTTTATCCCTTGTCGATAAGCTCGCCATTATGGAGCAGTATGTCGGGAAGAAAGTGATTGATGCGGTCGTGGTCGGGCCGAAAGTTGATGTCTCAGCCATCACCGACAGAATTGTGATTCAGGAGATTCTGGAGGCCAGCGACATTCCGTATCGCCATGATCGTCAGTTGCTGCACTGCGCACTGGAGAAAGCGGTACAAGCGCTCGGTTAAATCGGTAGGCCTGATGGCGACGCTAACGCGTCTTATCAGGCCTACAGCGAAGTACCCTAAGACGCCGCAATAAACAATTCGCGTAACTGGTGCAACTGATCGCGGATCTGCGCGGCTTCTTCAAATTCCAGATTCTGCGCATGTTGCATCATTTGCCCCTCCAGCTCATGAATTTTTTGCTGCAATGCTTTCGGCGTCATGTCCAGCTCAACCACTTCAGACTTCGCCCCTGCGCGAGACTTCCCTCTCCCCTTCGCTTTTGTCTTCGCGATGTTCTGACCCAGCGCCAGAATATCGACCACTTTTTTGTTCAGCCCCTGCGGGATGATGCCGTGTTCTTCGTTGTACTGTTGTTGCTTCTCTCTGCGACGTTCCGTCTCGCCAATGGCCTTCGCCATCGACGCCGTGATTTTATCGCCGTAGAGAATGGCTTTGCCGTTAATATTGCGCGCCGCGCGCCCGATGGTCTGTATCAGCGAACGTTCAGAACGCAGGAAGCCCTCTTTGTCGGCATCGAGTATCGCTACCAATGAGACTTCCGGCATATCCAGCCCTTCACGCAACAGGTTGATCCCCACCAGCACGTCAAACTCGCCCAGACGCAGATCGCGAATAATTTCCATACGCTCAACGGTGTCGATATCGGAGTGCAGGTAGCGCACGCGTTCGCCGTGTTCTTCCAGATATTCCGTCAGGTCTTCCGCCATCCGTTTGGTCAGCGTGGTCACTAACACACGCTCGTTGATCGCCGCGCGAATACGAATTTCGGAAAGTAAATCATCTACCTGCGTCGTCACCGGACGGACTTCAATGACCGGATCCAGTAGCCCGGTTGGTCGCACCACCTGATCCACAACATCGTCACCGGATTTCTCCAGCTCATAGTTACCTGGCGTTGCGGAAACGTAGATGGTTTGTGGTGCCAGCGCTTCGAACTCTTCAAATTTCAGCGGACGGTTATCCAGCGCTGACGGCAAACGAAATCCGTACTCGACTAGCGTCTCTTTACGCGCTCTGTCGCCGCGGTACATCCCGCCAATCTGTGGAATCGTCACGTGGGATTCATCCACCACCAGCAGGCCGTCAGCAGGCAGATAGTCAAACAGCGTCGGCGGCGGCTCGCCCGGCCCGCGCCCGGAAAGATAACGGGAGTAGTTTTCGATACCGGAGCAATACCCCAGCTCGTTCATCATTTCCAGATCGAATTGGGTACGCTGTGTTAAACGCTGTTCTTCGAGCAGTTTGTTGTTCGCCAGCAGGTTTTTACGCCGCTCCGCCAGCTCGACTTTAATCTCTTCCATCGCCTGCACAATACGTTCACGCGGGGTGACGTAGTGCGTCTTAGGGTAGATGGTATAGCGCGTAATCGTTGACTCCACCTGCCCGGTCAACGGATCAAACAGCGACAAACGTTCCACCTCTTCATCGAACAATTCGACGCGTAGTGCGATGTCGTCAGACTCCGCCGGGAAAATGTCGATCACTTCGCCGCGCACACGGAACGTCCCGCGTTGGAAAGCCTGATCGTTTCGGGTGTATTGCAATTCCGCCAGACGGCGCAAAATGGCGCGCTGGTCGATGATCATCCCCACCGTCAGGTGCAGCATCATTTTCAGGTATAAATCGGGATCGCCCAGACCATAGATGGCGGAAACAGAGGCCACCACCACCACATCCCGCCGCTCCAGCAGCGCTTTGGTGGCCGACAGGCGCATCTGTTCAATGTGTTCGTTCACCGAGGCATCTTTCTCAATAAACGTGTCGGAACTGGGCACATAGGCTTCGGGCTGGTAGTAGTCGTAGTAAGAGACGAAATATTCCACCGAGTTCTCCGGGAAGAACTCTTTCATTTCGCCGTACAACTGCGCCGCCAGCGTTTTATTCGGCGCCAGCACCATTGTGGGGCGCTGCAAATCCGCAATCACGTTGGCAATGGTGAACGTTTTTCCTGAACCCGTGACGCCCAGCAAAGTCTGGTGCGCCAGACCATCTTCCAGCCCGACCTCCAGACGACGTATCGCCTCAGGCTGATCGCCAGAAGGTTTAAATGCGGAATTCAGTTTGAACGGTTTACTCATGAGCAGCTACCTGAAGGAATGGGCGGGCAGGTGTGTAATTTTACTCGGGATGGCTAAGATTGCCAGTAAAATATACTGGATGAAAAAACAGTAGCACGGTAAAGTATTTCTGTTACGCGAGCAAAAACCACGTCATCACAGTGCAAAATTTAGCCCCTGGCGAGATAAAAAACCACCCGATGTCGGTTATCCCCAGACCTATGACTTTTTTAACATTTGTCAAGCAGTGTAATACGCGTTTTATGGCAATCCATGACACTTTTCTTTCAGCCATTGCTTTTATTTAACATTCTGTTTTATAACGGATATTTCTTTAAGCCGTCTTTCGCATCAATTCAGCCGCAGGCCGCGTATTCTCTCGCTTACGTTATGTTTTCTAACTCTAATGCACAAGGTTATCCACAGGAATAGTGGATAACTGCTTCCAGCCCGTATGGACTGCCGCCTGGCAAAATCGACCTTCTGGTGATTTTCGTCAGACTAAAAAAAAATTATCGCTAATTTTTGATTTTTATCAGCTAACAGCACGACCCCACCCAGACGAGATCTTGCTCGCATTTTCACCATTTTGTTTATTGCACTGCTTTTACTGGTGGAACAACGTCTGCGGTTTATTCGCCGGGCCGCCGACCGCTTTTGCCTCCTGCACCGGGGACGCAACGTGGCGCAGGGGCAACTGACCCAGCGAAACAACAGGCTTCTTAATCAGTGGATAGCGCCAGTTCCAGAGCGCTGAGATCGAGGTAATGACCTGTCGGGGCGTATTCCGGCGACTCGGCCAGCCAGGGGATTTCCCCTAACAGCGGCGCCGGGATCACGCGCAATAACGTCGCCATATACTCCTGATGACGTTTCCCTGGCGGCGTCACGTCGTTGGCAACCCAGCCTGCGAGCGTCAAACCCGCGTGCTGTACCGCCTGCGCTGTCAGCATGGCATGGTTGATACATCCCAGTTTGACGCCCACCACCAGAATCACCGGCAGTTGCTCGGCCTGGACCCAGTCAGCAAAGGTCAGCGTCGTTGAGAGCGGCGTAAACCAGCCTCCTGCCCCCTCAACCAACACCCAGTCAGCCTCGGCTTCTAACGCCCGTAAACCGTCAGACATCACCGTCGCGAGAATGGGCCTTCCCTCATCGGCGCTGATAATATGCGGCGATGTCGGCTCGGCAAAGGTATATGGATTGATGTCCTGATATGCCAGCCTCAGAGTACTGTTGCGCTGTAATGCCTGCGCATCGCCGTTGCGTAAACCATCTGGCGTCATCTCACTGCCCGACGCCACAGGTTTGTAACCTACCGTACGGTATCCCCGCAGAGCGGCGGCCTGCAGTAGCGCACAACTGGCAACGGTTTTCCCGACTTCGGTGTCAGTCCCGGTGACAAAATAACGCTTAGTCACGTTCAATCACTCCCAAAAAAAGATGATAAGTCAGCGGGTATTTCCCCTGCTGTTGCGGCCAGGCCAGTTGCAGTTGCTGGAGCTGGCTGCGGGTGAGCACCCGCTGTTCGCGCCCTTCGTGCAGATGGGTCGCCCCAATACCTTTGAGTGAACGCATCGCGCTCAGCGCATCGTCAAACCAGAGCGTGATAGCCTGAATCCGGTGCCGGGCGCGCCAGTCACTCAGGGCGTTTTCGATGGCAACGCCGTCTAAAAAGTGGTTTGCATGCGCCCGATTGTCGACCGCCTGCCACGCCTGACGCAGCTCCGGCAACGACCCTTGCGCCAGGGTGGTAAACGCCACCTGTCCGCCGGGGCGTACCACGCGATACAGCTCCGACAACGCCTGGGGTAAATCACTGCACCATTGCACCGCAAGGTTGCTCCAGGCCAGATCGAAGCTCGCCGTGGGTTGCGAAATCGATTCAATATCCGCCATCAAATAATGATCTGCGGCCTGTTGACGACACGCCTCCTCGAGCATTTTCGCCGAGAGGTCGAGCGCCGTTACTTCGCAGCCCTGCGTTCGCCAGTAGCGGCTCATGCGTCCCGGCCCGCAACCGGCATCCAGTACCTGTGAAAACGCGCGATCCGGCAACAGCCCAAGTAACGCATCCGCGCTCTGGCGCTGCAGTTCGGCATGTTGTTCATACTGCGTCGCTGCTCGTCCGAACGCCGCCGCGATGGCCTGCTTATCAAACTGCGCCATGCAGCACCTCCAGCAAACGATCGATGTCCTGTTTTTCATGCGCCTGAGTCAGCGTCAAACGGAGCCGCGCGGTGCCCGCCGGAACGGTAGGCGGGCGGATCGCGCTCGCCCAGCATCCCTGACTGCGCAATGTTTCCGCCAGCTGTAATGCGCGCGCGTTATCACCGACGATCAGCGGCTGGATTGCACTGTGTGAAGGCGCCAGGGCGAACGCCGTGGTATCCACGCCCGCACGAAAATGTTCAATCAATGACGCCAGTTTTTCTCTGCGCTGGCGGCCTTCATCGCTACGGATCACCGCCAAAGCGGCGCGTAACGCCTGGGCCTGAGCGGGCGGCATACTGGTGCTGTAGATCAGGTGACAGGCAAACTGCAGCAGATACTCTGCCACACTGTCGGAACAGAGAATGGCCGCCCCGCTGACGCCAAACCCTTTGCCGAACGTCACCACCAGCAGTTCAGGTTTCACCTGCTGCTGCCAGCAACTCCCTCGCCCCTCATCACCGGTAACGCCAATACCGTGCGCATCATCCACCAGCAGCCACGCACGGTGCTGTTGCGCGGTACGCTGAATCTCGACAAGCGGCGCGCTGTCACCATCCATGCTGAATACCCCTTCGGTCACCACCAGTTGTTGACCAGACGTCGGGGCGGCCAGCAAACGCGACAGATGTTCAGGGTTGTTATGCGTAAAACGACGCAGTTGCGCCGGACTGAGGCTGGCGGCCTCCAGCAGTGATGCGTGGCTGAGCCGGTCGGCCACGATGCGATCGTCTTTTGCCATCAGTGCGGCAATGACGGCCTGGTTTGCCGCAAAACCGGAGATGAATAACAGCGCACGCGAATACCCCAGCCACTGCGCCAGCTCTTCCTCCAGCGCCTGATGGGCAACGGAATAGCCGCTGACATGACCCGAGCCGCCGCTTCCCACCCCAAAACGCTCCGCGCCTTGCTGCCAGGCGCAGATAATCTGCGGATGGTGACTCAGCCCCAGGTAGTCATTGCTGGAAAAATTGAGATATTGACGATCGCCTGCAGAGAGCCAGCGCCCGGCGCCCTGCACCACCGCGTGACGGCGGCGCAACGCATCGGCAGAACGACGCGCTGTCAGCGCATCGTCGATTTTTTGCTGCCAGGTCATACGGTTGCCGCGTTGTAGTAATCGTCAGTGTCCGGAGTTATCAGCGCCTGTTCGAGGCGTTGCTGCTGTTCGTTGTCACCGGCCAGCACGGCCGTTTGCTGCGGGTTCAGCCCCAGCTTACGGAACAACTGCAGGTCTTTATCCTCTTCCGGGTTTGGTGTGGTCAGCAGCTTACAGCCGTAGAACACCGAGTTTGCGCCCGCCATAAAGCACATTGCCTGGGTCTGTTCGTTCATCTGTTCACGGCCCGCGGAGAGACGTACAAACGAGGTGGGCATCATGATACGCGCCACCGCAATGGTGCGAATAAAATCAAACGCGTCTACGTCGTCATTATCAGCCAGCGGCGTCCCTTTCACCTTCACCAGCATGTTGATAGGCACGCTTTCCGGTGGTGTCGGCAGGTTGGCTAATTGCAGCAACAGTCCGGCCCGATCGTTTACCGTTTCACCTAACCCCACGATACCGCCAGAGCAGACCTTAATGCCCGCCTCGCGGACTTTGTCCAGCGTGTCGAGACGCTCCTGATACGAACGGGTGGTGATAATGTTGCCGTAGAACTCAGGCGAGGTGTCGAGGTTGTGGTTGTAATAGTCCAGACCTGCGTCAGCCAGTCGCTTCGCCTGGGTGTCGTTGAGCGTGCCCAGCGTCATGCACGCTTCCAGCCCCAGCTCTTTCACGCCCTGCACCATCTGTTCCAGATACGGCATATCGCGTTCATGTGGATTCTTCCATGCCGCCCCCATGCAGAAGCGGGTCGATCCGGCATTTTTCGCTTTACGCGCAGAGTCCAGAACCTGTTCAACTTCCATCAAACGTTCTGACTCCAGGCCCGTTTTGTAGCGGGAACTCTGTGGGCAGTATTTGCAGTCTTCCGGGCAGGCGCCGGTTTTAATCGACAACAGCGTACTCACTTGCACCTGCTGTGGGTCAAAATGTTGACGGTGAACCTGTTGCGCTTCGAACAGCAAATCCAGCAACGGTTTTTCAAATAATTCGGTGACTTGCGACATTGTCCAGCGAGCGTGGTGAGCCATCGGGCCTCTCCAAAGGGTGTTGTTAATTTTTGATTCGGTGTAGACTCGTAAACCTAAATCTTTTTAATTTGGTTTACAAGTCGATTATGACAACGGACGATCTTGCCTTTGACCAACGCCACATCTGGCATCCCTACACGTCAATGACCTCTCCGCTCCCGGTGTATCCGGTGGAGCGCGCCGAAGGTTGCGAACTGATTTTGTCCAACGGCGAACGCCTGGTTGACGGCATGTCCTCCTGGTGGGCGGCGATTCATGGCTACAATCACCCACAGCTCAACGCAGCAATGAAAATGCAGATCGACAGCATGTCGCACGTTATGTTCGGCGGTATCACCCATGCCCCTGCCATCAACCTGTGCCGTAAACTGGTGGCGATGACCCCAGAGCGACTTGAGTGCGTTTTTCTGGCGGATTCCGGTTCGGTCGCGGTGGAAGTGGCGATGAAAATGGCGCTGCAATACTGGCGAGCATTAGGCGAATCCCGCCAGCGCTTCCTGACGTTTCGTAACGGCTATCACGGGGATACGTTCGGCGCGATGTCCGTCTGTGACCCGGATAACTCGATGCATAGTCTGTGGAAGGGCTATCTGCCGGATAATCTGTTCGCTCCCGCGCCGCAAAGCCGGATGGACGGTGAGTGGGATGAACGGGATATGGTGGCATTCGCCCGTTTGATGGCCGCGCACCGCAAGGAGATTGCGGCGGTGATTCTGGAGCCGATAGTCCAGGGCGCGGGCGGCATGCGGATGTATCACCCTGAATGGCTGCGCCGCATCCGCAAAATGTGCGACCGCGAAGGCATTCTGCTGATTGCCGATGAGATTGCGACCGGATTCGGCCGTACGGGTAAACTGTTTGCCTGCGAACACGCCGACATCACGCCGGACATTCTGTGTCTGGGGAAAGCGCTGACCGGCGGGACCATGACCCTCTCAGCAACGATAACCACCCGTAATATCGCTGAAACTATCAGCAACGGCGAAGCCGGATGTTTTATGCATGGCCCGACCTTTATGGGCAACCCACTGGCCTGTGCCGTGGCGACCGCCAGCCTGTCACTGCTGGAAACCGGAGAGTGGCAACACCAGGTCGCCACCATCGAAACGCAGTTACGCGCTGAATTAACCCCTGCCGCGCAGTCGCCGTGGGTGGCGGATGTGCGCGTGCTTGGCGCTATTGGCGTAGTGGAAACCACGCATCCGGTGAATATGGCGGCGCTCCAACGCTTCTTTGTGGAACAAGGGGTGTGGGTACGCCCGTTCGGTAAACTGATTTATCTGATGCCGCCTTACCTTATTCAGCCTGAGCAACTGCGTAAACTGACGCAGGCAGTGAATGACGCCGTGACGCAGGAAACATTTTTTATCCATTAATCGGCGGTAAGCCCGTCTGATACTGACTACACTTTTTTGCGGATCAGCAGATTGACGGAGGGTGCATGATACTTATCAGCCACGACCTGCGCGACGGGGAAAAACTGCCCCATCGTCAGGTATTCAACGGGATGGGCTATGACGGAGATAATATCTCTCCGCACCTGGCCTGGGACGATGTCCCCGCCGGGACGAAAAGCTTTGTCGTGACCTGTTACGATCCCGACGCGCCCACCGGCTCGGGTTGGTGGCACTGGGTTGTCGCCAACTTACCTGCCGACACGCGCGTTTTACCGCAAGGCTCAGGCTCCGGTCTGGCACCGCTGCCGGAAGAAGCGATTCAGACGCGCACGGATTTTGGCAAAGCGGGCTACGGTGGCGCTGCGCCGCCAAAAGGGGAAACGCACCGCTATATCTTTACGGTGCATGCCCTGAATGTGGAACGCATTGAGGTCGATGAAGGCGCCAGCGGTGCGATGGTCGGGTTTAATGTCCATTTCCATTCGCTCGCCAGCGCGTCAATTACCGCGATGTTTAGTTAAGTGTCGTTTTGCCGGGTGGCGGCGCAAGCGCCTTACCCGGCCTACTGGTTATACAGGTCGGATACACGTTAGCGCCATCCGTCATTGTTACAAGAACTCAGGCACCAGGCGCAATAATTCACCCCGTGCCAGTAGCGCAGTGGCGCACTCGATATCCGGGGAGAAGAAACGATCCTGGGTGTAGTGCGGAACCTGTTCACGTAATGCCTGACGCGCCTGCTCCAGCAGTGGACTGGAGGTTAATCCTTCACGCAAATCAATCCCCTGACAGGCTGCCAGCCACTCCACGGCGATCACGCCTCGCGTATTGGCGGCCATTTCCCACAACCGACGACCCGCTGCTGGCGCCATAGAGACATGGTCTTCCTGGTTCGCCGATGTCGGCAGACTGTCGACACTGTGCGGATGCGCCAGCGCTTTGTTCTCGCTGGCCAGCGCCGCCGCCGTCACCTGAGCTATCATAAAGCCGGAGTTAACCCCGCCATTTTTCACGAGGAACGGCGGTAGCTGCGACATGTGTTTGTCCATCATCAACGCAATGCGTCTTTCCGACAGCGCGCCAATCTCCGCGATCGCCAACGCCAGATTATCCGCCGCCATCGCCACCGGTTCCGCATGGAAATTGCCGCCGGAAATCACATCGCCCTCTTCGGCAAACACCAGCGGGTTGTCCGAAACCGCGTTGGCTTCAACAAGCAGAACGTCCATGACCTGACGCAGTTGCGTCAGACACGCGCCCATCACCTGCGGCTGACAGCGCAGAGAGTACGGGTCCTGCACTTTTTCGCAGTTATGGTGGGAGTCAGAAATCGGGCTGCTTTCAGTCAGCACGTGGCGGTAAAGCGCTGCGGCGTCTATCTGACCGCGTTGCCCACGCGCGGCATGAATGCGCGCATCAAACGGGCGACGTGATCCGAGTACAGCTTCTGTGGTCAGCGCCCCGCACACTACGGCGGAGGCAAATAGCTCTTGCGCCTCAAACAGACCGCGCAGGGCAAACGCGGTAGACGCCTGGGTGCCGTTAAGCAGCGCCAGCCCCTCTTTTGCCGCCAGCGTGACAGGCTCCAGACCCGCTTTACGCAGCGCGTCCTTCGCCGGGAGCCACTCACCCTGCCAGCGCGCTTTGCCCTCACCGAGCAGCGTAAGCGACATGTGCGCCAACGGCGCTAAGTCGCCTGACGCCCCCACCGATCCTTTTGCCGGAATCAGCGGGTAGACCCCGGCATTGACCAGTGCGATCAGCGCTTCAATCACACTCAGACGAATGCCTGAAAATCCACGGGCCAGGCTGTTGATTTTCAGCACCATCATCAGACGCACCATCGCGTCGTCCAGCGGTTCGCCAACCCCTGCGGCATGTGAAAGCACCAGCGAGCGCTGCAAATTTTGCAAATCTTCGTTAGCGATGCGCGTCTGCGCCAGCAGGCCGAAACCGGTGTTGATCCCGTAAGCCGTGCGCCCTTCAGCCACAATGTTATTCACACAGGCGACGCTGGCATTAATACCATCAATCGCACAGGCATCCAGACTCAGTTGCACAGGCTGCTGCCAGACGTCGCGCAGTTGTTCAAGGCTCAGTTGGCCCGGCGTTAACATAAGCGTATTCATATCAACGATTTCCTTGAGTAGCCGCGATCATAGGTAAGTTTAGTCCCTGCTCGACGGCGCATTCGACGGCGATGTCATAACCGGCATCGGCATGGCGCATAACACCCGTTGCCGGATCGTTGTGCAGTACCCGGGCGATGCGTGCTGCCGCCTCATCGGTGCCGTCACAGACGATCACCATCCCGGAATGCTGGGAGAAGCCCATTCCCACGCCGCCACCGTGATGCAGCGAAACCCAGGTTGCGCCGCTGGCGGTGTTGAGCAGCGCATTCAATAGCGGCCAGTCGGAGACTGCATCGGAGCCGTCGCGCATCGCTTCGGTTTCACGGTTCGGGCTGGCGACGGAGCCGGAATCAAGATGGTCACGACCAATCACAATCGGCGCGGAGACTTCGCCGCTGCGCACCATTTCGTTAAACGCCAGCCCCAGCTTTTGCCGCCACTCCAGTCCGACCCAGCAGATACGCGCGGGAAGTCCCTGGAAGTTGATGCGCTCACGGGCCATATCCAGCCAGTGATGCAAATGTTTATCGTCTTTGACGACCTCTTTCACTTTGGCATCGGTTTTATAAATATCCTGCGGATCGCCGGAAAGCGCCACCCAGCGGAACGGGCCAATCCCACGGCAGAACAGTGGTCGAATATAGGCCGGAACAAAGCCTGGGAAATCAAACGCCTTTTCAACGCCCATCTCTTTGGCCATTTGGCGAATATTGTTGCCGTAGTCAAACGTCGGGACACCCATTTCGCTAAACGCCAGCATTGCCTGGACGTGCGTCGCCATTGAGCGTTTCGCCGCCAGTACCGTACCTTGCGGGTCAGAAATCGCTTTCTGCTGGTACTCTTCCCAGCTCCAGCCGGAGGGCAGATAGCCATGCAGCGGATCGTGGGCGCTGGTCTGGTCAGTCACCATGTCCGGGCGTACGCCGCGTTTTACCAGTTCGGGTACGATGTCCGCCGCATTGGCGCACAGGGCGATAGAGACGGCTTTACCTTCACGGGTGTATTTTGCAATACGCGCCAGCGCGTCATCCAGGGACTCAGCCTGTTCATCGACATAGCGGGTACGCAAACGGAAATCGATACGGCTCTGCTGGCATTCAATGTTCAGTGAACAGGCACCGGCCAGCGTCGCGGCCAGCGGCTGAGCGCCGCCCATCCCACCAAGCCCGGCGGTCAGAACCCAGCGCCCCGCCAGGTTGCCCTGATAGTGCTGGCGTCCGGCTTCAACAAATGTTTCATAGGTGCCCTGCACGATCCCCTGGCTACCAATGTAGATCCAGCTTCCGGCCGTCATTTGGCCGTACATGGCCAGACCTTTCGCATCCAGCTCGTTGAAGTGCTCCCAGGTCGCCCAGTGCGGAACCAGGTTGGAGTTGGCGATCAACACGCGCGGCGCATTTTCATGGGTTTTAAATACGCCCACCGGTTTACCAGATTGCACCAGCAGGGTTTCATCGTCATTCAGTTGGGTCAGCGCCTTAACGATGGCGTCGTAACATTGCCAGTCGCGCGCGGCGCGCCCAATCCCGCCATACACCACCAGCTCGTGGGGATTTTCAGCAACATCGGGATCAAGGTTATTCATTAACATGCGCAGCGGCGCTTCGGTCAGCCAGCTTTTGGCTGTTAGGGTCGTCCCTCTTGGGGCACGGATATCCTGCTCACGATATTTGCTTTGGGGCATGTCAGATTCCTCACGAACGCTCAGATAAGTCACTAACATATACTTGTCTATACAAGCTATCGCAAGGACGCAATTAACAGAAATGATACATTTTTGTTATATTGCGTCAGCAATCACGGTTTTCGCTGTTGTCCGGTCAGGACATAAAATGGCCTTGCAGGCGATAACGCGCCCCCGGAAAGAGTAAACGCGCATGGGAGACGATCTGCGTTGCAGACCAGGTGGTACGACGGATCAGCAGGCACGGGTCATGTTCTTTGATATTTAACAAGGCGCACTCTTCCGCCGTGGCGCGCACCGCCTCAACAATATGCTCCCCTTCCGTCAGCGGGGCGATCAGCGACAAATACGCATGCGGCGTTGTCTGCTGGTAATCCTGAGAGAGATACTCCGGCACCACCTCTGCATTCACACAGCGATCCTCAATTTGCACCGGCAGAGCATCTTCGTAGTGCACCATGATGGAATGGAAAATGGGCGTCCCTTCTTTGACGTTGAGCGCCGCCGCCTGCAACGCCGTCGCCTGGGTGCTCTCCAGTGTCAGCACTTCACAACGGTGCTGGTGGTGACGGGCGATGATTTCGTCCGCAATACTGCGGATTTCAAACAGCGCGGATTGTCCTTTCGGCTCCGCGACAAATGTCCCGACGCCCTGCAGGCGCACCAGCAACCCCTCATCGGTTAGCTCCCGCAGCGCCCGGTTGATGGTCATTCGACTGAAACCATACTGCGCCACCAGCTCCGCTTCCGATGGAATACGGTCATGGGGTTGCCAGATCCCGCTGGCGATTTTTTCGCTGATGGCCTGTTTGACCTTTTCATAAAAGGGCGCAGGCGCGCTGGCCGTGGCAGAACGTGAGCGAGAGGGAAACATGCAAGAGCCTTCCTTATGCGTATAAAAGTGGGTCTGGTGTTAGTGCCACCAGTGCGCGATTTGCCAGCCAAGCCGCGCCGCAACTCGCGCTGCTTTGCCATCATCGTCAAAGCGGGGGTTAAATTCAACCATATCCACCGCCTGGAGTTTACCGCTTCGACAAACAGGTTCCACCAGACGCATCACAGTGGCCAGCGGCACCCCCAGTGCGGCGGGGGCGGAAACCGCAGGCATTTCCCAGACCGGAAGCACGTCGAGATCGATAGTCAGATAGATTTTGTCCACGCTGGCGATAAACTGCGACAGCTGTGATTGTGCGTCGCCGCAGTCCAGATCCTCAACGACCATCACCTTACGCCGTTGCGCTTCATCCCACAGGGCAGCGGTATTTGCCGCCCGACTCACGCCAAAGCAGGCATAATGAAACCCGCGCTCCTGCGCCTCGCAGAGCTGGGCCAGTTGCCGAAACGGCGTGCCGGACGTTGCCCTTTCCGCCTGGCGAAGATCCAGATGCGCATCCAGATTGAGGATCCCAATGCGCGCATCCGGGAACGCATCCAGAACGCCAGCCCCATGACCAAATGCGGTTTCATGCCCACCGCCTAACACCAGGGTACGCATATTGGCCTGCTGACACTGTCGTACGGCGTCACGCAAGGCGTGTTGTGCCGCTTCCAGATCGGGGGCCTGCGCGATGATATTACCTAAATCCACCAGCCGGTCATGCCCCTGATGCGCCGCCAGATTCGCCAGCGCTTTTCGCAGCGCATCCGGTGCGCCCGCCGCACCAGGACGCCCCTGATTACGCTTTACGCCTTCATCGCAGGCAAACCCCAGTAACGCGATGTTCTGCGGGTATGAGGATGGGGAGAATGTCGGGCTGAGCGTGATTGTCTGGAACAGGCGAAGCGCATTGGCGGCTTCAGCGCGGTCGTCACGCCCCTGCCACAAAGAACGAGGAGTCGGTTGCCATTGCGTCATTTTATCTGCCCTCTGAAAACGCGTTGATACAGCGGGTTACGGCCCGGCTCGTACAGGATTTCAACCGGAAGCGCCGCATCCCAGACCACAAAATCAGCCACATAGCCCGCTTTGAGCTGCCCATGCGTTGCCTGTCGCCCAAGCGCGCGCGCAGCATGGCGTGTGACGCCTGCCCATGCCTCTTCCGGCGTTAAACCAAACTGAACGCAGGCCATGTTCATCGCCAGATGCAGACTAATGAACGGGCTGGTGCCCGGGTTAAAATCGGTGGCGACGGCCATCGGCACCTGGTAGCGGCGCAGCAGTTCAACCGGCGGACGCTGCGTCTCTTTGAGAAAATAAAACGCCCCCGGCAGCAGGACGCCAACGGTACCGCTTTGGCGCATCGCCGCCACGCCCGCTTCGTCCAGATATTCGATATGATCGGCAGACAGACCGTGATAGCGGCTGACCAACTGCGCGCCGCCCAGCAAAGAGAGTTGCTCAACGTGGCCCCTAACCGGGATCCCTAGCGCCTGCGCGGCCTGAAAAACACGCTCGCTTTGCGCCAGGTTAAAACCGACGCTTTCACAGAACAGATCCACGGTCTCAAACAGCCCCTTTT
This sequence comes from Citrobacter enshiensis, assembly GCF_029338175.1. NCBI lineage: Bacteria > Pseudomonadati > Pseudomonadota > Gammaproteobacteria > Enterobacterales > Enterobacteriaceae > Citrobacter > Citrobacter enshiensis. The sequence continues at coordinate 3,269,903 of NZ_CP119862.1, forward strand.
CCCATAACAGAGGAAGCATCGACTCGCACACCTGCGTAATGTAACCATCAGGATCGTCGCGATATTCCGCTGGCGTGGCGTGCGCCGCCAGTAACGTCGGGCTAATTTCCACGGTGTTCTCAGACGCCAGCGCCGCGATAACCTGCAGCATCTTCTCTTCTGTGGGTAAATCCAGACCGTAGCCAGACTTTATCTCCAGCAGCGTGACGCCTTCTTTCACAAGACGCGCCATTCTGGCCCGTGCGATGGCAAGCAGATCGTCAGCGGAGGCTTTTCGCGTCGCCGCCACGGTCGAATTAATACCGCCGCCCTGCGCGCTAATCTGTTGATACGAAACCCCGTTCAGCCGCTGTTCCCATTCTGCGGCGCGGTTGCCGCCAAAGATCAGGTGCGTATGGCAGTCTACCAATCCCGGCGTGACCAGACGACCCTGCATATCAAACGTCTTGCCCTGTACCGCGTCTAATGATGACTCGGGGACAATGTCCAGTATGTTGCCCTGACGCACCACCAGCGCATGACCCTCTACCATGCCATACGGCGTGTTGCGTTCGGGATCCATGGTCGCCAGCCGGACATTACGCCAGATAACGTCATCAGGTAAAAGTTGCCGCATTCCATCCACCACTTGTCATAGATTGTATAGACATTTATTTTTATTCCAGCGCTATTGTCAACCGGGGGGACGATAAATGTTGCTTATTTGTGACGTGTCTGCCCAATCCACGGGGCATCAGCTTCCTAATATGAACTTTTTGCCTTTTCGCCTTCCCGTTTCGCTCAACTTAGTATAAAAAAGCAGGCTTCAACGAAATTAATTTAACTTTCAAAGCCCGGAGCAACCCGTGAACACATTATCGGTTTCCCGTCTGGCGCTGGCACTGGCTTTTGGCGTGACGCTGACCGCCTGTAGCTCTACGCCGCCCGATCAAATCCCTTCCGATCAGACTGCGCCTGGAACATCCTCGCGTCCGATCCTGTCGGCGAATGAAGCACAGAACTTTGTTGCTGCTCATTATTTCGCTTCACTGACGCCGAATACGGCACCGTGGTCACCTTCTTCTATTTCTCTGCCAGCACAGCCTGACTTTGTGGTCGGCCCGGCAGGCACGCAGGGCGTCACGCATACGACGATTCAGGCTGCGGTAGATGCTGCAATTACCAAACGTACCGATAAGCGTCAGTTTATCGCGATCATGCCAGGCGAATATCAGGGTACCGTGTACATTCCGGCCGCACCTGGCAGCCTGACGCTGTACGGTATGGGCGAGAAGCCGATTGATGTGAAAATTGGATATGCCATTGACGGCGATATGAGCATTGCTGACTGGCGTCGTACGGTAAACCCAGGCGGTAAATATATGCCGGGTAAACCCGCGTGGTATATGTTTGACAGCTGCCAGAGCCAACGTAACGCGAACATTGGCGTCATGTGTTCAGCGGCTTTCTGGTCACAGAATAACGGCCTGCAATTGCAGAACCTGACTATCGAAAACAATCTCGGTGACAGCGTAGACGACGGTCACCACCCAGCCGTTGCCCTGCGCACCGACGGCGACAAAGTTCAGATCAACAATGTGAACCTTCTCGGTCGTCAGAACACCTTCCTGGTGACCAACAGCAGTGTGCAAAACCGTCTGCAAAACGATCGTCAGCCGCGCACGCTGGTAACCAACAGCTACCTTGAAGGAGACGTGGATATTGTTTCTGGTCGTGGTGCCGTGGTGTTTGACAACACGGACTTCCGCGTTGTGAACTCCCGTACCCAAAAAGAAGCCTACGTATTTGCCCCGGCAACGCTGTCCAACGTCTTCTACGGCTTCCTTGCCACCAACAGCCGTTTCACGGCAAGTGGCGACAATGTCGCGCAACTGGGCCGCTCGCTGGATGTCGATACCAACACCAACGGTCAGGTGGTGATCCGCGATAGCGTGATCAATGAAGGCTTTAATATGGCTAAACCGTGGGCCGATACCGCGATTTTTAAGCGCCCGTTTACAGGCAATACCGGCACAATGGATGATAAGGGTGAAGTTCAGCGCAACCTGAACGACACCAACTTCAACCGCCTGTGGGAGTACAACAACCGCGGGTTAGGCAGCAAAGTGGTTGCTGAGCCGAAGCAGTAATCGCAGTCATTGCCCGGTAAGCGCATACGCTACCGGGCAATATACCGGATAATGGCCGAAACGCCGTATCCGGCCTACCCAACAGAATTAGTACGCGTTAACCACCACCCACATTGGCCCCTGACCCACCGCATAGCGCGCTTTTTCGCTTAGCAGCCCCTGCTCTCCGACAATGTCATACACCGCAATATGATGTGACTTTTGCCCGGCGGCGATCAGATATTTCCCCTGATGATCAACATTGAAGCCACGCGGCTGGGTTTCCGTCGGCTGGAAGCCTTCTTTGGTCAGCACGCTACCATCCTCAGAAACGCTGAACACCGTGATCAGACTGGCAGTACGATCGCAGGCATACAGATGACGGCCATCCGGCGTAATGTGAATGTCTGCCGCCCAGCGTGTGTCGGAGAAATCAGCAGGCATCATATCCAGCGTTTGTACACACTCCACGTTGCCATGAGGATCTTTGAGTTCCCAGACATCCACGGAACTGTTCAGCTCATTCACGCAGTAGGCGTATTGCTGGTTCGGGTGGAATGCCATATGGCGCGGGCCTGCGCCTTCAACCGTCGTCACTTCCGCCGGTTCCTGCGCTACCAGCTTGCCGTCGTCGCTGAGCGTAAACAGGCAAATGCGATCCTGTTTGAGCGCCGGAACCCACAAGGTACGATTATCCGGCGAGATATTCGCAGAGTGGCATCCCTCGAGCCCTTCAACGACATCCACTACCTCAACAGGCAGCCCATCTTCCAGACGCGTCACGCTGACGTTTCCGGCATTGTAAGATCCAACAAAGACAAAGCGGCCCTGGCGATCGGTGGAAATATGCGTCGGACTGCCCGGCAATGCGGACTGTGCTGCAAACGTCAGTGAACCGTCGTCTGGCGCAATGCGATACGCCAGTACGCGAAACTCCGGACGCACGCCAACGTAGAGATAACGCTTATCCGGACTGACCACCATCGGCTGAACCTGGCCGGGTACGTCAACCACCTGCACAAGCGTCAACACGCCTTCATGATTCAGGCTCCAGACGTGAATTTGCTGGCTTTCAGGGCTGGCGGTATAAACTGTTTGCTTCATGAATGCTCCTTTGCTTTGGCAACTGGCTGCAATAACCGGATACAGCTTAACGTAGTCGCTTTTAACGATGAATTCTGAATTAACGCTCAGAATTTTGCCCGACTCTCTTCTCGGTGTACCATTCTCTCAGACAAAACTCTCAACCTTAACCTGGAAATATCTATGACCGCTCGCGTGATTGCTCTGGATTTAGACGGTACCTTGCTGACCCCGAAAAAGACCTTGCTCCCCTCCTCTCTTGAGGCACTTTCGCGCGCCAGAGAAGCCGGGTATCAACTTATCATTGTCACCGGTCGCCATCACGTTGCGATTCACCCTTTTTATCAGGCACTGGCGCTGGATACACCTGCAATTTGCTGTAACGGCACCTATTTGTATGATTATCATGCAAAAAGTGTACTGGAATCGGATCCAATGCCAGTGGATCAGGCGCTGCAGTTAATCGATATGCTTGATGAGCACCAGATCCACGGGCTGATGTACGTTGATGATGCCATGCTCTATGAGCGCCCTACCGGGCACGTGGTGCGTACCACTAACTGGGCGCAAGCCCTGCCGCCGGAGCAACGCCCGACGTTTACTCAGGTGCCTTCGCTGGCACAGGCTGCACATGAGGTGAATGCCGTCTGGAAGTTCGCCCTGACTGACGAAGATATCCCTAAGTTGCAACAGTTTGGTCAGCACGTCGGACAGACTCTGGGTCTGGAGTGCGAATGGTCGTGGCACGATCAGGTCGATATTGCACGTAAAGGGAACAGCAAAGGGAAACGCCTGACGCAGTGGGTTGAGGCCCAGGGAGGCTCAATGCAAGACGTGATTGCATTCGGCGATAACTTTAACGATATCAGCATGCTGGAAGCCGCTGGCACCGGCGTCGCTATGGGCAATGCCGAGGACGCGGTGAAAGAACGGGCCAATGTTGTCATCGGCGACAACACCACCGACAGCATTGCGGCGTTTATCTATTCTCATCTGCTGTAATCAGGCGGTAATTGACACGCTCTTGATTTGCGCATACAGCCACAGGCCAGGTTTGATACCTAACTCATCCCTGGCCCACGGGCTGATCCTCGCCCACAGGGTCTTGCCCCCAATCTCCAGTTGTACTTCAACCTGTCCTTTGTCGTCATAACACTGCGCCACTTTTGCCCGCAAAATATTACGGATACTGGTTTGCTGCGGCGGTTGCAGCACCAGTGACACATCCGAGGCCTGAATGCGAATGCGCATCGCGGTTTGCAGCGGCTCATCAAGCTTGCTCACCCACAGATGCTGATCCCCGAGGGCCAGCGCCGTCATCGCATAATGCGGATGGTGTTCCAGCACGCTGACTTTCAGAATACTGCTCTGCTGCTCCTGCGGCAGCCACGGATGCATGACATTGCTTCCCCATACCTCCTCCAGCGCGCCAAAGGCTTTCACCTGACCGTTTTCCAGCACCATGACTTTATCCGCCAGGTGCAAGATCTCATCAAGGGAGTGGCTGACATACAGCATGGGAATATGGATTTCACGCGCCAGGCGTTGCAGATAAGGCAGCAGCTCGCGCTTACGCGGAATATCCAGCGAGGCCAGCGGTTCATCCAGCAACAGCAGTTCTGGCGCCGTCAGCAACGCCCGCCCGATGGCCACGCGTTGCTTCTCGCCGCCGGAGAGACTTCCCGGCAAACGGTCCAGCAGCGGTTCAATACCTAACAAGGCCACCAGTTTATCAAACTGCCCGGCCATGCTTTTCGCCATACCGTAACGAAGATTGCCGCGCACTTTATAATGCGGGAACAGGCGAGCATCCTGAAAAACATACCCCACGCGCCGTTTTTCCGGGGTTAAACAAATGCCGTTTTCGACATCGTTCAGCACCCGACCGTTGAGCACAATGCGCCCGGTTTGCGGGCGCGTCAGACCACTGATGGCATTAATGAGCGACGTTTTCCCGGCGCCGGAAACACCAAAAATCGCGGTGATCCCGCTGGCAGGCAACGTTTCGTTGAGCGTCAGGCAATGTGTGCCTAATGTCTGGGAGAAGTTGAGTTCCAGCATCGTTATCTCCCCGTCCGTTCACGGCTAATACGAGCCAGCCATTCCGAAACCAACAGGGAAATCAGCGCCAGCACGATGGAAATCAGACACAGTCTCGCCGCCGCGCTTTCCCCTCCGGGCGTCTGGATCAGGGTATACATCGCGGACGGAATGGTGCGCGTTTCACCGGGGATATTGGAAACAAAGGTAATGGTTGCACCAAACTCGCCGAGCGAACGGGCAAACGCCAGCACCGTACCAACAATGATACCCGGCAGAGTGAGCGGTAACGTAATGGTCAGAAACACGCGCCAACGGCCTGCGCCGAGCGTACGGGCGGCCTGTTCCAGTTTGACATCTACCCCCTCCAGCGCCAGGCGAATGGCCCGCACCATCAACGGGAAGGACATGACGGCGGCCGCCAGCACCGCGCCGCGCCAGCTAAATGCAAAAGTGATGCCGAACACATCATACAGCCACTGGCCGATAAATCCGCGTCGCCCCATCGCAACCAGCAGGAGATACCCCACCACCACGGGCGGTAACACCAACGGAAGATGCAGTACGCTATCGAGCAGGGCTTTGCCTGGAAACGTGCACCGGACAAGTAACCAGGCAAAAAAGATCCCAAACGGCAGGCTAAACAGCACGGCCAGGGAAGAGACTTTCAGGCTCAGTAAGACAGCCTGCCATTCTGGATCGGTCAGTATCATTACTTCGTCGTAAATCCATAACGTTTAAAAATGTCAGAAGCCTGCGGTCCTTTCAGGTAGTCATAGAACGCGCTGACCGTGGCGTTTTTGTGTCCATCGACAATCGCTACCGGATATTCTACTTTTTTATGTGAATCTTCCGGGAAGGTACTCACTACCTTCACACCTTTACTGGCAACAGCATCAGAGCCGTAAACAATCCCCAGCGGCGCTTCGTTACGTTCCACTAACGCCAGCGCGCCGCGAACATCTTCAGCCGGTGCCAGTTTCGCCGCCAGAGTATCCCATGCGCCCAGTTTTTGCAGCGCCTCTTTAGCGTAGATGCCAGCAGGAACGTGCTCGGGGTCGCCAACGGCCAGACGTCCGCCGTTCAGCAGTTGCGTCCAGGGGGTTTTGCTGTCGATGGTGAATGCTTTCTGCTCGCTTGCTTGCGGCGCGACAACCACCAGGCTGTTACCCAGCAGCGTTTGACGCGAACCGGTATCTATCGCTTTTTTATCTACGGCGTAATCCATCCATTTCTGATCGGCAGAGATAAACAGATCGGCAGGCGCGCCCGCCTCAATCTGGCGTGCCAGCGTTGAAGAAGACGCAAAAGAAGAGACGACGTCAACGTTCTTCTCTTTTTTGTACTGTGCGGCAATATCCTGCATCGCGTTGGTCAGTGACGCCGCCGCAAAGACGATGATTTTCCCTTCATCCGCCAGCGTTTGACCAGCAACGGTTAAAGTTAATGTTGCCCCGGCAAACAGGCGTAACCATGTACGAGCCATCTGTAACTCCTTTTGAATATCGTTATGTAGTCACAAATATAACGATATTACCAACATTTGCCCAGCGGTTATTCACGCCCATGAGAGATGACACAAAGAAAATATCGGCAGGGAAAGCAGGATCTTGAGAAAACAAAAACGCCCGACTGAGCGGGCGTTTGGGGAATTAATGGTTCTGTCTGGGCTGGTCTTTTTTACCGATACCGGAGAAAATGTTGAACACTTCTCCCAGGCCGTAGATCATTCCGAGGATGACGGCCATGACTACAGGTACCATGATTACGGCGAATACCAGACTTTTCAATAACTCTAACATGGTCAACTCCAGATATAATCCTTCAGTTATTCTAACCTTATAAACGAGAAAAGCACTCCCCTTTTGTGCTATCGGCTTTGCGCGCCCGCCGTTTTCCGTCACAATAGTCCTTTTGCCAGGATCTTGTTATGCAAGCCGAAATCCTTCTCACCCTGAAACTTCAGCAAAAATTGTTTGCGGACCCACGACGCATTTCTCTGCTTAAGCACATTGCGCTTTCCGGCTCCATTAGTCAGGGAGCGAAAGATGCGGGCATCAGTTACAAAAGCGCCTGGGATGCAATTAACGAGATGAACCTACTCAGCGAGCAGACGCTCGTAGAGCGCGCAACGGGCGGGAAAGGCGGCGGTGGCGCGGTGTTGACGCGCTATGGTCAACGACTGATCCAGCTTTACGATTTGCTGGCGCAGATTCAGCAAAAAGCCTTCGATGTGCTGAGCGACGACGATGCTTTACCGCTCAATAGTCTGCTGGCGGCAATCTCCCGTTTTTCGCTGCAAACCAGCGCCCGCAACCAGTGGTTTGGCACGATCACCTCTCGCGATCACGATCAGGTACAGCAGCACGTCGACGTCCTGTTAGCGGACGGCGAAACGCGACTGAAAGTGGCGATCACCGCGCAAAGCGGCGAACGTCTGGGCCTGAATGAAGGTAAAGAAGTGCTGATCCTTCTGAAAGCCCCCTGGGTGGGTATTACCCAGGACGATGCCACCGCACAGGCAGCCGACAATCAGCTTCAGGGCACCATCAGCCATATCGAACGCGGCGTCGAACAGTGTGAAGTGCTGATGACGCTTCCGGATGGTCAGACTTTATGCGCGACACTGCCGATTGAAGAAGCGGCCAGACTGGAACAAGGCGCTAACGTGACGGCCTGGTTTAACGCGGACAACGTGATTATCGCTACGTTGTGCTAAGCACATTGACATTGTTTCACGAAAGACGTATCCCTGTGGTTCATCGCTGCAAAAAATGGGATATAAAATGTCATCGTTGCATATTTCGCAAGGCACGTTTCGTCTGAGCGATACCAAAACGCTTCAACTGAACACGTTTACGTTGAATGCGGGTGATAGCTGGGCGTTTGTGGGCGCCAACGGCAGTGGAAAATCCGCGCTGGCGCGAGCACTGGCGGGTGAACTTCCCTTATTAAAAGGCGAACGCCAGTGCGGGTTTACGCGCAGGACTCGCCTCTCATTTGAACAGTTGCAGCAACTGGTCAGCGATGAATGGCAGCGGAACAACACCGATCTACTCAGCCCTGGCGAAGAGGATACCGGGCGCACAACGGCGGAAATTATCCAGGAAGAGGTCAAAAACCCCTCCCGTTGCGCGGCGCTCGCCGCGCAGTTTGGCATCTCCGGGTTACTCACCCGACGTTTTAAATACCTCTCCACCGGCGAAACGCGCAAAACCCTGCTCTGCCAGGCGCTGATGTCTGAACCCGATTTGCTGATCCTCGACGAGCCGTTTGACGGGCTTGATGTGGCTTCCCGCCGCCAGTTAGCGGACCTTCTCGACACCCTGCATCAATCGGGCTACACGCTCGTGCTGGTCTTAAACCGTTTCGATGAGATCCCTGACTTTGTGCAATTTGCTGGCGTCCTCGCAGACTGCACGCTGACAGAAACCGGCGAAAAATCCGCTCTGTTACAACAGGCGCTGATCGCCCAACTCGCCCACAGCGAGCAACTGGCTGGTATGCAATTACCGGAGCCCGATGTCCCCTCTGCACGCCACACCCTGCCGGAGACAGAGGCGCGGATTGTGCTGAAAGACGGCGTCGTTTCCTACAACGATCGCCCTATCCTCAACCGCCTGAGCTGGCAGGTAAATCCGGGTGAGCACTGGCAAATTGTTGGTCCTAACGGCGCAGGGAAATCGACGCTGCTCAGCCTGGTCACCGGCGATCATCCCCAGGGCTACAGCAACGATCTGACGCTGTTTGGCCGTCGTCGCGGCAGTGGTGAAACCCTGTGGGATATCAAAAAACACATTGGTTATGTCAGCAGCAGTCTGCACCTTGACTACCGTGTCAGTACCACGCTACGTAATGTGATCCTGTCAGGTTTTTTTGATTCTATAGGCATCTATCAGGCTGTCTCGGACAGGCAGCGCAAGCTGGTGCAGCAGTGGCTGGATATTCTTGGAATGGATAAGCGCACCGCCGACGCGCCGTTCCATAGCCTCTCCTGGGGACAACAGCGGCTGGCGCTGATTGTACGTGCGCTGGTGAAACACCCCACGCTGCTGATCCTCGATGAGCCACTGCAGGGGCTGGACCCGTTGAATCGTCAGCTTGTCCGCCGCTTTGTCGATGTGCTGATTGGTGACGGAGAAACCCAACTGCTGTTTGTCTCTCACCACGCCGAAGACGCGCCAGACTGCATCACCCATCGTCTGGAGTTTGTGTCGGATGGCGACGGGTATCGCTACCGGCAGACAGCACTGCATTGATTTTCATCCGTGGGCGCGTCAATGCGCCCTTTTTTCGGATAAACACCGCAGCCGTTCCTTAATCCTATGATTTACAATGATGTCATTGATTGAAAACATAAAGATACCGAAGTGTAAACGATTCCACTAATTTATTCCGTGTCACACTTTTCGCAACTTTGTTATGCTATGTTTATTCCATACCATAGGCTTAACGGAGCGAATTATGAGAGTTTTGGTTACAGGTGGTAGCGGTTACATAGGAAGCCATACTTGCGTACAGTTACTGAAAAACGGTCACGACGTCATCATCCTTGATAACCTCTGCAACAGTAAGCGCAGTGTACTGCCCGTTATTGAACGTTTAGGCGAAAAGCATCCGACTTTCGTTGAAGGCGATATCCGCAACGAAGCGCTGATGACCGAAATCCTGCACGATCACGCGATTGATACCGTGATTCACTTTGCTGGTCTGAAAGCCGTTGGCGAATCCGTCGCTAAACCGCTGGAATATTATGACAACAATGTTAACGGCACCCTGCGTCTGATCGGCGCCATGCGCGCTGCCGGCGTCAAAAACTTCATCTTCAGCTCCTCCGCCACCGTTTACGGCGACCAGCCGAAAATTCCTTATGTCGAAAGCTTACCGACCGGTACGCCGCAAAGCCCATATGGCAAAAGCAAACTGATGGTCGAACAGATCCTCACCGATCTGCAGAAAGCACAACCGGACTGGAGCATCGCGCTGTTGCGTTACTTCAACCCGGTCGGCGCGCATCCGTCAGGCGATATGGGCGAAGACCCGCAGGGCATTCCGAATAACCTGATGCCTTACATAGCCCAGGTGGCAGTAGGTCGTCGCGACTCTCTCGCTATCTTTGGCAACGACTACCCGACCGAAGACGGCACCGGCGTGCGCGACTACATCCACGTGATGGATCTCGCCGACGGGCACGTCGCCGCAATGGAAAAACTGGCCGGTAAACAAGGCGTACACATTTATAACCTTGGCGCAGGTGTCGGCAGCAGCGTGCTGGACGTCGTCAACGCCTTCAGCAAAGCCTGCGGCAAACCGGTGAACTACCATTTTGCCCCACGTCGCGAAGGCGATCTTCCCGCCTACTGGGCTGATGCCAGCAAAGCAGACCGCGAACTGAACTGGCGCGTCACCCGTACGCTTGACGAAATGGCGCAAGATACCTGGCACTGGCAGTCACGCCATCCGCAGGGATATCCGGATTAAGGAACAATCATGACGCAATTTAACCCTGTCGATCATCCACATCGCCGCTTTAACCCGCTCACCGGGCAATGGATTCTGGTGTCGCCGCATCGTGCGAAACGCCCCTGGCAAGGGGCGCAGGAAACGCCGTCTAACGACGTCCTGCCTGCTCACGATCCGGACTGTTTCCTGTGCGCAGGCAACACCCGTGTGACCGGTGATAAAAACCCCGACTACACCGGGACCTACGTTTTTACCAACGACTTTGCCGCCTTAATGTCCGACACGCCGGACGCGCCGGAGAGCCACGATCCACTGATGCGTTGCCAGAGCGCGCGCGGCACCAGTCGGGTGATCTGTTTTTCTCCGGATCACAGCAAAACCTTACCCGAATTGAGCGTTCCGGCACTGACGGAAATCGTTAAAACCTGGCAGGAACAAACGGCCGATCTAGGGAAAACGTATCCGTGGGTGCAGGTTTTCGAGAACAAAGGTGCGGCAATGGGCTGTTCTAACCCGCATCCACACGGCCAGATCTGGGCGAACAGCTTCCTGCCCAATGAAGCCGAACGTGAAGATCGTTTGCAAAAGGCCTACTTCGCTGAACAGGGTTCCCCAATGTTGGTGGATTACGTTCAGCGTGAACTGGCCGATGGTAGCCGCACCGTCGTGGAAACCGAGCACTGGTTAGCGGTCGTCCCCTACTGGGCAGCCTGGCCGTTTGAAACCTTGCTGTTGCCAAAAGCGCATGTATTACGCATGACCGATCTGACCGATGACCAGCGCGCCGATTTGGCGCTGGCGTTGAAAAAACTGACCAGTCGTTATGACAACCTGTTCCAGTGCTCATTCCCCTACTCAATGGGCTGGCACGGCGCGCCATTTAACGGCGAAGAGAACGAACACTGGCAACTGCACGCACACTTTTATCCGCCGCTGCTGCGCTCCGCGACCGTGCGTAAATTTATGGTCGGTTACGAAATGCTGGCGGAAACCCAGCGTGATCTGACGGCAGAACAAGCGGCAGAACGCCTGCGTGCGGTCAGCGACATCCATTTTCGCGAATCCGGAGTTTAAAAAATGAGTCTGAAAGAGAACACACAATCTCTGTTTGCAGAAATTTTTGGCTACCCTGCCACCCATACGATTCAGGCGCCAGGTCGCGTCAACCTGATCGGCGAACATACCGATTACAACGACGGTTTCGTGCTGCCCTGTGCTATCGACTATCAGACGGTGATTAGCTGTGCGACGCGCGACGATCGTAAAGTCCGCGTCATTGCCGTCGATTATGACAATCAGATCGACGAGTTTTCCCTCGACGCCCCCATCGTCACCCACGACAGCCAGCAATGGTCAAACTACGTACGCGGCGTGGTAAAACACCTGCAAAAACGTCACGCGGGTTTCGGCGGCGCTGATTTGGTCATTAGCGGTAACGTGCCGCAGGGCGCGGGGTTAAGCTCTTCCGCCGCGCTGGAAGTGGCCGTGGGCACCGTGTTCCAGCAGCTTTATCATCTGCCGCTGGATGGCGCGCAAATCGCGCTCAACGGTCAGGAAGCAGAAAATCAATTTGTTGGCTGCAACTGCGGCATCATGGATCAACTGATCTCCGCGCTGGGCAAGAAAGACCATGCCTTGCTTATCGACTGCCGTTCACTGGGCACCAAAGCGGTATCGATGCCAAAAGGCGTGGCGATCGTTATTATTAACAGCAACTTTAAACGTACGCTGGTGGGCAGTGAATACAACACTCGCCGCGAACAGTGCGAAACGGGCGCACGCTTCTTCCAACAGCCTGCTCTGCGCGATGTCAGCCTTGACGCCTTCAACGCCGTAGCCAGTGAGCTGGATCCGGTGGTGGCAAAACGCGTTCGTCACGTCCTGACCGAAAACGCGCGCACCGTTGAAGCAGCAAACGCGCTGGAAAACGGTGACCTGAAACGGATGGGTGAGCTGATGGCAGAATCTCACGCCTCCATGCGTGATGATTTTGAAATCACCGTGCCGCAGATCGATACACTGGTTGAGATCGTCAAAGCGACCATCGGCGAAAATGGCGGCGTACGTATGACCGGCGGCGGCTTCGGCGGTTGCATTGTCGCGCTGATCCCGGAAGCGTTGGTACCTGCCGTACAGCACGCCGTTGCTGAGCAGTACGAAGCAAAAACCGGTATCAAGGAAACCTTCTACGTCTGCAAACCTTCACAAGGAGCCGGACAGTGCTAAATGAAACCCCAGCGCTGGCACCCGATGGTCAGCCGTTTCGCCTGCTGACTCTGCGCAACAGCGCAGGGATGGTGGTCACGCTGATGGACTGGGGAGCCACGCTTCTTTCCGCCCGGATCCCCCTGAGCGACGGGAGTGTTCGCGAAGCCTTACTGGGCTGCACCAGCCCAGAACAGTATCCCGAACAATCGGCATTTCTCGGCGCATCGGTCGGTCGTTATGCTAACCGCATCGCCGATAGCCGCTACAGCTACGCGGGTGAAACGGTCAGTTTGCTGCCAAGTCAGGGCGAGAACCAGCTGCATGGCGGACCTGACGGTTTTGATAAACGTCGCTGGCAGGTGGTCAACCAGAACGATTGTCAGGTGTTGTTTGCGTTGACGTCTGAGGATGGCGACCAGGGCTTCCCGGGGCGTCTGTGCGCCACCGCGCAATATCGCCTGACCGAGGACAATCGTATTTCGATCACCTATCGCGCTGCTGTGGATAAGCCCTGCCCGGTTAATCTGACCAACCACGTTTATTTCAACCTGGACGGCGACGCGACGGATGTCCGCAATCATAAGCTACAGATTCTGGCTGATGATTATCTGCCGGTTGATGAAGGGGGTATCCCACGCGAAGGACTGAAATCCGTCGTCGGCACCTCATTCGATTTCCGCCATGCGAAAACGATCGCCAGTGCGTTTCTGGCTGATGACGATCAACGCAAAGTGAAGGGATATGACCACGCATTTTTGTTGCAGGCCAGGGGCGATGCCCGTACCCCCTGCGCGCATCTGTGGTCACAGGATGAAAAGTTGCAGATGAAGGTGTACACCTGTGCGCCAGCGCTGCAATTTTATTCCGGTAACTACCTCGGCGGCACGCCTTCCCGTGGACCAGACGCCTATGCCGACTGGCAAGGTCTGGCGCTGGAAAGTGAATTCCTGCCGGACAGTCCAAACCATCCTGAATGGCCGCAGCCAGACTGTATTCTTCGCCCGGGCGAGGAGTATGTGAGCCTGACGGAATATCAGTTTATCCCCGCCTGATTAAGCGCCCTCCGAAAGGAGGGCGGTTTTATCTCCATCCTGCTCAAATCCCCATCATCTGAAGACAAAATCGCAACCATGAGTTCACAAGAACCTTACACTGCGTCACTATTTTCGCTATGGTTATGCGTAAGGATTGCCGCTGAGGCATCACGGCAATATAATGAGAATTATTATCATTAAATGAAGATTGAGGAGTAAGCATATGGCTGTAACTAAGCTGGTTCTGGTACGTCATGGTGAAAGTCAGTGGAACAACGAAAACCGCTTCACCGGCTGGTACGATGTTGATCTGTCTGAGAAAGGCGTGGGCGAAGCAAAAGCAGCAGGTAAACTGCTGAAAGATGAAGGCTATAGCTTTGATTTTGCTTATACCTCTGTGCTGAAACGTGCCATCCACACCCTGTGGAACGTACTCGACGAACTGGATCAGGCCTGGCTGCCGGTAGAGAAATCCTGGAAACTGAACGAGCGTCACTACGGTGCGCTGCAGGGTCTGAACAAAGCTGAAACCGCAGAGAAATACGGCGATGAGCAGGTGAAACAGTGGCGTCGTGGCTTTGCGGTAACACCGCCAGAGCTGACCAAAGACGATGAACGCTTCCCGGGCCACGATCCGCGTTATGCCACATTGACCGACAAAGAGCTGCCGGTCACCGAAAGCCTGGCGCTGACCATTGATCGTGTCATCCCTTACTGGAACGAATCCATTCTGCCGCGCATCAAAAGCGGTGAGCGCGTCATTATCGCCGCTCACGGTAACTCCCTGCGCGCGCTGGTGAAATACCTGGATAAGATGGGTGAAGATGAAATTCTTGAACTGAATATCCCGACCGGCGTACCGCTGGTGTATGAGTTCGACGAAAACTTCAAGCCAATCAAACGTTACTACCTGGGTAATGCTGACGAGATCGCAGCAAAAGCGGCGGCCGTTGCGAATCAGGGCAAAGCGAAGTAATCCATTTGCCGGGTAGCCATTTGTCATCTATTGGCTATCCGGTGCTTATACCCCGATAACCCCATCCAGTATCACCTGCGCCCTCCCCTGCGAGCACCGTTCCACGCGACCACGCACGTTGTACACCTGCGCCAGACGTTCTGCGGTAATCACCGCTTGCGGCGCGCCGCTCGCCACCAGCTTACCGTCTTTGAGCATCACAATATGTTCGCCATAGCGTAATGCCATATTCATATCGTGCACCACCACCAGCGTCACCAGCTGACGCGATCGCGTCTCCTGAACAATCCGTTCCATAACGTGCAACTGATAATTCAGATCCAGTGCGCTGAGTGGCTCATCCAGTAGCAGAAGCTCAGGACGGCGGATCAGTGACTGCGCCAGTCCGACCAATTGCCGCTGACCGCCGGAGAGCTGATCAAGATAATGCAGCGCGAGGTGCGAAATGCCCAAATGTTCAAGTAGTACCAGTACCTGCGACTGATCCTGCGAAGCGTCATTCCCGCCCGCTGCGCGTTGTGCGACCACCACAGACTCCAGCACCTGCAAATGCACGCCCTGCGGCAATGACTGAGGTAAAAACACCACCTTCTTCGCGCGCTGGGCAAACGGCAGCGACATCAGATTTTCATCACCCAGAAGCACTTCCCCGCGGGCTTTCGTTAAGCCAGCCAGAGCGCGTAACAATGTCGACTTTCCACAGCCGTTAGGCCCCAGTAGCACCGTAATTTTGCCGCGCGGCAGTTCAGGAATGCTCAGATCGCCAATCACGGGGCGCTTCGGATAACCGGCATTCAGCCCCCGAAGCGTCAGCCCGTTCATAGCGCGCCTCCCCGGCGACGAAGAATGATGCTCAGAAAAAACGGTACGCCCACCAGCGAAGTCACAATCCCCACCGGAATGATCACGCCAGGCACCATATTTTTGGAGGCGACCGACGCCAGAGAAAGCACAAGCCCTCCTGTCAGCACGCTGCCGGGCAGATAAAAACGGTGATCTTCCCCGAACAGCATTCGCGCAATATGCGGTGCCACCAGACCGATAAAACCAATCGGCCCAACAAACGCGACCGAAAGCGCGGAGAGCAGACTAATGCGCAATAACGCGGCCAGACGTAAACGCCGAACGTCAATTCCGAAGCTCATCGCCCTCTCTTCTCCCAGCCGCAATGCCGTCAGTTGCCAGGCACTGCGCATTGACCAGCACGAGACAACGACGAAAACCACCGCCAGCACGCCAAGCTTTTCCCATGAGGCGCGGGTCAGGCTGCCCATCGTCCAGAAGACCAGTCCCTGCAACGTATCTTCATCCGCCACAAACTGCAGCATTGAAACCAGCGCATTGAAGGTAAACACCAGGGCAATACCGAACAGCACAACGCCCGACGTCGCAACTCGCGTCCAGCGGGTGATGCCATCCAGTAACAGCGCGGAAAGCAAGGCAAACGCAAAGGCATTGGCGGGGATAAACCAGGCTGCGGGAATGCCCGGTATCCCGATGCCCAGCACAATCGCCAGCGCCGCGCCAAACGCTGCAGCAGACGAAACCCCGAGTGTAAAAGGGCTCGCCAGCGGGTTGTTCAAAATGGTTTGCATTTCGGCACCCGCCAGCCCAAGCGCCATGCCGATCAGTAGCGCCATCAGCGCATACGGCAAGCGAATATCCCAGACAATCACGCGGGCCCCGGCATTCGCGCGGGCAGGATGCAGCAATGTTTCCCAGAGTTCACTGAGCGGTAAACCCGACGCGCCAAGGGTGGAATCGAGCACCAACGAAGCAAGGATCGTCAGAACAATCGCCAGCGCCAACAGTAAGCGTTGACGCACAACCTGTCGGTAGAGGCGCGTAATGGCGTTCGGGGAGGTCACATTAACGGAGAGCGACATGGTACTTCATCACGATGCGTTTCATTCTGCGGGTAGATCTTTTTCTTACGGGGCCGGAAGCGTGATTATACCGTACTTACCTATCGTTATATATTTTTTTATATTCCGAAGCGGAGACACAAAAAAAGCCGACTGTCAGAGTCGGCTTAGATGCAGATAAGCAGAATTATCCGCGGCGCGCTTTCACCGCGTTCGACAACTTACGCAGCAGCGAGTCGGTGTCTTCCCAACCAATGCAGGCATCGGTAATGCTTTTACCGTAAGTCAGCGGTTCACCGCCTTCCAGGTTTTGATTACCTTCAACCAGATGGCTCTCCACCATCACGCCAATGATCGCCTTTTCTCCGCCGGCAATTTGCTGGCAGACATCCGCGCAGACATCCATCTGCTTTTTGAACTGCTTGCTGGAATTGGCGTGGCTAAAATCAATCATCACCTGCGCAGCCAACCCTGCTTTCCCAAGTCCCTCTTTCACGGCTGCGACGTGATGCGCGCTGTAGTTCGGTTCTTTCCCGCCGCGCAGAATGATATGGCAGTCGCCATTTCCGCTGGTATTCACAATTGCGGAGTGACCCCATTTGGTGACGGAAAGGAAACAGTGCGGCGCCCCTGCGGCGTTGATAGCGTCAATGGCGACCTTGATCGTGCCATCGGTGCCATTTTTGAATCCTACCGGGCAGGAAAGTCCTGAAGCCAGCTCACGGTGAACCTGAGATTCGGTAGTACGCGCCCCAATGGCGCCCCAGCTCATCAGGTCGGCAAGGTATTGTGGGGTGATCATGTCAAGGAACTCACCGGCAGCCGGTAAACCGCTATCATTGATATCCAGCAATAACTTACGGGCGATACGCAGACCATCGTTGATCTGGAAGCTGTTATCCATGTGCGGATCGTTGATCAGCCCCTTCCAGCCCACGGTGGTGCGCGGTTTTTCAAAATAGACGCGCATGACGATCTCAAGCTCGTCTTTTAATTCTTCACGCAGTGCCAGCAGGCGAGCCGCATACTCTTTGGCCGCCGCCGGATCATGAATTGAACACGGTCCAATCACGACCAGCAGACGATCGTCATTGCCTTTCAGAATTTTATGAATCGCTTTACGGGCATGCGCTACCGTGTTGGCAGCGTTTTCAGTAGCGGGGAATTTTTCCAGGAGTGCGACCGGCGGTAATAACTCGTTGATCTCTTTAATGCGTAAATCGTCGTTCTGATAATTCATGATTATTCCAGCGTTGCCATACTTATATAAATGAATGCAATCCCTCCAATCTATATCTTCATCCCGAAAGTGTAAACTGGGTTTTACACTTTGCATGAATTAATCCTGAAATCAGTAGAAAAACGCCATAAAGTAGCGAAAATCGAGATCCAGCCTA
The DNA here is from genome assembly GCF_029338175.1 of Citrobacter enshiensis. NCBI lineage: Bacteria > Pseudomonadati > Pseudomonadota > Gammaproteobacteria > Enterobacterales > Enterobacteriaceae > Citrobacter > Citrobacter enshiensis. Next base: position 3,288,077 of record NZ_CP119862.1, read on the forward strand.
CAATTTTCAACTTCAATTGCTCTTATTAAAATTATTTTCCAGATTCTATGCTGAGCTAAATCACCTTTCCGCAGTCGTTAGCGCCCTTCTGCTGAGTCCCCAAAACCTGAAAATAGGGCTGATACCGGGAGAGTAAAAGCTCTCCTTTTTATTTTGTCAGTCAAAAATCCGTATGATGTCATACAGTAATGATGAGAATAACAAAGGGATGACACTATGGCGCACTCACATACTCCTGATTCACCTCACCTGCCGGAAGATAAAAATGCCCGTCGGTTGCTGTTCGCATTTTGTGTCACCGCCGGATTTATGCTGGTTGAGGTGGCGGGCGGAATGATCTCCGGCTCGCTGGCACTGTTGGCGGATGCCGGTCACATGCTTACCGATGCCGCCGCCCTGCTCTTTGCACTACTGGCCGTACAGTTTTCCCGGCGACCGCCCACGATCCGCCATACCTTCGGCTGGCTAAGACTCACGACACTGGCCGCGTTTGTTAATGCCATCGCGCTGGTGGTGATCACCATTTTGATAGTCTGGGAGGCCATTGAACGTTTCTATACACCGCAACCCGTTGCGGGCGGCATGATGATGGTCATCGCCGTCGCTGGGCTGATGGCCAATGTGCTCTCATTCTGGATACTGCACCGTGGCAGTGAAGAAAAAAACCTCAACGTCAGGGCCGCTGCCCTGCATGTGATGGGCGACTTACTGGGATCGGTCGGGGCAATCATTGCTGCACTGATTATCATCTGGACGGGCTGGACGCCTGCCGACCCGATCCTCTCAATCCTGGTTTCCCTGCTGGTACTAAGAAGTGCATGGCGTTTGTTGAAAGACAGCGTCAACGAACTCCTGGAGGGCGCTCCGGTTTCCCTGGATATTGCCGCTTTACAGCGCCATCTCAGCAGGGATATCCCGGAAGTACGTAATGTGCACCATGTGCATGTCTGGATGGTCGGCGAAAAACCGGTGATGACGATGCATGTGCAGGTGATCCCACCGCACGATCATGATGCGTTGCTGGCGCGCATCCAACATTTTCTGATCCATCATTACCAGATTGAACACGCCACCATACAGTTAGAGTATCAACCTTGTAACGGCCCGGATTGCCATCTGAACCAGAGGCAATCCGGGCATATACATCACCACCATTAATGGGAAAGTGCGCGTGAGCCTCGGTCGCGCGCGCTGTTGATCCACATCCGACTGCCGTTCAGGGCAATAAATGTCAGGATCAGGTATTCCAGCGACATCGCGTAGACCCCCTGTAGCGCGAAGATCACAACACTGATGACGTTGATAACCACCCACAAGAGCCAGTTCTCAACGTATTTGCGCGTCATCAGGATCATCGCCACAATCGACAGCACCATCATGCAGGAGTCCCAGAAAGGGAAGGCATCAGGCTGTAGCTCAGGCGCAGCAACCTGCAATCCCAGCGTCTGCATAATATTCACAGCCATTTTTGTCAGGAAGGCGAATACAGGGTCGATGAATACCGTCATCAGACCAATGGCGACCACGCAGCCAGCCAGCCAGCTCAGCGCTTTTGGCAACGGCAGCCAGCGAATTTTCAGTTCCGCTTCATGTTGACTCGTTTGTCGGGACCAGGCATACCAGCCATAGATATTGGCGGCAAAGAAAAAAACCTGTAACAGCAGGCTGGCATAGAGTTGGATCTGAAAAAAGATAATGGCGAACAGCGTAACGTTAATCAGACCAAAGAAGTAATTACTGATCTTCTCCAGGCTCGCCAGCCCGATACACAATAAACCGGCGACAGTCCCCACAGCCTCAATCCACGACAGAGCGTACCCTCCCGCGCCGATTGGAATATGAACCAGAATGTTCTGCGTGCTAAAAAAATCCATCTTTTCCCCCAGAGCAAAACGTTATGATTAAGCTCGTAGTGTAGCCGCAAATTCCAGCATGCGGTTTAACGGCAATAAAGCGCCTTCTCGCAGCGTTTCGTCAACATGGATTTCATGGGACGCTCCGCCTTGTTCCAGGCCTTCAGCAATCGCTTTAAGGCCGTTCATCGCCATCCACGGACAATGAGCGCAACTACGACAGGTCGCACCTTCTCCCGCCGTCGGCGCTTCGAGCAGTTCTTTCTCAGGAACCGCCTGCTGCATTTTGTAGAAAATGCCCCGGTCGGTCGCCACAATCAGCTGCTGATGCGGCAGCGTTTTCGCCGCATTGATGAGCTGACTGGTTGACCCCACCGCATCGGCCATATCAACAATCGACTGAGGTGATTCAGGATGTACCAGCACGGCGGCATTTGGGTAAAGCCCCTTCATGCGGGTTAAGGCCTGGGTTTTAAACTCGTCGTGCACAATACAGGCGCCCTGCCAGCATAGCACGTCGGCGCCGGTCTGCTTCTGTACGTAGTTGCCCAGGTGGCGATCCGGTGCCCAGATGATTTTTTCACCTAAACTATCAAGATGCTCAATAAGTTCAACGGCGATGCTGGATGTCACCACCCAGTCCGCCCGCGCTTTTACCGCTGCTGACGTGTTGGCATACACCACCACGGTGCGATCCGGATGGGCATCACAAAAGGCGCTGAAAGCATCGATCGGACATCCCAAATCCAGCGAACATTCCGCCTGCAGGGTCGGCATCAGGATGGTTTTTTCCGGGCTGAGGATTTTAGCGGTTTCCCCCATAAACCGAACCCCTGCCACCAGCAGGGTCGACGCCGGATGTTTCGCGCCAAAGCGTGCCATCTCAAGCGAATCCGAAATACAGCCGCCGGTTTCTTCGGCCAGTTGCTGGATTTCCGGGTCGGTGTAATAGTGGGCGACCATCACGGCGTCCCGCTCTTTCAGCAGACGTTTGATTTTCTCACGGTAGAATTGTTTTTCATCCACACTCAGCGGCGCTGGCTTCGGTGGAAACGGATAGATTGCGGCTTCTGGATCAAACATCACGCTCATCATGCTTTCTCGTTTTACTGGCTTAACGAAATTGCCGGTCATTAGCGCACTAAGCGCATTAATCGGACACAAGTGTTTTGTATGCTAAACAAGATAGCTGAAACAGTGGGAAAAGTCGTGGAGATTTTGAGCGTGGGAGTACGTATATGACATCGGGTGGTGCTGTCGCTTACCCGAACCAGCTGCAGGTTCGAATCGTCTAAATTGCAGATAGCAAAAAGGCGCCTTTAGGGCGCCTTTTTACACTGGTGGGGCGTGCAGGATTCGAACCTGCGACCAATTGATTAAAAGTCAACTGCTCTACCAACTGAGCTAACGCCCCCATATGGGGTTTACTACTTTAATTCTTTTTCAGGAACCCACCTCGATATTGGTGGGGCGTGCAGGATTCGAACCTGCGACCAATTGATTAAAAGTCAACTGCTCTACCAACTGAGCTAACGCCCCATTCGGGTGTTACCTGAAAAATTTTACTCGGTTACCAATTTAAAATTGGTGGGTCGTGCAGGATGACTCGGCTTCGCCTCGCCCTACGGGCCGTTGCTGATGCAACGTTATCCTTCACGCTTAACATCTGAGTTCGATGTTAAAATTGGTGGGTCGTGCAGGATTCGAACCTGCGACCAATTGATTAAAAGTCAACTGCTCTACCAACTGAGCTAACGACCCGAGTGGTGGGTGATGACGGGATCGAACCGCCGACCCCCTCCTTGTAAGGGAGGTGCTCTCCCAGCTGAGCTAATCACCCGATACTACGCTGGATACTGCTTTAAGTGGTGGGTCGTGCAGGATGACTCGGCTTCGCCTCGCCCTACGGGCCGTTGCTGACGCAACGTTATCCTTCACGTTTTACTACCACAACCTATTTCAGTAATTGGTGGGTCGTGCAGGATTCGAACCTGCGACCAATTGATTAAAAGTCAACTGCTCTACCAACTGAGCTAACGACCCACTTTTGCGCTGCTTTTGGTTTGTTTGATATCCCGTGGCAACGGCGGCATATATTACTGATTTCAGATTTCAGCGCAACAAAAATTTCGATATAGATCACTCAACTGCTTAGGAATCACACGACACGACCAGAAATAACGCGATTTCTGGTCGCGGGGTGTGCATTACATCGCGCTGAGACGTTTTTGCGCTTGTTTCGCGCCATCGGTACCAGGGTATTTACTGATGACCTGCTGGTAAACGGCTTTGGCTTTTGCCGTATCGCCTTTGTCCTGCATGATGACGCCGACTTTGAACATCGCATCAGCAGCCTTCGGAGACTTCGGATAGTTTTTCACTACCGAGGCAAAATAGAACGCAGCATCATCTTTTTTACCCTTGTTGTAATTCAACTGCCCCAGCCAGTAATTGGCATTCGGCTGATACGTTGAGTCCGGGTATTGTTTGATGAAGTTCTGAAACGCCACAATCGCGTCGTCCTGACGCGCGTTATCATGCACCAGGGCAATTGCCGCGTTGTAATCCGTATTCGCGTCTCCGCTTGAAGCAGGCGCGCCTGTCGTTGCCGCTCCAGCATCAGGAGCAGGAGCAGGCGTTGCCGTTGCTGCTCCACTTTGATCGCCTGCAGCAGGTTGCGCCGTTGCACTACCGCTGCCCAGACTGTCTATCTGCAACAGGATCTGTTTCTGACGCTCAACCACCTGATTCAGTTGATACTGGCTTTCCTGAATTTGGCCACGCAGGGAATCAATATCAGTCTGATTATCGGAAAGTTGTTGCTGGAGTTGGGTTAAAAGCTGGCTATGAGCATTAGAAATACGCTCGAGTTGAGTGACGCGGTCTTCGACCGAGCCAGAGCCGACACTACTGATTGGCGCCTGAGCAAAAGCGGCCCAGGGGGCCGCTATGCCAACCAGTAACGACAGACTCAACAGGTGATGTCTGAAGTTACTGCTCATGTCATTCTCTTAGTAAACCAGTACGGCACGACGGTTTTTGGAGTAAGCCGCTTCGTCATGACCCAGTACTGCAGGTTTTTCTTTACCGTAAGAAACGATGGAGATCTGGTCAGCAGAAACGCCTTTACCCTGCAGGTACATTTTAACGGCGTTAGCACGACGTTCGCCCAGGGAGATGTTGTACTCAGGAGTACCACGTTCGTCCGCGTGACCTTCTACGGTGACTTTATAAGACGGGTTGCTACGCAGGAAGTTTGCGTGCGCATCCAGCATTGCAGCGAAATCAGAACGGATATCGTACTTGTCCAGATCGAAGTAAACGATGTTGTTCTGCTGCAGCTGTTGCATCTGCAGACGCGCTTGCTCTTCAGAGGACATGTTGCCGCTGCCATTAGCATCCATACCAGTGCCAGCGCCCATCATGCCTTCGCTGCCGTCATTGCTGGCGTTCTTGTTAGAAGAACATGCCGCGATTGCCATAACAGGCAGAGCGATCATCAGCCCCTTCAGCACTTTGTTCAGTTGCATTTCAATGATTCCTTTATTAATCAATTATTTATTATCACAGATACGGCGACCAGGCAGGGAATTTAACCTGACCATCAGTTGCCGGAAGACGCGCCTTGAAACGCCCATCTGTAGAAACCAAATTCAGCACGGATCCCATCCCCTGAGAAGAGCTGTAGATTACCATAGTGCCGTTAGGTGCCAGACTTGGCGTTTCATCCAGGAACGTTGACGACAGAACTTGTACGCCACCCGCTACCAGATCTTGTTTGGCAATGTGTTGTTGCCCACTATTTGAGCTTACCATTACCATAAATTTGCCGTCACTGCTCACATCAGAATCCTGGTTTTGCGATCCTTCCCAGGTAATGCGTTGCGGAGCACCGCCGTTGACATTGACTTTATACACCTGCGGACGACCGGCCTGGTCAGAGGTAAATGCCAGGTTCTGGCTGTCCGGGAACCAGGTCGGTTCAGTGTTGTTGCTGCGACCATCCGTCACCTGGCGGATCTGGCCAGAGCCAATGTCCATCACATACAGGTTCAGACTACCGGTTTTAGACAAGGCAAACGCCAGTTTGCTGCCGTCCGGAGAGAATGCTGGCGCACCATTGTGACGCGGGAAAGAGGCAACCTGACGAACCGCACCGTTAGACAGCGTCTGGATGACCAGCGCAGAACGGCCGCTTTCAAAGGTGACGTACGCCAGTTTGGAACCGTCCGGAGACCATGCCGGAGACATCAGCGGCTGCGGAGAACGGTGAACCACGAACTGGTTGTAGCCATCATAGTCAGACACGCGCAGTTCATACGGGAACTGACCGCCATTGGTCTGAACCACATAAGCGATACGGGTACGGAACGCGCCCTTAATACCGGTCAGTTTTTCGAACACTTCGTCACTTGCAGTATGACCGGCATAACGCAGCCACTGCTTGTTCACTTTGTAAGAGTTCTGCGCCAGAACGGTACCCGGCGCACCGCCGGTGTCAACCAGCTGATACGCAACATTGTAGGAACCGTCCGGATTCGGCGTCACCTGACCGACCACGACAGCATCAATGCCCAGAGCAGACCATGCCGCAGGCTGAACTTCCTGAGCGGTACCCGGCTGCTGAGGCAGGCGAGAACGGTCCAGCGGATTAAATTTACCGCTGTTGCGCAGGTCAGCACCCACGATACCACCGATATCTTCAGGAGCCGCCCCCGGTCCCGCCCACTGGAATGGCACAACGCCAATAGGACGACCGGAATCTACACCACTGTCGATCACAATGCGGACTTCAGCGTGCAGAACCGACGCCCACAGTATGAGAAAACCAAATGCTACTCGTAATGCCTGCTTCATCATATCTCCCTTATCTGGACAGATAGCCCACGATAATTTAGCAGAATGTTAACAAACTCAAATACACAAAACTACCAGAACCCAGCGACAACCGGTGTCTGATATTGACCGATGTGACGGCCAACATCGCGATTACGGTTTGAAGTCCAATGGTGCGTTTTTGAACACTTCATATACTGCCTGGCTTGGCGGTTTCGGGATCTTCGCAAGTTTAGCTGCTGCAAGCGCAGCCTGACAAAGCGCGGGATCGCCACCTTCAGACTGAATATCCAGTAACATGCCGTCGGAAGCCAGCTTTATGCGCAGCGTACAGGTTTTCCCTGTATAGGACGAGGCGTCATAAAACTTACTTTCAATGGCAGTTTTAATCTGCCCGGCATAGTTGCTGATATCCGCACCTGATGCGCCATTATTTTTAGTATTACCACTTCCGGCAGGGGAAGCATTGCTGCCTTTCGCCCCACCGCCGGATTTCGGCGCATTCTTACCAGAGCTTAAATCGCCCAGTAGATCGTCGACACCGGAAGCTGCTGCGGCTTTTTCAGCCGCCGCTTTTTTAGCGGCAGCGGCTTTATCTGCAGCTGCTTTCTTATCGGCTGCAGCTTTTTTATCTGCAGCAGCCTTCTCAGCCGCGGCTTTCTTGTCCGCTGCGGCTTTATCTGCAGCCGCTTTCTTATCAGCTGCGGCTTTTTCAGCAGCGGCAGCTTTCGCAGCAGCTGCTTTTTCAGCTTTCTCAGCGGCGGCCTTCTCTGCTGCAGCTTGCTTAGCGGCTTCTGCCTGTGCTTTTTTCGCCGCCTCAGCGGCAGCCTTAGCAGCCATCACCTCGGCGACTTTCTTCGCATCAGCAGCGGCTTTTGCGGCGGCATCAGCCTCCGCTTTTTTCTGTGCGTCTGCGGCCGCTTTCTTCGCTGCTTCTGCGGCTTGTTTCGCCTGAGCATCCGCCCTGGCCTTCGCGTCTGCTGCGGCTTTCGCTGCAGCTTCCTCAGCCTGCTTCTGTTGCTCCTGCGCTTTCGCCGCCGCGGCTTCAGCCTGTTTTTGCTGCTCCGTCTGTTCGCGCACTTTTTCCTGCGCAGCTAAACGTTCTTTCTCTAGTTGCTTCAAACGCTCTTGTTCAGCCGCCTGTTTCTCACGAAGCTCTTCGGCTTGCTGCTGCGCTTGTTTTTCACGCTGCTGCTCAGCACGTTTCGCACTCGCCTGTTGCTGCTGCTGACGATCGTACTGTTGAACAATAGCGCCAGGATCAACCATGACGGCGTCAATGGAAGAACCACCACCGCCACCAGCTGAAGCATCAATGTGCTCATCGAACGAACTCCAGATCAGTACCGCAAATAAAATGACATGCAGCACCGCTGAAATAATTATCGCCCGTTTGAGCTTGTCGTTTTGTTCGGTTGCCTTTGACACTCTCGGTTCCCAAAAAACTGTTCGTCTGTTACTCGCTATATTGCAAGCCAGAGGGACGCAGACTTCAGATTGGCTGCGTCATTAAGCCAACCGACTTCACGCCCGCACTGTGTAACAAGTTCAGTGCTTTAATTATTTCATCGTAAGGCACATCTTTCGCGCCACCGATTAAGAAGACCGTTTTCGGATTGGACTCCAGGCGACTCTTCGCCTCTGCAATAACCTGCTCTGGCGGTAACTGATCCATACGGTCTTTTTCAACCACCACGCTGTATTGCCCAATACCGGAAACTTCAATAATGACCGGAGGTTCGTCATTGCTGCTAACGGCCTGCGACTCGGTCGCATCCGGCAGATCGACTTCCACACTCTGGGTAATGATTGGCGCTGTCGCCATAAAGATCAGCAGCAGCACCAGCAGAACGTCGAGCAACGGTACAATATTGATTTCGGACTTAAGTTCGCGACGATTTCGTCCACGCGCTCTGGCCATGGTTTACCCCTTGTTACTCTCGGTGCTGGTAAACGCCTGGCGGTGCAGAATCGCGGTGAACTCTTCCATAAAGTTGTCGTAATTCAGTTCCAGCTTGTTCACGCGCTGATTCAGACGGTTGTAGGCCATAACGGCTGGAATGGCAGCAAACAGACCGATGGCCGTTGCAATCAATGCTTCCGCGATACCTGGCGCAACCATCTGCAGGGTTGCCTGTTTTACCGCACCCAGCGCGATAAATGCGTGCATAATCCCCCAGACCGTACCAAACAGACCGATATACGGGCTGATAGACCCCACCGTACCGAGGAAGGGAATATGCGTCTCTAATGTTTCCAGTTCACGGTTCATCGAGATACGCATCGCACGGGATGCCCCTTCAACCACCGCTTCTGGCGCATGATTGTTCGCACGATGCAGTCGCACAAACTCTTTGAACCCGCTGTAGAAGATTTGCTCCGAACCGGCCAGGCTATCACGGCGCCCCTGACTTTCCTGATACAGGCGAGACAGTTCGATTCCGGACCAGAATTTATCTTCGAACGCTTCAGCTTCACGCCCAGCCGCGTTAAGAATACGAGTTCGCTGGATAATGATAGCCCAGGATGCGATCGAAAAACCAATCAAAATCAACATGATAAGTTTAACCAGAAGGCTTGCCTTCAGGAACAAATCAAGGATATTCATGTCAGTCACTGCTTAAACTCCGCGACAATAGACTTGGGAAGCGCACGAGGCTTCATTTTGAGTGGATCAACGCAAACAATCAGAACTTCTGCTTCATTCAGCACGGTGTTCTCTGCGTTGACAATGCGTTGCGTGAATACCAAAGAGGTGCCACGCATTGACGTAATTTCTGTTTGGATTTCGAGCATATCGTCAAGTCGCGCTGGCGCAAAATATTCCAGGGTCATTTTGCGTACCACAAAGGCGACTCGTTCAGCCAGCAACACCTGTTGGCTGAAGTGATGATGGCGCAGCATCTCTGTGCGTGCTCTTTCATAAAAAGCGACGTAACTGGCGTGGTAAACCACACCACCGGCATCGGTGTCTTCATAGTAGACGCGAACCGGCCATCGAAATATATACTTATTCATTCCTGCAGCCTCTTTGTTGGCTTCGTCCACTCACACCAGTCACTTACTCCAGTAAGCTCCTGGTGATTCGCGCACTTGCCGCCGCGATGCATCAAGAATGCTGTTGTATATAGCGTCGTATTCACTTTACATCCCGGTAATGCAACAAAAGTTAGAGATTTTAAACGTTGCTACTATACGCGCGCTATTGAGGCTTGGGAATGGGGGGAAGTTAAGGGAGCGTAAAAAATTATGGGCTTATGCAAGCCCATAAATATTTAAGGATGTTTCTTATTCAAAAGAAGAAGAAAAACAGGCCGGTGATAAGCACGATATCGGCAATCAATGGAGAGAAAAGCCCCTGCCAGTGAACCGCGCGGGGACGAAATCCCACACCGTGAATCACACCTGCACAGACCGCCCACATCAACAGAAAACCATGCCAGATTTCCAGCTCACTGGTTTTTGCTGCGAAGCGTGATGGGTCCCAGAATATGCAGCCAGCCAACACGATTGCCAGCACAAAGGAAAGCGCCCGCAAGGGGCGCTTATCCATTACCGCATATAACATCGCGATAATGTTGGTCATCAGCTTTCTTCTTGTCCGGCTTTGCCTGCTTCAACGTGCTCAAGCGCCAGCGCTGTGATTATCCCAAATGCACAGGCAAGAAGCGTTCCCAAAATCCAGGCGAAATACCACATTTTAAGCTCCTTACTTAGTACAGAGAGTGGGTGTTGCGTTCAATATCTTCTTTGGTGATGCGGCCGAACATCTTCCAGTAACACCAGCCGGTGTAGAGCAGGATGATTGGTACAAACACCGCCGCAACCCAGGTCATCAGATTCAATGTTCTCTGGCTGGAGGTGGCGTCCCACATCGTCAGACTTGCGTTCATCATCGTGCTGGATGGCATCACAAACGGGAACATTGCGATACCGGCAGTCAGGATGATGCAGGCCAACGTCAGTGAGGAGAAGACGAACGCCCAGGCCCCTTTCTCCATACGAGACGTCAGGATGGTCAACAGTGGCAGAACCACGCCCAGCGCCGGAACCAACCACAGGATAGGTGCATTGTTAAAGTTCACCATCCATGCGCCCGCTTCTCGAGCTACTTCTTTGATCATCGGGTTAGAGGCGGCATGGTGATCCAGTGCGGAAGTCACAACATAACCGTCAATACCGTATATCACCCAGACACCTGCCAGAGCGAAGCAGACCAGAGTCACCAGTGCCGCAACCTGTGAAGTCGTACGTGCACGCAGATGGAGTTCACCCACGGTACGCATCTGCAGATAAGTCGCGCCCTGGGTGATAATCATCCCCACGCTCACGATACCTGCCAGCAGACCAAACGGATTCAGCAACTGGAAGAAGTTGCCGGTGTAGTACAAACGCATGTACTCATCCATGTGGAACGGAACCCCTTGCAGCAGGTTGCCGAATGCCACACCAATTACCAGCGGCGGAACGAAGCTACCGATGAAGATGCCCCAGTCCCACATGTTGCGCCAGCGCATGTCTTCAATCTTCGAGCGGTAATCGAAACCGACCGGACGGAAGAACAATGACGCCAGTACAAGGATCATCGCCACATAGAAACCGGAGAACGCAGCGGCATACACCATCGGCCATGCGGCGAACAATGCGCCACCCGCGGTGATCAGCCAAACCTGGTTACCGTCCCAGTGTGGGGCGATGGAGTTAATCATAATTCGACGCTCGGTATCATTACGACCGAGGAAACGGGTGAGCATGCCCACCCCCATGTCGAAACCGTCGGTGACCGCAAAACCGATCAGCAGAATGCCAACCAGCAGCCACCAGATAAAACGCAATACTTCATAATCGATCATTTGACGACTCCTGTCTTAGCGTGCCGGCTGAGAAGTCACAGTGGACTGCTCGTAGTGATAACGACCGGTTTTCAGGCTGCTCGGGCCACGGCGTGCGAACTTGAACATCAGGTACAGTTCAGCCACCAGGAACAGGGTGTACAGGCCGCAAATCAACAGCATCGAGAAGATGAGGTCGCCGGCAGTCAGCGAAGAGTTCGCCACGGCTGTCGGTAACACTTCACCAATTGCCCACGGTTGACGACCGTACTCTGCGACGAACCAACCGGACTCAATGGCAATCCACGGCAGCGGAATCGCATACAGTGCCGTGCGCAGCAGCCATTTTTTCTCGCCGATACGGTTGCGAATGACAGTCCAGAAGGACACCGCGATAATCGCCAGCATCAGAATGCCGCACGCCACCATGATACGGAAAGCGAAGTACAGTGGAGCAACACGGGGTATAGAGTCTTTCGTTGCCAGCTGAATTTGCGCTTCGGTCGCGTCGGTGACGTTGTCCGTATAGCGTTTCAGCAGCAGACCATACCCCAGATCTTTCTTCACGCTGTTGAACTGGTCGCGAACGGCCTGATCGGTTGAGCCAGCACGCAGTTCTTCCAGCAGCTGATACGCTTTCATCCCGTTACGGATACGCTCTTCATGCTGCACCATCAGATCTTTCAGACCAATGACCTGTGTATCAACAGAGCGGGTGGCAATGATGCCCAGCGCATAAGGAATTTGAATCGCAAAATGGTTTTCCTGCGCATCCTGGTCCGGAATACCGAACAGCGTAAAGGATGCCGGTGCAGGCTGGGTTTCCCACTCGGCTTCAATGGCGGCAAGTTTGGTTTTCTGCACGTCACCCATTTCGTAACCGGATTCATCACCCAGAACGATAACAGAGAGAATGGCAGCCATACCAAAGCTGGCAGCGATAGCAAAAGAGCGTTTAGCGAACGCGAAGTCACGGCCGCGCAGCATATAGTAAGAGCTGATACCCAGAACGAACATCGCGCCACAAACATAACCAGATGCGACAGTGTGAACGAATTTCACCTGTGCAACCGGGTTAAGCACCAGTTCAGAGAAGCTCAGCATCTCCATGCGCATGGTTTCAAAGTTGAAATCCGCTGCAATTGGGTTCTGCATCCAGCCGTTCGCAACCAGAATCCACAGTGCGGACAGGTTAGAACCCAACGCCACCAACCAGGTGACACACATATGCTGGACTTTACCCAGACGGTCCCAGCCGAAGAAGAACAGACCTACAAAGGTGGATTCGAGGAAGAAGGCCATCAAACCTTCGATCGCCAGCGGCGCACCGAAGATATCCCCTACATAGTGGGAATAGTAAGACCAGTTAGTCCCAAACTGGAACTCCATGGTCAGACCGGTAGCCACACCCAGAGCGAAGTTGATACCAAACAACTTGCCCCAGAACTTGGTCATATCTTTATAAATCTGTTTGCCGGAAAGGACGTAGACCGTTTCCATGATGGCCAGCAAAAACGCCATACCGAGCGTCAGTGGCACAAACAGGAAGTGGTACATCGCGGTCAAGGCAAACTGTAAGCGCGACAGTTCGACTATATCTAACATCATGACTCCTTGCTCATCGCATGAAGACTCCGAGAGTGAACCCCGTTAGAAAGGGTCACACGCATGCCCCAATACAAATTTATTTGCGCGCTTTCTTCGTTACTGTTTTGTCGTGAGAGGAAACAGCAACGATGAAAGGTTACAAACATGTTAATGAAAAACTCAAATTGATCCCGCAATTATATTACGCCGCAAAATCCTTACAATAAACAGGTTTTTATTGAGTTAGATTTACGTTTTTCGACAGTGATCAATTTATAGCGAAGTTATCACTTTTCTACCAATTTGATCGCGGACAATTTATCGCGTTTTAGTGTGCTTTTCCAAGGATTAAACATTGATTTATATCAAAATCCATAAAACCTGTTAACAATGTGTATTATGAGTAACCTTGGTAAAAACAATGTTACACACATGTATCAAAGTTGAAGCCAATGATTACCAAACAAACGCGCGTGTATAAAAAAACCGTATTTTAATTAACGTATCAGCGCGGTTAACCCGTTCCCGGACTTAACTTTTCAGCGTAGTCAATTGACGGTTATTTTCCATAGCCGAAATTCATCACAAAAAACAATCACAATAATTTCACTTTTAATCTCATTTTAATTAACACTAAGCCGTTATTATTCTGTTAACAACAAATCTGCACCAGGTATCGCTTTTGTCTGATTGCTTGCTATTCATGCAAGTTATTGGTTGAACATTCGTGACTGTGCAGGCAGAAACGCCTCTGCTTCACTTTCCCTCCCCCGCTGACGAAACAAATCTGTCCATCCATACGTGTTTCCACACAGCCGATGATCGCTTTGGCACGGCGTCACAGACCTCGTTCAGAAGGATGATACAGACGCAGGATACGTTCTTCCCTACCCTCTGCCATTTTTAATGCCCAGTGCAAGCATCCTTCAGGCGGCGAAGGGAAACGTTTTCCGCGGGAAATCTGCCCGAAGAAGCCGAACGTCTCCCGTGGATTTAAAAGAATGGCAGGGTAATTAGCGATTGCCGCAACGCGTTTAATACGGGCGATGATAAATTTACTTTGATCACACGCAGGAAACAGCATTAAGTAGTATCTCATATGATTATTATTGTTGGGGAATGATACATAGCTCGCAAATATAAATCCACGATTACCCCAAATGGTATAATCGATCACAAATCAGATAAAACAAATTATTATCATTTTTATCCTTTCATTAACAACAATCAAAATGCTTAACGCCTCATCGTTTATATTTCGTTACGCACCTCACAATTTCATCTCCGCGCATATTTAAGCAACGAAGTAATTTCATACACAGCAAATAAGATTTCGGTCACAAAGATGACATCTTACTTAATTAATGGTTTTTGTAATTAAATAAAAACACGCCCCAAAAAACAAACGTAAGATGCTGATATAAAAGATTTTATTTAATAACAAAATCCAAAACAATCGTTTTCAGAAGGATATTTTGAAAATAGATCAATTGCTTCATTTTTAGCTTAAACAGACACTCCTGGGCTATTAACAGGTTACGACAACCTGCGTTCTAAATATTAAAAACGAATCTTACTTTTTTACCAACAGCCCTACAGAGGATTACTCATGAAAAAATCTACACTTGTTATTGGCGTCATTGGTGCTGACTGCCATGCGGTAGGCAATAAAGTTTTGGATCGCGTTTTTACTAACCATGATTTTCGCGTAATCAATCTGGGGGTGATGGTAAGCCAGGATGAATATATCGATGCCGCGATTGAAACCGGTGCCGATGCAATTGTGGTGTCATCTATTTACGGTCACGGTGATATCGACTGCCTCGGTTTACGTGAGCGCTGCATCGAACGTGGCATCGGCGAAATTCTGCTCTATGTCGGCGGTAACCTGGTCGTCGGTAAGCACGATTTCTCCGAGGTAGAAGCGAAGTTTAAAGAGATGGGCTTTAACCGTGTCTTCGCACCAAGCCACGATCTGGAAGATGTCTGCCAACTGATCACCAATGATATTCAACAGCGCAATGGTGTTGAACAACGTTGTCTCGAAGAGGCTATCTGATGCAAACAGTCTCTGTCGATATCGGATCGACGTGGACCAAGGCCGCCCTCTTCGATTACGAAGGGGACGCGTTAACCCTGGTAAACCATGTCCTGACGCCAACCACCACGCATCATCTGGCAGAAGGTTTTTTTGCCAGCCTGAATCAGGTGCTAAATGTTACCGATGCTCGCCCGTTACTGAAAAGTGGTGAAGTGCAGTTGAAGTATTCCTCATCGGCCAAAGGTGGACTCGCCGTTGCCGCAATGGGGCTTGTACCGTCTATTACGCTGGAATCTGCGAAAGTCACCGCTCACTCTGCGGGGGCAAAAATCGCGCAGTATTACTCGTACAAACTCAACCGGCATGACATCCAGGCACTGGAATCGTCGCCGCCGGACATCCTGCTGTTTTCTGGCGGCACGGATGGTGGCGAAGAAAGCTACGGCCTGGCGAATGCGCGTGCGCTGGCTGAGTCGAATGTCAACTGCGCCATTATTTACGCCGGAAACCGGGATATTCAGGACGAAGTACAGTCTATTTTGGCGCAGAAGGATCTGACCATCGTAGACAACATTCTGCCAGATCTCGATCACCCAAATCCGTATGCCGCCCGTCAGGCCATTTGCGATCTGTTTTTATCACGCATCGTGAAAGGCAAAGGACTGGACGTCATTGTGGACGCGACCGGTGAAGAGCCGATGCCAACGCCCTGGACTGTCTTTGAGCTGGTGAAAGCGATAAGCGATTACGACAGCGCGTGGAAAGAGTTCATGTTGATCGACATGGGCGGCGCCACGACGGATGTCTACTCTGCCAGCGCTAACACGCTCTCCCCTGACACCGTACTGCATGGCGTACCGGAACCTTTCGTCAAGCGTACCGTTGAAGGCGATCTGGGTATGCGCGTCTCCGCCGTCGTGGTGGGTGAAAGTACCCAGGAAATGGTGAATGTCGTATTTGCACAACAACCGGCACGTCAGGAAGCCTTTTACGGCTATCTGCGTCACCTGGTGGCACACCCGGATTACCTGCCGCACAACGAAGAAGAAAAATACTTCGACACCCTGCTGGCGGGACTCTGTGTAGGTTACGCCGCCGAGCGACACGCCGGAACCAAAAAACAGGTCTGTACCTGCGTGGGAAACGTCGACTTACAGATGGGTCGCGATCTCACCACCGTACGCAAAATCGTTGGTTCTGGCGGATGGCTCTCACGCGCCAGCCAGTTCGATATTCACAACTGGCTTAAATACCGGGAACTGGATGACGACGGCAGAAGGATCCTGTTGCCGAACCAGTTCGAATATTACCGCGATTCCTATGGCCTGCTTCCTCTACTGGCTAACGTTGCCAGGTTGTACCCGCAAGCCGCTGCTCGCACCAGCATTCAATGTTTAACCCTATAAAACATAAGGCTACAAAGAATGGAACTCCGAAATAAAAAGTTAACCCATGATGAATTCATGACCGAGCGCGCCGAGGTTATCAAGACCTGGCATACCGGCAAGGACGTCGAAAACTTTGAAGATGGCGTTAAATACCAACAGACTATTCCTGAGAGTAAACGCTTTTCTCACGCACTGCTGAAAGCCGATCAGGAAGGCAAAACCCTGAGTCAGCCGCGTGCGGGCGTTGCGTTAATGGATGAGCACATTGAACTGCTCAAAACATTGCAGCAAGAGTGCGACCTTCTGCCGACCACTATCGATGCGTATACCCGTCTGAACCGCTATGAAGAAGCGGCTATCGGGATTCAAAAATCCATTGAAGCGGGTACGTCAAAACTGAACGGGTTACCGGTTGTTAACCACGGGGTTGCAGCCTGCCGTCGTCTGACCGAAACGCTGGAAAAACCACTGCAGATTCGTCACGGTACTCCGGATGCTCGTCTGCTGGGCGAAATCTCCATGGCCAGTGGATTCACCAGCTATGAAGGCGGCGGTATCTCCTACAACATCCCTTACGCCAAGCGCGTCACGCTGGAAAAATCCATCCGCGACTGGCAGTACTGCGACCGTATGATGGGGATGTATGAAGAACACGGTATTCGTATCAACCGTGAACCGTTCGGCCCGCTGACCGGCACCCTGATTCCACCGTTTATGTCCCACTCAGTGGCGATTATCGAAGGCCTGCTGGCGCTGGAACAGGGCGTTAAATCGATTACCGTCGGTTACGGTCAGGTTGGTAGCCTGACGCAGGACATCGCAGCAATTCAGTCCCTGCGCGAACTGTCTCACGAATACTTCCAGAATTATGGCTTCGACGATTACGAACTGAGTACGGTATTCCACCAGTGGATGGGCGGCTTCCCGGAAGATGAATCCAAAGCGTTCGCCATCATCTCCTGGGGTGCAGCGGTCGCAGGCATGTCCGGTGCCACTAAAGTAATCACCAAGAGTCCGCACGAAGCATGGGGTATCCCGACGGCTGCGGCAAACGCGCAAGGGCTTAAAGCCTCTCGCCAGATGCTCAACATGGTCTGCGACCAGAAATTCCCGCAGTGCGCTGCCGTGGAACAGGAAGTGGATCTGATCAAGAGCGAAGTCCGCGCGGTGCTGAAAAAAGTCTTCGAACTGGGCAACGGCGACATTGCACGCGGCACAGTGCTGGCCTTTGAAGCAGGTGTTCTGGACGTACCTTTCGCGCCGGCCTCCTGTAACGCAGGCAAAATCCTGCCGGTACGCGATAACTCAGGCGCGATTCGTATCCTCGAAGCCGGTGCGGTTCCACTGCCGAAAGACATTCTCGCCCTGCACCACGACTACGTCGCAGAGCGTGCGAATTTCGAAGGACGTAAACCTTCCTTCCAGATGGTTATCGATGACATTAACGCCGTATCCCACAGCAAATTAATAGGAAGACCATAATGAAAATTAAACAGGCCCTTTTCACCGCTGGCTACTCCTCATTTTATTTTGACGATCAGCAGGCGATCAAAGATGGTGCAGGTCATGATGGGTTCATTTACACCGGCGATCCGGTAACACCAGGCTTTACTTCCGTCCGTCAGGCCGGTGAGTGTGTCTCCGTGCAACTGATTCTGGAAAACGGTGCGGTCGCGGTCGGTGACTGTGCGGCTGTACAGTACTCTGGTGCGGGCGGTCGTGACCCCCTGTTCCTTGCGGAAAATTTCATTCCATTCCTGAATGACCACATTAAACCGCTGCTGGAAGGCCGCGATGTGGATGCGTTCCTGCCGAACGCCCGCTTCTTCGACCAGTTGCGCATTGACGGCCAACTGCTGCATACCGCAGTACGTTACGGCCTGTCTCAGGCACTGCTGGACGCCGCCGCGCTGGCATCCGGTCGCCTGAAAACGGAAGTCGTTTGCGACGAATGGCAGCTGCCATGCGTTCCGGAAGCGATTCCTTTATTTGGTCAGAGCGGCGACGACCGTTATATCGCCGTCGACAAAATGATCCTCAAAGGTGTTGATGTTCTGCCTCATGCGCTGATCAACAACGTCGAAGAGAAACTGGGTCTTGAAGGCGAAAAACTGCGTGAGTATGTGCGCTGGTTGTCTGACCGCATCCTGAGCCTGCGTACCAGCCCGCGCTACCACCCGACGCTGCATATCGATGTGTACGGCACGATTGGTCTGATTTTCGATATGGACCCGGTACGCTGCGCAGCGTATATCGCCAGCCTGGAACAAGAAGCACAGGGCCTGCCGCTGTACATTGAAGGTCCGGTCGATGCGGGTAACAAACCCGATCAGATCCGTCTGTTGACCGAGATCACCAAAGAGCTGACCCGTCTGGGTTCCGGCGTGAAAATTGTGGCCGACGAATGGTGTAACACCTACCAGGATATCGTGGACTTCACCGATGCAGGCAGCTGCCACATGGTGCAGATTAAAACCCCGGATCTGGGCGGTATTCACAACATCGTTGATGCAGTGCTGTACTGCAACAAGCACGGAATGGAAGCCTATCAGGGCGGTACCTGTAACGAAACCGAGATCAGCGCCCGCACCTGTGTGCATGTCGCACTGGCTGCACGTCCAATGCGCATGCTGATCAAACCGGGTATGGGCTTCGATGAAGGTCTCAATATCGTGTTCAACGAAATGAACCGTACCATCGCGTTGTTGCAGACAAAGGATTAAGAAATGGCTCGCACATTTAAGATCTTATCGCCGACGGCTATTCTGGGTTATGGCTTCCCGGAAGAGAGTTTTCGCAAAGCCATGGAAGAGTCACCGGATCTTATTGCTGTTGACGCGGGGTCCTCTGATCCAGGCCCTCACTACCTGGGAGCCGGTAAACCGTTTACCGACAGGGCGGGCGTGAAACGCGATCTGCGGTATATGATCACAGCTGGCGTGAAAAACAATATTCCGGTGGTGATTGGTACTGCCGGTGGATCCGGCGCGGCGCCGCATCTGGAATGGTGTCGCCAGATAATCCTGGAGATTGCGCAGGAAGAGAAGCTGACCTTCTCGATGGCGTTAATCCCGTCGGATGTTGAAAAAGACGTCGTTCATCAGGCGTTGGATAACGGGAAAATTACCGCCCTCGACTTCGTGCCGGAACTCACTCACGAAGCCATTGACGCGAGCACCTACATCGTCGCGCAAATGGGCGTCGAACCTTTCCAGCGTGCGCTGGAAGCCGGTGCGCAGGTTGTGCTTGGCGGACGGGCATACGACCCGGTCTGCTTCGCCGCCCTGCCCATCATGCAAGGTTTCGATGAAGGGTTGGCTCTGCACTGCGGGAAGATCCTTGAATGTGCTGCCATTGCTGCAACGCCTGGCTCCGGCTCAGACTGCGCGATGGGGATTATCGATGACAACGGTTTCACGCTGAAGACATTTAATCCGAAGCGTAAATTTACCGAAACCTCGGCCGCTGCTCACACCCTGTATGAGAAGTCAGATCCGTACTTCTTGCCAGGTCCCGGCGGAGTGCTGAACCTGAAAGGCTGTAGCTTTAAGGCTGTGAACGAGGGCGAAGTCTACGTCAGCGGTTCACGCCATGAAGAGACGCCTTATGCACTGAAACTGGAAGGTGCGCGTCAGGTGGGGTTCCGTTGCATGACCATCGCCGGAACACGCGATCCGATCATGATCGCGGGCATTGACACCATTCTTGAAGAGGTGAAAGCCAGCGTGGCGAGCAACCTCTCTCTGAATGATGACAGTATCCGCATCACGTTCCATCTGTACGGTAAAAACGGTGTCATGGGTCTTCATGAACCCATGCAGTCAGCCGGGCACGAACTGGGGATCTTGTTGGACGTAGTTGCGCCAACACAGGATATTGCCAACAGCGTTTGCTCGCTGGTGCGCTCTACCCTGCTGCATTACGGTTATGAAAACCGCATTGCAACGGCGGGCAACCTCGCCTTCCCGTTCTCGCCGTCTGATATTCCAAGCGGGCCGGTGTATGAGTTCTCAATCTACCATCTGATTGAGGCAAGCGACGCACTGCGTTTTGATTTCCACATCGAACAGGTGACGCCAGAAGGAATCCAGGCATGAAACAGTCAATTTGTTCACTGGCGCAGGTAATCCGTTCCAAAAACGCCGGACCGTACGAACTGGTTTTAGATATTTTATTTAAAACTCGTGAAGATTATCAGCGTGTAAAAGAATCGGGGCAATTAACACCACAGCTTATCGCTGAGTTATATCACGTTGAGCCTGACTTTATTCATCGCATTGTCTGGTTTGATCCAGCTAACGCGGTAAAAATCGTCATGCCGCGCGATATTATCTCCGGCAATGTGGGGGACAATGATGTTTATGGTGCCCAGCAGCATGCGCCATTACTCAGTATCCATTTTGATTTTTAATAAATAACACAACAACAACCATTGAAGTACTGGATTCTGCTGTATCGCAGTACTTCGCATAATTCATGCGGTTGGTCATAACAGGCGAGCATCTGAGCGTTTTTCTGCGCCCAGGTGCTTGCTAACCCTACACATTAATTACCAACCATTATCCGATGGAGTAAACATGAAGAAAATTAGTTTAACAAAGATGATCATATTAGGCCTGATACTCGGGATGATTGCCGGGGTGGTCATAAATAATGTGGCATCAGTTGACACAGCAAAGTCGTATTCACAAGACATCTCCATTTTCACCACTATATTCTTACGAATGGTGAAAATGATTATCGCTCCTCTGGTTATTTCTACCCTCGTGGTCGGTATTGCCAAAATGGGCGATGCGAAAACCCTGGGACGTATATTCTCAAAAACGTTTTTCCTCTTTATTCTCGCGTCCCTGGTCTCCATTGCGTTGGGTCTGGTCATTGTTAACATTTTCCAACCCGGTGTCGGCATTAACTTTGTTCCTCATGACGTCGGGGCTGTGGCCGCCGTTAAGTCTGAGCCGTTCACGCTGAAAGTCTTTATCTCACACGCTGTTCCTACCAGTATTGTGGATGCGATGGCGCGTAACGAAATCCTGCAGATTGTCGTGTTCTCCATCTTCCTCGGTTGCAGCCTGGCGGCGATCGGTGAAAAAGCAGATCCGATCGTGAAAGTGCTCGATTCTCTGGTACACGTGATGCTGAAACTGACCGGTTATGTGATGCTGTTTGCACCGCTGACCGTGTTTGCCGCCATCTCCGGACTGATCGCTGAACGCGGTCTGGGCGTGATGGTCAGCGCCGGTATCTTTATGGGCGAGTTCTACCTGACGCTGGGTATGCTGTGGGCAATTCTGATTGGTCTCTCAACGATGCTCATCGGTCCGTGCATCGGTCGTCTGACCAAATCTATCCTCGAGCCTGCCCTGCTGGCCTTCACCACTTCCAGCTCTGAAGCGGCCTTCCCAGGTACGCTGAACAAACTGGAAAAATTCGGCGTATCTTCCAAGATTGCCAGTTTCGTTCTGCCTATCGGTTACTCCTTTAACCTGGTCGGCTCCATGGCCTACTGCTCGTTTGCGACCGTATTCATCGCGCAGGCCTGTAACATCGAACTGAGCATGGGTGAGCAGATCACCATGCTGTTAATCCTGATGCTGACCTCAAAAGGCATGGCTGGCGTACCGCGTGCGTCAATGGTGGTTATTGCCGCAACCCTCAACCAGTTCAACATTCCTGAAGCAGGTTTGATCTTGCTGATGGGCGTCGATCCGTTCCTCGACATGGGCCGCTCCGCGACCAACGTCATGAGTAACGCCATGGGTGCTGCGATTGTCAGCCGCTGGGAAGGTGAACACTTCGGTGAAGGTTGCCGTGGTAAAGCCCCGGAACAACAACGTCCTATTACCGAAACCGAAGCTGCTCTTTCCTGATTTTATATAACCCGATGCACAGGGCCGACTCCGGTCGGCCTTTTTTCCAACAACAACACCAACACTAACTTCACCAGGATCCTTTATGAATCTAAAACTTCTTAGCGTCAGTGTGTTTTCGGCAAGCTTACTCTGCAGTGCTGCCGTTTGGGCCCAACCCGCTCCGGATTACGCCCAAATCATAGAGCAAGCGCATCAAAAATATAAAAATAATAACGACGGAAAAGTTGCCGACTACATCCCAGCATTGGCGACCTACAGCCCGAAATTTTACGGTATCGCGATCGCGACCGTAGATGGAAAAATCTACAAAGTCGGTGATTCCAGCAAAGCGTTTCCAATGGAGTCGCTGAGCAAGGTCTTCACAATGGCGTTGGCGATGGAGCAGCATGGAACGCAGGTTGTACTGGATAAACTCGGCGCCAATGCCACCGGTTTACCGTTCAACTCCGGTCTGGCAGTTGAGCTGACGCAGGGCGCACCGGAAAACCCGCTGGTGAACGCAGGTGCCATGAGTACCGTTAGTCTGATTGAAGCGAAAGACAAAACGGAACGCTGGAACAAAATTCTCAATTACATGAATGACTGGGCAGATGCGAAGCTGGTCGTCAACCAACCGGTATTCAAATCGGAAATGGACACCAACCAGCATAACCAGGCGCTGGCGAAATTGATGGAATCGTACAACAGTTTCTACGGCAACACCGATGAAGCCGTCGAGATTTATACCCGTCAGTGTTCAGTCGATCTCAACGTCGAGCAGCTCGCCAAAATGGGTGCCGTACTCGCCAACAACGGTAAATCACCGTTCAACGGCAAACAGTTGCTGAACGAGAAGTATGTTCCGCAGGTGCTGGCAGAAATGGCCATTGCCGGTCTCTATGATGGCAGCGGCAAGTGGCTGTACACCGTAGGTATTCCGGCGAAAAGCGGTGTCGGCGGCGGTATGGTCGCCGTTGTCCCTGGTGAGTACGCAATTGCCGTTTACTCTCCGCCGCTGGATCAAGCCGGTAACAGCGTTCGCGCACAGAAAACGATCGAAGATGTCGCTCACGCGACGCAGGCTAACGTCTTTTTAGGCCAGTAAGAAAATGCCGGATGGCGACGCTTCGGCGTCTTATCCGGCCTACAACGGATAGCGTACACGTAGGCCGGATAAGGTGCATGCACCGCCATCCGGCAAAATAACCACAAGGTGAGAAGTTAACATGTCTAAACCATTTGTCTGGCAAGAACCGTTTCTTCAACAAAAAGATAATACAGAATACGAATTGCTGAGTAATAAATACGTTTCAGTAACGGAGTTAGACGGTGAAGAGGTCATCAAAGTCGCACCAGAGGCACTGACATTGCTGGCTCAGCAGGCATTTTATGAAGCCTCTTTTTTCCTGCGCGCCGGACATCTGAAACAAATCGCCAGTATTCTGCATGACCCACAGGCCAGCAGTAATGATAAATACGTTGCTCTGCAGCTGTTGCGTAATGCTGAGGTTTCCGCCAAAGGCGTGCTGCCTAACTGTCAGGACACCGGCACCGCAACCGTTGTGGCAAGCAAAGGGCAAAATGTCTGGACGGGCTGTAATGACGCCGAAGCGTTAAGCAAAGGGGTCTATACCACCTTCACAGAGAACAATTTGCGTTACTCGCAAAATGCCCCGCTGGACATGTACACCGAGGTGAATACCCAGACCAACCTGCCAGCACAAATCGATATCAGCGCGACGCCGGGCAGCGAATACCGTTTCCTTTTCGTCAACAAAGGCGGTGGTTCAGCCAACAAAGCGGCGCTGTATCAGGAAACTAAATCTATTCTGCAGCCCGAAAAACTAAAGGATTTCTTGATCGAAAAAATGAAGTCGCTGGGAACGGCTGCTTGCCCGCCGTACCACATCGCGTTTGTGGTGGGTGGATTGTCTGCCGACCAGGCGCTGAAGGTCGCGAAACTGGCCTCGACAAAATACTACGATAACCTGCCAACCAGCGGAAACGAGCTGGGTCAGGCATTCCGTGACACCGCGCTGGAAACCACATTGCTCAACGCCAGCCGTGAGTTTGGTATCGGCGCACAGTTTGGTGGCAAATATTTCGCGCATGACATCCGCGTCATTCGTCTTCCACGCCACGGCGGCTCCTGCCCTATCGCAATGGCGCTCTCCTGCTCGGCCGATCGCAACATTAAAGCGAAAATTAACAAACACGGCATCTGGCTGGAGAAACTGGAACACAATCCGGGCAAATACATTCCTGACTCTCAGCGTGTAGAAAATAGCGCGCAGACTGTTCGCCTTGATCTTAATCGCCCTCTGCGTGAGATCCTGCATGACCTTTCTGCATTGTCCATTGGTACGCGGGTGACCCTGAATGGCCCAATCGTCGTTGCCCGCGATATCGCGCACGCCAAAATTAAAGAACGCCTGGACAACGGCGAACCCATGCCGGAGTACATGAAACACCATATCGTCTACTATGCCGGTCCGGCGAAAACACCGGAGAACAAGGCCTGCGGTTCACTCGGCCCAACCACCGGCGGTCGTATGGATGGCTACGTTGACGCGTTCCAGGCCGCAGGCGGCAGTTTGATTATGTTGTCCAAAGGCAACCGCAGCAAGCAGGTGACTGATGCCTGTCATAAGCATGGCGGATTCAACCTCGGCAGCATCGGCGGCGCGGCAGCCTTACTGGCACAGCAATATGTGAAGAGCTTACGTTGCCTCGAGTACCCCGAACTGGGAATGGAAGCCATCTGGATGATGGAAGTCGAAAATCTGCCCGCATTTGTACTGGTCGACGACAAAGGCAATAACTTCTTCAGCCAGTTTGAGCAGCAACATCGCTGCACAACCTGCCCTGCCGGGCATTAAGGAGCACACAATGGAAGCGCGATCCAATACCGAAAGGCACCGTCAGCGGCAGCAGAAACTGAAAGAACAGGTTGATACCCGTGTGGCAGCAGCAACCGAACAGAAAGGCATCCTGATCGTCTTTACTGGCAACGGCAAAGGCAAATCGACGGCGGCATTTGGTACGGCAACACGCGCTGTCGGCCATGGAAAAACGGTTGGCATCGCGCAATTTATTAAAGGCCAGTGGGATAATGGCGAATACAACACCCTGCAACCACTTGGCGTTGAATTCCATATTATGGGTACCGGATTCACCTGGGAAACGCAAAACCGGGAATCTGATATTCAGGCGGCGCAGGGTGTCTGGCAGGAGAGCAAACGCATGCTGGCCGATGCGCATTACGATCTGGTGGTGCTGGATGAGTTGACCTATATGCTGGCCTATCACTATCTGGACACTGAGGAGGTGATCGCCGCAATCGTCAATCGTCCTGCTCACCAGACCGTTATAGTCACCGGGCGCGGCTGCCATAGCCAGTTACTGGAGCTTGCCGATACGGTCAGTGAAGTTCGTCCGGTAAAACATGCTTTCGACAGCGGCATTCAGGCGCAGGCCGGAATTGATTGGTAAATGCAGGGGCGGCGCCAGTGCGCCGCCCTCCAACGTAAGCAGAGCGGCGTCAAACTCCCCTCGAAACCACCGATTTTTCTAACAACCAGCTGCGGAAGGCCTGTAAATGCCGGGATTCCGCTTTTTCTTCCCGCCAGGTCATGATGAAACGGTTCCCCGTCCGCATCGGCACATCGCAGGGAATGACCATCTCGCCATTATCAAGATCGCGCTGAATGGCAAATCGCGGGAGTAGCGCAACACCAAGATTAGAGCGCACCGCAGCAATCAGCATCGACAGTAAATCAAAACGTGGACCTTTGTTCACCTGCGCGTTGCTGATATCAGACAGTGCAAACCACTCCTGCCAGCCTTTGATACGCGTACTTTGGTGCAACAAGGGAAACTCATTGAGCAGATCGTTTACCGACACTTTTTGACCTGGCTCCATGAGCAAATGTCGGCTACACACCGGCAAAATTTCCTCTTCAAAAAGATACTCTACCGCAGACCACGGCGAGCAAAAATCTTCCCGCATGATGGCCGCGTCATACTCGCGGTTGAGAAAATCACCAATATTTGCCAAAGAGTGGATATTTACGATGATATCAGGATTAAGATTATTGAACTCACGCAAATTCGGGATCAGCCAATGCGTGCTAAACGTCGGGTTTACCGCTAACTCGATAACTTGTACGGTCGGCTGCCAGGTCATTATTGTTGTCGTATCGCGTTCAAGTTTGTTCAGCGTTTCTTTTACGATACTTAAATAATGTTTACCCGCTGCATTTAAAAAAATACGCTTTTTAGCATGATTGAAAAGCGAGGTGTTGAGAAAATCTTCCAGTGCGTTCACTTGTCGAAACACGGCGCTCTGGGTTAATGCCAACTCTTCTGCTGCCCGGGTATAACTTTCATGACGTGCCACCACTTCAAAAGTCACCAGTAGCTCAGTTTTCGGTATTTTTCCTCTCATAACATCTTCCATATGCAGCGTGCAAAAAAAAGTTTAAGTTATTAAAACAATGTAAACGCTCCAGAATAATCCCGAGAGTTATATTTTATTTCCATCACTGTTGTCTTTGATCCATTCCATGATTTACTCACACTAATAGCGAATAAATATTCACCAATAATACTCAAGCACACCCCTAAACACAATTTAAATGCGGTTAATTCCAGGCAAATAGTGCCAATAACTTCTTAATAATTTTTCAAGACAACTTGTTTATTGAAGAAAAAACTTTGCGAGTTCAATCAATATTATCTCCGCATTATTTCAGGAAAATTGAGCGCTATGACTTACAGGCAAACGACGACTTTTTATCATTCTGCCATTTTAGTCTCCGCTATTTTCTACGTTAGACGTGATAAAGGACACAGTGTGAAAACTTCCGGAAAAGTTTGGCTCGTTGGGGCAGGCCCTGGTGATATATCGTTGCTTACCCTCAAAGCGATGCAGTGCATTCAACACGCCGATGTGGTGATCTACGATCGGCTGGTTAACCCCAAAATACTGGAATGGGTCTCTCCTGACTGCCTGCTCATTAATGTCGGCAAAAATCCAGGCTTCCATTGCGTTCCACAGCATGAAATCAATGCGCTGCTCGTTCAGCATGCCGAAACACATGAAAACATTGTTCGCCTGAAAGGCGGCGATCCTTACGTCTTTGGTCGCGGCGCTGAAGAGGTCGAAAGCCTGGTCGATGCCGGTATTCCCTTTGAAGTCGTTCCCGGTATCAGCTCGGCGATTGGTGGTCTTGCCTGCGCAGGCATTCCGGTCACGCATCGCGACATGGCTTCCGGTTTTCATGTCGTCACCGGTCACACCCGTGAAGGTAATCAACAGCAAGACTGGCGACAGCTGGCCAAGCTCAACGGGACGTTGGTCATCGTTATGGGCATCGCCAATTTGCCGTTTATTTGTGAAGAATTACTTATGGGTGGAAAATCTCCGGAGACGCCCGCAGCCATTGTGATGTCGGCGACAAGGGAGAATCAGCGTCGATTAACCTGCACGCTCGGTACGCTGCTTAGCAAAGCGCAGGAGGCCAACATTGTTCCCCCTGCGTTGATCGTTATTGGCGACGTTGTCACTCTGAGCGATCGATTGTCGTTCATTCCCAACATCGTTAAACTGCCGAAAAATCTCTATTGCGAAAGCTGTTCGTAACGAAAAGACTGCGGTGAACGTTGATGTACAGCCCGGAAAACACGGCAAAAGTAACTGGTTTGCGCGTATTGAAGTTTCCGGGCAATGCTCTCAATTGAATGACCTGGGTCGCGAAGCAGCTCACTTGCACGGTGCATTTTCTTCTGATTAACCCAGGTTTTGAAATTAACGCCCTGCTGCTTCTTAAAAAAGCGACTAAAATAATTTGCGCTTAAGCAGACCTGGGCCGCCACAGACTCTAACGTTAGCTCGCCATAGAGATTTTCATCAATATAACGCAAGGCCGCCGCCAGTTTCCTTTCATGACGTGAAAGTTCAGAGTAAGAAAAAGGAGCTTCGCCGCTATGCGACTCGAGAGTCGATGGATATTTACTTTCTGTTAAAGTAATATTATTAACAATGAAATTAAGTAAATTCGCTGATGCAACCAGGTGATTATTATCCATAATAGCAACCTGCCGCCAGGCTTCGTTTATTTCAGCATTCTGCGCCCACAAACTTTCATCCTGAATGACAATTGTTTTATATTCCTGATATTTCGCCCGCACCTGCCCACAAATGATAAAACCGAGCAAGCTCCCTTCACGAATGAGCGGCATCGAAAATAAGCTCAATCCCGCATGGCAGCTGAGTATTTTCGGTTTCGATTCCTTAAGCCCTTCATAGGCACAGTATTTTTCGCACTGCAGGCAGCCTGGCCGGTATTGCTCATTGGCACGCATCAACGAACAAAAGGAATTAAAATGATGACAACTTGAAAGCGCATTTCCGTGTATATCAACGACCACGGCAGCCAGCCCAGTCGCACTGGAGAAGACATCAGCGAGTGAGTAAAAACGATCTAAGTATTCATCCTGATTATGCACGGTCATGCATTTCCCCAACGGTTATTCTCTGTAAGTGGGTAATATGCAGAATTTGGCGTAATGAAAAAATGATGCTAACCGCAAAAAATTATCTCGTTTACTCAGGTAAATATGATCAAAACGCAAGAAGTTCAATAAAGAAATAGCATAAAAAAAGGCCATCATCAGATGGCCAACCATGTCGAAACGGACCAACCCTTCGCCATTCACCTACGGGAAAATGAATGGCTTGGGTTGTTTTACTCTTGTATCACTTTTACTTAATAACGCTTTTCAGTGCTTCGCCGATATCGGCCAGGCTGCGAACGGTTCTTACGCCAGCCGCTTCCAGAGCAGCGAACTTCTCGTCCGCCGTGCCTTTGCCGCCCGCGATGATCGCGCCTGCGTGACCCATACGTTTGCCTTTCGGCGCGGTCACACCGGCAATGTAGCCAACAACCGGTTTGGTCACATGATCTTTAATGTATGCTGCGGCTTCTTCTTCCGCGCTACCGCCGATTTCACCGATCATCACGATCGCTTCGGTCTGCGGATCTTCCTGGAACAGTTTCAGGATGTCGATAAAGTTAGAGCCCGGGATCGGGTCGCCGCCGATACCCACACAGGTGGACTGGCCGAAACCGTAGTCAGTGGTCTGCTTAACCGCTTCATAGGTCAGCGTACCGGAACGGGAAACGATGCCCACTTTACCTGGTTTGTGAATGTGGCCCGGCATGATACCGATTTTGCATTCGCCTGGGGTGATGACGCCCGGGCAGTTCGGCCCGATCATGCGCACGCCAGCTTCATCAAGCTTCACTTTTACCGTCAGCATGTCCAGTGTCGGGATGCCTTCAGTGATGGTGATGATCAGTTTGATGCCTGCATCGATTGCTTCCAGAATGGAGTCTTTGCAGAACGGTGCCGGAACGTAGATAACCGATGCAGTCGCACCTGTCGCTTCTACCGCTTCACGCACGGTGTTAAAGACCGGCAGACCCAGATGTTCAGTACCGCCTTTACCTGGCGTAACACCGCCAACCATCTGCGTACCGTAAGCCATTGCCTGCTCAGAGTGGAAAGTCCCCTGGCTACCGGTAAAACCCTGACAGATAACCTTGGTATTTTTATCAATTAATACGGACATTATTTCCCCTCCACTGCGGCAACAACCTGCTGAGCTGCATCCGTCAGACTTTTCGCTGCAATAATATTCAGGCCGCTGTCAGCCAGTTTCTTCGCGCCGAGTTCGGCGTTGTTACCTTCCAGACGAACGACAACCGGAACGTTTACACCCACTTCTGCCACCGCACCGATAATACCGTCAGCGATCAGGTCGCAGCGCACGATACCACCGAAGATGTTAACCAGAACGGCTTTCACATTGTCGTCGGACAGGATGATTTTGAACGCTTCGGTCACGCGCTCTTTGGTTGCGCCGCCGCCCACGTCGAGGAAGTTTGCCGGTTCGCCGCCGTGCAGTTTAACGATGTCCATGGTGCCCATTGCCAGGCCCGCACCGTTAACCATGCAACCGATGTTGCCATCCAGTGCGACGTAGTTCAGTTCCCACTGTGCCGCCTGCGCTTCACGCGGATCTTCCTGAGACTGGTCGCGCATTTCGCGCAGGTCAGCCTGGCGGAACAGTGCGTTACCGTCAGCGCCCAGTTTGCCATCGAGGCAGATCAGGTCGCCCTGCTTAGTGATAACCAATGGGTTGATTTCGATCAGCGCCAGGTCGCGCTCCAGGAAGATGGTCGCCAGACCCATGAAGATTTTGGTGAACTGCTGAACCTGTTTACCTTCCAGACCCAGTTTGAACGCCAGCTCGCGCCCCTGATACGGCATCGGGCCAGCCAGCGGATCCAGTGCGATTTTGTGGATCAGGTGCGGGGTTTCTTCCGCCACTTTCTCGATTTCCACGCCGCCTTCGGTAGAGGCCATGAAGACCACGCGACGGGAGCTACGGTCAACAACCGCGCCCAGATAGAGTTCTTTATCAATATCAGTGGCTGCTTCAACCAGAATCTGGTTAACCGGCTGACCGTGCGCATCCGTTTGGTAGGTCACCAGACGTTTACCCAGCCAGTGCTCAGCAAAAGCGCGGATCTCTTCTTTGCTCTTAACCACTTTCACACCGCCCGCTTTGCCGCGGCCGCCAGCGTGAACCTGACATTTGACTACCCACGGACCCGCACCGATTTTAGAAGCGGCTTCTTCTGCTTCACGCGGAGTAGTACAGGCATAACCCACCGGCGCCGGTAAGCCATAGCGGGCAAAAAGTTGTTTTGCCTGATATTCATGTAAGTTCATGTGTTCTGTCCATCCTTCAGTAATCGTTATCTTTAAACCTGTAGACTGGTACGGTATTCATGCCGGATGGCGCTCCGCTTAACCAGCCTACAGGGCAGGTGATACTCTTGTTTACTACACGTCCAGCAGCAGACGTGTCGGATCTTCCAGCAGCTCTTTAATGGCCACCAGGAAGCCTACTGACTCGCGACCATCGATCAGACGGTGGTCGTAAGACAGCGCAAGGTACATCATCGGCAGGATCTCAACCTTACCATCGACAGCCATCGGTCTGTCTTTGATCGCGTGCATGCCCAGGATTGCGCTCTGCGGCGGGTTGATGATCGGCGTAGACATCAGGGAACCGAACACACCACCGTTGGTGATGGTGAAGTTACCGCCGGTCAGATCCTCAACGGTCAGTTTGCCGTCGCGACCTTTCACTGCCAGTTCTTTAATTTTCTTCTCAACGTCAGCCATACCGAGGGCATCGACATCACGCAGCACCGGTGTTACCAGACCGCGCGGCGTAGATACCGCCATGCTGACATCAAAGTAGTTGTGGTACACCACGTCATCGCCATCAATAGAGGCATTGACTTCCGGATAACGTTTCAGCGCTTCAACTACCGCTTTCACGTAGAAAGACATAAAGCCCAGACGGATACCGTGACGTTTTTCGAATGCGTCGCCGTACTGCTTACGCAGATCCATAATCGGCTTCATGTTGACTTCGTTGAAGGTTGTCAGCATGGCGGTCGAGTTTTTCGCTTCCAGCAGACGCTCGGCCACGCGCTTACGCAGACGGGTCATCGGAACACGTTTTTCACTGCGCGCGCCGAGAGCTGGTTGTGCAGCAGGGGCCGCAACTGGCGCTTTAGACTCGGCTTTCGCAGGCGCTTTCGCCAGATGCTTTTCAACATCTTCACGGGTAATACGCCCGCCGACGCCGGTGCCTTTAATAGCGCTGGCTTCGAGGTTGTGCTCACCGAGCAGGCGACGGATCGCCGGACTCAGCGCATCATTGTTTTGCTCAGACAGAGAAGCCTGCTGACGCTGCGCCGGGGTAGACGCTTGCTCATCAGACTTGGCGTTGGTTTCTTTCCCTGCGCTGTTGCCTTCACGCAGGCGACCCAGGATCTGGCGAGAAGTCACGGTGGTGCCTTCATCTTCCAGTACTGCATCCAGAATGCCGTCCGCCGATGCCGGTACTTCCAGTACCACTTTGTCAGTTTCGATTTCTACCAGCACTTCGTCGCGAACAACCGCGTCGCCTGGTTTTTTATGCCAGGTTGCAACGGTCGCGTCTGCTACAGACTCAGGCAGGTCGGGAACAAGAATATCTACGCTACTCATTTTGTATCCTTTAATTAATCGACGTTCAGCGCGTCATTGACCAGATCTTGTTGCTGTTTCTGGTGAACGGACATATACCCTACCGCCGGAGAGGCGGAGGCCGGGCGACCTGCATAACGCAGAGCAGACCCAAATGGAATCACTTCACGGAAATGATGCTGGCTGCAATACCATGCGCCCTGGTTGAGCGGCTCTTCCTGGCACCAGACAAAATCATGTACGTGAGCGTACTGTTTTAATACTTCCTGCATCGCCTGATGCGGGAAAGGATAGAGTTGTTCGATGCGCACAATGGCCACATCTTTTTGATTGTTCTTGCGACGCTGTTCCAGCAGATCGTAATAAACCTTACCAGAACACATCACCACGCGCTTCACGCCTTGCGGATCGAGGTCATCAACTTCGCCGATAGCCGGCATGAAGGTGCCATTTGCCAGTTCATCAAGTGAAGAGACGGCCAGCGGGTGACGCAGCAGCGACTTCGGCGACATCACCACCAGCGGACGGCGCATACCGCGCAGCGCCTGACGACGCAACATGTGGTACACCTGAGCCGGGGTCGATGGGACGCAAACCTGCATGTTCTGCTCAGCGCAGAGTTGCAGATAACGTTCCAGACGCGCGGAGGAGTGCTCCGGCCCCTGACCTTCGTAACCGTGCGGCAGGAGCATGACCAGACCACACATACGTCCCCACTTCTGCTCACCGGAGGAGATGAACTGGTCGATAACCACCTGCGCGCCGTTGGCGAAGTCACCGAATTGCGCTTCCCAGATAGTCAGCGTGCGGGGCTCAGCCGTGGCATAACCGTATTCGAATGCCAGTACCGCTTCTTCAGAGAGCACGGAGTCCCAGACACGGAAAGTGCCCTGGCCGTTATGAACGTGCTGCAACGGGGTATAGGTGGAACCATTGGACTGGTTATGAACCACCGCATGACGGTGGAAGAACGTACCACGGCCCGCATCTTCACCGGACAGACGCACCGGGATACCTTCATCGACCAACGTCGCGTACGCCAGTGTTTCTGCGCCGCCCCAGTCAAACAGTTTCTCGCCTGATGCCATCGCCTGACGGTCACCGTAAATTTTGGCTACGCGAGACTGCATCTCAACTGCATCCGGCACGGTGCTGATACGTTTGGCCAGTTCCTGCAGGCGCTTCATTTCAACCTTGCTCGGGTAATTTTCATCCCATTCATGGTTGAGGTACGGCGACCAGGTAAAGGAGTGCATATTCATCGGACGCCACTCTTTCACCACACATTCGCCAGCATCCAGCGCGTCGCGGTACAGATTGACCATTTCGGTCGAGTCTTCCTGCGAAGCGACTTTATCCTGCTCGAGTTTGTCGGCATAGATTTTACGCGGCGTCGGATGTTTTTTGATTTTCTGATACATCAACGGCTGCGTTGCACTCGGCTCATCGGCTTCGTTATGGCCATGACGACGGTAGCAGAACAGGTCGATGAAGACATCGCGTTTAAAGGTGTTACGGAAGTCCAGCGCCAGACGGGTCACAAACGCGACCGCTTCCGGGTCATCCGCGTTAACGTGGAAGATCGGCGCCTGTACCATTTTACCGATGTCGGTGCAGTACGGGGTAGAACGCGCATCCAGCGGGTTAGAGGTGGTGAAGCCCACCTGGTTGTTGATAACGATGCGAACGGTACCGCCCACTTCGTAACCCCGCGCTTTTGACATGTTCAGGGTTTCCTGAACCACGCCCTGCCCGGTCACTGCCGCGTCACCGTGAATGGTGATTGGCAGGACTTTATTGCTGCTCGGCTCGTCGAGTCTGTCCAGACGCGCACGCACGGAACCGATAACCACCGGGCTGACGATTTCCAGATGCGACGGGTTAAACGCCAGCGCCAGGTGAACCAGACCGCCTTCGGTTTCGATATCAGACGAGAAGCCCATGTGGTACTTCACGTCGCCGGTGCCGAGATGTTCTTTATGTTTGCCCGCAAATTCGTCGAACAGATCCTGCGGTTTTTTACCCAGAACGTTAACCAGCACGTTCAGACGACCACGGTGCGCCATACCCAGCACCACTTCACGCGTGCCGCTGTTACCCGCGTGGCGGATCATCTCTTTGAGCATTGGAATTAACGCATCGCCGCCTTCGAGCGAGAAACGTTTTGCGCCTGGGAATTTCGCGCCCAGATAACGCTCAAGACCTTCCGC
Source organism: Citrobacter enshiensis (assembly GCF_029338175.1). Taxonomy (NCBI): domain Bacteria; kingdom Pseudomonadati; phylum Pseudomonadota; class Gammaproteobacteria; order Enterobacterales; family Enterobacteriaceae; genus Citrobacter; species Citrobacter enshiensis. The sequence goes on from NZ_CP119862.1 coordinate 3,322,792, forward strand.
TGCGGTCAGTTCGCTCAGGAAGCGTTTCTTCTCTTCGCCGCTAAAGGCTGCACGACCCGATTCGATACGCTGTTGCAGCCAGCGTTTCTCTTCGGTGCTGGTGATGTGCATATACTCGGCGCCAATCGGGCCGCAGTATGTCTGCTTGAGTGCTGAAATCAGTTCGCCCAGCTTCATTGTCTCTTTGCCGCCAGCAAAAGAACCTACGTTAAAGCTTTCCTGGAAATCGGCCTCAGTCAGATCGTGGAAAGAAGGATCCAGATCTGCCACGTTTTCTTGCTTCCACAGTCCCAGCGGGTCGAGGTTTGCGTGCTGGTGACCGCGGAAACGATAAGCGTTGATAAGCTGCAGGACTTTAACCTGCTTAGCATTGGTGTCAGGGTCGGAAATCGTAGAAGAGTAACGTGAGGCATCCTTCGCCAGACGACGGAAATAATCACGCGTTGTTGAATGGAATTGATCCGGTTTGACTCCGGTGCCAGGTAACTGCTGGAACATAGAACGCCAGTTGGCGTCTACTGAGTCAGGATCGGTTAAGAAGTCTTCATAGAGCTGTTCTATCCAGCTCTGGTTTGCGCCAGAGAGGTAAGAAGAGTCCAACCAGGCTTTCATTGCGCCGTTCTGCATCGTGATCCCTTAAGCATTCTGTATGCTTATTTCGCCGTGGATACTAACCACGCACAACCGGTGTGCGTGCCGGGGTTCACTTGTTGCGGACTGTCGTGTGATCTGCGTCCGCTAAGGAACCTTTAAAAACTGTCTAATAATCGTCGCTGTTCAGGCTGCGACTACGTTGCAACCGTCCCTCACACCGGTCACATAGTTAACTATGCTCCCGGTGATTCGTTCCGTTCGCGCCTTGTCTCGCGCTGAACATCTCGATTATTGCTATCAATCTGGCAGTTTTTAGAGGTTTCCTGCACTTACTTGCCTGATGGCGCTTTGCTTACCGGGCCTACAGAAAAGTAGGCCGGATACGCGAAGCGCCATCCGGCGTTAACTACTTACGCACTGCGATGCAGCAACATCGACTTAATATGACCGATAGCGCGCGTCGGGTTAAGCCCTTTCGGACAGACACTGACGCAATTCATGATGCTGTGGCAGCGGAATACGCTGAAAGCATCACTCAACCCTTCCAGACGGCTATCGGTTTCAGTATCGCGGCTGTCGATCAGGAAGCGATACGCAGCAAGCAGACCCGCCGGGCCGATAAATTTGTCAGGATTCCACCAGAATGACGGGCAGGATGTTGAACAGCATGCACACAGAATGCACTCGTACAACCCATCCAGTTTTTCACGCTGCTCAGGCATTTGTAAATGCTCGCGAGCGGGTGGATTTTGCCCATTATTCAATAGGTAAGGCTTAATCTTCTCATATTGTGCATAGAATTGCCCCATGTCTACCACCAAATCGCGAACAACCGGTAAGCCAGGCAGGGGACGGATCACAATTTTCTTACCCGGCTGGTGCAACGCCGAGATCGGGGTGATACAGGCCAGACCATTTTTACCGTTCATGTTCAGACCATCAGAGCCACACACCCCTTCACGGCAGGAGCGACGGAACGACAGACTTGGGTCTTTTTCTTTCAGCTGGATTAACGCATCCAGCAGCATCATGTCACGCCCTTCTTCGCCTTCCAGGCTGTAATCCTGCATATGCGGAGCGTCATCAACATCCGGGTTATAGCGATAAATCGAAAACTCGAGTTTCATTGTCCTGTCTCCGCATTAATAAGTACGAATCTTCGGCGGGAATGCCGGGCGCAGTTTCGGTTCCATATTGACTTGACGTCGCGTCATGGATTCCGACTCTGGCAGGTACAGGGAATGGCACAGCCAGTTTTCATCATCACGTTCCGGGAAGTCGAAGCGGCTATGCGCGCCACGGCTTTCAGTACGGAAGTTGGCAGATACTGCGGTGGCGTACGCGGTTTCCATCAGGTTATCCAGCTCCAGGCACTCGACGCGCTGGGTGTTGAACTCGCTGGAGGTGTCATCCAGACGGGCATTTTTCAGACGCTCGCGAATCGCCTTCAGCTGTTCAAGACCTTTGGCCATCGCATCACCTTCACGGAAAACCGAGAAGTTATGCTGCATACATTCCTGCAACGCTTTACGAATCGCGACCGGATCTTCGCCGTCACGATTGCCGTTCCAGCGGTTCAGACGTTCCAGAGAGGCGTCGATTTCCTCTTCGGTCGCATCCTGCAGGTCACCCTGTTCTGCAATCGATTCCTGCAGATGCAGGCCAACCGCACGACCGAACACCACCAGGTCGAGCAGCGAGTTGCCGCCCAGACGGTTGGCACCGTGAACCGATACGCAGGCGATTTCGCCCACCGCAAACAGCCCAGGAATCACCACGTCTTCGCCCTGCGCGTTCACAGTCAGCGCCTGACCGGTCACTTTGGTCGGGATACCGCCCATCATATAATGGCAGGTTGGGATGACCGGAATCGGCTCTTTCACCGGGTCAACGTGAGCGAAGGTACGGGACAGCTCAAGAATGCCCGGCAGACGGGATTCGAGAACGTCTTTACCCAGATGGTCGAGTTTCAATTTAGCGTGCGGGCCCCACGGACCGTCGCAGCCGCGACCTTCACGGATTTCGATCATGATGGAACGCGCCACCACGTCACGACCCGCCAGGTCTTTCGCATTCGGGGCATAACGCTCCATGAAGCGCTCGCCGTGTTTGTTCAGCAGATAACCGCCTTCACCGCGGCAGCCTTCGGTGACCAGCACGCCCGCACCGGCGATACCGGTTGGGTGGAACTGCCACATTTCCATATCCTGCACCGGTACACCGGCACGCAGGGCCATACCGACGCCGTCACCGGTGTTGATATGCGCGTTAGTGGTGGACTGATAGATACGACCTGCGCCGCCGGTCGCCAGCACGGTGGCGTTGGCTTTGAAGTAAACCACTTCACCGGTTTCGATACACAGCGCGGTACAACCGACCACTGCGCCATCGGCGTTTTTCACCAGATCCAGCGCGTACCACTCAGAGAAAATGGTGGTGTGGTTTTTCAGGTTCTGCTGATACAGCGTGTGCAACAGCGCGTGACCGGTACGGTCAGCCGCCGCTGCGGTACGTGCCGCCTGCTCGCCGCCGAAGTTTTTCGACTGGCCGCCAAACGGACGTTGATAAATAGTGCCATCATCGAGGCGAGAGAACGGAAGCCCCATATGGTCCAGCTCCAGAATCGCTTCCGGGCCGGTTTTACACATATATTCAATCGCGTCCTGGTCACCAATATAGTCCGACCCTTTTACGGTGTCGTACATGTGCCATTCCCAGTTATCTTCATGGGTATTACCCAGCGCAACGGTAATGCCGCCCTGCGCGGATACGGTATGGGAACGGGTTGGGAAGACTTTAGACAGCAGCGCACAGGTCTGGCCGCTTTGGGAAATTTGCAGCGCCGCACGCATACCTGCGCCGCCTGCGCCAATCACTACAGCATCAAATTCTCTTACTGGCAGTTTCATTACACACCCCACACCACAACAAATCCATAAATGACGTAAACCACCAGCGCAACAACAATGGCCAGTTGCAACACAAGGCGCACAGCCAGCGGTTTAACGTAGTCGGTCAACACCTGCCACATGCCGATCCAGGCATGGATTAAGATGGAAAACAGAGCCAGCAGGGTGAAGACTTTGGTGAATGCCGATGAGAAGAAACCCGTCCAGATTTCCCAGGTCAGCTCGCCGCTTGTGGCGAAAAAGCCGACCATGTAGATGATGTATAACGTCAGAACGATAGCGGTAGCACGGACCAGGATGAAGTCATGTACGCCGTTGCGTCCCAATGCGGAGGCGTTGCTTACCATACGAGGACTCCTGCGAGAAGTGAAAGCACGACAGTGATAACAAAAGAGATTTTGGCGGAGCGTTTACCCGCTTCGAATGTTTCTTCCAGATAGCCAAAATCCATCATCATGTGGCGAACTCCGACCACGACGTGATACGCCAGCGCGGTGAGAATGCCCCACATAATCAATTTAACGAAGAAGCTCCCCATGATGGCGGACGCCTGCTGGAATCCTTCAGGGGAAGAGAGGCTGGTACCCAATAACCACAACAGTATCCCGACCGCCACAAAGGTGATCACTCCGGAAACGCGATGGAGAATGGACGCTATCGCCGTGATTGGGAACCGGATCGTTTGCAGATCCAAATTGACAGGTCTTTGTTTTTTCACATTTCTTATCATGAATAACGCCCACATGCTGTTCTTATTATTCCCTTTGGACTTCGGGTACAGAGAGGATCCTGTAGCCTGAAAGACGGCGGGATTTCCTTCCTCCGGTCTGCGTGCGGGTCAGACAGCGTCCTTATCTATAACTGTGCGTCATGTAAAACACTGCTTCCAGATGCTAAAACGACACGTTACAACGCTGGGTGGCTCGGGATTGCAGGGTATTCCGGAGACCTGGCGGCAGTATAGGACGTTCACAAAATCATTACAATTAACCTACATATAGTTTGTCGGGTTTTATCCCGAACAGTGACATAGGTCACGATAACAACATTTATTTAATTTTTAATCATCTGATTTGACAACCATTAAACAAAGTTGTTACAAACGACACCAGAAAAAGCATATAATGCGTAAAAGTTATGGGGTCACTCTTTCACCTGACATTAAGTTATGTAACAGTGTATAGGTATTGACCGATTCCTTCAGGACAGTTATTAGTGATAAACAGGTTTAATAATTCGGATTGCTAAGTACTTGATTTGCTGCTTATTCGCCATGAATTAACCGTTTTACCTGCAAGCGCCCATAGCTCTGTACCCAGGTCTTCCCCCCTCTTTCCAGAGCGGCGAGCCAAATAACAAACTGGTAACGGTTCATTGATGTACGAAGGCAAATGTGAGTTCCGGCAGTCTTAAGCAATAAGGCGCTAAGGAGACCGTAAATGGCTGATACAAAAGCAAAGCTCACCCTAAATGGTGATGCAGCTATTGAACTGGATGTGCTGAAGGGCACGCTGGGTCAAGACGTTATTGATATTCGTAGCCTTGGTTCAAAAGGTATGTTCACTTTTGACCCAGGTTTTACCTCTACCGCATCCTGCGAATCCAAAATTACGTTCATCGACGGCGATGAAGGTATTTTGCTGCATCGCGGCTTCCCGATCGATCAGTTGGCGACCGAATCCAACTATCTGGAAGTGTGTTATATCCTGCTGTACGGCGAGAAGCCGAGCCAGGAAGAGTACGACGAGTTCAGAACTACTGTTACCCGCCATACGATGATCCACGAGCAAATTACTCGCCTGTTCCACGCCTTCCGTCGCGATTCTCATCCGATGGCCGTTATGTGTGGGATCACCGGTGCGCTGGCGGCGTTTTATCACGACTCCCTGGACGTGAATAACCCGCGTCACCGTGAAATTGCTGCCTTCCGTCTGCTGTCCAAAATGCCGACCATGGCGGCAATGTGCTACAAATATTCTATCGGCCAGCCGTTCGTTTATCCGCGCAACGACCTCTCCTATGCCGGTAATTTCCTGAACATGATGTTCTCCACGCCGTGTGAAAACTATGAAGTTAACCCGGTGCTGGAACGTGCAATGGACCGTATCCTGATCCTGCATGCCGATCACGAACAGAACGCGTCAACCTCTACCGTGCGTACCGCCGGTTCTTCTGGTGCTAATCCATTTGCCTGCATCGCAGCCGGTATCGCCTCCCTGTGGGGACCGGCGCACGGCGGCGCGAACGAAGCGGCGCTGAAAATGCTGGAAGAAATCAGCTCTGTTCAACACATACCGGAATTTGTTCGCCGCGCGAAAGACAAGAACGATTCTTTCCGCCTGATGGGCTTCGGTCACCGTGTTTACAAAAACTACGATCCGCGTGCGACCGTGATGCGCGAAACCTGCCACGAAGTACTGAAAGAGCTGGGCACCAAAGATGACCTGCTGGAAGTGGCGATGGAGCTGGAACACATTGCACTGAACGACCCGTACTTCATCGAGAAGAAACTCTACCCGAACGTAGACTTCTACTCCGGCATCATTCTGAAAGCGATGGGTATTCCGTCCTCCATGTTCACGGTGATCTTCGCGATGGCGCGTACCGTAGGCTGGATTGCGCACTGGAACGAAATGCACACCGACGGCATGAAAATTGCGCGTCCTCGTCAGCTGTATACCGGCTACGAACAGCGCGATTTTAAATCCGCGATCAAGCGTTAATTTTCACGCTCAGCAAAACGCGCCTACGGGCGCGTTTTTTTATGTCTTCACCGCCCGGCCCCCGCGTTTTTATTGATTACTGGTATTTTTTTCTCCGCCCGCTTTCTCTATGCTGTATCGATACATCTCACAAAAATACCAGGGAGCATGAAATGCCCGTTTTGCAGTGGAGTTCGTTATTTCTGCTCTCTCTCCTGCTCTCGCTGATTTTTCTCTTCTTGCATCTCCCGGCGGCACTTCTGCTCGGTCCCATGATCGCAGGCATTGTATTCAGTATGAAAGGCGTCACTCTCCGCCTTCCCCGTTCCGCTTTTCTTGCTGCGCAGGCAATTCTTGGCTGTATGATTGCGCAAAACATGACCGGTTCGATATTGACCACCCTGGCGGTGAACTGGCCGGTTGTGCTGGCCATCCTGTTAGTCACGCTGCTCTCCAGCGCGGCGGTTGGCTGGCTGTTGGTGCGCTATAGCGGCTTACCAGGCAACACCGGCGCGTGGGGTTCGTCTCCCGGCGGGGCAGCGGCGATGGTCGCCATGGCCCAGGATTACGGCGCAGATATTCGACTGGTGGCATTTATGCAATACCTGCGGGTACTGTTCGTTGCAGGCGCAGCGGTCTTAGTCACGCGTATTGCGCTGGGCGACGGTGCCGAAGCGGTCAGCCAACAGATTGAATGGTTCCCGCCGCTCAGCCTGAACCTGTTAACCACCCTGCTGCTTGCTGCGGTCGCGGGAATTGCCGGGCGCGTGTTGCGCATTCCTTCCGGCACCATGCTGCTGCCGATGCTGGCGGGCGCGGTGCTGCATTCAGGTGGGATCATTGAAATTGAATTACCGGAATGGTTGCTGGCGGCGGCTTACATGGCGATCGGCTGGCGTATTGGGCTGGGTTTCGACAAACAGGTGTTCTTTATGGCGCTGCGCCCGCTGCCGCAAATTCTGGCCTCTATCTTTGCTCTATTGGCAATTTGCGCAGCAATGGCATGGGGACTCGCCCACTACATGCAGATTGATTTTATGACCGCTTACCTTGCCACCAGCCCCGGAGGGCTGGATACGGTGGCGGTGATCGCCGCTGGCAGCAATGCCAACATGGCGCTGATCATGGCGATGCAGACCCTGAGGCTGTTTAGCATTTTGCTAACCGGTCCCGCCGTGGCCCGGTTTATTTCAACCCATGCGCCGAAACAGCCGCTGTCATGACGAGACGTATTAATCCGGAAATTCGGTTTCCGTGACGGTGGTTCCCGCCGTGGCCGACTCCAGTAAAAACTCCGTCGTCCCTCCCGGAAAACTCTGCGTAATATGCAAAACGTTATCCCCTTGCCATTGATATTCCACACGTTCGGTATCGCCTAGGTTTTCAACGGCAAGGTTTTTGCCTGGGGTCAACGTCGGCAGCAGATTTTTGCTATCTGACCGAGCTTTGCGGTGCGCCGCGTAGGCCTGTTTCATCGACATATTGGGGTAAAAACAGCGCGTCATTGCCCCATGTTCATACACATATTCCATATCCCGTGGCCCCGACTCACACTTGCGGATATCCGGTTTTGTGGCCTGTTCATTGCCGTCGCGAGTGTAAGTAACGATTTTATCTTCATATAAAAAGGCCAGTTTGCTGCCAAAATCGAGTAACTCAACGCCCGCAACCGGGCACTCTCCCTGGGGCGATGCGGTCTCCAGAATAGTCAGCTTATCGGGAAGTTTCAGACCGACACTGGCAAACAGGGATGTATAGAGTTCGACAGTGCTATTGCTGTGATAATACTTAATGGGCGTCTGAACGTAGGGGCTCCAGGATAAGCGACACACAGTGCCGAACAGCATTTCATGGCCTTTGAAGGCGATCGGCTTGTCGGTGAATGTCTGTTGGTAAAACGCGTCAGGGCGGTTTTTATCCCCCATCAGCGATTCCCGACTGACCGACTCATAGTGCCATTGCGTGCCATCAAGCCTTTGCGTCAGTTTCTCAACCGGTGAGTTGATGGGTAACGGGCTGTCGCTGGCATAAACAGTGGTAACACCAGTCGAGATGAAAAGTAATGCAACACCATAAAAACGCCGAAAATCCATTTTCTCTCCTACTCAAATGCCAGACAAGCGGTGTGCAAGGGTAACGTGTCGCACTACCGTTGACAATGCGGGCACCAGTAAAACGGTCGTGACGAAAGCATCGTTTTTTCGATGATACCGCCGCAGCGCTCACAGGCTTCGCCGTCGCGATGAAAGACCTTAAAGCGAAACAGCGCGCCGTGATGCTTGTTGTCATCCACCTGACCCCGGGTGGTATAAGACAGACGCGGGATATCGAGCAACGCATGAGATAACGCCACGCGCTGCAGGTCGCTGAGATCTTTCGCTTTGTGCTGTCCGGTCAATCCCACCTGCCAGAGGATCTCCACCCGCAGATAGTTTCCCAGTCCGGCGAGAAACGCCTGATCCAGCAGAAGTCCGGAAAACTGGCGATTGCGAAAACGCGGTGAAAGCAGTCGGGCTTCAACGGCCTCGGGCGTTAAATGTGGATCCAGAACATCCGGCCCGACCCGTTGCAGAAACGGATGCGTGGTCAGCTGTTCAGGGGTCAGCATATCGATATCGGACGCGCTATACAGCAGGATGGTTTTGTCCGCCGTTTGCAACCTGACGCGCAGCACCCGCGAGGTCTGTGGAAGCGTGCCGGTATCGACCACCCGCCACACGCCATAAAGCTGATTGTGGCTGTAGAGGGTAAGTCCTGAAGAGAAGTGGGTCAGCAACGCTTTTCCCCGCGTTTCCATACGGGTGACGGTTTGCCCAATCAGCGATGACTGATACGGTTTTAACCGATCAAAAGCAAACCAGACGTCCGTCAGCGGTTTGCCTTTGATCGCCGCCTCCAGGTTATCCGCCGCGCGGCGGATCTCCGGGCCTTCTGGCATGGTTGTGTCCTTACTTAATGGGTTGCGCCGCCCGTTACGGCGATATCATTTTCTACGTGTAACGCCGTGGTAATGGCGATTTCCAGCGCCTGACGCACCGTTGCCGCTGCCATGCTTGGCGCGCCGGGGTGTGCCGCCGCCTGTTCTGGCAAATAAGGGATATGGATAAATCCGCCCTTCACCTCCGACCTGGCGCTCAGTTTATGCAGCAGGCCATACATCACGTGGTTGCAGACAAACGTCCCCGCTGTTTGCGACACCGAGGCCGGAACGCCCGCTTCACGCATCGCCGCCACCATCGCTTTGATGGGCAGCGAACTAAACCAGGCCGCTGGCCCCTGCGCCACTATCGGCTCATCAACCGGCTGCCTGCCACGGTTATCCGGGATACGGGCATCATCGACGTTGATGGCCACCCGCTCAACCGTAATATCCGCACGTCCCCCCGCCTGACCGACAGCCAGCACCAGCGAAGGCGACAACGCATCAATGGCGGCGTTAAGTACCGTTAGCGATTCGCCAAACACGCACGGCAGTTGACGCGCCACCACGCGACATCCTGCGATGATAGCATTGTCGAGCCGGGAGACCACTTCCCAGGAAGGGTTAACCTGCTCGCCGCCAAAGGGTTCAAATCCGGTAATTAAGACGGTTTTCATGGATTGCGCCCCTCCTTACAGGAACATCAGGAAATACATCAGGAACACGTTGACCAACAGCAGCAGCACGCCGGTCGGCACCTGCGCTTTGATGACCGCGTTTTTATCCGGCAGTTCCAGCAGCGCTGCCGGTACGATGTTGAAGTTGGCCGCCATCGGCGTCATCAGCGTTCCGCAGTAGCCGGAGAACATGCCGATGGCCGCCATCACCGCCGGATTGCCACCGTGCTGCAACACCAGAATCGGAATGCCAATTCCCGCCGTCACAATCGGGAAGGCGGCAAACGCATTGCCCATCACCATGGTCAGCAGCGCCATACCGATTGTGTAAACCGCCACGGCCACAAAGCGACTGTCAACGGCAAGGTAGTGTTGGGTGAGATACGAAATCCCACTGCCAACGCCCGCCGCCGTAAACAGTAACCCCAACGTGGCGAGAATTTGCGGCAGGATGAAGGCCCAGCCAATAGAATCCAGAAGACGACGTGCCTCCTGAATCGGCTGATGGACACTCTCATGGGTCATTTTTATCGCCATCCCCAGGCCGATCACTGTCCCTGCGGTCATCGAAAACAGCGTGACCAGCGTGGAATGATTGCCGGGGCCAAACAGCGCATCCTGCAATCCGGGTATGTGGTTGAACATCAGTACGCCTATCACCGTCACCACCGGGATCGCCAGCGCCGGATAAAACAGGCGGTTGCCCAGACGGGTGGCGCTCTCCTGACGCTGCTCGCGGGTACGCTGGTGATAGCTGCCCAGTTTCACGCCGCCAAAACCGGCAATCAGGGCCATCAGTACCACCGCCACGCCGACCGCGATATGCACCGTACGTTTGTCGCCAACGAATGAATATGTCCAGTCGCCCAATAAAAACAGCAGGCCATAAACGCCCCAGAACAATCCGGTCGTTAAACGGCGCGGATTGGCTTTATCCCGCCAGGACATCACGGCGACCAGCAGCAACACCACGCCGGCCAGCCAATAGAGATAGCTTTGCTGAAAATTCATTTCGCCTCTCCTTTGCTGACCGCGACGGTATTCACTTTCGCCATTTCTCGCTGCAGATAGCTGTCCAGACGCCATAGCCTTGTTGCGTGGATCAGGAAAGCACATATCGCCGTCGGGATCCCCCACAGGGCAATGTGCAACGGCTCAGTCTGGATCCCTCCCGACTCCAGCATAAAATTGTGCATGAAAATAATGGCGCCAAAGGCCACGAAAATGTCTTCACCAAAGAACAGCCCAACGTTGTCGGTCGCCGCCGACATCGCCCGCAGGCGGTAACGCACCGCGCCGGGAAGCGCGCCGTAATTTTTTTCTGCCGCCCCTTCCGCCATCGGTGCCAGCAGCGGGCGCACCATTTGCGGATGACCGCCGAGGCTGGTCAGCCCCAGCGCAGCGGTGGCTTCACGAATGAACAGATAAACGATCAGCAGGCGTCCCGCCGTGGCGCTGTGGATTTTGGCGATCCACGCCTGCGCGCGTTCTTTCAGCCCGTGGCGCTCCAGCAGACCAATAACGGCCAGCGGGATCAGCAGGATAAACGGCAGATTACGGGTGTTGAGGAAACCTTCACCCAGTTTTTCAAAGATCGTGGCGATCGGCATATGCGCCGCCAGTCCGGTGACGATCCCGGCAACGATGACCACCAATACCGGGTTAAAGCGTAAGAGAAAGCCAACCACAATGACGGCGATCCCCATCAGTGGCCAGAGTGCGACTGCATCTTCCATAATCCATTCCTGTCAGTTATGTTGCGTATTATTTTATTGTTTTATATGAATATTAATGACTTATGCGCCAATCTGAATATCGCATGCGTTGAATGCGGCGCGCAAGCGACGGGCAAAAGCGAGTGCGTGCTCGCCATCGCCGTGAAGACACACCGTCTGCGCCTCCACCTTCGCCCACTCGCCGGTAATGCTTTTGACTCGCCCGGACTGCACCATCTCCAGGGTTTGCGCCAGAGACTGTTCTTCGTCTTCGATAAGCGCCCCGGGCTGGGTGCGCGGCACCAGACTGCCATCCGCCAGATACCCTCGATCGGCAAACACTTCCTGACGCGTTGTCAGGCCATAGTGTGCGCCTGCGCGGATCAGTTCACTGCCGGCCAGTCCCACCAGAATCAACGCCGGATCGCAGGCATGCACCGCCCTGGCGATGGCATCTGCCAGCTGCGCGTCTTTGGCTGCCTGGTTATACAACATGCCGTGTGGTTTAACGTGGCGCATCACGCCGCCTTCCGCCTTTGCGATCGACGCCAGCGCGCCAATTTGATACAGCGTTTGGGCATACACCGTTTCCGGCGGCAGCGTCATGGCGGTGCGACCAAAGTTTTCCCGATCCGGAAAACTGGGGTGTGCGCCAATCGCCACACCATTTTTTAGCGCTTCACGCACGCTGACCAGCATGGTTGTCGCATCGCCCGCGTGAAATCCGCAGGCGATGTTGGCAGAGGAGACCAGCGTGAGCAGTTCGCTGTCGCTGGCGCAGCCTTCACCTAAGTCTGCATTGAGGTCAATTTTCATCATTGAGTCGCCATGTGAGCTGTTCCACGTAACGTTGCTGATCCCGGCGCGCTTTTAGCGCCTCCTCCAGCGAACACTGAACAAAATGAATCGGCTGTCCGAGGGGAATTTGCGCCAGGTGGTACATATCGGCTTCGATAATGCAGGCGATACGCGGATAGCCGCCCGTTGTCTGAGCATCATTCATCAGGACTATCGGCTGACCATTGTGCGGCACCTGCACGACGCCAGGCAGTAAACCGTGGGACATCAGTTCACGATCCGTGGTGCGTGTTAACGGCTGTCCCTGCAAACGATAGCCCATCCGGTTACTTTGCGGGCTGAGTTGCCAGGGCGAGCGCCAGAATGCCTCCTGCGAGGCCGCATCAAATTCATGATATTCCGGGCCAGGCAGAGCGCGGATCCGGTTCCCCCATAGCAGTTGCTTAACCCCCTGCGGACCGCTGAATTGCCGCGCCGGTTTCCCTGTCGCCAGGCGGTCTCCGTCTTTTAGCAGTCGGCCTCCCAGACCACCGATCCCCACTTTCAGATCGGTACTGCATGACCCCATCACCGGCGGGACATCAATCCCGCCCGCGATGGCCAAATAGCTGCGCATCCCGTGTTGCGGTCGTTTTAGCGTCAGGCGCTGTCCTGCCTTCATCGGCAGCCGCCAGCCTGTCCAGACGGGTTTGCCGTCCAGTCGCGCCTCACAGCTTGCGCCGGTCAGGGCAAACCAGCCGTCGGCCATAAACTCCACCACCAGCTGACCCAGCGTCACTTCCAGTGCCGCGGCATTGGCATCATTGCCCACCAGCAGATTGGCGATGTGCAATGCCGGTTTATCCAGCGCACCACAGTGGCTAATCCCGGACTGACGATAGCCATGCCGTCCGCCATCCTGCACGGAGGTGTACAGACCCGCACGAATAATATTCAGCATACGCCCTCCTTCTGCGGCACAAATCGCACACTGTCTCCGGGACGCAACAGAATCGGTTCGTCCCGCATCGGATCGAACAGTTTTAGCGAGGTATGACCGATCAACTGCCAGCCGCCCGGCGTCGGTAAGGGGTAAATCCCCGTTTGCGCGCCGCCGATGCCCACGGAACCTGCCGGAACAATCAGGCGTGGCTCCGCGCGTCTCGGGGTATGTAATTGTTCCGGTAAGTTCCCAAGATAGGGGAAACCAGGCTGAAAACCTAAAAACCAGACCACGTACTCGACGGACGAATGCAGTTCAACCACCTGCTTCTCACTCAGGCCGCTGTGTCGGGCCACCTCGGCCAGATCCGGTCCCCCAGCCCCGCCGTAAGTGACCGGAATTTCAATAAAACGTGAGTCAGGCTCCAGCGCCACGCTCTCTTCCCACCAGCGCTGCAGGCGCTCTATGGCATCCAGCGCCAGGGTTTGCGGCTCATGCAAAATAACCGTGATATTGTTCATTCCCGGTATGGCTTCCGCCACATTCGGCAGCTCGGCCAGACGCTGTGTCAACCGCCAGATCCGTTTTTGGGTAGCCAGAGTGACCGGCGGTTCAAGTTCAAGCACCACCGCCGTTTCACCCAACAGATAACAACGCGCTCGTTGCACTTTCGTCCCTCTTAGTGTTGTTTATGCCGGATTGGGAATATCAATAAAGGTAACGTCAAGATCGGTGTTTTCATTCAGCCATTCGCTTAACGCACGAATACCGCCACGCTCGGTCGCGTGGTGTCCGGCGGCATAAAAATGCAGTCCCTGTTCACGCGCGGAATGAATCGTCTGTTCAGACACTTCGCCCGTAATAAATGCATCGACGCCAAAACGGGCGGCGCTGTCGATAAAGCTTTGACCGCCACCGGTACACCACGCCACACGCTGAACCGTATCCGGCCCGGTATCCCCACACCATAACGGTTTACGTCCCAGGCGCGCTTCAATCCATGATGCCAGCTCCAGTCCCGGAACCGGCATCGCCAGCTCGCCCCACGGAACTAACGGCTCAATCTCACCCATTACGGTGATCCCGAGCAACGCCGCGAGCTGCGCGTTGTTGCCCAGTTCAGGATGGGCATCCAGCGGCAGGTGCCAGCCGTAGAGGTTAATATCATGGGTCAGCAGTGTTTTCAGTCGGTTACGCTTCATTCCACGGATAACCGGTGATTCCCCTTTCCAGAAGTAACCATGATGAACGATAACCGCATCTGCCTGCAGGCGGACGGCTTCGTCAAGCAACGCCTGGCTTGCCGTTACACCGGTCACGATTTTTTGTACCGTTGTTTTTCCTTCAACCTGCAATCCATTCGGCGCGTAATCACTGATGGCCGCACTGTTTAGCTTTTCGTTGATCAGATGTTCCAGTTCAGTGTTTTTCATCATTGTTCCCTTCTTAATGTATTCATTACGTTAAAATAGCGTTCTCCCGCCAGTTCGTCGATAGCCATTTCTTTGACTCATTGAGAAACAATAGCGCCGTTTTAAGACGAAATTTTCATGCTGTGCGGCGGGGTGCTGGCCTGGCTGGTCAAAGAGCGTGTCACCGGGAATAGTGCGTATCTGGGGTAAGTTCGCGCGGGGTCTTGGTTTGATGGGCGCCGGTTTCTGTATTCTGACGCTAAGCGCTCGCTGGTCTGCCGCTTACGGTCATTCTTCTATGCCGCTGATGGTATTCGGCCTGGTCGTGATGGGGTTTGCTGAACGGTTTATTGATCCGGTGACGGTCAAATTCTGACCTCATTCTGCCCGACGGGTAGTGCCTGTCGGGCCTCCTCCCTTTCTACGCATCGCTCTTTCGCGCCGCGTCATACGCCGCCAGCGTTTCTAAACGCGCCTGTTTGTGATCCACAATCGGATGCGGGTAATCCAGCGTAACGCCTTCTTTCTGGGCCCACGTCCAGGGAGTGTGGATGGCCTTTCCGGGTACGTTGCGCAATTCCGGCACCCACCGGCGAATAAAGTCGCCGTCACGGTCAAACTTTTCGCCCTGTGTCGTGGGGTTAAAAATGCGAAAGTATGGCGCGGCATCGGTGCCGGTCGAGGCGGCCCACTGCCAGCCACCGTTGTTGGCGGCAAGATCGCCATCGATAAGCGTCGACATGAAATACCGCTCCCCTTCCCGCCAGTCGATCAGCAGGTCTTTCACTAAAAAGCTGGCGGTAATCATCCGTAATCGATTGTGCATCCATCCTGTTGCATTGAGCTGGCGCATCGCGGCATCCACGATGGGATAACCCGTTTTCCCTTCCCGCCACGCCTGAAAATGGGCGGCGTTACGGTTCCACGGCACGCGATCGGTCCAGGGAATGAACGGACGGTGTTGACACAGCCCTGGATAAAAGGTGATCAAATGCCGATAAAATTCACGCCAGATCAGCTCATTCAGCCAGACGCTTCCCGCGCCGCCATCAACAGCCTGTGGCTGCTCCGCCAGTAAGCGATGCAGACACTGACGCGGCGAGAGTCCACCGGTCGCCAGGCTCGCGGATAACCGACTGGTTCCGTCAAGGGCGGGAAAATCCCGTAACTGCTCATAGCGTTCCGCCGTCTGCTGGCAAAACTGACGCAACTTCGCAATCGCCGCCTTTTCCCCGGCAGGGAACAACGTCGGGTCGAAATCCTGCTGCGGCATAGTCAATGTCAACGACGTTATGTCGCACGACATTGCCCCACCGTCACGGCGCTCAGGTGCCGCAACACACGCTGGCATCTCCTCTTTGAGTCGCTTTAGCCAGGCGTTTTTAAAGGGGGTAAACACTTTGTACATCTCGTGATTGCCGGTCATCACCGCGCCGGGCGGCAATATCACGCTGTCATCAAATCCTTCACAAACAACATGGCTTAGTGCGCGCTCTACCGCGACATCACGCTGGCGTTCGTTCACTTCATATTGATAGTTGTAAAACAGATGGCTGACGCCATGCTGCTGGCATACCTCAGAAACCACGCCGACGCTGGCCGCGAAATCATCCACTTCACGAAACAGCAGCGGGATGCCTTTCTCCGCCAGCGCGATTTGCAACGCGTTGAGTTGGGTATTAACCAACGCCGCCTGACGCGGGGACATGTCGTGCGCCGCCCACTGGGCCGGGGTGGAGATGAACAGTGCCAGTACCCGCGCCGAACGATCCCGGCAGGCGGCAGCTAAAGCAAGATTATCATGCAGACGTAAATCACGACGAAACCAGACCAGATGGGTGGTCATAACACTCCTGAATCAGTTATACGTTTAGCTTCCGTAGCGCAAACGCAGGGCCTCGGGCCAGGGATCAAAGTAACGTTGCCCACAAAGGTAAGCATCCGGATACTCCGCCATATAGTGTTTGAGTAACGTGATCGGCGCAAGCAGCGGTTGCGTCGCGCGGCGATACCCGTCGATCAGCGCGGTCAGCTCCTGGCGTTGACGGGCATTCAATTGGTTACGGAAATATCCCTGAACATGCATCAGAACATTGGTGTGATTACGCCGGGTGGCGGGGTGCGAGAGCAGCGTCATTAACCGCAGGCGGTACTCTGAAAAATAAACGTCGAGATCCGGCCAGTCGTGAATGGCCGCCACAAAACGCCCCAGGTCCCGATACTCCGGCTGTGAATGCGCCAGCAGCAGCAGTTTGTAGCGGCTGTGATAACCCAACAGCGCCGCGCGGGTCAGTCCCTGTTGACGAATCCCATTCAGTTCATGCAGCGCATAGATGCGTTCGACAAAGTTTTCACGAATTTGCGGATCGTGCAGCCGCCCGTCCTCTTCCACCGGCAGCCACGGAAAGGTTTCCATTAAAATCGAGGTGTAGATCCCGCGCCCGGCTTTACGGTTGTTTTTGCCGTCAGCATCGTAGACACGTACGCGCTCCATCCCGCAACTGGGCGATTTGGCGCAAACGATGTACCCGCACAAATGTTCGAACCCGGTAACTCGCACATGGCTGAACGTGGTCATGGCATCGGTCAGGTTCCCTTCCCGCTTATCGCTAAAGCGTAACGCGAAGGCGCCGCCTTCATCTTTCACCAGACGCAATGCGGGTCTGGGTACAGGCAGACCGATCGCCATTTCCGGGCAAACCGCTTCAAAATGAACCCAGGGGGATAACGTTTCAACGGCAAATTCCAGCCGTTTATGCCCGCCATCAAAGCGAACCGCGTCGCCTAATAAACAGGCGCTGATGCCAACAGGGATTTTCTCACTCATCACAGCTCCTTTTTCGTGCCTGAGATAAGTGTAGACATAAGGGACGCTACATTGTGGTGGTAATGCGGGTCAATTAAGGAATGAGGAAGAACTTTTTACTCTGGTGAAGAGTGACGTTCACCTTATGTCCACGGCTTCTCTGCAATCACCATACCTGTGAACGTGCAAGGGAAGCCCCGGTCAGCCGTCAACGTCTCATCGATTTCAGCCGGACCGTGGTGTCGCTCCCGCATTCTGACTTTCAGTGATTTCCGTTTGGCTGTTTAACCAAAAACTCAGATAGTCAGGTGTGGGAAGGGTCCGGCCGAAAATTGCCGACGTGTTTCCGTAAGGCCGGGGGAACCCGCAGGGATGCGGGTTCAGGGCGCGTTTTACAGGGACGTTACCTCGCGCCCGGTCCGGTAGCCTGGAGGAATAAACGGAGGGTACCGCGAAGCGGCAATTTTCCTGCCGGGAGCCGGGATTGTTAAGGGGGCGGCGATAGCCCCCTTAACCCGTTCACGGGAAATAAGATACCAGAGAAGCGAAGAACATGAAGTGAACGGAACCCTTCGCAAAACCAGCATGTTACCTTTTCAGGCGACGATCAATTAATAAAAATCGCAGGTGGCTTTTTCAGCCTGATCCATCCACACCGGCTTATCGCTGGTTTTCGACCAGACGCGATGCAGATAGCTATAAAAACGGGCGCGGTCTTTCCAGAACAACATCACCGGCAGCGCCAGTACACCAGCCATAACGGCAAAAGTACGGCGTAACAAGACAATGTGTGCAGGATATTCTTTATAGAGTTCCATACTTTTCTCCCCTTTATCTGGCCGGTGAATCGCACCGGAAAAATGAACTTGGTTAACTGATGAAAAGAGTATCGCTTTTCGTGTAATTTTACTACTCATCCGACCACTTATTTTTAGCTATTTAAGCTTTATTTACCTTCACCACCGTAATTAAGTTACAAGAAAGTTAAATTAAAACTAACCATTAGTTAAATAATGGTCTTTTTCATTTTTATACTTTTTTTATACCCGCCCCCCGGATTTTTGCGAAATCTTTGCAACCAAAATCCTACCCTTTGGATATCAAAACAAATGCCACGGGAGGTGCTCTGTGAGTACAGGCGTGATAATCGGCATCGGGCTGGTTTTCTTGTTATTGGTTTATCTGGTGTATGCCTTGATTAATGCGGAGGCATTCTGATGGCCGCTTCAGGATTTTTACTCATTGCCAGCTTTTTACTGGTGCTGTTTGTGGTCGCCAGACCGTTAGGATCTGGACTGGCCAGGCTTATCAACAATACACCGCTACCGGGCGTCGGCGGCGTCGAACGCCTGCTCTGGCGGGGTCTGGGGATCCCGACTGAAGAGATGAACTGGCAGCGCTATTTGCTGGCTCTCCTCATGCTGAATTTACTGGGTCTGGCGGTGTTGTTTTTGATGCTGCTCGGGCAAAACCTGCTGCCGTTCAACCCACAGCAACTGCCGGGCCTCTCCTGGCATCTGGCGCTGAATACAGCAGTCAGTTTTGTCACCAATACCAACTGGCAGTCTTATAGCGGGGAGACCACCCTGAGCTACTTCAGTCAGATGGTCGGGCTTACGGTACAGAACTTCCTCTCCGCCGCGACCGGTATTGCGGTGATCTTCGCGCTGATCCGCGCCTTTATGCGCCAGAACATCAGCACGCTGGGCAATGCCTGGATGGATCTGGTCCGCATTACATTGTGGATACTGCTGCCTGTTTCGCTGCTCATTGCGCTGTTCTTTGTTCAGCAAGGCGCACTGCAAAACCTCTCCCCTTATCAGCCTTTTGTCACCCTCGAAGGGGCAAAACAGATCCTGCCGATGGGCCCGGTGGCCTCGCAGGAGGCGATCAAAGTGCTCGGCACTAACGGAGGCGGGTTCTTCAATGCCAACTCATCACACCCGTTTGAGAACCCTACGGCGCTGACCAACATGGTACAGATGCTGGCGATCTTTTTGATCCCGACCGCGCTGTGCTTTGCGTTTGGCGATGCCGTGGGCGATCGCCGACAGGGACGCACCCTGCTGTGGGCAATGTCGCTGATTTTTGTAGTCTGCGTGGCGGTGGTGATGTGGGCGGAAGTCCAGGGTAATCCCCATCTGTTGTCGCTGGGCGCTGACAGCAGCATCAACATGGAAGGCAAAGAGAGCCGCTTTGGGGTCCTGGTCAGCAGCCTGTTTGCGGTGGTGACGACAGCGGCGTCCTGCGGCGCGGTCGTTGCCATGCACGACTCCTTCACCGCATTGGGCGGTATGGTGCCCATGTGGCTGATGCAGATTGGCGAAGTGGTCTTCGGCGGCGTCGGGTCTGGCCTGTACGGCATGTTGCTGTTTGTGCTGCTGGCGGTGTTTATCGCCGGGCTGATGATTGGCCGTACGCCAGAGTATTTGGGTAAAAAAATCGACGTGCGCGAAATGAAAATGACCGCGCTGGCGATTCTGGTCACGCCCGCGCTGGTCCTGCTCGGCACCGCACTCGCCATGATGACGGACGCCGGACGCAGCGGCATGCTAAACCCGGGTCCACACGGTTTCAGCGAAGTGCTGTATGCCGTCTCGTCCGCCGCAAACAATAACGGCAGCGCCTTCGCAGGCCTGAGCGCCAACTCCCCATTCTGGAACTGTCTGCTGGCGTTCTGCATGTTTGTGGGTCGGTTCGGCGTGATTATTCCGGTGATGGCGATTGCCGGGTCACTGGTGAGTAAAAAAATCCAACCCGCCAGTCCCGGCACATTACCCACGCACGGCGCGTTATTTGTCGGGCTGTTGATCGGTACGGTGCTGCTGGTCGGTGCGCTGACCTTTATTCCTGCCCTGGCGCTTGGCCCGGTGGCAGAACACCTCTCCTTACGTTGAGCGATGTGGAGCACATTGTTATGAGTCGTAAACAACTGGCGCTGTTCGAACCCTCCCTGGTCGCTCAGGCGCTTCTCGATGCCGTGAAAAAGTTAAATCCTCACGCACAATGGCGCAACCCGGTGATGTTCATCGTCTGGATTGGCAGTCTGTTGACCACCCTGATAACGGTGGCCATCGCAACCGGACATATGGCGGGCAATCCGCTGTTTACGGGCGCTATCAGCCTATGGCTGTGGGTGACGGTGCTGTTCGCCAATTTCGCCGAGGCGCTGGCAGAAGGACGCAGCAAAGCCCAGGCCAATAGCCTGAAAGGCGTTAAAAAAACCGCGTTTGCCCGCAAACTGCGTGAGCCGAAATATGGTGCAAAAATGGATCACGTCCCGGCGGATGAGCTGCGCAAAGGCGACATTGTGCTGGTAGAAGCAGGCGATATTATTCCCTGCGACGGCGAGGTTATCGAAGGCGGCGCGTCGGTGGACGAAAGCGCCATCACCGGGGAGTCAGCACCGGTTATCCGTGAGTCTGGCGGCGACTTCGCCTCCGTGACCGGCGGGACGCGTATTCTTTCCGACTGGCTGGTTATCGAATGTAGCGTCAACCCCGGCGAGACGTTCCTCGACCGGATGATCGCGATGGTGGAAGGCGCACAGCGGCGCAAAACGCCCAACGAAATTGCGCTCACCATCCTGCTGATTGCGCTGACCATCGTCTTTTTACTGGCGACGGCCACCCTGTGGCCCTTTACCGTCTGGGGCGGAAACGCGGTCAGCGTGACGGTACTGGTCGCCCTGCTGGTGTGCCTGATCCCCACCACCATCGGTGGACTGCTCTCGGCAATCGGGGTGGCGGGGATGAGCCGTATGCTGGGAGCGAATGTGATCGCCACCAGCGGCCGTGCGGTGGAAGCCGCCGGTGACGTGGATGTCTTGCTGCTGGATAAAACCGGCACCATTACCCTCGGCAACCGTCAGGCCTCCGATTTTCTGCCTGCCCAGGGGGTAGACGAAAAAACGTTGGCCGACGCTGCGCAGCTTTCTTCTCTGGCGGATGAGACGCCGGAAGGCCGCAGTATCGTCATCCTCGCCAAACAACGCTTTAATTTGCGCGTCCGCGACGTTCAGTCATTGCATGCCACCTTTGTGCCGTTTACCGCCCAAAGCCGCATGAGCGGGATCAATATTGATAACCGAATGATTCGTAAAGGCTCGGTGGATGCGATTCGTCGCCACGTTGAAGCCAACGGCGGTCATTTTCCTGCCGACGTCGAACAAAAAGTGGATAACGTCGCTCGCCTTGGCGCCACGCCGCTGGTGGTCGTCGAAGGCTCCCGCGTGCTCGGCGTGATTGCGCTGAAAGATATCGTCAAAGGGGGAATAAAAGAACGCTTCGCCCAGTTGCGTAAAATGGGCATCAAAACGGTGATGATCACCGGCGACAACCGTCTGACGGCGGCGGCGATTGCGGCGGAAGCCGGTGTTGATGACTTCCTTGCGGAAGCCACGCCGGAAGCGAAGCTGGCGCTGATCCGCCAGTACCAGGCGGAAGGTCGCCTGGTGGCGATGACCGGAGATGGCACCAACGATGCCCCCGCGCTGGCCCAGGCCGACGTTGCGGTGGCGATGAACTCAGGAACCCAGGCGGCGAAAGAAGCGGGCAACATGGTGGATCTGGACTCTAACCCCACCAAGCTGATTGAAGTGGTTCACATTGGTAAACAGATGCTGATGACGCGCGGTTCGCTGACCACGTTCAGTATCGCCAATGATGTGGCGAAGTATTTCGCGATTATTCCAGCGGCCTTTGCAACGACCTACCCGCAGTTGAATGCCCTGAACGTGATGCACCTGCACTCGCCGGATTCCGCGATCCTCAGTGCGGTCATTTTTAACGCGCTGGTCATTGTTTTTCTGATCCCGCTGGCGCTGAAAGGCGTGAGCTACAAGCCGTTATCCGCTTCAGACATGCTGCGTCGCAACTTGTGGATTTATGGTCTGGGTGGTCTGGTTGTGCCGTTTATTGGCATCAAGGTGATTGATTTACTGCTGACCCTGCTGGGTCTGGTGTGAGGTTTCTGATGACTGGATTTCGTCCTGCATTATCCACGTTACTGTTTCTGGCTGTTATCACCGGCGGCGTTTATCCGTTGCTGACGACTACCCTGAGCCAGTGGTGGTTCCCTGACCAGGCCAACGGTTCGCTCATTCGCGATAGCAACGGCGTGCGCGGCTCCGCGCTGATAGGCCAGGCATTTACCCGCGACGGTTATTTTCAGGGGCGTCCGTCTGCCACGGCTGAAATGCCCTATAATCCAATGGCTTCGGGTGGCAGCAATCTGGCTGTCAGCAATCCTGAGCTGGATAAGCAACTGCAGAGCCGTATTGCCGCGTTGCGGGCCGCCAACCCGGAGGCCAGCCCAACGGTGCCGGTGGAACTGGTGACCGCCTCCGCCAGCGGCCTGGACAACAATCTGACGCCTGCAGCGGTGACCTGGCAAATCCCGCGCGTCGCGAAAGCGCGTCAGCGTCCCGTTGAAGAGGTGGCGCAGCTGGTTGCAAAATATACGCAAAAACCGCTGGCGAGCTTTATCGGGCAGCCGGTGGTAAACCTTGTTGAACTCAACCTGGCGCTGGATGCGTCACAGGGGCACTAAGCAACATGAACGACGAACCCTTGCGTCCTGACCCGGATCGCCTGCTGGAGCAGACCAGCGCCCCCCACCGGGGAAAACTGAAAATATTCTTCGGTGCCTGTGCGGGCGTCGGCAAAACATGGGCGATGCTGGCAGAAGCACAACGGTTACGGGCGCAAGGGCTGGATATCTTGATCGGCGTGGTGGAAACCCACGGACGCAAAGAGACCGCCGCGCTGCTGGAAGGACTCGCCATCCTCCCGCTCAAACGCCATGCGCATCGTGGACGGCATATCAACGACTTTGATCTCGATGCCGCCCTCGCACGCCGTCCGGCACTGCTACTGATGGATGAACTGGCGCACAGTAACGCGCCGGGCTCACGTCATCCCCGTCGCTGGCAGGATATTGAAGAACTGCTGGAGGCGGGGATCGACGTTTTTACGACCGTTAACGTTCAGCATCTGGAAAGTCTGAACGATGTCGTCAGCGGCGTGACGGGGATTCACGTTCGTGAAACCGTCCCCGACCCGTTTTTTGATGCCGCCGACGAAGTGGTGCTGGTCGACCTCCCTCCTGACGATCTCCGCCAGCGCCTCAACGAAGGTAAAGTGTATATCGCCGGTCAGGCAGAACGGGCAATCGAGCATTTCTTTCGCAAAGGGAATCTGATCGCCCTGCGTGAACTGGCGCTGCGCCGTACCGCTGACCGGGTAGACGACCAGATGCGAGCATGGCGCGACCGTCAGGGTGAAGAAAAGGTCTGGCATACCCGCGACGCCATACTATTGTGCATCGGGCATAATACCGGCAGCGAAAAGCTGGTACGCGCGGCGGCCCGGCTGGCTTCGCGACTTGGCAGCATCTGGCACGCGGTGTATGTGGAAACGCCCGCGCTGCACCGGTTACCGGAAAAACAACG
The DNA here is from genome assembly GCF_029338175.1 of Citrobacter enshiensis. Taxonomy (NCBI): domain Bacteria; kingdom Pseudomonadati; phylum Pseudomonadota; class Gammaproteobacteria; order Enterobacterales; family Enterobacteriaceae; genus Citrobacter; species Citrobacter enshiensis. Next base: position 3,346,698 of record NZ_CP119862.1, read on the forward strand.
ACGTGCGATCCTCAGCGCGCTGCGACTGGCCCAGGAGCTGGGCGCTGAAACCGCCACGCTTTCCGACCCTGCTGAAGAGAAAGCCGTCGTGCGCTATGCCAGAGAACATAATCTCGGCAAAATCGTCATGGGGCGCCCCACCACACGCCGCTGGTGGCGCAGCGATTCCTTTGCCGAGCGACTGGCAAAACGCGCGCCGGATCTCGATCAGGTCATTGTTGCGCTGGATGAGCCGCCCGCCCGTCCTCTGGCGCACGCCCCCGATACCCGCACCTTTAAAGACAAATGGCGGGTACAAATTCAGGGCTGCATCGTCGCCGCCGCACTTTGTGCCTTCACCACCCTTATCGCCATGCAGTGGCTGGTGGCCTTCGACGCCGCGAACCTGGTGATGCTGTATCTGCTGGGTGTGGTCGTGATCGCCCTCTTTTATGGTCGCTGGCCGTCGGTGGTGGCGACCATTATTAACGTTGTCAGTTTCGACCTCTTTTTTATTGCTCCCCGGGGCACCCTCGCCGTCTCAGACGTACAGTATCTGCTGACCTTTGCCGTGATGTTAACGGTCGGTTTGGTGATTGGGAATCTGACGGCTGGGGTCCGTTATCAGGCGCGCGTCGCCCGCTACCGCGAACAACGCACCCGCCATCTTTACGAAATGTCGAAAGCGCTGGCGGTCGGACGCAGCAGGCTGGATATCGCGACCACCAGCGAGCAGTTTATCGCCTCCACATTTCAGGCGCGCAGCCAGGTTTTACTGCCCGATGAAAACGGCAAACTGAGGCCCCTGACGCAGCAACAGGGCATCACGCCCTGGGATGACGCCATCGCCCAGTGGAGCTTTGATAAGGGCCAGCCTGCCGGTGCGGGGACTGACACGTTGCCCGGCGTGCCGTATCAAATCCTGCCCTTAAAAAGTGCGGATAAAACACACGGTCTGGTGGTTGTCGAGCCGGACAATCTTCGCCAGTTGATGATCCCGGAACAGCAGCGTCTGCTGGAAACATTCACCCTGCTGGTCGCCAGTGCCCTTGAGCGTCTGATGCTCACGGCCAGTGAAGAACTGGCCCGCCTCGCCAGCGAACGCGAAAGCCTGCGTAATGCCCTGCTCGCCGCGCTTTCTCATGATTTACGCACGCCGCTGACCGTGCTATTTGGTCAGGCGGAAATCCTGACCCTCGATCTGGCGAGCGAAGGATCACCGCATGCCCACCAGGCGAACGAAATCCGCCAGCACGTGCTCAACACCACGCGGCTGGTCAATAATCTGCTGGATATGGCGCGCATTCAGTCTGGTGGGTTTAATCTTAAGAAGGAGTGGCTGACGCTGGAAGAAGTGGTCGGCAGCGCACTGCAAATGCTGGAGCCGGGATTAACGCATCCGATCAATCTTTCACTGCCGGAGCCGCTAACGCTCATTCACGTAGACGGTCCGCTGTTTGAGCGTGTGCTGATCAATCTGCTGGAAAATGCGGTTAAATACGCTGGCGTACAGGCCACGATCGGCATCGATGCCCACATTGATGGGGATCACCTGACTCTGGATGTGTGGGATAACGGCACAGGCATCCCGCAGGGGCAAGAGCGCAGCATATTTGATAAGTTCGCCCGCGGAAATAAAGAGTCTGCGGTACCGGGCGTTGGGTTGGGTCTGGCGATTTGTCAGGCGATTGTCGAGGTGCACGGCGGTACCATCGCGGCGCAGAATCGACCGCAGGGCGGTGCCTGTTTCCGTGTTACACTGCCACAAGAATCTCCCCCTGAACTTGAAGATTTTCATGAGGATATGTGACAAACGTTCTGATTGTTGAAGATGAGCAGGCCATTCGTCGTTTTCTGCGTACCGCGCTGGAAGGCGACGGACTGCGTGTCTATGAAGCCGATACGCTGCAGCGCGGTTTACTGGAAGCCGCGACGCGAAAACCCGACCTTATCATTCTCGATCTTGGTTTACCGGATGGCGACGGTATTGATTTTATTCGCGATCTGCGCCAGTGGAGCGTTATCCCCGTCATCGTGCTTTCTGCCCGCAGTGAAGAGAGCGACAAAATCGCCGCGCTGGATGCCGGTGCCGATGATTATCTGAGTAAGCCCTTTGGTATTGGCGAACTGCAGGCGCGTTTACGTGTCGCTTTACGTCGCCATTCCGCCAGCCCTTCTCCCGACCCGGTCGTCTGTTTTTCCGACGTGAAGGTGGATCTGACCGCAAGACTGGTACATCGCGGCGAAGAAGAGATCCACCTGACGCCGATTGAATTTCGCCTGCTGGCGGTGATGTTGAATAACGCGGGTAAAGTGTTAACCCAACGCCAGTTGTTGAGTCAGGTTTGGGGGCCGAATGCCGTCGAACATAGCCACTATCTGCGTATTTATATGGGGCATTTACGTCAGAAGCTGGAGCAGGACCCAACCCGCCCCCGCCACTTTATTACCGAGACGGGAATCGGTTATCGGTTTATGCCATGAAAATGGGATAAAAAAAGGAGCCTGATTGGCTCCTTTTTCGTTTAGGTAATTGTGTGTTTAGGCGTTTTTCAGCACTTCACTGACAATTTCAACGGCTTCTTTCTCGATCTGTTTGCGATGTTCTTCACCGAGGAAACTTTCACAGTAGATCTTGTAAGCGTCTTCCGTACCGGACGGACGCGCAGCAAACCAGCCGTTGTCGGTCATCACTTTCAGACCGCCAATGGAAGCGCCGTTGCCAGGTGCCGCCGTCAGACGCGCGGTGATCGGATCGCCCGCAAGCATGCTGGCGCTGACCATTTCCGGGGACAGTTTGGACAATGCCGCTTTCTGAGCGGACGTCGCCGCCGCCTGCAAGCGGTTATAGCTCGGCGCACCAAAGCGAGCCGCCAGTTCGTTGTAGTGTTCCTGCGGGTTTTTACCCGTGACCGCGGTGATTTCCGCCGCCAGCAGACACATGATGATGCCGTCTTTGTCGGTAGACCACGGTGTGCCGTCAAAACGCAGGAAAGAGGCCCCCGCACTCTCTTCGCCACCAAAACCGAAGCTGCCGTCGAACAGACCGTCAACAAACCATTTGAAACCTACCGGCACTTCCACCAGTTTACGGCCTAAATCGTTCACCACACGGTCGATCATTGCAGAAGACACCAGCGTTTTACCAACTGCAACATCTTTGCCCCACTGTGGACGATGCTGGAACAGGTAGTTGATGGCAACCGCCAGGTAATGGTTCGGGTTCATCAGTCCTGCTGGCGTGACGATGCCGTGACGGTCATAGTCCGGATCGTTGGCAAACGCTAGATCGAACTTATCACGCAGCGCCAGCAGACCCGCCATCGCACACTCGGAGGAGCAGTCCATACGGATCGCGCCGTCTTTATCCAGGTGCATAAAGCGGAAAGTCTGATCAACCTGATCGTTCACGATGGTCAGATTGAGTTTGTAATGCTCGGCAATACGTTTCCAGTATTCGATACCGGAGCCGCCCAGCGGATCGACGCCCAGCGTCAGGCCCGCTTTTTGAATCGCCGCCATATCGACGATATCCGCCAGCCCTTCAACGAATGGCTGCACCAGATCCTGCTCTTTCACATGACCGGAGGCCATTGCCGCATCCAGTGAAATGCGTTTTACGCCTTTCAGACCATCCGCGAGCAGCGCGTTAGCCCTGTCTTCAACCACTTTGGTAACGTTGGTATCCGCCGGGCCGCCATTGGGCGGATTGTATTTAATACCGCCATCTTCCGGCGGGTTGTGGGACGGCGTAATCACGATGCCGTCAGCCAGCGGACCGCCTTTTTTGTTATGGACCAGGATCGCATTCGAAACCGCAGGCGTCGGCGTAAAGCCGTTGTTTTCCTGAACAATGACATCGACACCGTTCGCCGCCAGTACTTCCAGAACGGAAATAAAGGCAGGCTCGGACAGTGCGTGAGTATCTTTACCCACATAGCAAGGGCCAGTGATGCCGTTTTTCGCACGCTCTTCAGCAATCGCCTGGGCAATGGCCAGAATGTGCAGTTCATTAAAACTATGACGACCGGCGCTGCCGCGATGCCCGGAAGTTCCGAACTTCACCGCGTGCTCCGCATTCCCTGCTTCCGGTTTCAATACATAGTATTGCGCCGTCAGTTGGGCGACATTAATTAAATCACTCTGTTGCGCAGGCTGACCTGCACGCTTGTGGATTGCCATTGCCTGGTCCTTTTAATGCAACGTTTAGATTGTTCCGCAAACCTTTTCAATCAATTCCGCCGGGAATTGCATTGATTGCATGATGTGTTCAATCATGCTGCATTTACGGCCGGTGTTGGTGTTGGTGATCACCCAATACGGCGTGCCTGGCACGTGTTTCGGCTTGGTTTGATTACCATTTTTCAGCAGAGTCTGCTCGTCTGCCGCAAAATATACGCGCGTACGACCGTGCAACGAATCCGTCGCCTCAGCAAACGCGTTGTGATCCAGTGAGTAAAGTGTAGACAGTACCAACATAAAGCGATTTACCGCTTTCTTCTGCTCCGCATATTCATCGGAGAGCAGAAGTTCACGCATGGCGCGCACTTTATCTTTTACGGGGTTGACCGGCTTCGCTTCAACGATAGCGGGTTGCGCTGTGCGCACCTCTTTCGCCGCCGGAGTGACAGGCTGTGATGCGGCGGAAAATTTCAACATACGCCGTAAAATGTCGGATGCGCTCTCGCCGATATGCTTGGTGTGGCTGGCAATATAGCTATAGAGTTCATCATCAACTTCAATCGTTTTCATCTTAATCCAGTGCGGTGTCTTATCTGAATACAAGTCGTTGGGATTATAGGGGCAAATCCCAACAGCGGATAGCGTCAAGCCAGGCTGTCAGAAAAACTCGGAGTAAACCGTAGTTGTTGCAGCCCCGTGGCAGAATGGTCAACATAATACCCTAACCCGACAGAGCGAAAAAAAGAACTTTGCCATGAAATTGAACATCCGAGCGCAATCTGCACAAAAGCTGCACAATAATTCTCCCATCGTCCTTGTTCACGGCTTGTTTGGTAGCCTTGATAACCTCGGCATACTGGCGCGCGATCTTGTAGAGGATCACGACATCATCCAGGTTGATATGCGTAACCACGGTCTTTCTCCCCGCTCAGCGGAGATGAATTACCCGGCGATGGCGCAGGATCTGCTGGATACCCTGGACGCTGCGAATATCGAAAAAGCCACCTTCATTGGTCACTCAATGGGCGGAAAAGCCGTCATGGCGCTGACCGCACTGGCGCCGGATCGTATTGATCAACTGGTGGCGATTGATATTGCGCCGGTTGATTATCACGTGCGCCGCCACGATGAGATCTTTGCCGCGATCAACGCCGTGACCGAATCTGACGCGCAAACACGCCAGCAGGCGGCAGCCGTCATGCGCCAGCACCTCCAGGAAGAAGGCGTGATCCAGTTCCTGTTAAAGTCGTATGTCGATGGCGAGTGGCGCTTTAACGTGCCCGTATTGTGGGAGCAGTACCCGCATATCGTGGGGTGGGAAACCATTCCCGCCTGGGATCATCCGGCATTGTTTATCCCAGGCGGCAATTCCCCCTACGTCACCGAGGCCTATCGTCACGATTTACTGACCCAATTTCCTCAGGCCCGGGCGCATGTGATTGCGGGTGCTGGCCATTGGGTGCATGCAGAAAAACCGGATGCCGTGCTACGCGCGATACGCCGGTATCTGGCGGATAAGGCTAACTGATTAAAAACTCAGCGTCCGCGCGCGATTACGTGCGTGGACGTTGGCGTGCCTCACTCGCTGATGTATGATGGCGCGCTATCCATCCGGGCATACGCCTGGCTGATTGTTTCCCCGAAGTCACCAAAATCATGGCCAAAGAACAAACGGACCGTACGACATTAGATCTGTTCGCGCACGAGCGTCGCCCGGGACGACCCAAAACCAATCCGCTTTCGCGTGATGAACAGCTACGCATTAACAAGCGTAATCAGCTTAAACGCGACAAGGTTCGTGGGCTTAAGCGTGTCGAACTGAAGCTGAATGCTGATGCCGTGGATGCGCTGAATGAACTGGCGGAAGCACGCAATATGAGCCGCAGTGAGCTCATTGAAGAGATGCTGACAAACCAGCTTATCTCGCTGCGTGGCCAGGGGTCTGTCTGAATTTCTGCTCTAAATCATAAATCGTGTAGCACAGAGTGCAGTCCTGCGTGTTTGCTGTTTCCGCATGCCTGACTGATCTGCTATGATTGCCCTTATCCGTGGGCAATACGCCACCACCATTTCAATAAGTTTCAAGAGGTTATTTTACTCATGGCAATCACTGGCATCTTTTTCGGCAGCGACACCGGTAATACCGAAAATATCGCAAAAATGATTCAAAAACAGCTTGGTAAAGACGTTGCCGATGTTCATGACATTGCGAAAAGCAGTAAAGAAGACCTGGAAGGGTATGACATTCTGCTGTTAGGTATTCCAACCTGGTACTACGGTGAAGCACAGTGCGACTGGGATGACTTCTTCCCTACCCTCGAAGACATTGATTTCAATGGTAAACTGGTGGCTCTGTTTGGCTGCGGCGATCAGGAAGACTACGCAGAATACTTCTGCGATGCGCTGGGCACCATCCGCGACATTATCGAACCGCGCGGCGCGACCATCGTAGGTCACTGGCCAACCGCTGGCTATCACTTCGAAGCTTCCAAAGGTCTTGCTGATGACGATCATTTTGTCGGTCTGGCTATCGACGAAGACCGTCAGCCGGAACTGACCGCTGAGCGCGTTGAAAAATGGGTTAAACAGATTTCTGCCGAACTGCATCTCGACGAAATCATCAACGCCTGATTTCGTGCGGCGCAGAAACTATCTGCGCCGCATCAATAGATAAAACCAATCAAAATAATTGCTACAAATTTGTAACTTTCCTGCCCATCCCTGTACAATGTTCGGGTGTTATTCTGGTATTGCACAGTGTGATTGTAGGCAGTACCACGTTTTGATTAATAATATTTGCCCGAGGCTTGCAGTTTTCATTTAGACATGGCAGTTCTATAATGATACGCATTCTCTCAAGTGCAATTACTGTCACTTCTTTAATGAAGTGAATCGTTTAGCAACAGGACAGATTCCGCATGACTGACAACAATACCGCATTAAAGAAGGCTGGCCTGAAAGTAACGCTTCCTCGTTTAAAAATTCTGGAAGTTCTTCAGGGACCGGATAACCATCACGTCAGTGCGGAAGATTTGTATAAACGTCTGATCGACATGGGTGAAGAAATTGGTCTGGCGACCGTGTATCGCGTGCTGAACCAGTTCGATGACGCCGGTATCGTGACCCGCCACAATTTTGAAGGCGGTAAGTCCGTTTTTGAACTGACTCAACAGCATCATCATGATCATCTTATTTGCCTCGATTGTGGCAAAGTGATCGAGTTCAGCGATGATTCTATCGAAGCGCGCCAACGTGAAATTGCGACTAAGCATGGTATTCGTTTAACCAACCATAGCCTCTATCTTTACGGTCACTGCGCTGAAGGCGATTGCCGCGAAGACGAACACGCGCACGACGCAAAGTAATATGCCCCCCAAAGAGCCAACCACGCGGTTGGCTTTTTTATGCCCAAAAAAAGACCCGCTATCAAAGCAGGTCTTTTTCCCTTCCAGTGAGTACATTTACTGTACTGTGTTTTTACTGCGAATTTCTTTCCAGATTTTATCGCAATCGGCTTGTACCGCCTGACCATTGCCCGTACGTGTCGCCTGAATACATTGCTGGTAATCCAGTACCCGCACGCTTTCTTCGTTAGCAAACTGCTTATGCTGGTCTTCTTTTTTCAGCACATTTAATACGCTTTGGCAGGCTTCGATTTTTTCCGGTGAACCTTGCGCGGTGTTAATGCACGCACTGTATGCCTCTTTAAGGCGGCTATCTTCCTTGGGTGCGGGAGATTGCGCGCAGGCCACCAGCCCTGACGCCATAATGGCGATGAGTAACATTTTTTTCATATAACGGTCCTCAACGATGCGGCAGAGAAATACCCTGCCGCGACTGGCATCAGAAAATAGTGAATGGGGCGATAACCATGAACTTCACGTCACGCTCATCCTGGAAGATGTTGCCATAACCGCCGCTCCAGCTTGGGATGTTGGAGTGGTTGTCATACTCGGTGAAGTGCAGTTTAAACATGGTGCCTTTGGCACGTCCTTCTTGCATGGTATAAACCGCATCAAGACTGTAGGAGGATTCTTCGATGGTTTTGTTTTTGTCGTAGAACGCATCCGGGTTGCTCTGCCAGGTAGCCGGTTTTGCATCCCAGGCATAGACGTACGATGCTCCCAGCGCCATACCTGGCAGATTCCAGTTCTTCAGGTCATACATCGCGCCGAAGAAGACCGCTTTTTCGCCGTTGGCGTTAAAGTCGGAACGGTTATCCCACCAGACATCCAGACGACCGTTTGAGGAGGCGTAGGTCGGCGTCATACGCTGCAAGAAGTAACCCTGCTGCCCGTCCGCTTTAACCCAGGTTCCTTCCAGACGCAGATCGACCACTTCCGCCACTTTGTAACCGAAAGTCAGTGCCTGCAACCATGCAGTGCCGTCGTAGATATCGTTCACACTGCGGTCATCAACTTTATCGCGTGCGCCGTAGAACTGGTAACTGGTGGTAAACGGATTCCCACCCAGATCGAATTTGTAGCTGGCTTTGGCAAAGTACTGATCGACATAGCCCTCAGACTGACCAAAGGCAGCCTCAAGAATAAGGTCATTTTTGAAATCGTATTTTGCGCCAACGGAGTGGAGGTAATCGACTTTGGTCTTTTTATCAGCCTGGTAGAATTTATCCACTTCAATGTGCCACGGCGCTTTATACTCGTTGGCCCACATATAGGAGAAGCTCAACGCACCCGCATCGCCATAGTCAAAGTTGGCTCCGGCTTCTGCCCCTTGATAGGTACCCGGCATAAAGCTCCAGTGCGGCGCTAACAGCGTCTGTCCGGTTGGCTGAATATAACCGGCACGTGCCCAGGTCGGACCATATTTAAATTTTGCAGCGGCTTTATAAAGGCTGATACCACTCTTATCGCCAGAGTAATCTTCGTCATAGCCTTTATTTTTTTTCGAGAATGCAATTTCGTTAGGGTGTCCGCTGTCGTCACTTTCCGCCATTTCAATTGCGGTAAACGCCGCAATATCCAGACCGAACATATCCGCTGCATAACCCGACTGGAAATCCAGGTTGGCGTTCCAGGTCGCGTGTGAAAGGTTGGTTTTGTATTTGTCTTCATCCGTGACGTCTTTACGGTCACGCTCACGCTGCCAGTAATAAATACCGCCTGTTAAAGTCGAATCGTCGATAAAGCCCGCGGCGCTTGCCTGCGGCGCAACCATCCAACCCGACATTGCTGTGATACCGGCAATAGCCAGCGCCAGCGTACTACGTTTGCCACTAAACGTACGCATATGTTAATCCTCTTTGACGTATAAAATGCTGCCGCCAAAGGCGAACAGCTAAAAATAAAAATTAAAAATAGCGCTGAGAAAACCTCATTGACTACAGTGAACAGACTATTTTTCGCGACGCGAATTATCAATCTCTTTCTGTAACCAGTATGTAATAATATGAGCGACCGCACATATTTCATTGCTTTTTGTTACACATTCAACAAATGCGAAAAATTATCATTAAAATGAAAAATACCGTTGATTTCCATGAAGATGAAAACGGTTACAGCGTTGAATTTAGTCACGACCTAAATTTCTGAGCACACTCATCAAAAAATCATTTATCGGATTAATTATTTTTTAGGTGCAATTAATTCGCTCTGCAAACAGAGGATGTAGCGGAACTTAAGCGAAAAAAAACGCCGCGAAGCGCGGCGTTAATCGAATGGGATTGTGTCGTGTGGCTTATTCGCCCACTTTCGCCCACGTATCACGTAAACCGACAGTACGGTTAAATACCAGTTTGTCAGCCGTTGCATAGCGGCTGTCGAGGCAGAAGTATCCCTCACGCTCGAACTGGAAGGCTTTACCCGCAACCGCAGTCTTCAGCGACGGTTCTGCGAAGCCCTGCTTGATCACCAGAGAATCCGGGTTCATCGCCGACAGGAAATCTTCCGCCGCGCCCGGATTCGGTATGCTGAAAAGGCGATCGTACAGACGAATTTCAACCGGCAATGCGTGCGCAGCACTCACCCAGTGAATAACGCCTTTTACTTTACGACCGTCAGCCGGATCTTTGCTCAGGGTGTCTGCATCATAGGTACAGAAGATGGTGGTGATATTACCTTCCGCATCTTTCTCTACACGCTCTGCTTTGATCACGTACGCATTACGCAGACGCACTTCTTTCCCCATCACCAGACGTTTGTACTGCTTGTTGGCTTCTTCACGGAAATCAGCACGGTCGATCCAGATCTCACCGCTGAACGGAACTTCACGGCTGCCCATTTCCGGTTTGTTCGGATGGTTAGGCATGGTGACCATTTCGCCTTCGCCCTGGTAGTTCTCGATAACCAGTTTCACCGGGTCGATAACCGCCATTGCGCGCGGGGCGTTTTCGTTCAGATCTTCACGGATGCAAGATTCCAGCGATGCCATCTCAATGGTGTTGTCCTGCTTGGTGACGCCGATGCGTTTGCAGAACTCACGGATAGCGGCAGCCGTGTAACCACGGCGACGCAGACCAGAAATCGTCGGCATGCGCGGGTCATCCCAGCCTTCTACGTGCTTTTCCGTCACCAGCTGATTCAGCTTACGTTTGGACATCACGGTGTATTCCAGATTCAGGCGCGAGAATTCGTACTGGCGCGGGTGAACCGGGATCGTGATGTTGTCCAGCACCCAGTCGTACAGGCGACGGTTGTCCTGGAATTCCAGCGTACACAGGGAGTGCGTAATGCCTTCCAGCGCATCGCTGATGCAGTGGGTGAAGTCGTACATCGGGTAGATGCACCACTTGCTGCCCGTCTGATGATGATCGGCAAATTTAATGCGATACAGCACCGGATCGCGCATGACGATAAACGGCGACGCCATATCAATTTTGGCGCGCAGGCACGCTTTGCCTTCTTCAAAACCGCCAGCCCGCATTTTCTCAAACAGCGCGAGGTTCTCTTCTACGCTGCGATCGCGGAACGGGCTGTTTTTGCCAGGCGCTGTCAGCGTGCCGCGGTATTCGCGGATCTCATCAGCAGACAATTCGTCAACATAGGCCAGGCCTTTGTTGATCAGCTCAACGGCATACGCATACAGCTGATCAAAGTAATCTGAGGAGTAGCAGATGTCGCCAGACCAGTTGAAGCCCAACCATTGCACATCGTTCTTAATAGACTCTACGTATTCGATATCTTCTTTTACCGGGTTGGTATCATCGAAACGCAGGTTGCATTGACCCTGGTAATCTTGCGCGATACCAAAGTTCAGGCAGATAGACTTAGCGTGACCGATATGCAGGTAACCATTGGGTTCCGGCGGGAAACGGGTATGAACTGTGGTGTGCTTACCACTGGCCAGATCTTCATCGATGATCTGACGAATAAAGTTAGTCGGGCGGGCTTCAGCCTCACTCATCGTGGATTCCTCAAAGCGTAAACAACGTATAACGGCATATGATCTTATAAGCCGGACAGACTGACAACCTTTAGTTACTTAAAATACGTATCAGACTGGCATTATGGGATCGATTGCTGCAAAAAAAAGCGGCGGAGGTTTCCCCCCGCCGCTTAAGGCATAGACTCTACTCAGGAGCGATTACTTGCCTTTAATCTCATACAGCACCGTCTGACCTGCAACGACGTGTCCTTCCGCTTTCACAACCAGCCCACCAAAATCATCGATGTTGCTGCAAACGACAGGACTGATCATTGAGCGCGCATTCGCATCCAGGTACGCCAGATCCATTTCCAGAATCGGCTGCCCTGCAACGACTTCGGCACCCTCTTCCACCAGACGCTTGAAGCCCTGGCCACCCAACGCGACAGTATCGATACCCATGTGGACAACGATTTCCGCACCTTTTTCTGTTTCCAGGCAGAAGGCGTGGTTGGTGTTGAAGATTTTCACGATGGTACCCGCAGCCGGGGAAACCACGGTTTTATCAGTTGGTTTTACCGCTACGCCATCGCCTACGGCTTTACTGGCGAACGCTTCATCAGGAACCTGATCCAGTGCCACGACATCACCGGTAACCGGGGAAACCAGCTCAGCGATAGTCACTGTATTCAGAACAGCCTGTGGTTTAGCTGCTGGAGCCGCCGCGGCTGGCGCTGCGTCAGCAGAGGCTGCTGCGACCGGACCCGTGGTTTTCATCGCGTTAGCGATTTTCTCAGCCACAAAGCCAACGATAATCTGTACGCTGGTTTTGTTCAGGCGAATCACACCAGAAGCCCCCAGGCGTTTTGCCATCGCTTCGTTCACCAGTGAAGAGTCTTTCACATTCAGACGCAGACGAGTGATACACGCATCGATACCTGTCAGGTTGTCAGAACCCCCCACCGCAGCGATATACTGACGCGCCAGACCGGCAACGTCCTGGTCTTTGTCAGCGCTCACATTCATGTCCTGACCATCGGCTTCGCTACCGGCAACCGCCAGCTCACGACCCGGAGTCATCAGATTGAATTTGGTGATAGTAAAGCGGAACACCACATAGTAGATCGCGAAGAAGACCAGACCCTGTGGGATCAGCATCCACCAGTGCGTCGCCAGCGGGTTACGGGAAGAAAGCACCATATCCACCAGACCCGCACTGAAACCGAAACCGGCAATCCAGTGCATAGAGGCAGCGATGAAGACTGAAATCCCGGTCAGAACGGCGTGGATAACATACAGAACCGGTGCAACGAACATGAAGGAGAATTCCAGCGGCTCGGTGATCCCGGTGAAGAAGGCAGCGAATGCGCCCGCCATCATGATACCCAGCACTTTCGCCTTGTTCTCAGGACGCGCGCAGTGGTAGATAGCCAGCGCTGCACCCGGCAGGCCGAACATCATGATTGGGAAGAAGCCCGCCTGGTAACGACCGGTAATGCCCACCACCGCTTTGCCCGCGTCAATAGACTGTGCGCCGCCGAGGAAGTTAGGAATGTCGTTAATGCCCGCCACGTCGAACCAGAACACGGAGTTAAGTGCGTGGTGCAGACCAACCGGAATCAGTAGGCGGTTGAAGAAGGCGTAGACGCCCGCGCCAACGGAACCCAGTTTCTGGATGTGTTCACCGAAGTTCACCAGACCGTCGAAGATAATCGGCCAGATAAACATCATGATGAAGGCAACAATGATCATCACAAAGGAGGTCAGAATCGGCACCAGACGACGGCCGCTGAAGAAGGAGAGCGCTTTCGGTAATTCAACGCCGCTGAAGCGGTTATACAGCTCAGCAGAAATGATACCCACCAGAATCCCCACGAACTGGTTGCTGATTTTACCGAACGCGGCAGGAACCTGGTCCGCAGGGATCTTCTGGATCATCGCAACTGCCGCTGGAGAACAAAGCGTGGTCAACACAAGGAAGCCCACAAAACCGGTCAGCGCCGCAGCACCGTCTTTATCTTTGGACATACCGTAAGCGACACCAATCGCAAACAGTACGGACATGTTATCGATGATTGCGGAACCCGATTTAATGAAGAACGCTGCTACCGCGTTATCTCCACCCCAACCCACGGGATCAATCCAGTAACCTACACCCATCAATATTGCTGCCGCAGGCAGCGTGGCCACCGGCACCATAAGCGCGCGGCCAACCTTTTGTAAATAACCTAGAATACTCACTTTATTCCCCCTATGAGACCCCGTTTAAGGCGCGTTCTCAGCTGTATTTTTATTGTGTCACTATCTTAGTGGTTCACTGGCATTCTGAGTGTGTGAAAATTTAATTCGTATCGCAAATTAAAAGCATGTTTTTTGTGAGTCCAGTCACCAAATATCGTTATAACCACTCCCTTTTACTGGCTAACTGCGAAAACTTATTTTATCATTCAAAAAATCAAGACGGATTGACTCTTGTTGATACAAAACCAGGTTACGCTTGTCTATGTACCCATGCTCAATCCGCCAACGTCTACATATACTTTTGAGGTGAAGAATGAGACTGATCCCCCTGAATACCGCTGAACAAGTCGGCAAATGGGCTGCTCGCCACATCGTTAACCGTATCAACGCATTCAAGCCGACGGCGGATCGTCCGTTTGTTCTGGGTCTGCCTACCGGTGGCACGCCATTGACCGCCTATAAAGCTTTAGTTGAAATGCACAAAGCGGGCCAGGTCAGCTTCAAGCATGTCGTGACTTTCAACATGGACGAATATGTTGGCCTTCCGAAAGAGCACCCGGAAAGCTATCATAGCTTCATGCACCGTAACTTCTTTGATCACGTTGATATTCCAGCAGAAAACATCAACCTTCTCAACGGTAACGCAGCGGATATTGATGCTGAATGTCGTCAGTATGAAGAAAAAATCCGTTCTTACGGTAAAATCCACCTGTTTATGGGTGGCGTAGGCAACGACGGTCACATCGCGTTTAACGAACCGGCCTCTTCTCTGGCTTCCCGCACGCGTATCAAAACATTGACCCATGACACTCGCGTGGCAAACTCTCGTTTCTTTGATGGCGATGTAAGTCAGGTGCCTAAATACGCGCTGACAGTGGGCGTGGGTACGCTGCTTGACGCAGAAGAAGTGATGATTCTGGTGCTGGGCCATCAGAAAGCGCAGGCGCTCCAGGCGGCGGTAGAAGGCAACGTCAACCACATGTGGACCATCAGCTGTCTGCAACTGCACCCGAAAGCCGTGGTGGTATGCGATGAGCCTTCCACCATGGAGCTGAAAGTTAAGACGCTGAAATACTTCAACGAGTTAGAAGCCGAAAATATTAAAGGTCTGTAATAGTATCCCCGCCCTGGTGAGCGTGTTGCAGGGCGGTATTTTTTGAAATCGGGGGTCGGAATGTATGCTTTAACCCAGGGCCGGATTTTTACCGGTCACGAAATTCTTGATGACCATGCGATTGTTGTCGCCAATGGCCTGATTGAAAGAGTCTGTCCAGTGGCGGAACTGCCGCCGGAGATCGAGCAACGCTCGCTGAATGGGGCCATTCTCTCCCCCGGTTTTATCGACGTACAGTTAAATGGCTGTGGTGGCGTGCAGTTCAACGATACCGCAGAAGCGGTGACCGTTGAAACGCTGGAAATTATGCAAAAAGCCAATGAACGTTCTGGCTGCACCAGCTATCTGCCAACGCTTATCACCACCAGTGATGATCTGATGAAACAGGGCATTCGCGTCATGCGTGAATACCTGGCGAAATATCCGCATCAGGCATTAGGTCTGCATCTTGAAGGCCCATGGTTGAACCTGGTCAAAAAAGGGACGCATAATCCGGGTTTTGTCCGTAAGCCTGACGCTGCGCTGGTTGATTTCCTGTGCGATAATGCCGACGTCATCACCAAAGTCACCCTGGCGCCAGAGATGGTTCCCGCTGACGTGATCACAAAACTGGCAGACGCGGGGATTGTGGTTTCTGCCGGGCATTCCAACGCAACGTTGAAAGAAGCGAAAGCCGGTTTCCGCGCGGGGATCACCTTCGCCACTCATCTGTTTAATGCCATGCCGTACATTACCGGTCGTGAGCCGGGTCTGGCGGGTGCGATTCTGGATGAAGCCGACATTTATTGTGGCGTAATCGCCGATGGCTTGCATGTTGATTATGCCAACATCCGTAACGCCAAACGCCTGAAAGGCGACAAACTGTGTCTGGTGACAGATGCAACAGCACCGGCAGGCGCAAACATTGAACAGTTCATTTTTGCTGGTAAAACAATATACTACCGCAATGGACTCTGTGTGGATGAGAACGGTACGCTGAGCGGTTCATCTTTAACCATGATTGAAGGTGTCCGTAATCTGGTCGAACATTGTGGTATTGCACTGGATGAAGTGCTGCGCATGGCGACTCTCTACCCTGCCCGTGCGATTGGCGTCGACCAACAACTCGGCAGCATTGCACCGGGTAAAGTGGCCAACCTGACCGCATTCACACACGACTTTAAAATCATCAAGACCATCGTTAATGGCAACGAGGTCGTTACTGAGTAAGAAAACGTATGACACCTGGCGGACAAGCTCAAATAGGTAATGTTGATCTCGTAAAACAGCTTAACAGTGCGGCCGTTTACCGCCTGATTGATCAGCATGGACCCATCTCGCGAATTCAGATTGCCGAGCAAAGTCAGCTTGCCCCCGCCAGCGTAACGAAAATTACGCGTCAACTTATTGAACGCGGGCTGATCAAAGAAGTTGATCAGCAGGCCTCCACCGGGGGCCGCCGCGCCATCTCTATCGTCACGGAAACCCGTAATTTCCATGCGATTGGCGTGCGTCTGGGTCGTCACGACACCACGCTGACCCTCTATGATCTGAGCAGTAAAGTCCTGGCGGAAGAGCATTACCCGCTCCCTGAACGTACTCAGGAAACGCTGGAATATGCCCTGCTCAATACCATTGAGGCCTTTATTGAAAGCTGCCAGCGTAAAATCCGCGAACTGATCGCCATTTCGGTGATCCTGCCGGGGCTTGTCGACCCCGAAAGCGGCGTCATTCGCTACATGCCACATATTCAGGTCGAAAACTGGGGGCTGGTTGAAGCGCTGGAAAAACGTTTTCACGTCACCTGTTTCGTCGGCCATGACATCCGTAGCCTGGCATTGGCTGAGCACTATTTTGGCGCAAGTCAGGATTGTGAAGACTCCATTCTGGTGCGCGTACACCGGGGCACCGGGGCGGGGATCATCTCCAACGGCCGAATTTTTATTGGTCGTAATGGTAATGTCGGCGAGATCGGCCACATTCAGGTTGAACCGCTCGGTGAACGCTGCCACTGCGGTAACTTTGGCTGTCTGGAAACCATCGCCGCCAATGCCGCCATTGAACATCGCGTACATAATTTATTGAAACAAGGCTATCAGAGCCGCGTTCCGCTGGATGACTGCACCATCAAAACCATCTGCAAGGCGGCCAATAAAGGCGATAGTCTGGCCGCAGAGGTTATTGAGCACGTGGGTCGCCATCTGGGAAAAACCATCGCTATTGCGATAAACCTGTTTAATCCGCAAAAGATTGTCATTGCCGGTGAGATAACCGAAGCCGACAAAGTCTTGTTACCGGCGATTGAAAGCTGCATTAACACACAGGCATTGAAAGCATTTCGTAAAAATCTGCCGGTTGTGCGTTCAACGTTGGATCACCGCTCCGCCATCGGTGCATTTGCGCTGGTAAAACGCGCCATGCTTAACGGCATTTTGCTTCAACATTTGCTGGAAAATTAATGCGCTTTTATAGTATCGGATTCATAACAATTTCCCTGGGTAGTTCATGACCATCAAAAATGTCATTTGTGATATCGACGGCGTGCTAATGCACGACAACATTGCCGTACCCGGTGCGGCAGAATTTTTGACGGGTATTCTGGAAAAAGGCCTGCCGCTGGTGCTGCTGACCAATTACCCCTCCCAAACCGGACAAGACCTGGCGAACCGCTTTGCCACCGCAGGTGTGAATGTGCCTGACAGCGTCTTTTATACCTCCGCAATGGCAACAGCCGATTTCCTGCGTCGTCAGGAAGGCAAAAAAGCCTACGTGGTGGGTGAAGGCGCGCTGATTCACGAATTGTATAAAGCAGGCTTTACCATCACCGACGTTAACCCGGACTTCGTGATCGTCGGCGAAACCCGTTCCTATAACTGGGAAATGATGCATAAAGCGGCCTTCTTTGTTGCCAATGGCGCCCGCTTTATTGCCACCAACCCGGATACCCACGGTCGCGGCTTCTATCCTGCCTGTGGCGCACTCTGCGCGGGTATTGAGAAAATCTCCGGTCGCAAACCGTTCTACGTCGGCAAACCGAGTCCGTGGATCATCCGTGCGGCGTTAAACAAAATGCAGGCACATTCCGAAGAAACGGTCATTGTCGGCGACAATCTGCGTACCGACATCCTTGCTGGTTTCCAGGCGGGGCTCGAAACGATTCTGGTGTTGTCTGGCGTCTCCACGCTTGACGATATCGACAGCATGCCGTTCAGACCAAGCTGGATCTACCCTTCCGTGGCCGAGATCGACGTTATCTGAAAACGACGCCATGTCTGATGGCGCTTTGCTTATCAGGCGACGATTCGCACTTCGCTGTAAGCCGGATAAGGTGTTTACGCCGCTATCCGGCAAAGTCTCATTTAATAAAACCGCCATAAAATTGCCGATTCATCAATAAACACGTTCATCACATAATCTTTTTTCACTAATCCACAATGCCTATTGCATTTTTTCTTTTCTGACCGGCAATTCACTTGCGCCCTCTCCTGCTTTGCGGCATTTTCTTAATCAAGCAAACACAAAAAGCACCACGCAACAGATTAATGGAGAAGGTTATGTGTTCTATTTTTGGCGTATTCGATATCAAAACAGACGCGGTTGAACTGCGTAAAAAATCCCTCGAACTGTCACGTCTGATGCGTCATCGCGGGCCGGACTGGTCCGGCATCTACGCCTGTGACAACGCGATCCTGGCGCATGAACGCCTGTCAATTGTTGACGTGAACGCCGGTGCCCAGCCGCTGTATAACGA
The DNA here is from genome assembly GCF_029338175.1 of Citrobacter enshiensis. Lineage (NCBI taxonomy): Bacteria > Pseudomonadati > Pseudomonadota > Gammaproteobacteria > Enterobacterales > Enterobacteriaceae > Citrobacter > Citrobacter enshiensis. Next base: position 3,365,267 of record NZ_CP119862.1, read on the forward strand.
GAAAAAAACGCACATCCTGGCTGTAAACGGTGAAATTTATAACCATCAGGCGTTACGTGCGGAATATGGCGATCGCTATACCTTCCAGACCGGTTCCGACTGTGAAGTGATCCTCGCGCTGTATCAGGAGAAAGGGGCGCAATTCCTCGACGATCTGCAGGGAATGTTTGCCTTTGCGCTTTACGACAGCGAGAAAGATGCCTACCTGATTGGTCGTGACCATCTTGGCATCATCCCTCTTTATATGGGATACGACGAACACGGCAACCTGTACGTCGCCTCCGAAATGAAAGCACTGGTTCCGGTATGCCGTACCATCAAAGAGTTCCCGGCGGGCAGTTATCTGTGGAGTAAAGAAGGGGAAATCCGCCAGTACTATCAGCGCGACTGGTTCGATTTTGATGCGGTAAAAGATAACGTTACCGACAAAAATGAACTGCGCCAGGCACTGGAAGACGCCGTCAAAAGCCACCTGATGTCAGACGTCCCCTATGGCGTACTGCTCTCCGGTGGTCTGGATTCATCGGTCATTTCCGCTATCACCAAAAAATATGCCGCGCGGCGTGTGGAAGATCAGGAGCGTTCCGAAGCCTGGTGGCCACAGTTGCACTCCTTTGCCGTCGGTCTCGAAGGTTCTCCGGACCTGAAAGCCGCACAGGAAGTGGCAAATCACCTTGGCACGGTGCACCACGAAATTTACTTCACGGTACAGGAAGGTCTGGATGCGATCCGTGATGTGATTTACCACATCGAAACTTACGATGTCACCACCATTCGCGCCTCGACGCCGATGTATTTAATGTCGCGTAAAATCAAAGCGATGGGTATTAAAATGGTGCTGTCCGGTGAAGGTTCTGACGAAGTGTTCGGCGGCTATCTCTACTTCCACAAAGCGCCAAATGCCAAAGAATTGCATGAAGAGACGGTACGTAAACTGCAGGCGTTGCATATGTTTGACTGCGCGCGTGCCAACAAAGCAATGTCAGCCTGGGGTGTGGAAGCGCGGGTCCCGTTCCTGGATAAGAAATTCCTTGATGTGGCAATGCGCATCAACCCACAGGATAAAATGTGCGGCAACGGTAAAATGGAAAAACATGTCCTGCGCGAATGTTTTGAGTCTTACCTACCGGCAAGCGTCGCGTGGCGTCAGAAAGAGCAATTCTCGGATGGCGTGGGTTATAGCTGGATCGACACACTGAAAGAAGTGGCCGCAGAACAGGTTTCTGACCAACAACTGGAAACCGCCCGCTTCCGCTTCCCGTACAACACGCCGTCATCAAAAGAAGCGTACTTGTACCGCGAGATCTTTGAAGAACTGTTCCCGGTTCCCAGCGCCGCAGAATGTGTGCCTGGCGGTCCGTCCGTCGCCTGTTCCTCTGCGAAAGCTATCGAGTGGGATGAAGCGTTTAAAACCATGAACGATCCTTCCGGTCGTGCGGTTGGCGTCCACCAGTCCGCCTATAAATAAGCGAAACGTGTAAAAAGAGCCCTCAGGGGCTCTTTTTTATATTGTAATAATCCTTACAAAAACGATTAATAACCAATAATTGCCGAATATTGCGTCACGCTGTTCGCAACCTAACCAAACAGTCACATTCCGGCCATTTTCAATGAAAAAGGGGTTGACGCTTCAAGGCTCAATACGCATAATGCGCCCCGCAACGCCGATAAGGTAACGCGAAAAAAAGATGGCTACGTAGCTCAGTTGGTTAGAGCACATCACTCATAATGATGGGGTCACAGGTTCGAATCCCGTCGTAGCCACCATCTTTTTTGCGGGAGTGGCGAAATTGGTAGACGCACCAGATTTAGGTTCTGGCGCCGCAAGGTGTGCGAGTTCAAGTCTCGCCTCCCGCACCATTCACCAGTAAGCGTTGCACGGATGGGGTATCGCCAAGCGGTAAGGCACCGGTTTTTGATACCGGCATTCCCTGGTTCGAATCCAGGTACCCCAGCCATTTTTTCTTCGATATAGCGGTTCACCGCAACGGTCTTTGGGGTATCGCCAAGCGGTAAGGCACCGGTTTTTGATACCGGCATTCCCTGGTTCGAATCCAGGTACCCCAGCCATCGAAGAAAGAAATCTGGCTACGTAGCTCAGTTGGTTAGAGCACATCACTCATAATGATGGGGTCACAGGTTCGAATCCCGTCGTAGCCACCATATTAAGGACGTATCGATTCAGTTCGGTAAATCCAAAAAAATTGTTGGGGTATCGCCAAGCGGTAAGGCTCTGGTTTCTGATACCAGCATTCCGAGGTTCGAATCCTCGTACCCCAGCCAATTTCAAAAGACGTTTACGTTGTAGACGCACCCGTTGGGGTATCGCCAAGCGGTAAGGCTCTGGTTTCTGATACCAGCATTCCGAGGTTCGAATCCTCGTACCCCAGCCACATAAAAAAAGCTCGCTTCGGCGAGCTTTTTGCTTTTCTGCGTTTATTGCCTGATGGCGCTACGCTTATCAGGCCTACGACGAGTCGCGTAGGCCTGCATAAAAATTACAACCCTAATGCATACTTCAGCGCCTGGCGCTTAAGTACCCCGGCCCGCTCGGCCGCCATTAGCCCAATATTGCGCATGATCCTCAGCGGTTGCAGATTATTGCTGAACCCGGCATAGAACAGATCCATCCCACTCTGCATGATGAAGTTATCGGTCATACGGCGTGTCTGATAGCGTTTCAGCACCTGATGGCTGGACCAGGATTCACCATAGCTCCGCGCATTGGCCAGCACGTCGATCAACGCATCAACGTCACGATAGCCTAAATTCACCCCCTGCCCCGCAAGAGGATGAATGGTGTGCGCCGCATCCCCCACCAGCGCCAGTCCTGGCTGAACGTACTGCAAAGCATGTCGGCGCGTGAGTGGAAATGCCCCTGCCGCTATGGCTGTGACGCTGCCCAAACGCGAAGGGAAATGTTTTTCAATCTCGACCTGCAACTGCGGCATGCTCAGGCTCTGCAACTGGCGAATTCGGGCTGGCGTGTCATACCACACCAGCGACGCCCAATTGTCGAACAACGGCAGAAATGCGCGTGGACCGTCTGGTGTAAATTGTTGCCAGGTGCTGTCGCCAGGATCGCGGTCACATTGCACGCTGATCAACATGCAGGATTGATCGTACTGCCAGGCATGGATACCGATGCCCGCCATTTGCCGAATCCGCGAGTTAGCACCATCCGCCCCCACCACCAGTTTTGCCGTGATTATCTCGCCACCGGCCAGCTCCAGCTCGTGACGGTCATTGTTACGGTGCAAGGCAATGAGGGAGGCGGGAACACGCAGCGTCACTTTAGGATGCGCCTCCAGCGCCTGCCAGAGTGCGCGTTGCAGGACGTTGTTCTCCACCATATATCCCAGCAGCGGTAATTTAAGCTCGGCGGCATCGAACATCACATGGGCGTTTTCCCACTCCCAGGTTTCCAGACGGCGGTATGGGTGGCTGCGCATCCCTTGTACCGTATCCCAGACGCCCAAACCTTTGAGTAACGACACTGACGCCGCGCTGATCGCCGAGATACGGACATCGGGCTGGCTGTCGGTAACAAATGGCGCAGGGGCGGCATGCTCTATGACCGTCACCGAAAATCCTTGTTGCGCCAGCCCCAGCGCCAGCGCGCCGCCGACCATCCCAGCGCCGACAATGGCTACTTCCGTTGGTTGATTTGTCATGGTCAATCATCCTGTTAGCAATATGCTTTAAGTTTACAGGATTTTTTACCCCTTGAGGCTGATAACGGTCATACTGGTCACAACCGCGTCAAAGCATTACACTATGCGCCCTGCATTCCTGGCTACTATTTCGCAAGAGCAAGTCGATGACCAAAAAACTCCATATTAAAACCTGGGGCTGTCAGATGAACGAGTACGATTCATCGAAGATGGCCGATCTGCTGGACGCCACCCACGGGTATCAACTGACCGACGTGGCGGAAGAAGCGGATGTGCTGCTGCTGAATACCTGCTCAATCCGCGAGAAGGCTCAGGAAAAAGTCTTCCATCAATTAGGTCGCTGGAAGCTCTTAAAAGAGAAAAACCCGGATCTGATTATCGGCGTCGGCGGCTGTGTGGCGTCCCAGGAAGGTGACCACATTCGTCAACGTGCGCACTATGTCGACATCATTTTTGGGCCGCAGACGCTGCATCGCCTGCCTGAAATGATCAACTCCGTGCGCGGCAACCGGAGTCCGGTCGTCGATATCAGTTTCCCGGAGATCGAGAAGTTCGACCGCCTGCCGGAACCGCGTGCCGATGGTCCAACGGCATTTGTCTCCATCATGGAAGGCTGCAACAAATATTGTACTTACTGCGTGGTGCCCTACACCCGTGGTGAGGAAGTCAGCCGTCCGTCTGATGACATTCTGTTTGAAATCGCCCAGCTTGCTGCCCAGGGCGTTCGCGAAGTGAATCTGCTCGGCCAGAACGTTAACGCGTGGCGTGGCGAGAACTACGACGGCACCACCGGTTCATTCGCCGATTTGCTGCGTCTGGTCGCCGCGATTGATGGCATTGACCGCATTCGTTTCACCACCAGCCATCCGATCGAGTTCACCGATGATATCGTTGAAGTCTACCGTGATACCCCTGAGCTGGTGAGCTTCCTGCATCTGCCAGTACAGAGCGGCTCAGATCGCGTGCTGAATCTGATGGGGCGTACCCACACGGTGCTGGAATACAAAGCGATCATCCGTAAACTGCGCGCAGCGCGTCCGGACATTCAGATAAGCTCCGATTTCATCGTCGGCTTCCCTGGCGAAACGACGCAAGATTTCGAGCAGACCATGAAGCTGATTGCCGACGTGAACTTCGACATGAGCTACAGCTTTATCTTCTCTGCCCGCCCGGGTACTCCTGCCGCCGATATGGTTGACGACGTTCCGGAAGCCGAGAAAAAACAGCGTCTGTATATCCTGCAAGAGCGTATCAACCAGCAGGCGACGGCCTGGAGCCGCCGTATGCTCGGCACCACGCAGCGTATTCTGGTGGAAGGGACATCGCGCAAGAGCATCATGGAGCTGTCGGGGCGCACTGAAAATAACCGGGTCGTGAACTTTGAAGGTAGCCCGGACATGATCGGTAAGTTTGTCGATGTGGAAATCACTGACGTCTGGACCAACTCCCTGCGCGGTAACGTTATCCGCACAGAAGACGAAATGGGCCTGCGTATTGCAGAAACCCCGGAATCGGTCATTGCCCGTACCCGTAAAGAGAACGACTCAGGCGTTGGATTCTACCAGCCTTAATCCTCAAGGCCTGCCACCGGGCAGGCCTTGTAATTCCCCTCTTTGTCCCCATCTTCATTGCAATGCTTGCGCCTTTATCCTGTGGCGTGAATAATTTCCTTACAGGCCGGGAATATTCATCTTCCGGCGCCCTATGCATAAGAGGAACAGTTTGAACATAGACACTCGCGAAATCACCCTTGAGCCTGCAGACAATGCCCGTCTGCTGAGCCTTTGCGGCCCGTTTGATGACAACATTAAACAGCTGGAGCGCCGTCTCGGCATCGAGATTAACCGCCGTGACAACCACTTTAAACTGACCGGTCGCCCGATTTGCGTGACCGCTGCGGCAGATATTTTACGCAGTCTGTATGTCGATACCGCTCCGGTGCGTGGTCAAAAGCAGGATATTGAGCCGGAACAGATCCACCTCGCCATCAAAGAAGCGCGGGTGCTGGAACAGAGCGCGGAGAGCGTGCCGGAGTACGGCAAAGCGGTGAACATCAAAACCAAACGCGGTGTGATTAAGCCACGTACGCCAAACCAGGCGCAATACATCGCCAATATTCTTGATCACGATATCACCTTCGGGGTTGGCCCCGCCGGTACAGGGAAAACGTACCTTGCCGTCGCCGCTGCCGTCGATGCTCTTGAGCGTCAGGAAATTCGTCGTATTCTGCTGACCCGTCCGGCGGTAGAAGCTGGGGAAAAGCTGGGATTCCTGCCAGGCGATCTGAGCCAAAAAGTCGATCCGTATTTGCGTCCCTTGTATGACGCCCTGTTCGAAATGTTAGGTTTTGAAAAGGTCGAAAAACTGATTGAACGTAACGTGATTGAAGTCGCACCGCTGGCCTATATGCGTGGTCGTACCCTGAACGACGCCTTTATCATTCTCGATGAAAGCCAGAACACCACCATCGAACAGATGAAAATGTTCCTGACGCGTATCGGTTTTAATTCGAAAGCGGTGATCACCGGCGACATCACGCAAATTGACCTGCCGCGCAGCACCAAGTCTGGTCTGCGCCACGCCATTGAAGTGCTCTCTGAGGTTGATGAGATCAGTTTTAATTTCTTCCACAGTGAAGACGTTGTACGCCACCCGGTTGTCGCGCGGATCGTTACCGCCTATGAAGCCTGGGAAGAAGCAGAACAAAAACGAAAAGCAGAACTGGCTGCCGTTCGTAAGCATGAAGCCCAGGAGCAAGGACAAAAATGAGTCAGGTTATTCTCGATTTACAGCTCGCATGTGAAAACAACACGGGCTTACCGGAAGAAAGTCAGTTTCAGACATGGCTGAATGCGGTGATCCCACAGTTTCAGGAAGAGTCAGAAGTCACCATTCGTCTGGTGGATGAAGCGGAAAGCCACGATCTTAACCTGACTTACCGTGGCAAAGATAAGTCAACCAACGTACTCTCTTTCCCGTTTGAAGCACCCCCGGGTATTGAGATGCCGCTGCTGGGCGATTTGATAATCTGCCGTCAGGTGGTTGAGCAAGAAGCGAAAGAACAGGGCAAACCGCTGGATGCCCACTGGGCACATATGGTGGTGCACGGTAGCCTGCATTTATTGGGCTACGATCATATTGAAGATGACGAAGCGGAAGAGATGGAATCCCTTGAAACAGAGATTATGCTTGCTCTGGGCTATGAGGATCCGTACATTGCCGAGAAGGAATAAGCGACCGGGCTGATGCCCGGCTGCTGACCACAATGCCGTACGCTGAATACACGCGTGACGAGCAACCCATTAACTCACATGAGAACCCATACGACGCCATGAGCGACGACAATTCACACAGTAGTGACACATTAAACAGCAAAAAGGGATTTTTCTCCCTGTTACTGAGCCAACTGTTCCACGGTGAACCGAAAAACCGTGACGAACTGCTGGCGCTGATCCGTGATTCCGGGCAGAACGAGCTTATCGATGAAGATACGCGCGACATGCTCGAAGGGGTGATGGACATTGCGGACCAGCGCGTTCGTGACATCATGATCCCCCGCTCCCAGATGATTACCCTGAAACGCAACCAAACCCTGGACGAGTGCCTTGATGTCATCATCGAGTCTGCTCACTCGCGTTTTCCGGTGATCAGCGAAGATAAAGATCACATTGAAGGGATTCTGATGGCGAAGGATTTGCTGCCGTTTATGCGCAGCGATGCCGATGCTTTCAGCATGGAAAAAGTGTTACGCCAGGCAGTTGTCGTACCTGAGAGTAAGCGTGTTGACCGCATGCTGAAGGAGTTTCGCTCTCAGCGTTACCATATGGCGATCGTCATTGACGAATTCGGCGGTGTTTCGGGTCTGGTGACCATTGAAGATATTCTTGAACTGATTGTCGGTGAAATTGAAGACGAGTACGACGAAGAAGACGATATCGACTTCCGTCAACTCAGTCGCCACACCTGGACCATTCGCGCGCTGGCGCCCATTGAAGACTTCAACGACGCCTTCGGCACCAGCTTTAGCGATGAAGAGGTCGACACCATTGGTGGGCTGGTCATGCAGGCGTTTGGTCATCTGCCAGCGCGTGGTGAAACCATCGACATTGATGGTTATCAGTTCAAAGTGGCGATGGCCGATAGCCGTCGTATTATTCAGGTTCATGTCAGAATTCCGGATGACTCACCTCAGCCGAAACTGGACGAATAAAACCAGGATTGGACTTAAAATGGCATTTGCCTCATTGATTGAACGCCAGCGCATTCGCCTGCTGCTGGCGTTATTATTCGGCGTCTGCGGGACGCTGGCCTTTTCTCCGTATGACATCTGGCCTGCCGCGATTGTGTCGCTCATGGGTTTGCAGGCCCTCACCTTAAATCGCCGTCCGCTTCAGTCTGCCGCCGTGGGGTATTTCTGGGGGCTGGGACTCTTCGGCTCCGGCATTAACTGGGTTTACGTTAGCATTGCGCAGTTTGGCGGCATGCCCGGCCCGGTTAACGTCTTTCTCGTGGTGTTGCTGGCCGCTTATCTCTCGCTTTATACAGGGCTTTTTGCCGGCGTATTATCACGCTTGTGGCCAAAGACCACCTGGCTTCGCGTAGCGATTGCCGCCCCGGTAGTCTGGCAAGTAACGGAATTCCTGCGTGGCTGGGTATTAACCGGCTTCCCGTGGCTGCAGTTCGGTTACAGCCAGATTGACGGTCCGCTGAAAGGGCTGGCGCCGGTCATGGGTGTGGAAGCCATTAACTTCCTGTTGATGATGGTCAGCGGTCTGTTGGTCCTCGCCATCGCCACACGTCACTGGCGTCCCTTTGTCGTGGCTGCGGTGCTTTTCGCCCTCCCCTTCCCACTGCGCTATATCCAGTGGTATACCCCTGAGCCGGAAAAGACCATTCAGGTTTCGATGGTGCAGGGCGATATCCCGCAATCGCTGAAGTGGGATGAGAATCAGCTGATCAACACGCTAAAAATCTATCTCGACGCCTCACAGCCTGAGCTTGGAAAATCGCAGTTGATTATCTGGCCGGAGTCCGCGATTCCGGATCTGGAAATTAATCAGCAGCGTTTTCTTGGCATGATGGATGACCTGCTGAAATCGAAAAACAGCACGCTGATTACTGGCATTGTTGATGCGCGTCTGAACAAGAAAAACCGTTACGACACGTACAACACCATCATCACGCTGGGTAAAGACAGTCCGTACAGCTACGACTCAACCAATCGCTACAACAAAAATCACCTTGTCCCGTTTGGCGAGTTTGTGCCGCTGGAATCTATTCTGCGCCCGCTTGCGCCGTTCTTCGACCTGCCGATGTCGTCATTCAGTCGTGGGCCGTATGTGCAGCCGCAACTGCATGCGCACGGCTTCAAACTGACCGCCGCCATTTGCTACGAAATTATTCTCGGAGAACAGGTACGGGACAACTTCCGCCCCGATACCGATTACCTGCTGACCATCTCGAACGATGCCTGGTTTGGTAAATCTATTGGTCCGTGGCAGCACTTCCAGATGGCGCGGATGCGTTCACTGGAGCTGGCGCGTCCGCTGTTGCGCAGTACCAATAACGGCATTACGGCAGTCATTGGACCGCAGGGCGACATCCAGGCGATGATCCCACAGTTTACCCGTCAGGTGTTGACCACCAGCGTCACACCAACGACGGGCCTGACGCCCTACGCCCGCACCGGCAACTGGCCGTTGTGGGTAATCACCGCGTTGTTGGGTTTCGGTGCGGTGATCATGAGTCTGCGCCAGCGTCGTCAATAATCTCCTTCCCCTTTTGCCCGGTGGCGCTTCGCTTACCGGGCCTACAACTTCCCTCCCGTTTTTCACTCTGGCACGTCTATTGCTTTGTTATACAAGATAAATTCGTTTTTGGCCGATTGTGCAACCCGGTCGCACCAATACCGTTCGTTGGTAGCGCCAAAATAGTGCAATGACAAATTATTGTCTCTAAACGGTGCGGCGCACTTCGCAAAAATAAACAATAACGCAGCAATATCTTTACATTAAGCCAGACTAAATGTTAACAAACAGTCATAACACTGCACATTAAAGTTGCAGGTGATAACAACACAGACACTCACAATGGGTATCAATGCGTTTCTGACGCAGACGATAAAGGAGTTGGATATGCAATTACGTAAGCTGGCCACAGCAATGCTGGTGATGGGAATGTCTGCCGGTCTGGCGCATGCAGAAGATGCAGCACCTGCCGCAGGTAGCACGCTGGACAAGATCGCGAAAAATGACGTCATCGTCGTCGGCCATCGCGAATCCTCAGTGCCATTCTCTTATTACGACAACCAGCAGAAAGTGGTGGGTTATTCACAGGATTACTCCAACGCCATCGTTGAAGCCGTGAAGAAAAAACTCAACAAACCTGACCTGCAGGTGAAGCTGATCCCAATCACTTCTCAGAACCGTATTCCGCTACTGCAAAACGGCACATTCGACTTTGAATGTGGCTCCACCACCAACAACCTTGAACGTCAGAAACAGGCGGCTTTCTCCGACACTATTTTCGTCGTCGGTACTCGTCTGCTGGCGAAAAAAGGCGGTGATGTTAAAGACTTCCCGGACCTGAAAGGGAAAGCGGTCGTCGTTACTTCCGGCACAACCTCCGAAGTACTGCTGCATAAACTGAATGAAGAACAAAAAATGGACATGCGCATCATCAGCGCGAAAGACCATGGCGACTCCTTCCGTACCCTGGAAAGCGGTCGTGCGGTTGCCTTTATGATGGATGACGCGCTGCTGGCCGGCGAACGCGCAAAAGCGAAGAAACCGGACAACTGGGAAATCGTCGGTAAGCCGCAATCCCAGGAAGCCTACGGCTGTATGCTGCGTAAAGACGATCCCGAGTTTAAAAAGCTGATGGATGACACCATCGCCAAAGCACAGACCTCAGGTGAAGCGGAGAAATGGTTCGATAAATGGTTTAAAAACCCGATCCCACCAAAGAACCTGAATATGAATTTTGAACTGTCTGAGCAGATGAAAACGCTGTTCAAAGAACCGAATGATAAAGCGCTTAACTAACTAAAATAATGGGAGGTTTTCCCTCCCTCTCGATTGATGCTCAGCACGGACAGACTATATGCCAGGTGGTCGTTCCCCACCTGGCCTGAAAACCGCAAGTCGCTGCGCAACAATCTTCGAGGGTAGCCCTGCTACCCTTTTTTTTCTGGAGTAGATTTATGTCAATAGACTGGAACTGGGGGATTTTTTTACAACAAGCCCCGTTCGGCAACACCACCTATCTCGGCTGGCTCTGGAGCGGCTTTCAGGTCACCGTCGCGTTATCCATTAGCGCCTGGATTATTGCTTTCCTGGTCGGATCTTTATTCGGTATCCTGCGCACCGTTCCTAACCGCTTCCTCTCCAGCCTCGGCACGCTGTATGTAGAACTGTTTCGTAACGTTCCGCTGATTGTTCAATTTTTCACCTGGTATCTGGTGATCCCAGAACTGCTGCCCGAAAATATCGGCATGTGGTTCAAGTCTGAGCTGGACCCCAACATTCAATTCTTTCTCTCGTCCCTGTTTTGTCTGGGATTGTTTACTGCTGCTCGTGTTTGCGAACAGGTTCGTGCCGCTATCCAGTCCCTGCCGCGCGGGCAAAAAAATGCCGCGCTGGCCATGGGCCTGACGTTGCCGCAGGCGTATCGCTATGTTTTGCTGCCGAATGCGTATCGCGTGATTGTGCCGCCAATGACGTCAGAGATGATGAACCTGGTGAAAAACTCGGCCATCGCGTCCACGATTGGTCTGGTGGATATGGCCGCACAGGCGGGCAAACTGCTGGATTACTCCGCTCACGCCTGGGAATCGTTTACCGCCATTACGCTGGCCTATGTGTTGATTAACGCCTTCATCATGCTGGTGATGAATCTGGTGGAACGCAAAATCCGCCTGCCTGGCAATTTGGGAGGCAAATAATGTACGAATTTGACTGGAGTTCCATTGTTCCCTCCCTGCCTTATCTGCTGGCGGGACTGGTCATTACCCTGAAAATTACCGTCACCGCCGTTGTCATCGGGATTGTCTGGGGAACCCTTCTCGCGGTGATGCGACTCTCCAGCTTTGCGCCTGTTGCCTGGTTTGCCAAAGCCTACGTCAACGTATTCCGCTCCATCCCGCTGGTGATGGTACTGCTGTGGTTTTACCTGATTGTACCGGGGCTACTACAGGATGTGCTTGGACTCTCGCCAAAGGCCGATATTCGGTTGATTTCAGCGATGGTCGCGTTTTCCATGTTTGAAGCAGCATATTACTCAGAAATTATCCGTGCCGGTATCCAGAGTATTTCACGCGGTCAGTCCAGCGCGGCGCTGGCATTAGGAATGACACACTGGCAGTCAATGAAACTGATCATACTGCCGCAGGCGTTTCGCGCGATGGTGCCGTTGCTGCTCACCCAGGGCATTGTGCTATTCCAGGATACCTCGCTGGTCTACGTATTGAGTCTGGCGGACTTCTTCCGTACCGCCTCCACGATTGGCGAACGCGACGGTACACAGGTCGAAATGATTCTGTTCGCGGGTGCCGTCTATTTTGTTATTAGCCTGAGCGCGTCGTTGTTGGTCACCTATCTGAAGAAAAGGACAGTTTAATGATTACCCTGAAAAATGTTTCTAAATGGTATGGTCACTTTCAGGTGCTGACCGACTGCTCCACAGAAGTGCAAAAAGGGGAAGTGGTGGTCGTGTGCGGCCCTTCGGGTTCCGGCAAATCGACGCTTATCAAAACGGTGAACGGGCTGGAGCCTGTTCAACAGGGGGAAATTACCGTCGACGGCACCGTCGTTAACGATAAAAAAACGGATTTGGCGAAACTACGCTCTCGTGTAGGGATGGTTTTCCAGCACTTTGAACTGTTCCCGCACCTGTCCATCATTGAAAACCTGACGCTGGCGCAAGTGAAAGTCCTGAAGCGCGAGAAAGAACCGGCTCGCAAAAAGGCGCTGAAACTGCTTGAACGTGTGGGTCTTTCTGCGCATGCCGATAAGTTTCCGGCGCAGCTTTCCGGGGGCCAGCAGCAGCGTGTGGCGATCGCCCGTGCCTTGTGTATGGATCCCATCGCGATGTTGTTTGATGAGCCGACTTCCGCCCTCGATCCGGAAATGATCAATGAAGTGCTGGATGTCATGGTGGAGCTGGCGCATGAAGGCATGACCATGATGGTGGTGACTCACGAGATGGGCTTTGCACGGAAAGTGGCCAATCGGGTCATTTTTATGGATGAAGGCAAAATCGTCGAAGACTCGGAAAAAGAGGCCTTCTTTGCCAACCCGAAATCAGAACGCGCCAAAGATTTCCTCGCCAAAATCCTGCATTAATCTTGCTGGCGCGCACGCCATAGTGCGCGCCATTTCATGCTTTTCTGCACATAGTCCCGAATACCTTACTGCTCAGCGTTCCCCATGTTATATAAAAAACCGTACAAACCACCAGGAATGGGTAAGTTTGCAAAATGCTTAATCAAATGTCTTGATTGAGATCACCGCAATAAAATAGGGTGGCTTTATTCTGTTATTCTCATTTCCGACAAGTTAAAAATGCAATGGATAATGCAAATCTCGCTATTGGTATCGATTTGGGTACTACCAACAGTTTAATTGCCGTCTGGCAAGAAGGTCGCGCAAAATTAATCCCTAATAAATTTGGTGAATATTTAACGCCATCCATAATTAGTATCGATGAAAATAAACATATTTTGGTAGGTAAACCGGCGAAATCCCGACGCATCTCTCATCCGGATAAAACCGCCGCATTATTTAAACGGTCGATGGGCAGCAATATATCCTGGAAACTGGGTGATGAGTCATTTAATGCCCCGGAATTGTCCTCTTTAGTTTTGCGGTCGTTAAAAGAAGATGCGGAAGAGTACCTTCATCAGCCTGTAAATGATGTAGTGATTTCCGTTCCCGCCTACTTCAGCGACGAGCAACGTAAACATACCCGCCTGGCGGCGGAGTTGGCTGGGTTGAATGCGGTGCGTTTAATCAATGAACCGACCGCCGCCGCGATGGCTTATGGCCTGCACACGCAGCAAAATACCCGTTCGCTGGTTTTCGACCTTGGCGGCGGCACCTTCGACGTGACGGTACTTGAATACGCTACTCCGGTCATCGAAGTACATGCATCCGCAGGCGACAACTATCTGGGCGGCGAAGACTTTACCACTATGCTGGTTGATGCGGCTCTGAAACACTGGGAGCTCAACAAATCAACCCTGCCCGAAGCCGCGCTTGCTGAACTGTATTCCATGGCCGAAACCGCAAAATGCGACGGCGATATGCCACTGAAGCTGTCATGGTGCCCCGTTCACGATCGCGAGTTGATGACGTGCGAATTTTACGAAGATGAGCTGGAAGACCTGTGGCTGCCGCTGCTTAATCGTCTGCGCGTACCGATTGAACAGGCGCTAAGAGACGCACGACTGAAGCCGAGTCAGATAGACAGTCTGGTGCTCGTCGGCGGCGCCTCGCAAATGCCGTTGGTGCATCGCATCGCCGTTCGCCTTTTCGGCAAATTGCCCTATCAAAATTATGACCCCAGTACCATTGTCGCACTCGGCGCTGCCATTCAGGCCGCCTGCCGGTTACGCAGTGAAGATGTCGAAGAGGTCATTCTTACCGATATTTGCCCTTATTCATTAGGCATTGAGGTCTGCCAACAAGGCGTCTCGGGGATCTTCTCACCGATCATTGAGCGTAATACCACGGTCCCGGTTTCAAAGGTCGAGACCTACTCCACCATGCACCCTGACCAGGACTCTATTCAGGTTAATGTTTATCAGGGCGAAAATCATAAAGTTAAAAATAATATACTGGTGGAGTCGTTCGATGTGCCATTGGAAAAAACCGGTGCCTATCAGTCGATAGACATTCGCTTTAGCTACGATATCAATGGGCTGCTGGAAGTTGATATCCTGCTGGAAGACGGGAAAACGGAGTCGAGAGTAATCAACCATAGCCCGGCGTTACTGACTCAGCAGCAAATCGACGCCAGTCGGGCGCGCTTGCAAGAATTGAAAATTTATCCGCGGGATATGTTGGCCAACCGGACGTTTAAGGCGCAACTGGAAGAAAGATGGTCACGCGCGCTGAGTGAAGAGCGGGAGTGGCTCGGTAAAATCATTACCGATTTCGATGCCGCTCTGCTCTCCAACGATCAAGAGCGTGTTGATAACGTTCGCCACCGGGCCTGTGAATATCTGGGTATTGAAGAACCGAAAGCGCCGTAACGGGCGCTTTCGGTCGTCAGAAGCGTGCGCTAGAAAAAATGGAAGAATCGGTTTAAGGCGCCGACAATTAGCGCAATGAAGCCGATGATTTTTAGTACTTTCATTGTGTTACTGGTTGGTACATCAGGGGCCGTTTTTTCAACTTCAGGCGGTGCGTTTTTCGCCTCCTGAAGCTCTTCCTCAAGGTCTTTCTTGTCACGAAGATCGCCCTGTTTCAGAGGGATTTTAGCAAGTAATGAGCGAGTGACCAGCGCTTCCAGCGGACAAGCCTCATCGGCTTCCAGACGCATAAGCAAGCGATAAAACGCTTTTTGTTTCGGAAACGCTTCGAGGACAACTTGTTCAGCCGTCCGGTAGAGATCGAGTAACGGCGTTTCCGGTTCGCCCTGCTCCTTCAGCATCGTCTTCGACCACGACATGGCTTTCCGTTTGTAGAGCAGCGACTCGACAAACGAGCGGCCCAATGACGACAGCCGACCGCTGTGCAAAATCTCCGCCCACAATAGACGCGTCCGCGCGCTTTCGCCGGGAACATACTTCAGCGACATTCCTTCAGCATCGACCAGGCTACGAGCTTCAATCACCAGTACCAACAGCGGGAAATAATCGGGGCGATACTGGCGACACCAGTGCAACAGCAGATCGTCAGCGTGTGTCGAGGGCCAGGTCTGCCAGAAGGCGCAGAGATCGGGCAGTAAGCTCTCTCCTTCCTGGAGGCACAATCGCTGGACACAAAGGCAATAGTGCGCATCCTCATTTTCTGGTTCAGCATCCCGCCATTCATAGGCAACCTTTAATAATTCTTCTCCTCCGCATCGCAATACACTGTGCCAACGCAACAGTTTACGATGTAGTTGTTTGTCATCAGGGATAACCCAGGTTCCGTGAATTTGATGCAGAAATGTCATTAAATATTCGGAATGATAATGCCAGATACGTTCAAGTTCGAAGAAATAGCTGATGGTTTGGTTTTGCGCAGCGTTTGACCATTCAGCAATACTAAGGAGATCAAAACAGTCACCCAACTTTACGGCTTCCAGAAATGCTTCCTGATGCTCTTCGTCTATCACGTCGTTTTTCTGTGAAGGCTGCCAGTTTAATCGCTCGGCTAATAAAGAGAGGCAATTGAACGAAATATGGCGCGTATTCATCGCTATCTCGCAAAGCGGCCAGCGCAACTTGTCGATCTCGTCCATCGGACACAAATTTAGCTGTTGAATAAATCGCTGCCAGGCAGAGGGTTGAAAACGATCGCGGTCTGACGCCACCAGGGCCCGAAATGCGGTAAGAATGTCATGCTCATCCTCAACATCGACCACAATATCATCGTCAGGTTGTTGCGCCTGGCGCTGCGCGTCTTCATAGGCCTGACGAAGCTGTTTAAAGCCTTGCGGATCACTTTCAGGATGAAACGACGGTAACAGTGCGAGATAAGCCTGGCGGATTACATCTATTTGCGTCGTGGCTTCAACGCCGAGGATTTGCCAACAGGTTTTCATAGGTCGCTCACTCCTTTAAGCGTTTCAGGGCACTCCGGCTCTGTGACTAAAGGTCTCCAGGGTAATGTGATATAAAAACGCTCCCCACTGGACACCAGTTCATCGAACATTCGCCCACCTGAACGATCATAGCTATAACGAACCAACGTATCGCGTAGACTTTCACTGTCAGAGGATTGCCAGTACAAGCGCCCGAGGGAGTATGCGGCGAAATACTGCATCCAGCCATTATAAAAATGACCGGCCCTCGCATAGATTCGTGACTGTAACCACAGGCTCTCTTCTTCCGTTAACCATTTATTCAGTACCCCCATCCGGCACAAAAAACCCATCCGCACGTAATCCCAGGCCTTAATTCCCGCCTCGCCACAGCACATAGCTGTTTCGGCAACGAAGCGGGCGTAGATATGCCCACGGTCACCCATTTTGGTCATCGATTCACGCCATTCACGAGGCGTTAAATGAAACCAGGCGGAATAAAGCCCTGCCAGACCTTCCGCATGACCATCATCGGTCATTCGGTAAATGGTTTGAATTAACTCTTCACGATCCTCAATACCCCATGAATCAGAGAGATCGACATGATCTATTCCGGTATACATTGCAGGCGAAGAGTGCGAAGGTTCATTGCCGCTATACAGCACCTCCATTGGCGCAGAAAGTGCAAAAAGTAAATATTGTTCGTCCTTATCCATAAATAATCCCTGTCAGTCATTTATTTCGCTAAATATACACTCCGTTGATCGCACTGAAGCAACGCTCACGACTTAACCCGTCGCCGCAAGGTGATGCAAAATTCTGACCACCGCACCGCAAATCAACACAATGTAGAAAATGATTTTAATAATGCCAGGGCCATCGTTGTCAGCTGCTTCACTTTCCACTTTAGCCGGTTGAGATGTTTCAACCCGGCTTGCCTCGGCAGAGCTCACCAATAACCAGCGAATGATGATGGCCTCCAGTGGGCAGCATGCCGCGTCATCAAGTCGGCTCACTAAAGACTGCAACGGTGCTTCCGCTGGCGGCTCGGAACAGACCAGCCGATCGGCCGCCTGATAGAGCGACGATAAGGGACCTGAGCCACTTTCCTGGCCCGGCGTCTGTTTCATCCTCGGTTTACTGCGTATATTCAGCCACGATGTCAGGAAATCACGACTTAACGGCGACAAATCGCCGCTATACAGAATATCCGCCCATAACAAACGGGTATGGGCGCTGTCACCCGGAATGTAAACCAGCGGTTTGCCTTTCTCGTTCACCCGCTCTCTGGCTTCGATGACCAGCGCGAGTAAGGGAGCAGTGCCAATCCGGTGCTGGCGACACCAGTACAGCAGGAGCGCGTCCGCCTGTGTTGAAGGGAAACGCTGCCAGAAGGCGCAAAGATCGGGCAGCAGGCTATCGCTTTCACCACAGTACACGCGCTGAGCACACGCATAATAGTGAGCATCTTCGTTTTCGGGTTCCGCTTCACGCCACGCGCGTGCGTAGGCCAGCAATTCCGGCATGCCGCATTTCAGTGCGCTGTACCAGCGCAGTAAATTGCGATGGAGGCGGGTATCGTCAGGGGTCACGACCGTGCGATGAATGGACAAAAAAGCCGCCAACCATTCGGGGTGGTTGAACCAGATTCGGCCAAACATACGGAAAAAATCTATCGCTTCATTTTGAGCAACAGCAGAAAGGTCGGTTAATGTGCTGAAAGCGAAAATATCGCCTCTACCAAGAGTATCCAGAAATGATTCGAGCTCTTCCTGAACGATTTGTTCAGTGTTAGGCTGCTGACGCCAGCTTAAGCGTTCAGCTAACAGCCTAATACAATCAAAAGAGAGATAGTCGCTCGCCATCGCAATCTCACACAACCGCCAGCGCAATTCATCAACTTCATCAATAGAGTACGTATTCAATCGCTGGATAAACCGTTGCCAGGCAGAAGGCTGAAAACGTTCGGTATCCGAGGCTAACAGTGCGCGGAATGCAATGAGAACGTCATGTTCTACCGCCATCGGATGCGGAGATGTGTCCGTTTCCTCAGATGGCGATTCAGCCAGCAGCAGTGCCTCTTCATAGGCCTGACGTAGCTGTTTAAACCCCTGTGGATCCGTTTCCGGGTGAAAGGAAGGTAATAACGCCAGATATGCCTGACGAATAATATCCTTGTTTTCCGTCATAGCAATATTGAGCGTCTCCCAGCAGCTTTTCATAATTCGCTCAACTCCTTAAGCGTGTCCGGGCGGGTGGGATATTCAGCAAAGTATTCCCACGGCAACGTCGTATAAAATCGATGCTCACCGGCAAGGAGTTCATGAAACATGCTGTTGCCCGATTCGTCATATTCTTTACGGGCTAAAACATCGCACAATAATGGCAGGTTGTTATCCTCAGGTGCCTGCCAGTACATCCGCCCGAAAGAATAGGCCGCAAAATATTGCACCCAACCGCGATAAGCGTGGATAGCGCGTACATGGATACGCGACTGGATCCACAAGCTTTCCTCTTCCGTCAACCACCGATTGAGCACCCCAACCCGACATAAAAAGCCCATACGGACATAGTCCCAGGACTTAATGCCCCCTTCTCCACAACATGCGGCGGTACTGGCGACAAACTGCGCATAAGCACGGTATCGTTCACTCAATGAACCTACGTATTCACGCCACTCGGTGGGGGAAAAGCGAAACCATCGATGATAGAGGAAAGCAAGTTGTGTGGCATGACCACCGTCCATCCGGGTACGAAGCATTTTAAGTAAATCATCACGATTATTAATCCCCCAGGAAGAGGAGAGGTCGAAAAACCTTCTGCCTAAATACATTCTCGGCGAAGAATGTGAGGGTAAGCAGTGGAATTCATTAAGCACCTCCATGGGGGTGGAGAGTGCAAAAAGCAAAGATTGAGACTCCATGTCCATTAGACTTCCTTCTTAAATATTCACTCCATTTATAAAAACAAAGACGCGTAACACATTTATTTATTCGCATCAAACACTGTATAGTATGCACAAAATAGGGCACGCGCTAAAACAGGAAATATTAATAACAAATCATAAATATATTAAATATGACAGGGAGCAATAATGATTTATTCATCAAACATATGTGACAGATTGTCTCAGGAAGAGATCATTGAGCTTGCCTGCCAGGGAGAATACGAAGCTCAATATATATTAGGCATTTATTATAATAATGACTGCGTGCGTAACTCCGATGACGACAAACAAGCTTTCTATTGGCTACACCAGGCCGCCGAACAAGGCCATTGCGAGGCACAATATTTTCTTGGGTTAAAGTACAACAATGATGAGAGTGCCAGCAAAGATAACGAAAAAGCACTCACCTGGTTTAAGAAAGCCGCCCTTCAGGGGCATAAATTAGCCCCTAACATGGTGGGGTGGATACTTGCTGAAGAGATAAAACTCCATTACGAAGATGCTGTTGCCTGGTACCGTATGGGCGCAGAACGAGGTCATTACAATGCCCAGAACAATCTGGCCAGAATGTATCAAGCGGGAAAAGGCATTGAGCAGGACTATCAGCAGGCTATCTACTGGCATAAACAGGCTGCAATGCAGGGCTACGACTACGCCCAGGAAAATCTGGCGGATATGTACAATGACGGTATTGGTGTTCCCCAAAGTAAGGCTCTGGCCGCATACTGGTATATGAAATGTGCTTTGCAAGGCAGAGTCAGGGCTCAGTTTTCGTTAGGGTATCAGTATAACGAGGGTGAAGGTGTCGAACAGGATTACCAGCAATCAATGTACTGGTATCTGAAAGCGGCAGACCAGGGCAGTGTTGGAGCCTGTGTCAATATTGGCTATATGTATAGAAACGCCCGCGGTGTAGAACAAAACTACCCGCTCGCGCTGGAATGGTTTAATAAAGCGGCGGAGCAAGGAAATCCTATCGCCTGGTATAACATCGCCTTGATGTACCATTATGGTGAAGGTATGCCAGCCGATCTCCACAAGGCGCTCGACCTGTACAAAAAAGTGCAATTGTCGAACGAACTGGATGTCCGCGAAAAAATTCAGGAAGTGGAAGCGTTACTCGCTGGTTAACACCACCCGAAAGCGCTTATTTCAGCACCAGCAGCTTCTTCGACATCACTTGCGTGGTGGTGACTTCATTCTCGTCATCCCGCACCGCCTGCGTCACCTTCAGCAGCCCCGGATGCCGGGTGTCGCGTTGCACAATATCCGCGGCCTTCGCCCCTTCCTGAATATTGAAATTTCTGGCAATAGCCGGAAGAACCTGAATCCACTGCTGTTGTTGAATATCGTAGACATACACCAGACGAGAGGCTCTGCTCTACCACTCAGGGAAAATCACCACTCTGTCGCGACCTCTTTCATCCAGTGCGGTTCGCAGATTTGCTGTTCATCCGTGGGTGTCAGGGTGATATCGGCAAGCGCGGGAACAGAAACCACACCTAAAACAAGCGCGATCCCCACTCTACGAAATAGTGAATAAAACAACTCATGTTATTTATTTCCTTTATATATCTCCCAATACGCATAAAGGTGCTCCTCACGGAACACCTTTACCATCAGCGCCAGCATAAACCGGCGGATCAGCGAGATAAACCCTTACGGCTCAAACGGCCTACGCTGGAACTGGTCATGACCGCATTTCGGGCACAGCGGCAGCACATCCGGGGTGTAGACCGCTAAATGGAAATGGCATTTTTCGCAGACCAGATTGCCCAGCCCTACTACCTCTCCGCTGTGATAGACGCCATGGTGGCTCAAATCCTGAAAAACTTCACGCCACTCCAGTTGCGTTTTGTCGGTGATGTCGGCCAGTTCCTGCCAGATGCTCTCTTTGATCACCCGCATAAAAACGCTGTCGGTTTCCTCGCTCTGGCTCTCCTCGTAGCTAATGGCGAACTCTTCCAGGTCGCGTCTGACGGCGCGCGTCAGTTCGTCCACTTCCGTTCGTGTTAACTCCCCTGCCTGCAAAACACGCTGACGCGCTTGTGCTACCAACGCATCAATATCTCGTTCGCCATTTCGCAAGCGTTCGCTTAATGACGCCACCAGTTCACGGTAATATTGAGCAACCTTGTTCATCACTTCGCCTCCTGGGTCGTTAACTGTCTATAATAATAGACGTTATTTGCGCGCCACTCTGCAAGAGTGCCCACAGAGTATGTAAATTCGTGCAAGAATTGTCCTTGCGGGAATTCAGAGCAGAATGCGCGAAAGGCTGTTTTGACGCGGGCGTTTGGGCTATGCTATGCGGATCTGAAACACCACCTCTAAGGCTACGTTTGTAGCTGTATTGAAAACAGGACCACTGGCTGCCATGCAAGAGCAATACCGCCCGGAAGAGATAGAATCCAAAGTACAGCTTCACTGGGATGAGAAGCGCACATTTGAAGTAACCGAAGACGAGAGCAAAGAGAAGTATTACTGCCTGTCTATGCTTCCCTATCCTTCTGGTCGACTACACATGGGCCACGTACGTAACTACACCATCGGTGACGTGATCGCCCGTTACCAGCGTATGCTGGGCAAAAACGTCCTGCAGCCTATCGGCTGGGATGCATTCGGTCTGCCTGCAGAAGGCGCGGCGGTAAAAAATAACACCGCCCCGGCACCGTGGACGTATGACAACATCGCCTACATGAAAAACCAGCTCAAAATGCTGGGCTTCGGCTATGACTGGAGCCGCGAGCTGGCGACCTGCACCCCGGAATACTACCGTTGGGAGCAAAAATTCTTCACCGAGCTGTACAAAAAAGGCCTGGTGTATAAGAAAACGTCAGCGGTGAACTGGTGCCCTAACGACCAGACCGTACTGGCAAACGAGCAGGTGATCGACGGCTGCTGCTGGCGCTGCGACACCAAAGTTGAGCGTAAAGAGATCCCTCAGTGGTTTATCAAAATCACCGCTTACGCTGACGAACTGCTGCGCGATCTGGACAACCTGGATCACTGGCCAGACACCGTTAAAACCATGCAGCGTAACTGGATTGGTCGCTCTGAAGGCGTAGAAATCACCTTTAACGTGACCGGTTATGACAACACGCTGACCGTCTATACCACCCGTCCTGACACCTTTATGGGCGCCACGTATCTGGCGGTTGCTGCGGGTCACCCACTGGCGCAGAAAGCGGCCGAGAATAACCCACAGCTGGCGTCCTTTATCGACGAATGCCGTAATACCAAAGTTGCCGAAGCAGATATGGCGACCATGGAGAAGAAAGGCGTTGATACTGGCTTTAAAGCGGTTCATCCGTTAACGGGTGAAGAGATCCCGGTATGGGCGGCAAACTTTGTCCTGATGGAATACGGTACCGGCGCCGTAATGGCAGTTCCCGGTCACGACCAGCGCGATTACGAGTTTGCATCAAAATACGGTCTGAATATCAAACCGGTTATCCTGGCGGCTGATGGTTCCGAGCCGGATCTGTCCCAACAAGCGCTAACCGAGAAAGGCGTTCTGTTTAACTCTGGTGAATTCAGCGGTCTGAGCTTTGAAGAGGGTTTCAATGCTATCGCCGACAAATTAACGGCGCTGGGCGTAGGTGAGCGTAAAGTTAACTACCGTCTGCGCGACTGGGGCGTTTCCCGTCAGCGTTACTGGGGCGCACCGATCCCGATGGTGACACTGGAAGACGGTACGGTACTGCCGACCCCGGAAGATCAACTGCCGGTGATTCTGCCGGAAGATGTGGTGATGGACGGTATCAGCAGCCCGATCAAAGCCGATCCTGAGTGGGCGAAAACCACCGTTAACGGCCAGCCAGCGCTGCGCGAAACCGACACCTTCGACACCTTTATGGAGTCCTCCTGGTACTACGCGCGTTACACCTGTCCGCAGTACAACGACGGTATGCTGGACCCGGAAGCGGCAAACTACTGGCTGCCGGTTGATATCTACATTGGTGGTATTGAACACGCCATCATGCACCTGCTCTATTTCCGCTTCTTCCACAAACTGATGCGCGATGCGGGCATGGTCAACTCTGACGAACCGGCTAAGCAGTTGCTGTGTCAGGGTATGGTGCTGGCAGACGCCTTCTACTACGTTGGTGAGAACGGCGAGCGTAACTGGGTTTCTCCGGTTGATGCTATCGTTGAGCGCGACGAAAAAGGCCGTATTGTTAAAGCCAAAGATGCCGCGGGCCATGAGCTGGTGTATACCGGCATGAGCAAAATGTCCAAGTCCAAGAATAACGGTATCGACCCGCAGGTCATGGTTGAACGTTACGGCGCGGACACCGTGCGTCTGTTTATGATGTTTGCGTCCCCGGCTGATATGACGCTGGAGTGGCAGGAGTCCGGTGTTGAAGGGGCAAACCGCTTCCTGAAACGTGTCTGGAAACTGGTTTACGAACATACGTCTCAGGGCGATGTTGTCGCGCTGAATGTCGGAAGCCTGAGCGAAGATCAAAAAGCACTGCGCCGTGACGTGCATAAAACGATTGCGAAAGTGACCGATGATATTGGTCGTCGTCAGACCTTCAATACCGCGATCGCCGCGATTATGGAGCTGATGAACAAGCTGGCGAAAGCACCGACGGAAAGCGAGCAGGACCGCGCCCTGATGCAGGAAGCGCTGCTGGCGGTGGTCCGTATGCTCAACCCGTTCACACCGCATGCCTGCTTCACCTTATGGCAGGCGCTGAAAGGCGAAGGCGATATCGATAACGCGCCGTGGCCAGTAGCTGACGAAAGCGCTATGGTTGAAGACTCCACGCTGGTTGTGGTTCAGGTCAACGGCAAAGTCCGTGGCAAAATCACCGTTCCGGTGAATGCAACTGAAGAGCAGGTTCGCGAACGTGCTGGCCAGGAACATCTGGTGGCAAAATATCTTGATGGGGTTACCGTGCGTAAAGTGATTTACGTTCCGGGTAAACTTCTCAATCTGGTCGTTGGCTAAGCGCGGGAGGAAGCGTGCGATTTCTGACAACATTGGTGTTATCTCTGGCGGTGCTTGCCACCGCCGGGTGTGGCTGGCACCTGCGTAATACCACGCAGGTTCCTGACACGATGAAAACCATGATTCTGGACTCAGGCGATCCGAACGGCCCGTTAAGCCGTGCGGTGCGTAATCAGTTACGTCTGAATGATATCGAATTGCTTGAAAAAGACTCGATGCGCCAGGATGTTCCGTCATTGCGCCTGGGCCGGGTGAGTATCGCAAAAGATACGGCCTCTGTTTTCCGGGACGGTCAAACGGCGGAATATCAAATGATAATGACCGTTAACGCCAGCGTATTGGTTCCCGGGAATGACATTTATCCTATCAGCGTGAAGGTATATCGCTCGTTCTTCGACAACTCGCAGATGGCGCTGGCGAAGGATAACGAAGAGGAGATGATCATCAAAGAGATGTACGACAAGGCTGCCGAACAGTTGATTCGTAAACTGCCGAGCGTTCATGTTGCTGATGTTCAGTCATCCAAAGAGGACAAGGCGGCTGTTGAGAATTCAACCGCCGCTCCGGCATCTTCATCGTCACGCGTCACTACCACGCTGGGTAACTGATGCTTAAGTTGTACCCTGAACAACTCCGCGCACAGCTCAATGAAGGGCTGCGCGCGGCGTATTTATTGCTGGGCAACGACCCGCTCCTGTTGCAGGAAAGCCAGGATGCTATCCGTCAGGTCGCTGCCGAAAATGGATTTGAAGAACACCACACCGTCACGATCGATACCAGTACCGACTGGGATTCACTTTTCTCGATATGTCAGGCCATGAGTCTGTTTGCCAGTCGGCAAACGCTCCTTTTACTGCTCCCCGAGAATGGCCCCAATGCCGCCATCAACGAGCAACTCGCGACACTGACCACTCTGCTGCATGACGATCTCCTGCTGATCGTTCGGGGCAATAAACTCACCAAAGCCCAGGAAAATGCAGCATGGTACACCGCGCTGACAGCGGCGGGCGTGCAGGTCAGTTGCCAGACGCCGGAGCAAGCCCAGCTTCCGCGCTGGGTTGCCGCACGAGCAAAGCAAAATGGTCTACAGCTGGATGACGCGGCAAATCAGCTGTTGTGTTACTGCTACGAAGGTAACCTGTTAGCGCTGGCGCAGGCGCTGGAACGGCTGTCACTGTTGTGGCCCGACGGGAAACTCACTCTGCCCCGCGTGGAGCAAGCCGTTAACGATGCTGCCCATTTTACCCCTTTCCATTGGGTGGACGCGTTATTGATGGGCAAAAGCAAACGCGCGCTGCATATCTTGCAGCAGCTACGGCTCGAAGGCAGCGAACCTGTGATTCTGCTGCGCACAATACAGCGTGAGTTACTGTTACTGGTTAACCTGAAACGGCAATCTACGCATACGCCGCTGCGCGCCTTATTTGACAAGCATCGGGTATGGCAAAATCGTCGGGGCATGGTTGGCGATGCGCTGAATCGCCTGAGTCAGACCCAGCTCCGCCAGGCGGTACAGTTACTGACACGTACAGAAATTACGCTTAAACAAGATTATGGTCAGTCGGTATGGACTGAGCTGGAGGGACTCTCTCTCCTGCTCTGTCATAAAGCACTGGCCGATGTTTTTATTGATGGTTGATTATGAAATCACTGCAGGCTCTGTTTGGCGGCACCTTTGATCCGGTGCATTATGGT
This sequence comes from Citrobacter enshiensis, assembly GCF_029338175.1. Taxonomy (NCBI): domain Bacteria; kingdom Pseudomonadati; phylum Pseudomonadota; class Gammaproteobacteria; order Enterobacterales; family Enterobacteriaceae; genus Citrobacter; species Citrobacter enshiensis. Next base: position 3,391,272 of record NZ_CP119862.1, read on the forward strand.
CATCTCAAACCCGTAGAAACGCTGGCCAATTTGATTGGCTTGTCCCGGGTCATTGTCATGCCCAACAACGTGCCGCCGCATCGCCAGCAACCAGAAGCCTCTGGTCTCCAGCGCAAACACATGCTTGAACTGGCCATCGCCGACAAACCGTTATTTGCCCTGGACGAGCGTGAACTGAAGCGCCCCACTGCCTCTTATACTGCGCAAACGCTGCGCGAATGGCGGATTGAACAGGGCCCGGAATGCCCTCTGGCTTTTATCATCGGCCAGGACTCACTGCTCACCTTTCCCTCATGGTATGACTATGAAACCATTCTGGATAATACCCATTTGATTGTCTGTCGGCGTCCCGGATACCCGCTGGCGATGGCTAACGAGCAACATCAACAATGGCTGGAACGCCATCTGACGTCTGTGCCAGATGATTTACACCAGCTACCTGCGGGGAAAATCTATCTGGCAGAAACCCCGTGGTTCAATATCTCCGCAACGTTAATCCGCGAACGTCTGGAAAAAGGTGAGCCCTGCGATGATTTGATGCCAGAGTCGGTGCTGAACTACATCAATCAGCAGGGACTGTATCGGTAAACACTCCGCTTAGCGCAGCGAGAACCCGATTATTCTCCTCACGGCTACGAATCGCCACCCGATAAAAACGGGCATCAAGCCCTGGGTAGTTGGCGCAACTGCGAATCAAAATATGCTGCTCCAGCAAAGCCTGTTGTAAATCAACGCCCTTCCGGTCACAGCGTAACAGAAGATAATTCGCCTGACCGGGATACACCGTCAGTCCCGGTAATTCACGCAAAAACGCATAAAATCGCGGCCCCTCTTGCGCCAGCCACCGCCACGTCGCCTGTTGATAAGCGGTATCCTGCAAGATAATCTCACCGGCCAGCGCCGCAAACGCATTGATAGACCACGGCATTTGCTGATTGCGCATCTTCGCCACGGCACATTCGTCACTGTTGACCAGATACCCCAGACGCAGACCCGGCATGGCGTAAAATTTGGTGAGCGAGCGTAGTACCCAGATGTGCGGATGTTTTTCCAGCAGCGGAATAAATCCCTGCTGGTCAGAAATAAAATCAATAAACGCTTCATCCAGGATCAGGGCGATCCCCAACGTTTTACAGCGTTCAGCGATCGCCAGGATCAAATGGGGGTCAGGTAGCAGCCCGGTCGGGTTGTTGGGCGTACAAAGAAAGAGGCAATCCAGCTCAGGCGTCAACGCGTCAAGGATCGCGTCAGTCAACTGCCAGCCATCGGCTTCGCGTAGCGCAAACTCATGTATAGAACAATCCCCCCACTGTAGCGCCCGACGGTATTCGGCAAACCCTGGGGTCACAATCATCGCATGGCGTGGCCTGAGACCTTTCACCAGCGTAAAAATAGACTCCGTTTCACCATTGCCCGCCAGAATCCACGCAGCAGGAATGCGGTGATGTCGCGCCAGCGCCTGATGCAGGCTGAAATATTCCACATCAGGATATTTCTCTGCACTGGCAAGATTGTCGATGATCGCGCGTTTTAGACTCTCAGGCATACCCAGGGGATTGATATTTGCGCTAAAATCCAGCAGCTGTTCAGGCAAGATGCCCAACAATGCGGCGGCTTCCCGGGTGTTACCGCCATGTTCACTCTTCAGTAGAGACATCGTGCCGCTCCGGTTAAAAGCGTCTAGTTTATTGAAAAAACCTTGAGCAATCAGGGCGAATATCATGTTTTGCGTGAATCAGGTATCAAGAGGGGAAAAATGCGACTCTGGTTAGTACGTCATGGGGAAACCGAAGCTAACGTAGCCGGGCTATACAGTGGCCATGCTCCAACACCGCTGACAGACAAAGGAATAGCGCAGGCCAGCACGTTGCATACATTGCTGCGTGAAGTGCCTTTCGAGAAGGTGTTTTGCAGTGAACTGGAGCGCGCCCGCCACACCGCGCGGTTAGTCCTGCACGAACGCGACGTTCCGCTGCGTATTTTGCCGGAGCTTAATGAGATGTTTTTTGGCGACTGGGAAATGCGACACCACCGCGATCTGGCACGTGAAGACGCAGAAAGCTACGCCGCCTGGTGCGCAGACTGGCAAAACGCCATTCCCACCAATGGCGAAGGTTTCCAGGCATTTTCGCAGCGTATCGAACGTTTCATCGCACAATTATCTGATTACAAAGAATATAATAACTTACTGGTGGTCAGCCACCAGGGCGTGTTGAGCCTGCTGATTGCACGGCTATTATCGATGCCCGCCACCTCAATATGGCATTTCCGGGTCGATCAGGGCTGCTGGAGCGCCATTGATTTCTGTGAAGATTTTGCCACCTTAAAGGTATTGAACAGTCGGGCAGTCTGGAAGCCGGGTGAGTAAAACGCTCTTTTTTCACCTCAACGGCGTCGCGATCATTGACACCCCCTGACAGGCTGATATCCTCCGCAGCCAGACTTTTTTCGTCTTTCAGAGCTTCGCAGAAATTGTTTTACAAAAATGGCGATGCATTCTGTTGCGCGGGGTGGGATGATAGCCCACTTTCTAAAGCCTGTTCGGTGACTTTTGTCCCGACATCGCCTCTGGTTCAGGTATACTAACGGACCTTTTTATCTCTATTCATACCCCAGGGGGAAAACTTGCAGGGTAAAGCACTCCAGGATTTTGTTATTGACAAAATTGATGACCTGAAAGGTCAGGACATCATCGCCTTAGACGTTCAGGGTAAATCCAGTATCACCGACTGCATGATTATCTGCACCGGTACATCCAGCCGTCATGTTATGTCCATCGCCGATCACGTGGTACAGGAATCTCGCGCTGCCGGTATGCTGCCGCTCGGCGTTGAAGGTGAAAACGTCGCGGACTGGATCGTCGTTGACCTGGGCGATGTCATCGTTCATGTCATGCAGGAAGAGAGCCGTCGTCTGTACGAACTGGAAAAACTCTGGAGTTAATGCGTGAAGCTTCAACTTGTCGCTGTTGGCACGAAAATGCCTGACTGGGTACAAACGGGATTTACGGAGTACCTTCGGCGTTTTCCAAAAGACATGCCTTTTGAGCTGATAGAAATTCCAGCGGGAAAGCGCGGCAAGAACGCGGACATTAAACGCATACTCGATAAAGAGGGTGAGCAGATGCTGGCCGCCGCAGGCAAAAACCGCATCGTCACCCTCGATATCCCGGGCAAACCCTGGGATACGCCGCAACTGGCGACAGAACTGGAACGCTGGAAGCTGGATGGCCGCGACGTCAGCCTGCTGATTGGCGGCCCGGAGGGGTTATCTCCTGCCTGTAAAGCGGCGGCAGAACAAAGCTGGTCCCTCTCTGCGCTAACGCTTCCCCACCCTCTTGTTCGGGTGCTGGTCGCAGAGAGTCTGTACCGGGCGTGGAGCATTACCACCAATCACCCTTATCACCGTGAGTGATCGTTTAAGCCTTGAGTAGATTAAGCAGCGGATGAAACTACAGAATTCTTTTCGCGACTATACGGCTGAGTCCGCGCTGTTTGTGCGCCGGGCGCTGGTTGCCTTTTTGGGTATATTGCTGCTAACCGGCGTGCTCATCGCCAATCTTTATAATCTGCAAATCGTGCGTTTTACCGATTACCAGACCCGCTCAAATGAAAACCGTATAAAACTGGTGCCTATCGCCCCCAGTCGCGGGATCATATACGACCGCAATGGTATCCCCTTAGCCCTTAACCGCACCATTTACCAGATAGAAATGATGCCGGAAAAGGTGGATAACGTTCAGGAAACGCTGGATGCGCTGCGCAATGTCGTCGATTTAAACGACGACGATATCGCTGCCTTCAAAAAAGAGCGCTCACGCTCCCACCGCTTTACGTCTATTCCCGTTAAAACAAACCTGACAGAAGTTCAGGTGGCGCGTTTTGCCGTCAACCAGTACCGTTTTCCCGGCGTGGAAGTGAAAGGCTACAAACGTCGCTACTACCCGTATGGTTCTGCGCTGACCCACGTCATTGGCTACGTCTCGAAGATTAACGACAAAGATGTCGAGCGCCTTGATAAAGACGGCAAACTGGCCAACTATGCCGCGACGCATGATATCGGTAAGCTCGGTATTGAACGTTATTATGAAGAGGTCCTGCACGGTCAGACGGGTTACGAAGAAGTTGAAGTCAACAACCGTGGTCGCGTGATCCGCCAGCTCAAAGAGGTGCCGCCGCAGGCCGGGCACGACATCTACCTGACGTTGGATCTTAAACTTCAGCAATATATCGAAACGCTGTTAGCAGGCAGTCGTGCCGCCGTCGTGGTGACCGATCCCCGAACGGGCGGCGTACTGGCGATGGTCTCCATGCCAAGTTACGATCCTAACCTCTTTGTCGATGGCATCTCCAGCAAAGATTATTCAGGTTTGCTCAACGATCCGAATACGCCGCTGGTTAACCGCGCCACTCAGGGTGTTTACCCCCCGGCCTCGACGGTTAAACCGTATGTAGCGGTATCTGCGCTCAGCGCTGGCGTGATCACCCGCAATACCGGTCTGTTTGACCCAGGCTGGTGGCAGTTGCCAGGTTCCGAGAAGCGCTACCGCGACTGGAAAAAATGGGGGCATGGCCACCTTAACATCACGAAATCACTGGAAGAGTCGGCGGATACGTTTTTCTATCAGATTGCCTATGATATGGGGATTGACCGCCTCTCCGAGTGGATGAGTAAGTTTGGCTACGGCCATTATACCGGGATCGACCTCTCCGAAGAGCGTTCCGGCAACATGCCGACCCGTGAGTGGAAGCAAAAGCGCTTTAAGAAACCGTGGTATCAGGGCGACACCATTCCGGTGGGTATCGGTCAGGGTTACTGGACTGCGACGCCAATCCAGATGAGTAAAGCGCTGATGATCCTCATCAATGACGGTGTGGTGAAGGTTCCCCATCTGCTGATGAGTACGACAGAAAACGGTAAACAGGTTCCCTGGGAACAACCGCACGAAAAACCCGTCGGTGATATCCATTCGGGTTACTGGGAACTGGCTAAAGACGGGATGTATGGCGTGGCAAACCGTGGGAACGGTACTGCGCATAAATACTTCGCCAGCGCGCCTTATAAAATTGCCGCAAAATCCGGTACCGCGCAGGTCTTTGGTCTGAAAGCCAATGAAACCTACAACGCGCACAAAATTGCCGAGCGTTTACGTGACCATAAACTGATGACGGCATTCGCGCCATACAACGAGCCCCGGGTTGCCGTGGCCATAATTCTTGAAAACGGCGGCGCAGGCCCGGCGGTGGGGACGATTATGCGTCAAATCCTCGACCACATTATGTTGGGTGACAACAACACCAATTTGCCTGCGGAAAACCCAGCGGTTACAGCGGCGGAGGACCAATAATCATGACGGATAATCCGAACAAACGAACGTTCTGGGATAAGATTCATATCGATCCCACCATGATGCTTATTCTGCTTGCGCTGCTGGTTTACAGCTCTCTGGTTATCTGGAGCGCCAGCGGCCAGGATATTGGCATGATGGAGCGAAAAGTAGGGCAAATCGCCATGGGTCTGGTGATCATGGTGGTGATGGCGCAGATCCCCCCTCGTGTTTACGAAGGCTGGGCTCCTTACCTGTATATTTTCTGTATTATTTTGCTGGTGGCGGTCGATGCCTTTGGCGCAATATCGAAAGGGGCGCAACGCTGGCTTGATCTTGGTATCGTGCGCTTTCAACCCTCTGAGATTGCAAAAATAGCCGTCCCCCTGATGGTCGCGCGCTTTATCAACCGTGATGTCTGCCCACCGTCATTGAAGAACACGGCGATCGCGCTGGTATTGATCTTCATGCCTACGCTGCTGGTTGCAGCGCAGCCCGACCTTGGCACCTCAATTCTGGTCGCGCTTTCCGGTCTGTTCGTGCTGTTCCTTTCCGGCCTGAGCTGGCGCCTGATTGGCGTTGCCGTGGTGCTGGTCGCCGCGTTTATCCCCATCTTGTGGTTCTTCCTGATGCATGACTATCAGCGCCAACGCGTGATGATGCTTCTCGATCCGGAAACCGACCCTTTAGGTGCGGGTTATCACATTATCCAGTCTAAAATTGCTATTGGCTCTGGTGGTCTGCGCGGTAAGGGCTGGTTACACGGTACTCAGTCGCAGCTGGAATTCTTACCCGAACGCCATACTGACTTTATCTTCGCGGTGCTGGCGGAAGAGCTCGGTCTGGTCGGAATATTAATTCTGCTCACACTTTACATTTTGCTGATCATGCGCGGGCTATGGATTGCCGCCAGGGCGCAAACTACCTTTGGCCGGGTCATGGCTGGCGGTTTGATGTTGATATTATTCGTTTATGTTTTCGTAAATATTGGTATGGTGAGCGGTATTCTGCCCGTTGTCGGGGTTCCACTCCCGCTGGTCAGTTACGGAGGCTCCGCACTGATAGTGCTGATGGCCGGGTTCGGGATTGTTATGTCGATCCACACCCACAGAAAAATGTTGTCGAAAAGCGTGTAAGGGGTACGCAATGCGTAAGCAGTTGCCTGGAGTCTGCGTCGCAGCAGGAATTATGCTGCTCGCGGCATGTACGAGTGATGATGGTCAGCAACAAACGACCGTCGCACCGCAGCCAGCGGTATGTAATGGGCCGATTGTTGAAATCAGCGGAGCCGATCCGCGTTTTGAACCGCTCAACCCAACGGCAAATCAGGATTATCAGCGCGACGGTAAAAGCTACAACATCGTGCAGGATCCTTCTCGCTTTAGCCAGGCTGGGCTGGCCGCTATTTATGAAGCCGAGCCGGGCAGCAACCTGACCGCGTCAGGCGAAGCGTTCGATCCTATGCAACTTACCGCCGCGCACCCGACACTGCCGATCCCCAGCTATGCGCGAATCACTAACCTGGCTAACGGTCGCATGATCGTCGTTCGCATCAACGATCGCGGTCCTTACGGTAATGATCGGGTGATTTCACTCTCCCGTGCCGCTGCCGACCGACTGAACACGTCGAACAATACCAAAGTGCGGATTGACCCAATTATCGTGGCTCAGGATGGCTCGCTCTCCGGACCCGGTATGGCGTGTACGACCGTTGCGAAACAAACTTACGCTCTGCCCTCTCGCCCTGATCTCAGCAGCGGCATGGGAGGCGCGTCTTCCGCGCCAGAACCGACACAGCCACAAGGTGATGTTCGCGCGATCAGCAACTCGACGCTGAAGAGCGATGACTCTGCGGGTGCGCCAGTCAGCAGCAGCGGTTTCCTCGGTGCGCCGACCACGTTAGCGCCGGGCGTGCTGGAAGGTAGCGAACCCACGCCAGCCCCTGCACCCGCCACGACGACGCCCCCCGTCACCACACCAGCATCAAGCGCGGCAGTAACGCCAGTCTCATCGGCGTCTACCGGCGGCCGCTTTGTGGTACAGGTCGGTGCCGTGAGCGATCAGGCACGCGCACAACAGTATCAACAGCGCTTAAGCCAGCAGTTTGGTGTACCGGGTCGCGTGGTGCAAAACGGTGCCGTCTGGCGTATTCAACTCGGGCCTTTCGGCAGTAAAAACGAAGCCAGTACCTTGCAGCAACGTTTGCAATCCGAAGCTCAATTACAGTCCTTTATTACCGGCGCGTAGCGGTGTAAAGCAGGCATCTGAACTGTCAATTTTTGTTAATGACGTTAACAAAGTCATGCCGAAAGTCAGATGCCTGCGGGTATAGCATTTGCTATAGTAGGGCACTTTTTTTAATTCCATCACGGATGTCGTAGTTCAGACCATGAAGACCACTTTTTCCGCTCGTTTCCTGCAGCGCATGGCGCTCACCACGGCTCTTTGTGCAGCCTCCATTTCCGCTGTGCATGCCGATGACCTGAATATCAAAACCATGATCCCGGGTGTTCCGCAGATCGATGCGGAGTCATACATCCTGATCGATTACAATTCCGGAAAAGTCCTGGCAGAGCAGAATGCTGACATGCGCCGCGACCCGGCAAGCCTGACGAAAATGATGACCAGCTATGTCATTGGTCAGGCAATGAAAGCCGGTAAATTTAAAGAAACCGATCTGGTTACTGTCGGTAACGACGCCTGGGCGACAGGCAACCCGGTATTTAAAGGTTCATCCCTGATGTTCCTGAAACCCGGCATGCAAGTTCCGGTTTCACAGTTGATCCGTGGTATTAACCTGCAATCCGGTAACGACGCCTGCGTCGCGATGGCTGATTTCGCCGCGGGTAGCCAGGACGCCTTCGTCGGCCTGATGAACAGCTACGTTAGCGCACTGGGCTTGCAAAACACGCATTTCCAGACTGTTCATGGTCTTGATGCTGACGGTCAATACAGTTCTGCACGCGACATGGCGCTGATCGGTCAGGCCTTAATCCGCGACGTTCCTAACGAATACTCCATCTACCGGGAAAAAGAGTTTACCTTTAACGGTATTCGTCAGTTAAACCGTAACGGTCTGCTTTGGGATAACAGTCTGAAGGTCGACGGTATCAAAACGGGCCACACTGACAAAGCGGGTTATAACCTCGTCGCTTCTGCGACCGAAGGCCAGATGCGTTTGATTTCTGCGGTGATGGGCGGTCGTACTTACAAAGGGCGTGAAACAGAAAGCAAAAAACTGCTGACCTGGGGCTTCCGTTTCTTTGAAACTGTAAACCCATTGAAAGTCGGCAAAGAGTTTGCTTCTGAACCCGCCTGGTTTGGTGATACCGATCGCGCCTCGTTAGGCGTAGATAAAGACGTCTACCTGACGATCCCGCGCGGCCGAATGAAAGACCTGAAAGCCAGCTATGTTCTGAACACCACCGAATTACATGCTCCACTGCAGAAAAACCAGGTGGTCGGCACAATCAACTTCCAGCTTGATGGTAAAACCATTGAGCAACGCCCGCTGGTAGTGCTGCAGGAAATTCCTGAAGGTAACTTCTTCGGCAAAATCGTTGATTACATTAAGTTAATGTTCCATCACTGGTTTGGTTAAAAATTGAACACTTGAAAGTGTGATTTCCATCCCCATATACTAAGCATCAGTAAAACTCCCGCTTTTGGCGGGAGTTATTATTTTATTTACGTTACGCCGGAGCTGACATGAAAACCAAACTTAACGAACTGCTTGAATTCCCTACACCATTTACTTACAAAGTAATGGGGCAGGCGTTGCCTGAGCTGGTTGATCAGGTGGTTGAAGTGGTACAGCGCCATGCGCCAGGTGATTACTCCCCGACGGTAAAACCAAGCAGCAAAGGCAATTACCACTCGGTCTCTATCACCATCAATGCTACCCACATTGAGCAAGTAGAAACCCTGTATGAAGAATTAGGCAACATCGACATCGTTCGTATGGTGCTGTAAGTCGTATTACCGTGGTTACCCGGCGTCGTCCGGGTAACAGCATTCCCCTCTGTGTTATACTCTCCCCTCTTTTATTCATTCTCTACGGAGATGCCGTTTTGTATCAGGATAAAATTCTTGTCCGCCAGCTCGGTCTTCAGCCTTACGAGCCCGTTTCCCAGGCTATGCACGAATTCACCGATACCCGCGATGAAAACAACAATGATGAAATTTGGCTGGTTGAGCACCATCCTGTCTTCACGCAAGGTCAGGCCGGTAAAGCGGAGCACGTATTAATGCCGGGAGATATTCCCGTGATCCAGAGCGATCGCGGCGGGCAAGTCACTTACCACGGCCCTGGCCAGCAGGTGATGTATGTGCTGTTGGATCTTAAGCGCCGTAAGTTGGGCGTGCGTGAGCTGGTCACGTTGCTGGAACAAACTGTCGTCAATACTCTTGCAGAGCTGAATATCGAAGCGCATCCGCGTGCCGATGCGCCAGGTGTTTATGTTGGCGAAAAGAAAATTTGCTCATTGGGTTTGCGCATCCGTCGCGGCTGCTCATTTCATGGTCTGGCGCTTAACGTAAATATGGATCTCTCGCCATTCTTACGTATCAATCCTTGTGGTTACGCAGGGATGGAGATGGCTAAAATATCGCAATGGGATAGCGAAGCGACAACCGATAATGTACGCCCCCGATTACTGGCGAACATGTTAGCTTTACTTAATAATCCAGCACATGAATATATCCAGGCTTAATCCGTGAAATATAATGACCCAGATATTTTATGGGTCATTAACCATATACTATTTGAATGCTTTACTTCTCCGCCCGCTTTCTATATTTTCAATCAATCGACTATAACGTCATTAGGGGATACCCCTCATCTAACTGCATGATAAAATGACAGGTTATATGAAAAAAAGAATTTTTTATCGACTGCCTTATTGAACGGAATACAGATAGCAATACTGATTAATATTTAATCAAAAATATATATACAGAAGATGATATTTATTATTTTATTCACAAAATGAATAACTCCGGAGCAAAAAAGTGAATGACAATAACCCGTCTGAAAAACGAGCACCCGAGCATCTGCTAGAGGACAAACCTCAAATATTCAGGACGCTAAGAAATATCGACCTTAATCTTTTGACTATTTTTGAAGCGGTTTATGTTCATAAAGGTATTGTCAACGCCGCCAAAATTCTCAATCTGACGCCGTCTGCTATTAGCCAGTCTATTCAAAAACTACGGACGATATTCCCGGACCCATTATTTATTAGAAAGGGTCAGGGCGTTACGCCGACCACTTACGCCACACACCTGCATGAGTATATTAGCCAGGGCCTGGAGTCGATTCTCGGCGCACTGGATCTGACCGGCAGTTACGATAAGCAACGCACGATTACCATAGGCACAACCCCTTCGGTCGGCGCGCTGGTCATGCCAGAAATCTACAAAGCCATCAGAGCGCGTTACCCGCAACTTCTGCTGCGCAACATTCCCATCAGCGATGCGGAAAACCAACTGACCCAGTTTCAGACGGACCTGATCATCGACAACCATACCTATGACAATCGGGCGATACACCGCCACGTCTTGTTTACAGACTCCATGGAGCTCGTCTGTCGTCAGGATCATCCTTTGCTTTCGGCATCACTTACCGAAGACACTCTGAATAATGCAGAGCATACCCTGCTGATGCTGGAAGGTCAGAATCTGCACCTGTTACGTCAGCGCGTGCAAGAGATGTTCCCGGAACGACAGGTCAGCTTTAGCAGTTACAACATCTTTACTATCGCGTCGCTGATTGCGAACAGCGACGTGATTGGCATGATGCCTGCACGCTTTTACGCGTTGTTTAGCCATTGCTGGTCGCTTAAAAATATTCCTTACGCTGTTCTCAACGATGAAAAAATCGCATTTTCTCTGCATTACAACAAAGTGAGTCTGCGCGACCCTATTCTTGAGAACGTTATCGACATCATACGTGATGCTTTCCAGAATGAAGATGTTGCTGCTTAGCCACCAGGGATAGTGGATGAAGGGCACAAAACAACAACTATTTTACATTTTGCCAGCCACTCAGGCTGCTTTATGGCCCGTATCAATGATATACTGCGTATAGTTAATTCAAAAATAGTTGATAAATACAACATTTCCTTGAATTGAAACGCTTACCTTCGTTATTCGCAACTGGAACACGCACGCTATGAGTAAACCCATTGTGATGGAACGCGGTGTTAAATACCGCGATGCCGATAAGATGGCCCTTATCCCGGTTAAAAATGTGGCAACAGAGCGTGAAGCCCTGCTGCGTAAACCGGAATGGATGAAAATAAAGCTTCCAGCGGACTCCACTCGTATTCAGGGCATCAAAGCAGCAATGCGTAAGAATGGCCTGCATTCTGTCTGCGAGGAAGCCTCCTGCCCTAACCTGGCTGAATGTTTCAATCACGGTACAGCGACGTTCATGATCCTCGGCGCGATTTGTACCCGCCGTTGTCCGTTCTGTGACGTTGCACATGGACGTCCGGTCGCCCCGGACGCCAACGAACCGTCAAAACTGGCGCAGACGATTGCTGATATGGCGTTACGCTATGTTGTCATCACCTCCGTCGATCGCGACGATCTGCGTGATGGCGGCGCTCAGCACTTTGCTGATTGCATTACGGCCATTCGCGAGAAAAGCCCGACGATCAAAATTGAGACGCTGGTACCGGACTTCCGTGGTCGTATGGATCGCGCGCTGGATATCCTTACCGCAACCCCGCCGGATGTCTTTAACCATAACCTTGAAAACGTTCCGCGTATCTATCGCCAGGTGCGCCCAGGGGCTGACTACAATTGGTCCCTGAAGTTACTGGAACGCTTCAAAGAAGCGCATCCGGAGATCCCAACCAAATCGGGTCTGATGGTCGGCTTGGGTGAAACCAACGCTGAAATCATTGAGGTTATGCGCGATTTGCGTCGTCATGGCGTGACCATGCTGACGCTGGGTCAGTATCTGCAGCCAAGTCGTCACCACCTGCCGGTACAGCGCTATGTCAGCCCGGATGAGTTTGATGAGATGAAAGCGGAAGCAATGGCGATGGGCTTTACCCATGCCGCGTGTGGACCGTTTGTTCGTTCCTCTTACCATGCAGACCTGCAGGCAAAAGGACAGGAAGTTAAGTGATCGCGTAACACTCACTTACATTTCAGGCAAAAAAAACCGGCAAATCGCCGGTTTTTTTCTCTGTAGAGTATAACGTGCGGACATCCTGCTCCGGGTATTACTCTTTGTGAGAGAGTTTCTCTGCCTGAACGTCGCCGCTTGCGTCTTTCTTCGCTCCGGCATCTTCATCGTTCATCGCTTTCTTGAAGCCTTTAATTGCCGATCCCAGGTCTCCACCCAGCGTACGTAACTTCTTGGTACCAAACAGCAGAACAACCAGTGCGGCAACCACCAGCAATTTGGTAATACTAATCTCACCCATAGATACCTTCTTAACTTGAAACAGGCTGCGTAACGCGCCGTATTAACCTGAGAATTTTAACGGCCTTTTGGCGCGCGCACACAATAACAATCTGTAACAAGGTGAATCAAGCATTGTTTAAATAAACGTCATAATAATTGCGGTGGCGCAAATCGTCGGTTATGTAACACCGGGAGTTGCGCCCGGACCTGGCGAACCCGTTGCGCGGAAACCTCCGCCATAATCAATGTCGGCGTCTCGGCGGCGGCGGCTATCGTGACGCCAAACGGATCGATGATACGGCTTTGACCAATATTTTTGTTGCCGCACTCCCCTGCAGCAATCATATAGCATGTTGAGTCCAGCGCTCTGGCAGCCAATAACGTTGACCAATGATGCTCCTTAAGCGTCCCCCTGACCCACGCAGCAGGAAGCACCAGCACTTCCGCTCCCTGAAGCGCCTGCGCCAATGCCAGCTCAGGAAAGCGCAAATCGTAACAGGTCATCAAGCCAACCTTCATGTCATCCACCTCCAGCAGCGGCGCAATAGCGTCTCCTGCGTCCACATTGCGGGACTCCTGTATCGAGAAGGCATCGTAAAGATGAAGTTTCGCGTAATGTGCAACAATCTTGCCCGCACGCAGAGCGACCAGCATATTAAATGCCCGCCCCGGCGTGGAGGGAACATGAAGGGTCAGAATGGTCGTCATGGCATTGCTGGCGCTCTCACCTAACAAGTGGGTCAAAAAGCCCCCTTCCAGAAGTTGCGCTGATTTTACCGACAAGTCGGGGTCAAGATCGTCACGCGCCAATAACGCCTCTGGCAACACCAATAACGCTACCCCATTTTCTGCCGCCTGAGACATCAAGGAGACGCATGTTTGTGCATTCTTCTCCCACAGGGGACTCACCGCAAACTGCCCTGCTGCAACGAACATATTCCCTCCACTTACGTTTGTTGAACTCGCCAAAGAGGATTATTCAGCGTTACACTCACCCCTATACCAATCAAATAGCAGGATTGTGTTGTGTTACAACTTCTTTTAGCAGTTTTTATTGGTGGCGGTACAGGTAGCGTTGCACGCTGGCTGTTGAGTATGCGGTTTAACCCGCTGCATCAGGCGCTCCCTGTTGGCACACTCGTGGCGAACTTATTGGGCGCTTTTATCATTGGTATGGGGCTTGCGTGGTTCAATCGCATGACTCATATCGACCCGATGTGGAAGGTACTCATCACCACGGGTTTTTGCGGCGGTTTAACGACATTCTCTACATTCTCAGCTGAAGTCGTTTTTCTGCTACAGGAAGGACGTTTTGGCTGGGCTATGCTCAATGTGCTGGTCAACCTGTTAGGGTCTTTTGCGATGACAGCAATGGCCTTCTGGCTTTTTTCAACGTCAACAGCGCACTAGGAGCGAAAAAAAACCCGCAATTAAGCGGGTTTTGAATTCTTGCTGTCGTATGCTTACAGAGCGGTTACGTTTGCAGCAGAAGGGCCTTTGGCACCGTTAGTGATTTCGAACTCTACACGCTGACCTTCAGCCAGAGTTTTAAAACCATTGGTCTGGATTGCAGAGAAGTGTACGAACACATCTTTGCTGCCATCTTCCGGAGTAATGAAACCGAATCCTTTGGACTCATTAAACCACTTAACGTTACCTTTAATCTTAGACATCAAAATTACCTTTACATGAAAAATAGACACAAATGCTGTGTCGGGTATCAGTACATCAATTGTGGTGCATTTTGTCCAGTCGAACTTTGCCAAAAAGTGATAAATGTCGCGTTATTTTTTAGTGTGATGTTGTTACCATTTGTTTTTATTGATGTTTTTAGCTTAAGAAAAGTCCGGAGCTCAGGCATCAGAACTGAAAGCGCATCCATGCAAAGTAGACATTGCCGTTGTTATAGGTCCCAGGGATGTAAGTCATCTGGAACGTCGCGGGTCCATAGCCAATGGAAGCCAACGGTAATACAACGGGAACAGGGATATAATTCCAGTTATCACGCGCTGTGGCGCCCGCCGTAAAACCTAAACCCATATGAAAATTCTCATCCGCTAGCGGCCGCCAGGTTTTTTCCCAACCATAGCCTCCAATCGGCTCCCACTTATTGTAAGAATCCTTAAAGGCCATAATATAAAGACCGTGCCAGTTGCCTTTATCATCCCAGCGTGATTGACCAAACCCCGCGCCCCACGGACGTTCATTGTAACGATCCGTTTTCTCTTTATCGTAGGCAAATCGCGCATGCCAGGTAATCGCAGGGACATAAAGATCATAATGTTCAGGCTGTTGCCAGGTTTGCGCAACATTATCCTTCAGCGTATCAAACCACCCTTTATCCTCTGCAAAGACCTGAGGCAGGAGAATCAACTGAGCAAACAGAAATGAATAAATAAGAAGATATTTTTTAGCGACAATCACAATATAATTACCATTCTTGGGTTCGGCGGCGATCGTAGCAAAGCCAACTCAAATGAAACCTTAACAAAAAGGGAACTGAGAAAAATCGCAAAGTTCTGATTTTCTATTGTCTTCGACTGTATTTCTTCGCGGGAATAATGCTCACAGATGGCCTTTATTATTGTATGGAAATAGACTTAACCTTATTTAAATCCAGCCGCTCATTACTCAATTAACAATATTGCATCAAATTCATATCAAATTAAAAACAAATTAAACCTTATCTAAAAAAAGAGGCTGTGCGGCGTTGAATCCGTCTTTTTATTGATTTCAATCAGCAAGAGAATACGGTTTATTCGGCACATTTTTACCCTATTTTGAAGTCATTTGCTTCGTTTTCACTTTCTGGGTGTCCATGCGACAGGGGAAATAATGTTGACATTTATTGAACTCCTTATAGGAGTTGTGGTTATTGTGGGTGTAGCACGCTACATCATTAAAGGCTACTCAGCCACCGGCGTATTATTTGTGGGCGGGTTGGTACTGCTGATCATCAGCGCGCTCATGGGGCACAAAGTTTTACCTGCCAGTGAAACTGGTACAGGCTATACAGCCACAGATATCGTTGAATATATTAAAATTCTGCTGATGAGTCGCGGTGGCGATCTCGGCATGATGATCATGATGCTGTGTGGTTTCGCCGCCTATATGACGCATATTGGCGCCAACGATATGGTCGTCAAATTAGCGTCTAAGCCCCTGAAGTATATCAACTCACCCTATTTACTGATGATCGCCGCGTATTTTGTTGCCTGCCTGATGTCGCTGGCCGTCTCCTCCGCAACAGGGCTTGGCGTACTGCTGATGGCGACCCTCTTCCCTGTGATGGTCAACGTCGGTATTAGCCGTGGCGCGGCCGCGGCAATTTGTGCTTCTCCGGCAGCAATTATCCTCTCGCCAACCTCTGGCGATGTCGTATTGGCCGCAAAAGCAGCGGAAATGCCGCTGATCGATTTTGCATTTAAAACCACGCTGCCTATCTCAATCGCCGCCATTATCGGCATGGCGATCGCCCACTTTTTCTGGCAGCGTTATCTGGATAAAAAAGAGAATATTTCACATGAAATGCTCGATGTGAATGAAATCACCACCAGCGCGCCCTCTTTTTACGCAATACTGCCCTTTACGCCGATCATTGGTGTTCTGGTATTTGATGGCAAATGGGGCCCGCAACTGCACATTATTACCATTCTGGTTAGCTGCATGTTGTTAGCAGCTTTGCTGGAATTTGTTCGTGGCTTCAATACGCAAAAAGTATTTTCCGGACTGGAAGTGGCGTATCGGGGAATGGCGGACGCCTTTGCGGGCGTGGTCATGCTGTTGGTGGCGGCGGGTGTTTTCGCTCAGGGTCTGAGCACCATCGGTTTTATTCAGAGTCTGATCTCTATCGCTACTTCTTTTGGCTCAGCAAGCATCATTCTGATGCTGGTCCTTGTGATTTTGACCATGCTTGCGGCCATGACGACAGGCTCCGGTAATGCGCCTTTCTATGCCTTTGTGGAGATGATACCGAAACTGGCGCACTCTTCCGGCATTAACCCGGCTTATCTGTCGATTCCCATGCTGCAGGCGTCAAATCTGGGACGTACTATTTCCCCGGTATCCGGGGTGGTCGTTGCCGTTGCCGGTATGGCAAAAATATCACCCTTTGAAGTGGTGAAGCGGACATCTGTCCCGGTGATGGTGGGACTGCTGATCGTCATTGTCGCCACTGAAGTCATGGTGCCAGCCTCGTCCGCGATCGTCGGCGGCTAACGTATCAATGCCGGGTAGCAACGCTCATTGCACCGCTATCCGGCATAGCCGAATCATCCTCCGTGGTAGATTCGTTGCGGCCTGCCAATCTTACCGTGAACAATCTCTGCAATAATCAGATGGCGACCCGCACAGTATTCCAGATAGCGCCGGGAGGTCGTCCGGCTAATGGTCAGCGCCTGGGCCACGGTTTCTGCGGTATGCTGAACCGTCGGATCGCTAAACAGCTTGAGTATCGCATTAAGCGTTAATGCATCGATCCCCGTAGGCAAATCGCCTTTGGGTTCTCCCCGGGCATATGCATTAAACATTTCGTCAATTTGCCGCTGACTGGCACTGTCGTTACCCGCCAGCATGCGCCTGCGCTGCTGATACCGGGTGAGCGTTTGACCGAGTCGCTCATAGGCAATCGGTTTGATCAGATAATCAAACGCCCCACCGCGCACGGCCTCAGACACCGTATCCATATCGCTGGCCGCCGTGGTAAAGACCACGCCGCCCGGGTAGCGTGACTGCGTCAATTCATGGAGTAACGTGATGCCCTTTCCGTCTGGCAGATAGTTATCCAGTAAAATGAGCCCAGGCTTAAAACGCTCAATCATCATCCGGGCCTGCGCCAGATTCCCGGCAAGCCAGATCTGTGTAAAGCCTGGAATATGGCGAATATATTCCGCATGCATTTCCGCCAGCAGCGTTTCATCCTCAACGATCAGTATGCTTAATGGTTCCGTCATTGTTTTTTTTCACTTTCGGAAGAAATAGAGAAAACAAGGTGCCGCAAGGATCATTATCTTCCAGCGTAATGATCCCCCCACAGCGCCCCACATAACTTGCAATCAAATACAGTCCAATGCCATGTTCTCCAGGCTCGTCAGTTCGCGTACTGACACCCTGTTCGAATATTTTTTCGCGCAATGCCTCAGGAACGCCGCAGCCCTGATCGGCAACTTCTATGATGACTTCATCCCCTTCATCACTCAAAAAGAGCTCTACAACATTATTTCCTTGCGGAGTCCGCAAACTGGCTTCAAAGGCATTATCGAGCAGATTCCCGACAATCGCCGCAAACTCTGTGCTATCAAGCCCTTCCGGAAGTTGATGTAGCTGGCTACCGGGCACAATTGTCATCTGGAGTCCCAACTCCCGCGCACGCTGCACTTTACCAAACAGTAAACCGGCGACCTGACGGTCGGCAAACGCGCTGCGCAAGCTGTCGATTAGCTGTTGCTGCGCCTGCGATTCCCCCTGCACCATCTCCCGGACGCGATCATACTCCTTCATTTGCAGCAGACCATTGAGCGTGGACATCCAGTTTAGATGTTCATGGCGCAGAGTTCTGAGGCTCTCGACATATTGTTTTATTTGGGTCAGTTGCGCATTAAGGGTATAAATCTCATCCTTACTTCGAAAGCTGATGATCGCTCCAAGTAATTCGTCGCCAGAGCGGATCGCCTCACGGTTAGCAATAACACTGAGTCCATTAAAATTGGCCATCACATCCTGGCGTTGCTCTGCGATCTCCTGAGTGAAGAAATCCGCAGGTTTCACCACCTCTTCAATCGGTTTTCCCAGCCACTGCCGCCCGGGAGAAGACAAACCCAGCATTTTCCTGGCGCTACGGTTAATGGCGGTAATAAACCCTTCAGGATCAACGGCAATCAACCCTTCATAGACGGAACTAAACAACGCCTCCTGCTGGCGTACCACGCGCGCGATTTGCTTTGGCTCCATCCCCAACATCTGGCGGCGAATATGGGAAGCAAATAACCACGAAAGTAGCATCAATAGCAGCAATAACAGGACAAATACGCCCGCCATCGGCAATAAAAAGTCCAGTCGCCAGCTATCGATTTTGCTGACCAGATAACCAATCGACACCACACCGATCACCTGACCGTTTTCATTGAATATTGGCGTCTTGGCGCGCATCGCCATGCCGATAGACCCCTCCCCCATAATAAAATAGCTTTCACCCTTTTCAAGCGCGCCGGGTTTGGTGAACTGCATGGGCTGACCAATTTTTTTCGGGTTTGGGTGGTAGAGGCGAATCGAATTGCGGTCGCCGATCACGACGTAGTCAAAATCGGTATCGCTCTGCAGTTTATCCGCAATGCTGGCTAATCGTGGGTAATCACGATGTTCGACGGCAGAGATTATGCTGTCATTCGAAGCAATGATCTTCGCCTGGTTCATCGCCATATCCCTGACATGGGTAACCAGATAGTCCTCGAAACTTGCAGAAAAGTACCGGGCCAGGGCCGCGATGATAAAAACAGAAACCACCAGAATAAGGAGGAAAATTCGTAACGGGAACGCAAGGCGCCGAAAAAAAAGAAACTGCTTTTTATTTTTATGAGCGGGCATTATTGTTCCTTACGTATGTCAACCGGTACACTTAACGCATATATGTAATAAAAATGTTTTCTTCCGAAAGAAGAGAATAATCTAAGATCGTTACAAATTCCCCACCTTAAATCAATTAAACAAATTAAAACCACGCCTTAAATGATCGTTAAGTTAATTAAAAAACTTAAAACCATAAAACACATAAAAACCATCTAACTCTTTGTGAAATAAATCAAAATTTACCTCTTTAATACTCCTTACGATGTATATGTCAGGGCAAAAGTGGTCGTTCAGCTAATAAAAAAAGAAAAACCCCATGACGTAAACAAAATGTTATCAACTGACAACATTGCACAACAAACACAAAAACCCAGCAACAACATATATCTTCAGGACCCTTTTCACTATGTTTGAAAATAATGTGTTCACACAAGTAAAACGCTCTGAAAATATAAAAATGGCGGCGATCACGCAATTCCTGAAAGAGAATGATCTGAGCGTAGATACCACCGTTGAAATATTCATTACCGTTATGCGTGACGATCGTCTGATCGCCTGCGGCGGCATTGCTGGAAATATTATAAAATGCGTGGCCATCAGCGAATCCGTACGGGGCGAAGGTTTAGCACTAACTCTGGCGACTGAGCTTATCAATCTCGCCTATGAAAGGCACTGCACGCATCTCTTCATCTATACAAAGACCGAATATGAAGCGCTGTTTAAACAGTGTGGCTTCGCTACGCTGACCAGCGTACCCGGTGTGATGGTGTTGATGGAAAACAGCACCACACGATTAAAACGCTACGCGGAATCCCTGGCAAAACAGCGGCGGGACGGCAAAAAAATTGGCTGCATCGTGATGAATGCCAACCCGTTCACACAAGGTCATCGGTACCTGATCCAGCAAGCCGCAGCACAATGCGACTGGTTGCACGTGTTCTTAGTCAAAGAAGATACATCCCGTTTTCCGTACGAAGACCGATTTGATTTAGTGCTCAAAGGGACTGCGGATATCCCGCGATTAACCGTCCATCGTGGCTCCGAATACATCATCTCCCGCGCCACCTTCCCGTGCTATTTCATCAAAGAGCAGAGTGTTATCAACCACTGCTACACCGAAATCGACCTGAAGATTTTCCGTCAGTACCTGGCGCCCGCACTGGGTGTCACCCACCGTTTCGTGGGTACTGAACCGTTTTGTACCGTCACCTCTCAGTACAACCACGATATGCGTTACTGGCTGGAGACGCCCGCGCTTCCCGCCCCACCCATTGAGCTGGTGGAAATTGAGCGGCTGTGTTTTCAGGAGATGCCGATTTCCGCCTCCTGGGTACGCAAGCTGCTGGTTAAAAAAGATCTCACGGCTATCGCGTCGCTGGTGCCTGAAGCCACTCTGCACTATCTGCAGAACATGCTTGAGCGCAACCCATCCAGCGCGACAGTCCGCCAAAAGACCCCCGCATTAGAAACAGGTGAAAAATGAAAATAAACCAGGCAGCCGTCGCCGGCACACTTGAGTCTGGAGATGTGATGATACGCATCGCTCCGCTCGACACGCAGGAAATCGACCTGCAAATCAACAGCAGCGTTGAAAAACAGTTTGGCGATGCTATCCGCACGACCATTCTGGAGGTGCTCTCACGCTACGATGTGCGCGGCGTACAGCTGAATGTCGATGATAAAGGCGCGCTGGACTGCATTTTACGCGCTCGACTGGAAGCACTGCTGGCACGCGCCAGCGGTATCCAGGCACTGCCCTGGGAGGATCGCCAATGATTTCCGCCTCCTTACAACAACGTAAATCCCGCACCCGTCGCAGCATGCTGTTCGTGCCTGGCGCCAATGCCGCCATGATCAGCAATTCGTTCATCTATCCGGCAGATGCGCTGATGTTCGATCTGGAAGACTCTGTCGCACTGCGTGAAAAAGATGCCGCACGTCGTCTGGTGTACCACGCCCTGCAACATCCGCTTTATCGCGATATTGAAACCATTGTGCGCGTTAATGCCCTCGACTCTGAATGGGGTATCAACGACCTGGAAGCCGTTGTCCGCGGTGGCGCCGATATTGTGCGTTTACCGAAAACCGACACCGCGCAGGACGTTATCGATATTGAAAAAGAGATCCTGCGTATTGAGAAAACCTGCGGTCGCGAAGCAGGCAGCACCGGCTTATTAGCCGCCGTGGAATCACCGCTGGGCATCACCCGCGCGGTCGAAATTGCGCATGCGTCTGAGCGTCTGATCGGTATTGCGCTGGGTGCGGAAGACTACGTACGTAACCTGCGTACCGAGCGTTCGCCAGAAGGTACCGAGCTTCTGTTTGCCCGCTGCTCCATTTTGCAGGCGGCGCGTTCCGCGGGTATTCAGGCGTTTGACACTGTCTATTCCGATGCCAACAACGAAGCGGGTTTCCTTAATGAAGCTTCGCACATCAAGCAATTGGGTTTTGATGGCAAGTCGCTCATTAACCCGCGTCAGATTGAACTGCTGCACAACCTGTATGCCCCGACGCAGAAAGAAGTGACCCATGCCCGTCTGGTGGTGGAGGCCGCTGAAGCCGCTGCCCGTGAAGGCCGTGGCGTCGTTTCTCTGAACGGCAAGATGGTAGACAGCCCGGTCATTGAACGTGCTCGTCTGGTGCTTTCCCGCGCAGAACTTTCCGGCATCCGCGAAGAATAAGGCAAAAAAAATGACGCAGAAAATCGAACAACTTCAACGACAAGAACGGGTGACAGCCTGGAGCCGCCGCGCTGAAAGTGAACTTTCCACCTGGCAGAGCAGCTCAAAACAGAACCTGCAGGCGCAAAAACCGCGCAACAAAAAACTGTGTGCCGATCTCGAAGAAGCCATTCGCCGTTCCGGTTTGCAGGACGGTATGACGATCTCTTTCCACCACGCTTTCCGTGGCGGCGATCTGACGATCAACCTGGTCATGGACACGATCGCCAGAATGGGCTTTAAAAATCTGACCCTGGCCTCCAGTTCGCTGAGCGACTGCCACGCGCCGCTGGTCGGTCATATCCGCAAGGGTGTGGTTAGCCGTATCTATACCTCCGGTCTGCGCGGACCGTTGGCGGAAGAAATTTCCCGCGGATTGCTGGAAGAACCCGTGCAAATCCACTCACACGGCGGTCGTGTACACCTCGTACAAAGCGGCGAATTGAGCATTGATGTGGCATTCCTCGGGGTTCCCTCCTGCGATCCTTTCGGTAATGCCAATGGTTATACCGGTAAAGCCTGTTGCGGTTCTCTGGGCTATGCGAAAGTCGATGCCGAAAACGCGAAACAGGTCGTGCTGCTGACCGAAGCGTTACTGCCCTATCCGCATAACCCGGCCAGCATTGCTCAGGATCAGGTGGATCTCATCGTGCAGATAGACCAGGTAGGCGATGCCGATAAAATCGGCGCTGACGCGACCCGTATGACCACCAACCCACGCGAACTGCTGATTGCCCGCAGCGCGGCAGAAGTGATCACCAACTCTGGCTACTTCAAAGAAGGATTCTCCCTGCAAACCGGAACCGGCGGCGCGTCTCTTGCCGTCACCCGTTTCCTGGAAGACAAAATGCGCAGCCGCGATATTCGCGCCGATTTCGCGCTGGGGGGGATCACCGCCACCATCGTTGACCTGCATGAGAAAGGGCTGATCCGCAAGCTGCTGGATGTACAAAGCTTTGACCGCAATGCCGCCGAATCACTGGCCCGCAACCCGAATCACATCGAAATCAGCGCCAACCAGTACGCCAACTGGGGTTCTAAAGGGGCATCGGTTGACCGTCTGGATGTCGTGGTACTGAGCGCGCTGGAAGTGGACACTCACTTTAATGTCAACGTGCTGACCGGTTCTGACGGCGTATTGCGTGGCGCATCCGGTGGTCACTGCGATACCGCCGTTGCCGCAGCCCTGTCTATTATCGTCGCGCCGTTGGTACGCGGTCGTATCCCGACGCTGGTAGACAATGTCACCACCTGTGTGACCCCAGGTTCCAGCGTTGACATTCTGGTGACAGACCATGGCATCGCCGTCAACCCGGCGCGTCCGGAACTGGCCGAACGTCTGAAAGAAGCGGGAATGAAAGTGGTGTCTATCGAATGGCTGCGCGAGCGCGCGCAACTGCTCACCGGTCAGCCTCGCCCGATTGAATACACCGACCGCGTGATTGCCGTGGTGCGTTACCGCGACGGTTCGGTCATTGATGTCGTTCATCAGGTGAAGGAATAAACCATGCGCCTGCTCCCGGTTAACGCCACCCGTCATCCGGTTTCGATTCCCGAGCTGCTCGCCAGCCGTGATGAGAGACAAGCAAAGCAACACGCCTGGCTCGTGCGCCACGCTACACCACTGATCTCCTTTACCGTGGTAGCGCCGGGGCCGATTAAAGACAGCGAAGTCACTCGCGGCATCTTTAATCACGGCGTGGAAGCTCTGCACACAATGATGCAGACGTCTGGTTGGTTTATCAGGGAGCAGTCCATCGTGGTTTCCGCCAGCGGGCCGGAAGCGCTGTTTGCGCTTGAAGGTCCGGTCCGCGACATCAAGCTTGCCACGATCGAACTTGAACATCAGTCCCCGCTGGGACGTTTGTGGGATATCGATGTGCTGACCCCTGAGGGGGTCATCATGTCCCGCCGCGATTTTTCGCTTCCACCTCGCCGCTGTCTGCTGTGCGAGCAAAGCGCCGTTGAATGCGCGCGGGGTAAAACCCATGCGCTTTCCGATCTTCTCATTCAGATGGAGGCGTTGCTGCATGATGCCCAATAACGCAACGTCGACCACGACCACGACCACTGCCCTGTCCCCCTCTTTGCTCGAAGGCTGGGCAACGCTGGGATGGCGCGCCATGATGACCGAGGTGAATTTATCGCCCAAACCCGGTCTGGTGGATCGCCTCAACTGCGGTGCGCACAAAGATATGGCGCTGGAAGATTTCCACCGTAGCGCCCTGGCAATCCAGGCCTGGCTGCCACGCTTTATCGAATACGGGGCTTACAGTGCGCAAATGCTGCCAGAAGACGTTCTAAAAGGTCTGCGTCCGATTGGGATGGCTTGCGAAGCGGACATGTTCCGCGCGACCGCAGGGGTAAACACACACAAAGGCAGCATTTTTTCACTGGGATTGCTGTTTGCCGCCGTGGGTCGCCTCCATCAACAACACTCCCCGATCACCCCTGAGACGCTCTGTCACACCGCCGCCGCCTTTTGCGCGGGCATGACACAGCACGAACTGCGCCAGAACAATCAACAACTCACCGCAGGTCAGCGTCTCTATCAACAATTGGGGTTAACCGGTGCGCGAGGTGAAGCTGAAGCTGGCTATCCGCTGGTGATTCATCATGCGCTGCCGCACTACCGTGCGCTGCTGGCTCAGGGGCGAGATCCTGAACTGGCGTTACTCGATACCTTACTGCTGCTGATGGCGATGAATGGGGATACCAACGTCGCGTCTCGCGGTGGGGAGCAGGGGCTGCGCTGGTTACAGCAGCAGGCAAATATTTTGCTGCAAAACGGGGGAATACGAACCCCCGCAGATCTTCATTCTCTACGCCAGTTTGACCAGCAGTGCATTGAACGCAACCTCAGTCCTGGGGGTTGCGCCGATCTACTGATTGTCACCTGGTTTTTAGCTCAAATTTCGCAAATCAACCATTAACACAATTACATAAAAGATCCTTTCCGGAGAATCACTCATGTCTTTATCTAAAGATAATATATGGAAGTTGTTGGCCCCATTGATAGTGATGGGCGTCATGTTTCTTATCCCCGTCCCTGATGGAATGCCCCCTCAGGCCTGGCACTATTTCGCCGTTTTTGTGGCGATGATTGTCGGGATGATTCTGGAGCCGATTCCGGCGACAGCCATCAGTTTTATTGCTGTTACCATTTGTGTGATTGGCAGCAACTACCTGCTGTTTGATGCCAAAGAGCTGGCAGATCCCAGTTTTGATGCCGGTAAACAGGCGTTGAAATGGGGGCTGGCCGGTTTCTCCAGTACCACGGTATGGCTGGTATTTGGCGCGTTTATCTTCGCTCTGGGTTACGAAGTGACAGGCCTGGGACGTCGAATCGCACTGTTCCTGGTGAAATTCATGGGTAAGCGTACCCTGACGCTGGGCTATGCCATTGTCATCATTGACATTCTGCTGGCGCCGTTTACGCCGTCTAACACAGCGCGAACCGGGGGTACTGTATTCCCGGTAATCAAAAACCTGCCGCCGCTGTTTAAATCATTCCCTAACGATCCCTCCTCGCGTCGTATCGGTGGGTATCTGATGTGGATGATGGTCATCAGTACCAGCCTCAGTTCTTCCATGTTTGTCACCGGCGCTGCGCCGAACGTACTGGGTCTGGAGTTCGTCAGCAAAATCGCAGGTATTCAAATTAGCTGGCTGCAATGGTTCCTGAGCTTCCTGCCGGTGGGCATTATTTTGCTTATCGTTGCGCCGTGGCTCTCGTACGTGCTCTACAAACCGGAAATCACCCACAGTGCGGAAGTCGCCGCCTGGGCCGGTGATGAACTTAAAACCATGGGCAGTCTGACCCGTAAAGAAACCACGTTGATCGGGCTGGTACTGCTCAGCCTGGGTCTGTGGGTCTTTGGCGGCGAAATGATCGACGCTACCGCCGTTGGTTTGCTGGCAGTATCTCTGATGCTGGCGCTGCATGTTGTACCGTGGAAAGACATTACCCGTTATAACAGCGCGTGGAACACCCTGGTCAACCTCGCTACACTGGTGGTGATGGCTAATGGCCTGACCCGCTCCGGCTTTATCGACTGGTTTGCTTCCACCATGAGTACTCACCTGGAAGGCTTCTCGCCTAACGCAACGGTGATTGTGCTGGTGCTGGTGTTCTATTTTGCGCACTACCTGTTCGCCAGCCTCTCCGCACATACCGCGACCATGCTGCCGGTTATTCTGGCGGTCGGTAAAGGTATCCCGGGCGTGCCGATGGAACATCTTTGTATTCTGCTGGTTCTGTCTATCGGTATCATGGGCTGTCTGACGCCTTATGCAACCGGCCCTGGCGTTATCATTTACGGCTGTGGCTATGTGAAATCCAAAGACTACTGGCGTCTGGGCGCGATCTTTGGCGTCATCTATATCTCGATGCTGCTGCTGGTGGGTTGGCCGATTCTGGCGCTGTGGAGTTAATCCCCTTCCCGAAAGCAGTATGAAAATGATGCCAGTCAGATAAACCTGACTGGCATTTTTTATGGTTAAATAGATGATATACAGTATTTCTATATATCAGAATTAATCATGAAACCAATATGGCGTTACAGTCCTCTACTGGCCGCATTTCTGCTGCCAGTCTCCACGGTGAAAGCCGACGAACTTCAGGCGAAACAGTACGGTGATTTTGACCGTTATGTGTTGGCGCTCTCCTGGCAAACGGGTTTTTGCCAAAGCCAGCATGAACGCCAGCGTCAGGAACCTGACGAATGCCGCCTGCAAAAAGAAACGCAGGACAAAGCCGATTTTCTGACCGTACACGGACTGTGGCCTGGTCTGCCTAAATCCATTGCCGTCAGAGGCGTGGATGAACGCCGATGGATGCGCTACGGCTGTGCGACCCGCCCGATCCCGAACCTGCCGGAAGCCCGCGCCAGCCGTAAATGCGCCGCTCCTCAAACAGGGCTGTCGCTGGAAAGCGCCGCGAAGCTGAGCGCGGTGATGCCCGGTGCCGGAGGACACACTTGCCTTGAACGCTACGAATACGCCAAACACGGCGCCTGTTTTGGTTTTGATCCGAATATCTATTTCAACACCATGGTGCGCCTGAACAACGAGGTTAAGCGCAGCACGCTGGGCGATTTTCTGAGAAACCATTACGGCAAAACCGTCAGCCGCGCTGACTTTGATGCCGCCGTGGCAACGAGCTGGGGCAAAGAGAGCGTCAAAGCGGTGAAGTTGAGCTGCCAGGGAAATCCCGCCTACCTGACGGAAATGCAGTTTTCATTACATGCAAACGCCATCAACACGCCGCTGGCAGCCGCCTCTTTTGCACCGCAACCGCATCCCGGCAACTGCGGCAAACGTTTTATACTGGATAGCGTCGGATATTAAGGCCATGAAACCGGTGCATAAGCCGCACCGGTTTTACACCAATTGCACTTCGCTCATCTCCCTGTTGAATAAAGAGGATCAGCGCAGAACAATCCGTCAGCAATTATGACTGGATAAACGTCAGCAGGTCCTGATTAATCTGGTGTTTATGGGTGGTACAAATACCGTGCGATCCCCCCTCGTAGATTTTCAACTGCGCGTCAGGCAACATCGCCGCAGCCGCTTTACCGCACGTTTCCAACGGGACGATTTGATCATCATCGCCATGAATAACCAGCGTCGGAATCGTCATTCTTTTGAGATCGCCTCGTAGGTCGGTCTCTGAAAACGCCTTAATACAGTCGTACAGGGCTTTTATTGACCCTTGTAAACCTTGCTCGACAAAGCTCTCACGCACCGCTTTTGACTCTTTTTCTCCGGCCCGATTGTAGCCATAAAACGCCGCGGTAAGTTCATAGAAAAATGCGGCGCGATCGTTGACAACGCCCTGCCGGATGCCATCGAACACCTCTTTCGGCACGCCGTTGGGGTTAAAATCGGTCTTGACCATGATGGGCGTCACGGCGCCGATCAGTACGGCTTTCGCGACGCGCTGTGTCCCATGGCGGCCAATGTAGCGTGCGACCTCGCCACCGCCTGTCGAATGCCCGACATGTACCGCATCTTTTAAATTCAGATGTGACGTCAGCTCGGCCAGGTCATCGGCATACTGATCCATATGGTGACCGTCCCAGGGTTGTGCCGACCGGCCATGTCCCCGCCGATCGTGAGCAATCACGCGAAACCCTTTCGATCCCAGAAAAAGCATCTGATCTTCGAACGCATCTGCCGTCAACGGCCAGCCGTGGCTAAAGACGATGGGCTGCCCGCTGCCCCAATCTTTAAAGTACAGATAACTGCCATCTTTTAACGTGAGTTTGTCGTACTGGCTCATGAGATCTCCTTCAAGGAAACGCTGAGGGTGTGGACCCGCCCGCGGCGAGCGCTTAAAAAGCATAATGCAAATTTGAGAACGATCACGTTTTTAGGCTAAAATTCACCCAATGCTATCAACACCATCAATGTTAAGGATTTGCCCGAATGTGAACTAAATCACTTCAAAGAAGGGGTAAGTCTCAGTATCATCAGGAAAGCTAAACCCTCGCCGCCAGACGGTGAGGGTTTTCTTTTGGAATTATTTACCTGCGCTACTCGCAGTATCGACGACATGGAGTAATAAATGTCCAGACCAACTATTATCATCAACGACCTCGACGCCGAACGCATCGACCGCCTGTTGGAGCAACCTGCGTTTGCCGGTTTACCGATTGCTGATGCGTTAAACGCAGAGCTGGATCGCGCCCAAATGTGTTCACCAGAAGAGATGCCGCATAACGTCGTGACCATGAACAGTCGAGTGAAATTCCGTAACCTTGCCGACGGCGAGACGCGCGTTCGCACGCTGGTCTATCCGGCGAACATGACGGACAGCAGCACCCAATTGTCGGTGATGGCTCCGGTTGGCGCTGCCCTGTTAGGTCTGCGCGTTGGCGACACCATTCACTGGGAACTTCCAGGTGGAACATCCACGCACCTTGAAGTGCTGGAGCTTGAATACCAGCCTGAAGCTGCGGGCGATTACCTGCGCTAACTCTGTCCTTTCGAAGCCAACCGCTTTATCTTGCAGAGGATGCATTAGCATCCTCTTTCCGGTTAAATATCAACCAAACTTATCATTCCTGCTTTTTTTGCGACAAACTAACCTGATTGGGGTATCTGTCGGTGGAATAGCGTATGGCTGAGGTTCTCGGTATCACGGTAGTGTATATCCTGATAGCAGCGATTCTCGTTGCCGCTGTGCTATTTCTCGAACAACACTGGTAATCACGTATTATCAGTATTGTCTCCTCTTTGATCCTTTAAAAACCTAAATCTGTGCCGTGACTGACAGAATCATATTCATTAATATGATGTTATATGTTCATGCGATAACAAGGAGAGACTGCTTATGTACAAAACAATCATTATGCCGGTTGATGTTTTCGAAATGGAACTGAGCGACAAGGCCGTACGCCACGCTGAATTTCTGGCGCAACAGGATGGCGTCATTCATCTGTTGCATGTCCTGCCGGGTTCCGCCAGTTTGAGTTTGCATCGGTTTGCCGCCGATGTTCGCCGTTTTGAGGAGCATCTGCAGCACGAAGCGGAAACCCGCCTGCAAACGATGGTCGGTCATTTCAGTCTTGATCCTTCGCGGATTAAGCCGCATGTTCGTTTTGGCAACGTGCGGGACGTGGTCAACGACTTAGCGGAAGAACTGAAGGCGGATGTGGTGGTCATTGGATCACGAAACCCGTCAATCAGCACCCATCTTCTCGGTTCTAATGCGTCAAGCGTTGTCCGCCATGCCAACCTGCCCGTGTTGGTCGTGCGTTAATTCGCCCGCGTCTGATACTGAAAAGCCCTGCCAGGAGAGAGTCCGGCAGGGCTTTTGTGGTTACTGGGGGGTAATAAAAAACCGCCTGGAATTTCACAGGCGGTTTTGAGCTTGCAGGTGACAGTCTTACTGTCTTTTTTTTATGCGGTCTTGGTGCGAATCAGATAATCAAACGAGCTCAGGGAAGCTTTGGCGCCCTCGCCTGTCGCTATGATTATCTGCTTGTACGGTACGGTGGTGCAGTCACCGGCGGCGAATACGCCCTTCACGCTGGTTTCACATTTCGCATCAATGATGATTTCACCCATGCGGTTACGTTCAACAGCGCCTTCCAGCCAGTTAGTGTTCGGTAACAGGCCAATCTGAACAAAGATCCCCGCCAGAGCAACGTTGTGAACATCGCCACTGACACGGTCGCGGTACTCAAGCCCAGTGACTTTGCTGCCATCGCCTTTCACTTCAGTGGTCTGCGCGTTCAGGATGATATCGACGTTTTTCAGGCTGCGTACTTTATCCTGCAGTACCTGATCGGCTTTCATCTCAGGCGCAAATTCCAGCAACGTCACGTGCTCCACAATGCCTGCCAGATCGATAGCCGCTTCCACACCGGAGTTACCACCGCCAATCACTGCCACGCGTTTGCCTTTAAACAGCGGGCCGTCGCAGTGCGGGCAGTACGTCACGCCTTTGGTACGATATTGATCTTCACCCGGCACGTTCATATTGCGCCATTTGGCACCCGTCGCAATGATAATGCTTCGGGCTTTCAGCACCGCACCGGATGCCGTTTGAATCTGATGCAGGCCACCTTCTTGCGTAGCTGGCACCAGTTTGCTGGCGCTCTGGCTATCAATCACATCCACATCGTAATCATCGACGTGCGCTTTTAATGCCCCCGCCAGCTTTTGACCTTCGGTTTTCGGCACCGAGATGTAGTTTTCGATGTCCACGGTATCGAGTACCTGACCGCCAAAGCGTTCGCCCATCAACCCCGTGCGAATACCTTTACGCGCTGAGTAAACAGCCGCCGCAGCGCCCGCCGGGCCAGAGCCGACAATCAGCACATCATACGCATCACGCTTGTTCAGCTCTTCTGCTGCGCGTTTTTCTGCGCCGGTATCCACTTTCGCGACGATTTCCGTCAGGGTCATACGCCCCTGACCGAACTCTTTCCCGTTAACGTAAACCGCCGGAACGCCCATCACGTTACGTTCGGTGATTTCGTTCTGGAATGTCCCGCCGTCGATTGCCGTATGCTTAATACGTGGGTTCAGCACCGCCATCAGGTTCAGCGCCTGCACCACGTCCGGGCAGTTGTGGCAAGAGAGCGAGTAATAGGTTTCAAACTCAAAATCACCGTCGATTTCGCGGATCTGCTCAAGCAGCGTCTGCGCTTCTTTCGACGGATGACCACCGGTCCACAACAGTGCCAGCACCAGAGAGGTAAATTCATGCCCCAACGGGGAGCCGGCAAAACGCGGTCCCTGGGTTGAACCCGGGTTGGTGATCAGGAATGACGGCTTGCGTACGGCTAAGCTGTTATCTTCTTTAAAGGTGACTTTCTCTGACAGTTCGGCAATTTCAGCCAGCAGTTCCTTGATTTCTGCCGATTTGGCGCTGTCATCCAGCGTGGCAATCAGCTCAACAGGTTTCGTCAGTTTCTCAAGGTACGCCTTGAGCTGGGTTTTCATGTTAGCGTCGAGCATCGTTAATCTCCTGCTTTAAAAACATCATCATGCAAGCTGCCTTGCGGGCGGCCTGAATGCGGCTTGCATCATGGGGTTTGGAGTGAAACGGGTGCGTAATGCACCCGTTGATTGCCGGGTGGCACTTCGTTTACCCGGCCTACGATGTTGTAGACCCGGTTTGTAGGCCGGATAAGCGTAGCGCCATCCGGCTTCGAAGCACCTTAAAGGCTTAGATTTTACCAACCAGGTCTAAAGAAGGTGCTAAGGTCGCTTCGCCTTCTTTCCATTTCGCCGGGCAAACTTCACCTGGGTGAGAAGCCACATACTGAGCCGCTTTGATTTTACGCAGCAGGTCAGACGCATCGCGGCCAATGCCTTCAGCGGTAACTTCGATAGCCTGGATGATACCCTGCGGGTCAACAACGAAGGTTGCGCGGTCAGCCAGACCTTCATCTTCACGCATGTTGTCGAAGTTACGGGTCAGGGCGCCAGTCGGGTCGCCGATCATCGCATATTTGATTTTCGCGATGGTTTCAGAGCTGCTGTGCCATGCTTTGTGAGTGAAGTGGGTGTCGGTAGAGACAGAGTAAACGTCTACGCCCAGTTTCTGCAGTTCATCGTAATGGTCAGCAACGTCGCCCAGTTCAGTCGGGCATACGAAAGTAAAGTCAGCCGGGTAGAAGAAGAAGACACTCCAGCGGCCTTCGGTATCTTTTTCGGTAACTTCGATGAATTCACCGTTTTTGAACGCCTGGTTTTTGAAAGGTTTAATTTTAGTGTTAATCAAGGACATCTATACTTCCTCCGTGTTTTCGTTGAGTTGTAAGTTAACGAAATTTTTCCGATTCGGCTAATGCGTTTCCATTATCAAATCAATAAGCGTTATCTAACAACCGACGCATGACAACTTTGTGAACCCTAAGCCGCCACCGGCGACAAAAAGTAAAAAGGCCCCCTTTTCAGGCGGCCCCATTACCTGAACTACCCGTAGGTAACTTCAGTGCCAGTGAAACTGGCTATGTGTTGCGCTCTACATTACCTTAACAAAGGCTGTAACAGCGAAGGGGATTACAACACCCCACTGAAGAAAGGGCAATCATCCGGCTTAAGGTCTTATCTATGGCTGTGATAGGTTTGATCTGCGCCCTTTCTTTCGCACTGATTTTTAAGGAAAAATAATGCTAAAACGAACGCTATTGCTGACTCTCCTCCCTCTCATCGCTCAGGCGGAAGAACTGCCAGCGCCGGTCAAAGCCATCGAAAAACAAGGTATTACAATCCTGAAATCCTTCGATGCGCCGGGCGGGATGAAAGGTTACCTGGGAAAATATCAGGACATGGGCGTCACCATTTATCTCACCCCGGACGGCAAACAGGCGATCTCCGGGTACATGTATAATGAAAAAGGCGAGAACCTCAGCAATGCATTGATAGAAAAAGAGATCTATGCGCCAGCCGGGCGAGAACTGTGGCAGCGCATGGAAAAGTCATCCTGGCTGTTAGACGGTAAAAAGGATGCGCCCGTCGTACTTTATGTGTTCGCCGATCCTTTCTGCCCTTACTGCAAGCAATTCTGGCAACAGGCCCGTCCCTGGGTAGAATCCGGCAAAGTACAATTGCGAACCCTGCTGGTTGGCGTGATAAAACCAGAAAGCCCGGCAACTGCGGCGGCGATTCTGACCACGAAAGACCCGGCAAAGACCTGGCATGACTATGAAGCCTCGAACGGTAAACTCAAACTTGAAATCCCGACATCCGTTCCTCCTGAGGCGATGCGTATTCTGAACGTCAATCAAAAAATCATGGACGATCTGGGTGCTAACGTCACACCCGCCATCTACTATTTGAATAAAGAAAACACGTTGCAGCAGGTTGTAGGATTGCCAGAAAAAGCACAGCTGGATGCGATGATGAATAGCCGTTAACGTAATATTTAGGGTGATTGTTCTCATTCCAGTCACCCGGTTAAATCACTCACTTCGCTTATCGCATAATGCAGCAGTCAGCACTCAAGAAAGCATCGTCATTGACTACCTACAGATTGTGATGTTCCGGGGCGTCCATACATCATTATTTTTATTCAATGTTATAATGCGTCGTTAATTAATAATTGATTTAAGCAATATATATTTCGAATTAACTAACTGCATCAATCAGAAAACATTACCTCCCTCAGCTCAACGAAAATTAATTCATATTTTTTATTGGTCACCCCAAAAACATTCATAAATACTATATTTTTTAACTGTTGCATGTTTACATAATTAGCATATCTTATAATAAAATATTTCGAGCAAAATCAATTTAATATTGAGAGACACCTCAAAAATGTCCATGTATAAATATCCGCTTGACCAAAATGTCCTGGAGGCCGCGCTAGAGCGCATCACGTGGACGCTTGAAACGCTCCCACGGGTCTGCGTTTCATTTTCTGGCGGTAAAGATTCTGGTCTCATGCTGCACCTGACCGCGACCCTTGCCCGTCAATTACAGAAAAAAATATGCGTATTATTCATTGACTGGGAAGCGCAATTCTCTTGTACCATTGAGTATGTCCAGGCGCTGCGAAATGATTATTCCGATGTCATCGACGATTTTTATTGGGTTGCCTTGCCGTTGACGACACAAAATGCATTATCCCAATACCAACCCGAATGGCAATGCTGGGCCCCAAATACAGACTGGGTGCGCCAACCACCACCGGATGCTATTACCGATCCCGGCTATTTTCCTTTTTATCAACCGAATATGACCTTTGAGCAGTTTGTTCGTTTTTTTGCCGACTGGTTTTCTAATAACCGGCCAGCCGCCATGTTAATCGGTATCCGGGCCGACGAGTCTTACAATCGATTTGGCGCCATCGCCTCCTTACATAAGCAGCGTTTTGCTGATGACAAACCCTGGACAACGTCCGCGCCGGGTGGACACACCTGGTACATTTACCCAATGTATGACTGGAAAACCGCAGACATCTGGACCTGGTTCTCAAAAACAAAAAAACGCTGTAATCCTTTGTATAACCTGATGTATCAGGCAGGCGTACCCACCCGCTACATGCGGATTTGCGAACCCTTCGGTCCGGAACAGCGCCAGGGACTGTGGCTGTACCATGTCGTCGAACCCGAACGCTGGGCTGCCATGTGCGCGCGCGTAAGCGGTGTGAAAAGCGGCGGTATCTATGCCGGTCACGACAACCATTTTTATGGCCATCGAAAACTCTTAAAACCCGACCATCTATGCTGGAAAGAGTACGCCTTACTGCTGCTGAACAGCATGCCGGAACAAACCTCCGAGCATTACTGCAATAAAATCGCCGTCTATTTACAGTGGTATAAAAAGAAAGGTCTGGACGATATTCCCCAAACGCAAGACGGCGATATTGGTACAAAAGACATCCCGTCATGGCGACGTATCTGCAAAGTGCTGCTGAATAATGATTACTGGTGCCGAGCGCTCTCTTTCAGTCCGACAAAACCGAAAAGTTACCAGCGTTATAACGAACGCATGAAAGCAAAACGTCAGGAATGGGGAATACTATGCAACAACGATTAACTCAGGAATTAACCCACTTTCTCTCGGCGCTGCCGGAAGAGGAACGGATCCGCGCCATTAATGAGTTCAGAATGGCAATCCACCACGTCAGCCCTTTTCGTCATGAACCTGTCGACTGCGTGTTGTGGATTAAAAATGAGCAAATCATCCCTAACGATTACAACCCGAATAATGTGGCGCCGCCGGAGAAAAGGCTGCTGCTAAAATCAATTGAAGCAGACGGTTTCACACAACCTATTGTCGTGGCGCAATCCAGTGCAGAGAAGTACGACATTATCGATGGTTTCCATCGGCATGAATTAGGGAAAGGAAAAGCGGCACTAAGAGCGCGTCTGAAAGGCTATCTGCCCGTCACATGCCTGGAGCGCACTCGCCATGAACGTATTGCGTCCACGATTCGCCATAACCGCGCGCGGGG
Source organism: Citrobacter enshiensis (assembly GCF_029338175.1). NCBI lineage: Bacteria > Pseudomonadati > Pseudomonadota > Gammaproteobacteria > Enterobacterales > Enterobacteriaceae > Citrobacter > Citrobacter enshiensis. The sequence goes on from NZ_CP119862.1 coordinate 3,426,725, forward strand.
CCGACACCAGATCCACGCCATGTCCGAGATCGTTCGTGAGCTCTCACTACTGGGCTGGGACGAGCAAAAAATCGGCAAAGAGTTAGGAATGGATGACGATGAAGTGTTGCGTCTGAAACAAATCAACGGCCTGCAGGAGTTATTTGCAGGTCGCCAATTTTCGAAAGCCTGGACAGTGAAATAACGACAAGGGAGATCTGCGTTCAGCCGCTGACGGCAGCATCACCGCTTAAGAAAAAATGAAGAGCATCCATTAGCAACAACGCGCGCCGCCTTTTCCCCCATAGCGCGCGTCCTGCCGCTCACGGAAAAACTCTTCATAGGTCATCGGCGTTTGGTCCGGATGCGTGACGCGCATGTGCTCAACATAGTTGTCGTAGTCCGGCACACCAATCATCAACCTTGCCGCCTGGCCTAAGTATTTCCCGGCTTTTGAAAGCGTATCAAACATAGCGGTTACCTGTTATGCAAACGCCCTCTCCGGCCGGAGAGGGCTCAATAGTTGAAGATTAGTGCGCGCCTTTCGCCTGCGCCACAATCTCTTCCCCATTTTCCGGCATCGACTCATACGGCGTCTCTTTCGCCGTCGGTTTGTCTACCTTCAGGGCAGCCAGCGCTGTCTTGATAGAGAACAACGCCAGCACCACCACCACCACCATGAAGAAGACGGTCAGACCGGCGTCCAGACGGTTGTTAAACACCAGTTGCGTCAACTGTGACTCGGTGTACTGCGATGGAATGTTGCCGCTGTCGATCATCGCCTGGAACTTATTGGCGATAGCCAGGAAGCCCACTTTTGCATCGGCGCTGAACGCTTTCTGCCAGCCAGCTGTCAGGGTACAAATCAGCAGCCAGGACGTAGGTACGAGCGCGACCCACGCGTAACGCTGACGTTTCATCTTGAACAGGACCACAGCGCAAAGCATCAGCGCCATACCCGCCAGCATCTGGTTGGCAATCCCGAACAGCGGCCACAGGGTGTTAATACCACCCAGTGGGTCAACCACCCCCTGATGCAGGAAGTAGCCCCAGGCCAGTACGCAGAGCGCTGTCGCCAACAGGTTGGCAGGCAGTGAATCGGTGCGTTTCAGCCCCGGAGAGATCACGCCCAGCAGATCCTGCAGCATAAAGCGTGCTGCGCGGGTCCCTGCGTCCACCGCCGTCAGAATGAACAGCGCTTCAAACAGAATCGCAAAGTGATACCAGAATGCGACATCCATCATGCCGCCGAGCGCGCCATGCAGAATGTAAGCCATCCCCACCGCCAGCGTCGGTGCGCCGCCCGCACGCGAGATAATGGATTGTTCACCCACTTCATTGGCGATTTGATGCAGCGTGTCCGGCGTGATCGCAAAGCCCCAACTGCTCACCACTTGCGCCGCAGAAGCCACCACATCGGTGGTACCGGCTGGCGCCAGGACGGCCATTGGGCTGTTCATGGCAAAGTAGACGCCCGGATCGATAATACAGGCGGAAACCAGCGCCATAATGGCAACGAAGGATTCCATCAGCATACCGCCATAACCAATAAAACAGGCCTGGCCTTCGTTCGCCAACATCTTCGGCGTGGTGCCGGAAGCGATCAGCGCGTGGAATCCGGACACCGCCCCACAGGCAATCGTGATAAACAGGAACGGGAACAGGTTGCCCGTCCACACCGGCCCGGTCCCATCGACGAATTTGGTCAGCGCAGGCATAGTCAGCGTGGGTCGCATAATCAGAATGCCAACCGCCAGACCCACGATGGTGCCAATTTTCAGGAAGGTGGAAAGGTAGTCACGCGGTGCCAGCAGCAGCCATACGGGCAGCACTGCCGCCACAAAACCGTACCCCACCAGCATCCAGGTCAGCTGTACGCCCGTGAAATCAAAGTACGGCGCCCAGGTGGGGCTTTGGGCCACCCAACCACCGGAAATGATGGCAAAGACCAGGAATACCAGACCGATGACCGACACTTCGCCAATCCGTCCGGGGCGCAGATAACGCAGGTAAACCCCCATGAAGATCGCCAGCGGAATGGTAAACGCCACGGTATAGGTTCCCCACGGGCTGTGGGTCAGGGCTTTGACGACAATCATCGCCAGCACCGCCAGGATAATCACCATGATCATAAAACAGGCCACCAGCGCAATGACGCCTGCTGTGGGTCCCATTTCCTCTTTGACCAACTCCCCCAGCGAGCGACCGTCGCGGCGAGTCGACACAAACAGCACCATAAAGTCCTGCACCGCCCCGGCTAGCACTACGCCAGCCAACAGCCAGATCATACCGGGCAGGTAGCCCATTTGCGCCGCCAGCACCGGTCCTACCAGTGGACCCGCTCCGGCGATTGCGGCAAAATGGTGACCGAACAACACTTTTTTATCGGTAGGGACATAATCCAGACCGTCGTTATGACGCACGGCAGGCGTCATACGCGTCGGGTCAACCGCCAGCACATTTTTGGCGATATACAGACCATAAAAACGGTAGGCAATGAGATAGACACAGACCGACGCCACCACAATCCACAGCGCGTTGATCTGTTCACCACGGTTTAACGCAATATATCCCAGCGCAAATGCTCCCATTACAGAGAGCACTGTCCAGACGAGGTATTTCCCTGATTTATTCATGGTTGTTGTCCGTTTGCGTGTTCCAGAGAGATGTTACATTTTGTTTCTATAACACCTTTGCTGGTTTTAACAACGTAACAACTTCATAAACCAGAGATATCACTGATTATTTACATTGCATTGTTAACTGGATCACTCCATTCACCTGCTAACCCTGCAATATCATTTTATTTTGCCGCGTTACCCCAGAACGGCAGTTCCTAAACGGCAGGTGCAGCAACGCCGTCCTTGTTCATCAAAGACAACGATTTCCCAGCTCTGACTTTGCCGTCCAAGATGCAGCGGCTGGCACACACCGCGTACTTTTCCCTGTGACACCGCCCGGTGGTGAGTGGCGTTCAGTTCGGTGCCGACAACGCACTGCCCGTCGCGGGTCATCAGATACCCCGCCATTGAACCCAGCGTCTCCGCCAGCGCCGCTGACGCTCCGCCATGCAGTAAACCAAACGGCTGATGAGTCCGGGCATCAACGGGCATTTCCGCTTCCAGTACATCGTCCCCCAGTTGGGTATACACAATGCCAAGGTGCGCCACCATCGTGTTCTGGCTGGTGGCATTCAGTTCTTCAAGCGTTAAATGGCGTTTCCAGATCATCGTTATGCCCCCAGCGTTGAGCCGCCATCAACCACAATATCCTGCAGCGTAATGTGGCTCGCCATATCGGAAGCCAGAAACAGAATGGTATTGGCGATCTCCTGCGGGCGCGCGATTTTCCCCAACGGAATACCGAGCTTAAACTGTTCGCCAAAACCGCGAATACGTTGCTGTTCGGCATCGTCACTGACCCACAGCGTGCGCTGCATGTCGGTGTCCGTTGAACCCGGTGAAACGAGATTACACCGCACGCCGCTGGCGGCCAGTTCCAGCCCGACGGTCAGCGCCAGGCTTTTCAACGCCGCTTTCGATGCGCCATAGGCGCTCATGCCAATCCGCGGCGTATGTGCGGCATCGGAAGCCACGGTAACGATGGCTCCCCCCTGCTGGCGACGAAACTGCGCCATCGTCTGCTGGAAGAGATTAAACGCGCCGCCCACGTTGACGGCAAAGGTCTGCTGCCATTCATCAGCGCTGAGTTCATCCGTAACCCCCATGCGCAAAATCCCCGCAGCGTTAACCAGCACATCCAGGCGTTCGGTTTTTTGCAGCAGGCGCTGGCACACCTGCGCCACCTGCTCACGCTGTGCAATATCCAGCACCTGGGTCGCAAACGGATAGTCGTCGCGCGTAAATTCACGATCGAACCCTGTGACGCGCGCGCCAGCGTCGACAAACGCCCGCGCCGTCGCATAACCAATGCCTTTTCCGGCGCCGGTCACCCAGACGGTTTTGCCCTGAAAATCAAAACCAGCCATCATTTCACCTCGCGGGAAAGCAGTGCCCACCAGGCGTCAATCGTCGGGTTCTTCGCTAACATGACAAAATCGATGTCGCTGTGCACCTTACGCCAGCGTGCCGCCAGCGCCATCATGCGTACCGAATCCAGGCCGTAATCGATCAGGTTTTCATCGTCCATCGGCTCGTCGGACTCATCCAGCAACGGCAGGATAGCCGCCCGCAGCGCCTGTTTGCTGGCAGGAACCGGCGTAGGCAACAGTTCTTGCGTCATGACTACGCGGCCGGTACGTCCCGCCACATAATTCAGCGACATCAGATGTTCGTCACGACTAAAGTCGGCCAGCGCATCCGCCACCATAAACGGCTTAATATCACGCATGAAGGCATCGGTTGCGGTGGTCATACAACCAATGTGCGCATACACCCCGGTAATGATCAGCTGGTTGCGGCCGGTTTCTTTCAGCATTTGCTCTAGCGGAGAACGGTGGAATGCGCTGTAACGCCATTTCACCAGCACGTTATCGGCCTCATCCGGCGCCAGCGGCCCGACAATTTTTTGTTGCTCAGGAGAGCGTGTCAGCCCCGGTCCCCACATATCGTTCAGCAACGCCCTGTCTTCATCACTTTGCTCTTTAGGCTGAGCGGTGTAATAGACCGGAATATGGTTCTCTTTACAGTACTGACGCAGCGCGGCGATATTGGCGATCACCTGCTCCATCATCGGACAATTATCGCCCCAAAAGCTGACGAAATAGTCCTGCATATCATGGATAAGCAGCGCGGCCCGCTCCGGTTCAAAGTCCCAGTTCACTTTGCTGGAGGGAATATCAAGTGCGGTGGGCAGTGCGTAAGCCTGCAGTTTAGGAATAGCCATTTTTATTTTCTCCTTCAGGCAGGTGCCCGTGACGCCAGCCACTGACGTAATTGTTTTTTATCGACTTTACCTACCGGGGTCAGAGGCAGAGCCTCAACGCATTCCACACGGTCCGGTAATTTGAATTCCGCAACGCCCTGTTCACGCAGGAAACGTCGTACCTGTACCGCGCGCAGCGGCGATTTCACCACCAAATACGCGCAGCTTTTCTCCCCCATCAGCTCATCTTCCATGCTGACCAACGCCGCGTGGATCACCGAGGGATGACGCAATAACAGGTTTTCGATCTCTTCGGCGGCGATCTTCTCCCCACCGCGGTTGATCTGATCTTTTTCTCGCCCCTGCACCGTGATGTATCCGGCTTCGTCGATCGAGATCAGATCGCCGGAGCAGTAAAAACCGTCGGCATCGAATGCATTGGCGTTATGCTCAGGACTTTTGAAATACCCGCGAAAGGTGTACGGCCCACGCGTCATCAGGCGACCGGTTTCCCCTTGCGGCAGAGGATTGCCCTCGGCATCCGCCACCCAAACTTCATCATCCGGACACATCGGGCGCCCCTGGGTATGAATAATGCGCTCCGGGCTGTCGTCCAGACGGGTGTAGTTCACCAGTCCTTCGGCCATTCCAAACACCTGTTGCAACTGGCAACCAATTTCGGCCGGAATGCGTGCAGCCAGCGTGGCGGAAAGCCGCGCGCCCCCCACTTGCAGCAGCTTCAGCGACGCCAGCTGCGCGTTACTCCCCCATTCGCCAATGGCCTGAAGCCACAGGCTGACAGCCGGAGGCACCAGCGCCGTTGAATTGATCTGATGTTTTTCAATCAGCGGGAAGCACAGCGTGGCGCTCGGATCGGCGGCCAGCACCACGGTTCCCCCCGCGAGGAACACGCCCAGCGCTCCCGGAGAACTCATGGCATAGTTATGTGCCGCCGGAATGGCGCACAAATAGCGTGTCTCTTCGCTGAAATGGCAGATTTCGTTACTACGACGCACGCTGTAGTAATAGTCATTATGGGTACGCGGGATCAGTTTCGGCGTGCCGGTTGTGCCGCCGGAAAGCTGAAAGTACGCCACTTCATCGGCAGTCGATGGTGTCGCAGTGAAATGTGCGGCGGGCTGATTCATCGCCGTGCGCAGATTGTGCCCGCCCTCGTCATTAAGCAATTGCACGACGCGGACAGAAGCGTGTTCAGCCATAAACGCATTAAGGAAATCATCCCCGGCGAACAACGCATGCTGGCGATCGGCAATCAGCAGCGTCGGTTCGATTTGCTTTGCGTAGGCATTCAGTTCGGTTCTCTGATGGCTGAACAGCGCCAGAACCGGGGCCGCGCCAATCTTCAACAGGGCGAAAAAAGTGATGTATAACTCGGCCACATTGCCCAGTTGTACCAGCGCAGTCTCGCCCGCGTTAATCCCCTGACGACGCAGACTGCAGGCCAGATTCTCTGAGGCTTGATTGAGTTGGCGATAGCTCAGGTGACGCTCGCCCTCAATCACCGCCGTTTTATCGCTCTGCGCATGGCGGGTCAGAATGTCCGTTAAGGGCAAATCCTGCCAGTACCCTTTTTCACGGTAGCGACGGGCAAATTCGTCTGGCCACCGGGTGAAAGGAATGCTCATCATTGCTCCTTAATGCAGTCCGAACACATTCAACATGGTGGAAAGTTTCGTGCCCGTTTCACGCCACTCCGCAATTGGGGAGGAGGCAGGCACAATTCCCGCGCCCGCAAAGAAGCGCACCTGATTCTGGCGTAACGTCGCGCAGCGGATCGTCACAACCCATTCGCCGTTGCCTTCGGCATCACACCAGCCGACGATGCCGCCAAACAATTCACGGTCAAACGGTTCAAGTTCCGCGATCCACTTTTTCGCGACCTGATGCGGGAAACCGCTCAACGCCGGGGTTGGATGAAGCAGACATGCCAGCGTAAGGGCGTTCTCCTGGGCGTTCGCTTTGCCCTCAAACGGCGTGCCAAGGTGCCACAGCGTGGGGGTGGCTACCAGTTGCGGGGAGGACGGAAGCTGCAATTCGCGGCTGCGATCGCGCAGCACTACTTTCATTGCCTGAGTGACCAGGTCGTGTTCATGACGGTCTTTTTCAGACGCCAGCAGACGATTACCCGCCTCTCTGTCCAGCACATCATCAGGCTGGCGGCGAGCCGACCCAGCCAACGGCAGAGAACTGAAATGATCGCCCTCTTTACGCAGCAGTAATTCCGGGCTGGCACCGAGCAACACCCCGCCGTCTTCCAGCGGGACATGGAAGTTGTAACTAACAGGGTTCTGCGCTACGAGGCGTTCCAGCAAGGCTCCGCTATCGATATTGTCGTCGGTGGTGATATCAATCAGACGCGACAACACCACTTTGTCAACTTCCGGCGTCGCCGTCAGCGCCGCCGCTTTCGCCACCATCTCCTCAAAATCATCCTGCTCAGGAATGGCTTTACGCGCAACGACGTTCAACGACGGATACTCAGTGAAATAGCGCGATGACTGTTGCTTTGCCGGGCGAGAAAACGTCTGCCAGGACTCCGGTATAAACAGCGACGAAGGCTGGCGTGTATCAAAGGGAATCGCGCCTACCATGACCGGGTTTTTAATCCCCTGCGATTTGGCCCTGGCAAACAGCGCATGTAATTTTTGTTGAAACGGGCTGTCCGGGGAATCCCCATCCACAGCGGGTTCATCAAAGCGGGCGAAGCATCCGGACGTCGTAAAACTGCGATACGGCGACATAAAGAAAAAATGATCGGGGGCAAGCGTTGCCATTTTCTGCTGTACATCCTCGGCCAGTGACGTATCCATATCATCCTCCAAAAATGATAAAGGTTTTAATAATGATTATCATTTATATTTTCGGTCGCTAACCTAAAAGCAAACAGACGGCATGTCAACTCTTGAGCTAACACATTGTGCGACTTTGACTTGCATCCCTTCTCGCTAACAATGAAAATGAGAAGCATTAACTTCACTGATAACAGGAACTGATTTGTGAGATTACCTTTTCTGCCTGGCCTGCTGATTGGGCTATTTGTTTTCGGATTCTCCTCAGCCCACGCCGCTGACTGGCCACGTCAGGTAACCGACAGCCGTGGAACACACACGCTGGAGCACAAACCTGAGCGTATTGTCTCGACCAGCGTCACACTGACCGGCTCGCTGCTGGCCATTGACGCCCCGGTCATTGCCAGCGGAGCCACCACGCCCAACAACCGCGTCGGTGACGATCAGGGATTCCTGCGCCAATGGAGCGAGGTCGCGAAAGCGCGCAAGCTGAACCGTCTGTACATTGGCGAACCCAGTGCTGAAGCAGTGGCCGCACAGATGCCCGATCTCATCCTGATCAGCGCCACCGGCGGCGACTCTGCGCTGGCGCTTTACGATCAGCTCTCTTCTATCGCACCGACGCTTATCATCAACTATGACGATAAAAGCTGGCAGTCGTTGCTGACGCAACTGGGCGAGATTACGGGCCAGGAAACACAGGCGGCGAAACGCATTGCTGAATTTGATCAGCAGATGGCGGCAGTCAAACAGCAGATTAAACTGCCGCCACAGCCGGTCAGCGCGCTGGTGTACACCGCAGCCGCGCACACCGCCAACTTATGGACGCCTGAGTCTGCACAGGGCAAGATGATGGAACAACTCGGCTTCACGCTGGCGGCATTGCCAACGAACATGCATACCAGCACCAGTCAGGGTAAACGCCACGACATCGTCCAGCTTGGCGGTGAAAATCTGGCGGCGGGTCTGAACGGCGAGGCGCTGTTCCTGTTTGCTGGCGACAGCAGCGACACCGATGCCATTTATGCCAACCCGTTGCTGGCACACCTGCCTGCGGTACAAAGTAAACGCGTTTATGCACTGGGCACCGAAACGTTCCGTCTGGACTACTACAGTGCGACGCTACTGTTGAACCGTCTTGCCGCCCTGTTTTCGTAATCCTCAACCTTCAGACGCTGCCACTTCCGGCGGCGTCTGGCGAAAACGCCGCAACTCACTCAGCAACAGCAGCAGTAATAACCCCACAATCACCAGTCCGAATCCACTTACGCTTGCCGAGGCGATCGGTGTCATCATCGCCCCCAGACCGCCTAACAGCGCCGCGCCGATTGCATCCCCAGTGACGTTTTGCGCAGTCCAAAGGCCATTGATCCTGCCGAGCATCGATTCCGGCGTTTGCGTTTGTAGCATCGTGTATTGCAGTAACGAACTGATGGCGCTGAGCCAGCCAAACAGCGCGAGGCAAATGACGCCCAGCGCCCAGACAGGCATCAGACCAAACAAGCCAATCGCCAGGAAGGAACCTACCGTGGAGGCCAGCATAATCAGACCGGGACGTACGCTGCGAGCCAGTTGTCCGCTGGTCAGCGCGCCGACCGCTGCACCGAGGGGAATGGCGGCATAGAGGAAACCAATTTGCGCTGCAGACATGTGCCAGTTCAGCGCCAGCGCCGGATAGAGCACCCGCACCGCGCTCGCCATGGTCAGCAAACCGCCGAGCAGTGCAATACCGCCGATAAGCGGGCTGGCAAACAAAAAGCGGAACGCCGCCAGCAGCGATTTAAGCGGATGTTCACGCGGTTGAGGCGGTGGAGGCAACAGAGGAAGTCGCAATAACGGCAGCAGTGTTATAAAGGTGCCAGCAGCCGCCAGACCATAGTTCCAGGCCACGCCCCCCGAAGCTAATAGCAGCCCGCCCAGCATGGGAGAGATCACCGACCCCAGGCGAACCGTCAGCATTGTTATGGCCCCCGCCTGCATCAGATTTTCACGGCCAACCAGTGCTGGCGTCGCCGCCAACAGCGCGGTGACCCCCAGCGACGCAAAGAAACCATCCCATAAGCCAAGCAGATAAATCGCCAGCAGCGAAGGTTCCGGCAGCAGCGCGTTCAGACACAGGCCGATGAAGCCGATACCACAGGTACCGCGCGCCAGCAGGATCACTTTTTTACGCTCATAGCGATCGGCCAATACGCCGCCCACCATCAGACCCACAAACATTGCGCTACCGGTCAGCGTCACCGACAAACCGACCTGCCACGTTGAGTGGGTCATCATTTGGATCTGTACCGGAACCGCCACACCGAGCAAACCCAGCGAAACGATGGAGATAAAACGGGCAAGGAAAACCGCACGGAATGCCGGGTGCGTCTTCAACAGGCTGAGATTCAACAGCCAGGATTGTCGATTCATTACAACGCCTTAATACGAGCTTTTTTAAATATCCATTCAGAGGCTGCACATGCTAACATAACCAAATAAGATCGATAACGATAATTACTATCATTATCAGGGAAGTTGATATGTCATGCTCTGTTTCCGTGACGCGCGCAATCGCCGTCCCCGGATTGTTGTTATTACTTGTTCTCGCCACTGCATTAAGTCTGGCTATCGGCGCAAAATCACTGCCAGCCTCTGTCGTTCTGGACGCACTGACCGGTCGCTGTCAAAGTCCTGACTGCGTTATCGTACTGGATGCGCGACTGCCGCGTACGCTGGCCGGATTACTGGCCGGTGGCGCGCTGGGTCTTGCCGGTGCCTTAATGCAAACGCTCTCCCGCAACCCGCTTGCCGATCCGGGCATTCTTGGCGTTAATGCCGGCGCCAGCTTTGCCATTGTTCTGGGCGCCGCACTTTTCGGCTATTCCTCCGCAGAAGAACAACTCTTGATGGCATTTGCCGGTGCCCTTGCGGCGTCGCTGATTGTGGCGTTTACCGGCAGTCAGGGGGGCGGTCAGTTAAGTCCGGTACGGCTGACGCTGGCAGGTGTCGCGCTCAGCGCGGTGCTGGAAGGGCTATCCAGTGGAATTGCCCTACTTAACCCGGATGTATACGACCAACTCCGCTTCTGGCAAGCGGGCTCGTTGGATATCCGCAGTTTGCACACGCTTAAGGTGGTGCTGGTGCCGGTACTGGTAGCAGGCGTCATCGCGTTATGCCTGAGTCGGGCGCTCAATAGTCTGAGTCTGGGCAGCGATACCGCCACGGCGCTCGGCAACAAGGTGGCGCGTACTCAGATTATCGGTCTGCTGGTGATTACCGTGTTATGCGGGAGCGCAACGGCAATTGTCGGCCCTATTGCGTTCATTGGTCTGATGATGCCGCACATGGCACGCTGGCTGGTGGGAGCCGATCATCGCTGGTCTTTGCCTGTCACACTGCTGGCTACCCCCGCCCTGCTGCTGTTTGCCGATATCATTGGCCGTGTGATTGTCCCTGGCGAATTACGCGTTTCCGTCGTCAGCGCGTTTATTGGCGCGCCGGTACTCATTTTCCTTGTCCGACGCAGACAACGCGGAGGCGCCGTATGAAACACGTTTCCCGCCGTCTGATCCTCTGCTGTCTGTGGCTGCTGTTCGGCGCGATATGCGTCAGTTTATGGAGCCTGCGCAGCGGCGCCGTCACGCTGGATACCTCGCAAATTATCGCTGCATTGTGGGGAGACGCTCCGCGCAGTATCACGCTGGTCGTCACCGAATGGCGTTTACCGCGCGTGCTGATGGCGCTGCTTATCGGCGCAGCCCTTGGCGTCAGCGGCGCGATTTTCCAGTCGCTAATGCGTAACCCGCTGGGAAGCCCGGATGTGATGGGGTTCAACACCGGCGCATGGAGCGGCGTGCTGATTGCCATGGTGCTGTTTGGTCAACATCTGACGGCGATCGCGCTGGCCGCGATGTTGGGGGGGATACTCACGTCACTGGTGGTCTGGGCGCTTGCCTGGCGTAACGGCATTGAGACCTTCAGGCTGATTATTATCGGCATCGGCGTACGCGCGATGCTGGTGGCATTCAATACCTGGCTGCTGCTGGAAGCCTCCTTAGAGACAGCGCTTACCGCCGGTTTATGGAATGCGGGTTCGCTCAACGGTCTGACATGGGCGAAGACCTGGCCCTCTGCCCCGCTGATCATCGTCATGCTGGTGTGTGCGGCGCTTCTGGTACGGCGTATGCGTCTGCTGGAGATGGGGGATGACAGCGCCTGCGCACTCGGCGTTAGCGTGGAGCGATCCCGTTTGCTGATGATGCTGATAGCGGTGGTCCTGACCGCCGCCGCCACGGCTCTCGCTGGTCCTATCTCTTTTATCGCGCTTGTCGCGCCGCATATTGCGCGTCGCCTCAGCGGCACCGCTCGCTGGGGATTAACCCAGTCAGCCCTGTGCGGCGCGTTATTACTGCTGCTCGCCGATCAGGTTGCCCAACAACTGTTTATGCCTTATCAGCTCCCGGTGGGCGTTGTTACCGTCAGTCTTGGCGGCATTTATCTTATCGTCTTGTTAATTCAGGAGTCCCGCAAAAAATGACCGAATCAGTAGCCCGTTTGCGTGGCGACCAGTTAACACTGGGCTACGGTAAATTTACCGTGGCAGAAAATCTGGATGTCTCAATTCCCGACGGCCATTTCACCGCCATTATCGGACCGAATGGGTGCGGAAAATCGACGTTGCTGCGTACGTTGAGTCGCCTGATGACCCCCGCCAAAGGACACGTCTGGTTGGATGGCGAGCATATTCAGCACTACGCCAGTAAAGAAGTCGCACGTCGTATCGGTTTGTTAGCGCAAAATGCCACCACGCCCGGTGACATCACCGTACAGGAGCTGGTGGCGCGTGGCCGCTACCCGCATCAACCTTTGTTCACCCGTTGGCGCAAAGAAGATGAAGAGGCGGTCATGCGCGCCATGCGCGCCACGGGGATCACAAATCTGGCGACTCAAAGCGTGGACACGCTTTCCGGAGGGCAGCGTCAACGCGCCTGGATAGCCATGGTGCTGGCGCAAGAGACGTCCATCATGCTACTTGATGAACCGACAACATGGCTGGATATCAGCCACCAGATTGATCTGCTGGATCTACTGAGTGAACTGAATCGTGAAAAAGGCTATACCCTCGCCGCAGTCCTGCATGATTTGAATCAGGCCTGTCGGTATGCCACGCATCTGATTGCGTTACGTGAAGGCAAAATAGTGGCACAGGGCGCGCCGAAGGATATTGTGACGTCGGAACTGATTGAAGAAATCTATGGGCTGCGTTGCATGATCATTGAAGACCCGATCGCTGGAACGCCTTTAGTCGTACCGCTTGGACGTTCCGGAAACTCGTCTCCGGACGCCCTGTCATGATAGCCGGAGGGCTCCCCCCTCCAATCCTGCACCTGCAATTTCGTCAGGGTTTTCTCAAGCCCCTGCCACTGAATAGGTTCAGGCGGCGTGACAATCACCTCGCTGGTCCACTTTTGCGGCAGGAGAAAAGAGATCAGTAACCCGATACACGCAAAAGCAACAACGACAGCAACAATTCGATTTTTCGCACGCCATAAAACATCAATGAGGTTTAAAAAATCAATCTCATTACCGGTTGCCGATGCGGGTTGCCAGGCAGTAAATTCCGATTTTTTTCTTGAAAAACAAAAACCCATAATAATTGGCTCTCATTATGGGTTTGCAAAAGATATTATCTGAAAGCGTCCAGAAAACGTCCGTTATTTGCTAAGTAGCTCACGGATTATTGGCCCAATATTCTCAAACGCGGACGGCGAAATAATATCGACATGTGCGCAGTCCTGACGGTAAATATCCAGTCCCGCTATCCACGGAGCCCAGCTCCGCTCAGGGCTAACGCCTTCTGGCAGCGTCCGTTGAGCCACAAAGAGTGTAGCCCGGCCATCAAACGGTACGCTATGCGCCGTGGTGAGCAAACGTACCGCATCCGCATAATTTCCCTCTATGGCCGAAAACAACGCCTCGCTTGTATGCCCACGCTGAGCAGACAGAAACGCTTCCCGCTCGCGGTCGATCTCTGCCAGCACTTCCGGATCTAATCCGTTGGCCTCTTTCTCCTGCCAGTTTTGCGTTTCTGGCGGCCAGGTATCCAGCAGACCGAGGAACGCGACGTTTTCCCCCCGGGCGCGTAAGCGCGCAGCGATTCCCTGCGCCAGCGTCCCTCCCAGAGAATACCCCAGTAAATAGTACGGACCATGTGGCTGCTGTTTCAGCAGCGTCGCCAGATGATGCTCACAGATCTCATCAAGGTTCGCCGCCGTCTGCATTGGACCATGGGGTCGTGGCGACTGAATCCCCATGATTGACCACTGCGGCGCGAGGTAGCGCGCCAGGACGCTAAACTGCCAGGCAAAACCGGAAGCCGGATGGAAACAAAACAGCGTCGGCCCATCGCTTTCGCGCAGCGGCAACAGCGCTTCAAATCCCAGTCGCCGGGAGTGCTCGTCTTCAACGGTATCCAGCAGCGCACTCAGTTGTGCGACGGTGGACGCCACCATAATCTGACCCGGCGTGACCTGGCGCGCGAATGTCTGACTCAACTGCGCGGCCAGTTTCATCGCCAACAATGAGTGCCCCCCCAGCGCGAAGAAATCGGCTTCCACATCGTTGACCTCGCATCCCAGCATTTGAGCAAAGGCACTAGCGATTGTCATTTCCGTTCCGGGAAGCGGCGCACGCCCTTGCGTACGTTGTGTCACCTGCGGCATCGGCAATGCTTTGCGATCCAGTTTTCCGTTGGCGCTCAGCGGCAGTTCCGCCAGCTGAAGCAGTACGACCGGAACCATATGCTGCGGAAGTTTTTCACGTAGACGCTCTTGCAGCGCGGTCACATCCAGCGGTAAACCAGAACGTGATACCAGATATCCCACCAGTTGCCGGGCATCACCGCCCGTCGCCGCCGCCTGATTAAACACACAGGCATGGGCGACGGCATGCTCGACATCCGGCAGCATTTGCATCACACGGTCGATTTCCCCCAGTTCAATACGCTGACCCCGGATCTTAAGCTGATCGTCACTGCGCCCCAGATACTCTACAGCGCCAGAGGTGAGCCAGCGCGCCACATCACCGGTGCGGTACATCCGTTCACCCGGGGCAAACGGATCGGCAATAAAACGACTTGCCGTTAAATCCGCCCTTCCCAGATAACCTTGCGCCAGTTGGATGCCGGTCAAATACAAATCCCCCGCCGTTCCCGGAGGCACCGGGCGCATCATGGCATCGAGGATCCGCAGGCCGGTATTCCAGACCGGATAACCGATCGGCACGCTACTTCCGGTCACCGCGGCAAGTTCATCGCCACAGGCCGGATACCAACTGACGTCCACTGCCGCTTCCGTGGGCCCATACAAATTATGCAGCGGTGCGCCAGTCAGTTGTTGCCACTCGCGACACAGGTCGCTGGGCAGAGCCTCTCCGCTGCAAAAAACACGCTGTAACGAGGCACAACGTTTGCGGGCGGTTTCAGACGTCAGCGAGGCGACAAAAGCCGCCAGCATTGACGGTACAAAATGGGTGGTGGTCACGCCGTAGCGTGCAAAGAAATGCTGCATCGCCAGCGGATCGCGATGCGCCTCCGGCTCCGCCATCACCAGCCTGGCGCCGACAATAAACGGCCAGAAAAACTCCCACACCGAAACGTCGAAACTGCAGGGCGTTTTTTGCGCCACCACATCGTTCGCCGTCAGCGAATAGTGATCCTGCATCCACAGCAAACGGTTCACGATAGCCGTTTGCCCCACCATCACCCCTTTCGGTCTTCCCGTCGAACCCGAGGTGAAAATGATATACGCCGTATGGTGTGGCTGAGACAGTGCTAACGGCGCGGTGCCGCCAGCCGCCAGCGGCTCGCTGTAGCACAGACTTTCCAGACCTGGAATACCGCTAAACCGGGCCCGTTGCTCATCGGTGGTAATCAACAGTTTCGGCTGTGCGTCTTCCAGCATCATTCGCAGTCGATCGTCCGGATATCCCGTATCCAGCGGTAGCCAGGCGGCGCCAGCTTCGACAATGCCATGCAACGCTAACGTCAGGAACACCGAGCGCGGCAACGCCACCGCCACACTGTCCCCCGGCTTCACCCCACGTTCACGCAGTAAATTCGCGAGCGCTACCACCTGTTCACGCATTTCACGATAGCTGAATTGATAGCGCGTATCTGCCAGCGCAGGGGCATCCGGCGTTTTACATGCCTGTTCCGCCACCAGCGCGCTGAGCGTGGTCGACGGGATATTCACCGCCGTCGCATTCACCTTCGCAAGCTGTTCATACTCGGCAGGCAACAGCATGTCGGCATCGCCACAGCGCAGCGAAGGATTCGCCGCAAACTGGTTGATCAGCGCCATCAGACGCGAAGCGTGCTGAACTAAGGATGCCTCCTCATAGCGCTGTTTGTTGGCGAGGATTTCAATACTCAGACCGCCCTCTTCATCAGGGAATAGCGCCAGTTCCAGATCGTTAACCGGTCCCGTCGCCAGCGTGTGGGTAATAGCCTGAACGCCAGGAATATCCAGCTGATAGTCAAATACTTTCACGTTCAGGACGGGGCCGAATAACGGTTCGCCGCCTGCCGCGCGTCCGCTGTCGCGGACAATCTGTTCGGCGTCATAACGTTGATGGCGACGCATTTTTTTCAGTTGTCCGGCAAGACGCGTCGCCAGTTCCGCAAGCGTTTCTGCCGCCCTGATGTTCACACCCAGCGGCAGAACATTCAGCACCGGGCCCGTCGCGGTCAACGCTGCCGACCCCATCCGCCGCATAAAGATAAAGCCGGCGGTATAATCAGGGCGTCCACATATGCGCCCCAGCCATAGCGACACCAGCGCCAGCGCGAGATCTGCGCGCTGTACATGGGGCATACGGGCTGCCAGTTGGCGGAACATGCCTTCAGACGCGTTCAATTTCATGCGCAGAACATCAGCGCTGGCGGCACCGCCAGACAAGGGGGCGGAAGAGAGCGATGCGGGAGGTGGTAACTGAGTGCGCTGTTGCGACCAAAATGCCCCATCACGTTGATACGCTTCACTGTCACGGTAGCGTTGATACTCTTCCACGACCTCGGCAAAGGGGGTAAACGGGGAGTCCGGCGTCGGTTCTCCCCGTTGCCATGCGCGGTAAACGGCGGCGATCTGCCGGGTAATGGCAGGGAAACTAAAGCCATCCACCAGCAAATGGTGATAACGTTGATACCAGTACCAGCGAGTGTCAGCCACCTGAATCAACAGGTGCAGGGCAAGCGGTTTTCCGCCATCGGCCCGCAGATTTTGCCCGAGATCGGCGTGCATCACCGCCAGCGCGGCGGCGACGGGCGCCGATTCACCGCGCAGGTCGATAATCTCCGGTTCGGCAATCGGTAACTGTGGATCAACCCATTGCCAGATGTCTCCGTTATCTTCCGTAAACCGCAAACGCAGTGTATCTGCCTGTTTCATCCCCGCGACGACGGCTTTCGCCAGTAAAGGCGCATCCAGCTCGCCGTGCAGTTCCACGTAATGCGCCACACTCCAGGCGGAAGGCAGAGATGAGAGTTTTTCCGCCATCCAGATCCCCGGCTGCGCGGCGACCAAAGGTAAACGTTGGGTCATTGTGCCTCCTGCACATCGGCATAATGGGTGGGCGTCAATGTCGTCCAGTGGGTCGCCAGCCATTGTTGACAGGCTTCTTGTGATTGCGGCTCGCACACCACCTGCCAACCCGCAGGCAGTGAACACTGCTGAGGCCAGAGACTAAACTGGCGCTGTGCATTTTGCAGAATGTAAAACTGTCCCTGCGGATTATCGAAGGGATTACTGAATTCCATATTCAACTCCTGTCGTGGAAACTCGCCTGGCTCAGGCCTGATTGTTTTGATGCCCGTAGGGGTCAATCAGCGGTTGCCATAACGTCATCAACCCCTGCATTAATCCGCCGCGCCAGCAAAGCGCATCGTGTCCGCCGTCAACCTGACGCCAGTACACCGACGGCTGCACGTTATGCAGTTGGCGGTAAAGCGCCTGATTCGCCTCAAAAATAACCGGTTCTCTGATGCCTGCTTCCAGCACAATTCGCAATCCCTGTGCCGAAACGGTGCCCGTCTTCAATTGCTCAGTAACGATCCCTTCCTGGTGCGCGCCGCGATGCGGCCACCAGTAAGATCCCGATTGACTCAACACACAGCCAAATCGCTCAGGCCAGTGCAGTCCTGCGTACAGCGACGAAAGTCCACCAAAACTTTGTCCGGCAACGATCGTCTGCTCCGGTCGATCGCTAAAGGGCGCGACGGACTGCACTTGCGGCAATAACTCCTGCTGCACCGCCAGCCAGAAGTCGGCGTTGCACGGCAATTCCCGGCTACGGTGAGTGGTGTCGATGGCATCGATAAGCAGATAAACCGCGGCAGGAAGCTGCTGTCGGGACGTGAGCGAGGTGAGCGCGGGCCAGACGGGCATACTCTGCGCCCAAAACTGCCCGTCCAGCAGAATCGCCAGCGGACGTTTCTCCCCGGAATTTTTCCCGGTGGTGAACACCCACACACGTCGGGTGTTGCCCAGACGTTCGCTACGCCACTGCAAACAACGTGGGGGAGAATCCGGCTTTTCAGGGTGATCCCATCCAGGCTGTGCTGGTGCATCGGGCATTTCAAGCGCCGAAACGGCATGCCCCCTCCCCCCGGTCCAACTGACGGGGTTGAGAGGATCGGCAATCGCCTGCGGTAAAAGTTGTCGCCATCCTTCGCGAAGCGCCGTACGGTCAGGCGCTTCACCGGCTACCAATGGGGTAAAAATATCGTCGCGCGCAGACGGGATAAAACAGTAACTGCCCCGCCAGTGGGCGCTGAGATCCGTGCTCCACTGCCAGACATCCGTCCCGGCAATGCGCTGCATTGACTGCGGAATGGCATTTTGATGATGATCGGTGACACCCGTGATGTAGACCCATACACGGCGTATCGGGGAGTGGTTTTCTGTTCCCTGCGGGTCGCGCCACCAGAAAGTGACCCGGCAATCACCGTTTTCCGTACGTACCCATTCAGGTCCATTTTTTGACTGCCACCAGCTATCACTTCCCACCGAAAACGCTGCCACCAACATAACCCCATGTTTATTGTGCAATTTTTCATTCATCGCTGAAATATATTGATAATATTATTGATAACTATTTGCATTTGCAATAGCGTATTGTCGCGCTGTGGGAAGCGCGAACAGTATTTCACCACTTATAAACGCTCTGGCACTGCGTGCTTTTCTGGAATGGAGGGTCTTCGCAGAGGCGGGCGACATCAGGCTAACTCCCCTTTACCGGGCGACGTTGGCACACGTGGCTAAAAAAAGCAGGACATACAATGAACAAGAAGATTCATTCCCTGGCCTTACTGGTCAATTTAGGGATTTATGGGGTAGCGCTGCCCGCACTGGCAGAAGAGACAGCAGACACCTCTGCCGTCGCCAATGAAGACACCATCGTGGTGACCGCCGCCCAACAGAACTTACAGGCACCGGGCGTTTCCACCATCACCGCGGACGAAATCCGCAAAAATCCTCCCGCCCGCGATGTGTCGGAAATCATCCGCACCATGCCTGGCGTCAACCTGACGGGTAACTCCACCAGTGGTCAGCGCGGGAACAATCGTCAAATTGATATTCGCGGGATGGGCCCGGAAAATACCCTGATCCTGATTGACGGCAAGCCGGTCACCAGCCGTAACTCCGTGCGCCTTGGCTGGCGCGGTGAACGTGATACCCGTGGTGATACCTCATGGGTGCCGCCGGAGATGATTGAGCGTATCGAAGTGCTGCGCGGTCCTGCCGCAGCCCGTTACGGTAATGGCGCCGCCGGTGGCGTGGTGAACATCATCACCAAAAAGGGCAGCAGCGAGTGGCACGGTTCGTGGAACACCTATTTCAACGCGCCGGAACATAAAGAAGAAGGTTCAACCAAACGCACCAACTTTAGCCTGAACGGCCCGCTGGGCGGGGATTTCAGTTTCCGTCTGTTCGGTAATCTCGACAAAACGCAGGCCGATGCGCGTGACATCAACCAGGGCCATCAATCGGAACGTACTGGCAGCTATGCCGACACGTTGCCTGCGGGTCGTGAAGGGGTGATCAATAAAGATATCAATGGTGTTGTACGCTGGGATTTCGCCCCGCTCCAGTCTCTGGAATTCGAAGCCGGTTACAACCGCCAGGGCAACCTCTACGCCGGTGATACGCAGAACACCAACACCAACCAGCTCGTGAAAGATAACTACGGGGAGGAAACGAACCGTCTGTATCGCCAGAACTACGCCCTGACCTGGAACGGCGGCTGGGATAACGGCGTTACCACCAGCAACTGGGTGCAGTATGAACATACCCGTAACTCCCGCACTCCTGAAGGTTTAGCGGGGGGGACTGAAGGGATCTTTGACCCGAAAGCATCGCAGAAATATGTCGATGCCGATCTGAACGACGTGACGCTGCACAGCGAAGTGAGCATTCCGTTCGATCTCTTCGTGAATCAGAACCTGACGGTGGGTACCGAATGGGCCCAACAGCGCATGAAGGATATGCTCTCCAACTCGCAAACCTTTATGGGCGGCGATATTCCGGGATCGTCCAGTACTGACCGCAGCCCGTACTCCAAAGCAGAGATTTTCTCGCTGTTTGCCGAAAACAACATGGAGCTGACCGACAGCACCATGCTAACGCCGGGCCTGCGTTTCGATCATCACAGCATTGTCGGCGACAACTGGAGCCCGTCCCTGAACCTGTCGCAAGGTCTGGGCGATGACTTCACCCTGAAGATGGGGATCGCGCGCGCCTACAAAGCGCCAAGCCTGTACCAGACTAACCCGAACTATATTCTGTACAGTAAAGGTCAGGGTTGTTATGCCACGGGGGCTGCCACCGGCATCGGTTGCTATATGATGGGCAACGATGACCTGAAAGCTGAAACCAGCATCAACAAAGAGATTGGCCTGGAATTCAAGCGTGACGGTTGGCTGGCTGGCGTGACCTGGTTCCGTAACGATTATCGCAACAAGATAGAAGCCGGTACGACACCGCTCAGCAGAACATCCATCACCAACAAAGGAAAAACCACCTACACCGATATCTACCAGTGGGAAAACGTCCCGAAAGCGGTGGTCGAGGGGCTGGAGGGGACGTTGAACGTGCCGGTTAGCGAAACCGTTAACTGGACCAATAACATCACTTACATGCTGCAGAGTAAGAATAAAGAAACCGGCGAACGCCTGTCGATTATTCCGGAGTACACGCTGAACTCGACCCTCAGCTGGCAGGTACGTCAGGATGTTTCTCTGCAATCAACGTTCACCTGGTACGGCAAACAAGAGCCGAAGAAATACGATTACCAGGGCAAACCGGTGACGGGTACGGATAAACAATCCGTCAGTCCGTACAGCATTGTCGGCCTGAGCGCGACCTGGGACGTGACGAAAAACGTCAGTCTGACCAGCGGCGTGGATAACGTCTTTGATAAACGTCTGTGGCGTGAAGGTAATGCGCAGACCGTCAGCGATACTAAAACCGGTGATTTTATGGCAGGCGCCGGCGCGCACACCTATAACGAACCGGGTCGTACGTGGTTTATGAGCGTGAATACTCACTTCTGATGCTGATTCCCCCCTCTCCTTTTGGCGAGGGGGATTTCCTGAAAAACCATGCTAACTCATCACTCAACCCTCTCTTTTGCCGGGCATACGCTGCACTGTATTGCGTTCGACCCTGACAGCTTCCATGAGCACGATCTCTTCTGGCTCCCGCATCACGCACAGTTACATGCTGCCGGACGAAAACGCAAAGCCGAGCATTTAGCCGGGCGCATCGCCGCCGTCCACGCGTTGCGTGATTACGGCAGTAAAACCGTTCCCGGTATCGGTGAACAGCGCCAGCCGTTATGGCCTGCGGGTTTATCGGGCAGTATCAGTCATTGTGCGACGACCGCACTGGCCGTTGTGTCGAGGCAGCCTGTGGGTGTGGATATAGAGGCGATTTTTACACCGCAGATGGCAGAAGAACTAAAAGGCAGCATAGTTGATAACGAGGAGCAGGAGATTTTACTCTCCAGCGCCCTGCCTTTTACGCTCGCCTTAACGCTGGCCTTTTCCGCCAAAGAGAGCCTGTATAAAGCGTTTTGTGGAAGGGTCAATCCCTTGCCGGGATTCGACAGCGCGAAAATCACTGCGATAAACGCAAGCCGTATTAGCTTGCGTTTAACCGCACTTTTTTCACCCAACGTCGTCGATCATGTCGTTAACGTCCAGTGGCAAACTTATGATGAATGCGTCATCACGTTATGCCAGCCGCGTCCTACATTCCAGGAAACAGGACCCCATTCCCCGGAGCTTCGCGATCCAGATGGATAAAGTTCAGATGCCGCTCGTACTGATCGAGAATATCGGTGATCACCTGCTCTTTGCTGTAGTCCATCAGGTCGTTCCCCTGACTGCCTTCAAGCAGAAAGGTTTCCAGCCGGTAGTAGGTCGATTTCCCGCTACGCGCCCGATAAGTAAAACCGGGGATCGCATACTTTTGCGGCCAGATTTGATAAACGAAGTTACGTTCATCGCCCAGATTGACCCGCAGATCGAGATGACCGAGCGCTTCCCCCTCTTCCGGCGGCAGGCTTGATAACACAACATTCGCGCCGCGCAGTTTCAGTTCATGCGCCACCTCTTCCATGGCCGGAAAACAGACCGTCTCCATCATCTCGCGGGTATACCGGGTTCCCGGATAGTTCATCAGTCGCGACAACCGTTTTTTCCAGCTCAACCGGTCCTGAACGCCCATCGGGCGCGGAGCGGTGTTCCGGTTGGCGCTTTCCCGGCGGTAATCTTCAACCTTCAGCGATTTATACAGTCCGGCCATAATAAAGAAGATCACAAAGCTGAAGGGCAGTCCCATGATCACCGTCGTGTTCTGTAGCGCTGAAATCCCATTGGTCATCAGCATTCCCAGCGTCAACAGACCAATTGCCACCGACCAGAACACGCGCAGCCAGGCGGGTGCATCACTGTTGATATCTTTCAGTTTCGACGTGAAGTTCCCCAACACCAGCGCGCCGGAATCTGCCGAGGTCACATAGAACAGCAGCCCGGTTATCGTGGCGACAGACGCACTAAAGGTAAACGCCGGATACTGCGCCAGCAGGCTGTAGAAGCCACGCTCAGGATGGGTCATCGCCTCTTCGGCAAAACCCGCGTCACCGTGGATTATCTCGTACAGCGCGCTGTTACCAAACACCGACAGCCACAGCAGGGTGAAGGTGAACGGAATAATCAGGGTGCCGAAAACAAACTGGCGAATCGTACGCCCACGGGAAATGCGCGCCAAAAACAGGCCGACAAACGGCGACCACGCCACCCACCACGCCCAGAAAAACAGCGTCCAGCTATTCATCCACTCGACCGGACGATCAAAGGCAAAGCTGTTGAGCGTCATGCCCATAAAGCGGTTCACGTAGTCGCCCACGTTCAACACCAGCGCGTTAAGCAGAAACGAGGTTTCGCCCATAAACAGCACAAAGAGGATCAACCCCAGCGCCAGCAGCACGTTGAGTTCCGACAGCACGCGGATCCCTTTATCTACTCCCGAGGTCACCGAGATCGTGGCGATCACCACCGAGAGCACAATCAGCGCCGCTTTCGCCGCCATGGAATCAGGAATATCAAACAGCACGCTCAGCCCGTAGTTAAGCTGTACCACGCCAATTCCCAGCGTGGTGGCGATACCGAAAATCGTGCCGATCACCGCCGCGATATCGACGCTGTGACCGATAGGTCCGTTGATGCGCTTACCGAAAATCGGATACAACGCCGAGCGGATCGTCAGCGGCAGATTATAGCGGTAGCTAAAGTAGCCGAGCGCCATCCCCATCAGCGCATACATTGACCAGCCGGTCAGCCCATAGTGGAATAGCGTCCACACCATCGACTGGCGAGCCGCTTCAATGGTCTGCCCCGCGCCTTCCGGCGGCTGCATATATTGGGCGACAGGTTCAGCCACCGAGAAGAACATCAGATCAATACCAATCCCCGCCGCGAACAGCATCGCTGCCCAGCTTAACAGGCTGAATTCTGGTTTCGATTGTTCCGGTCCCAGCTTGACCGAACCGAAGCGTGAACAGGCAATAAAGATAACAAAAACAATATAGAGCGTGGCGGCGAGCAGGTAATACCAACCGAACGTTTTGGAAACCCAGTTGAGGGTACGGCCAATCCAGATGGCGGAAAAATCACTAAAGAAAATGGTGGTCAGGGAAAACAACAAAATCAGTCCGGCTGATGTGTAAAAAACAACGGGATTGATTTTGTCCTTTTCTCCGTCGGTAACAAGGTTCGTCATCGATTACCTCAGATTAAGTAACGCTGACTACTCTGTTGAGCAGCAAACTCCTGGAGACTCTGTAAGGTCATTGTACGCTTACCAAAAATAACCTTATACACAGAAATGAAATATGAATAATTATTTGTTTTTAAATGAAAAAATTAAACACCCTTGAATATCTCCTTAACGAAATCAGCCAATCAATATAACAATTAATACACATTTTATATTGAACGTCCAATCAAAAAACGGTTAAATACATAAACACAACTGATGATTGGAGCAGTAAAAAATGCCCAAAGTGGGGATGCAAACCCTTCGCCGCAGGCAGTTGATCGACGCCACGCTGGACGCGATTAATGAGGTTGGCATGCACGATGCCACCATCGCGCAAATAGCCCGCCGCGCCGGTGTTTCGACCGGCATCATTAGCCACTACTTCAAGGATAAAAATGGGCTGCTGGAGGCGACGATGCGCGACATCACCAGCCAGCTTCGCCACGCAGTTTTGCGTCGTCTGCATGCGCTGAAAGGCGCCCGCGCCGAGTTACGATTGCGCGCCATTGTGGCGGGGAATTTCGATGACAGTCAGATAAGTCAGGCGGCAATGAAAGCCTGGCTGGCCTTCTGGGCGAGCAGTATGCATCAACCGATGCTGTTCCGGCTGCAACAGATTGCCGGGAAACGTCTGCTCTCCAACATCGTTTACGAGTTCAGGCGTGAGCTTTCGCATCAACAGGCGCAACAGGCGGGCTACGGGCTGGCGGCCCTGATTGACGGACTGTGGCTACGTGCCTCACTCAGCAACGAGCCGTTCAATCTGAGTCGCGCTCAGGCGCTGACCACCCATTTCATCAATCAACATTTGCCGAAAACCACTGACTAACCGAGGAGAGCGTATGTCCCGAATGGCAGAACAACAGCTTTATATTGACGGTAGATACACTGTCGCCGCCAGCGGTCGCACCTTTGAGACTACCAATCCCGCCAACGGTGAAATCCTGGCCACCGTGCAGGCGGCTGGCCGCGAGGATGTCGATCGCGCCGTGAAGAGCGCCCAACGTGGGCAGAAAATCTGGGCGGCGATGACCGCCATGGAACGCTCGCGGATTTTGCGCCGGGCGGTGGATATTCTGCGCGAGCGTAACGACGAACTGGCAACACTGGAGACGCTCGACACCGGGAAGCCGTTCAGCGAAACCGCCAGCGTCGATATCGTGACCGGCGCCGATGTGCTTGAGTATTACGCCGGGCTGATCCCGGCGCTGGAAGGCACGCAAATCCCGCTGCGTGAAACCTCTTTTGTTTACACGCGCCGCGAACCGCTGGGCGTCGTCGCGGGCATTGGCGCGTGGAACTATCCGATCCAAATTGCCCTGTGGAAATCCGCTCCGGCGCTTGCCGCAGGCAATGCGATGATCTTCAAACCCAGTGAAATCACCCCGCTCACCGCCTTAAAGCTGGCAGAAATCTACACTGAAGCGGGTCTGCCGGACGGCGTCTTTAACGTGCTACCGGGGACCGGCGCCGAAACCGGGCAATGGCTGACGGAACATCCGGGCATCGCGAAAGTCTCCTTCACCGGCGGTGTCGCCAGCGGCAAAAAAGTGATGGCGAACTCAGCGGCATCCTCGCTCAAAGAGGTGACGATGGAGCTGGGCGGGAAATCACCGCTGATTATTTTTGAGGACGCCAACCTCAATCTTGCCGCAGACATCGCCATGATGGCGAATTTCTATAGCAGCGGTCAGGTTTGCACCAATGGCACCCGCGTGTTTGTTCCGACACGGATGAAAAGCGCCTTTGAACAAACCATCCTCGCCCGCGTGGCGCGCATTCGCGCAGGCGATCTGTTTGACCCGGCCACCAACTTTGGCCCGCTGGTCAGTTTTTCGCACCGCGAAAACGTTCTGCGCTATATCGACAGCGGCAAGGCGGAAGGCGCAACGCTGCTCTGCGGCGGTGAGGCACTGCAAGGCAGCGGTTTTGACCACGGCGCGTGGGTTGCTCCGACGGTCTTCACCGACTGTCATGATGAGATGACCATTGTGCGTGAAGAAATCTTCGGCCCGGTGATGTCAATCCTGACCTACGAAGACGAAGACGAGGTCGTGCGCCGCGCTAACGATACGGACTACGGACTGGCGGCAGGCGTCGTAACTCACGATCTTAACCGCGCGCACCGCGTGATTCACCAACTGGATGCGGGGATCTGCTGGATCAATACCTGGGGAGAATCCCCCGCCGAAATGCCGGTAGGCGGTTACAAACACTCGGGCATTGGTCGCGAAAACGGCGTGATGACGCTGCAAAGTTACACCCAGGTGAAATCCATCCAGGTTGAGATGGGTCAGTTTCAATCCCAATTCTAACCAGGAGGTTTATTTGCATTTTGACTACATCATTATTGGCGCCGGCTCCGCCGGCAACGTGCTGGCGACACGCTTAACAGAAGACAACGATACCACCGTACTGCTGCTGGAAGCAGGCGGTCCGGATTATCGCGCCGACTTTCGCACCCAGATGCCCGCCGCCCTCGCCTTCCCCTTACAGGGCAGGCGCTATAACTGGGCCTATGAAACCGAACCGGAACCGTACATGAACTATCGCCGCATGGAGTGCGGGCGAGGAAAGGGGCTGGGCGGTTCGTCACTGATTAACGGCATGTGTTATATCCGCGGCAATGCTCTGGATCTTGATAACTGGGCGCAGGAGCCGGGTCTCGAGCACTGGAGCTACCTCGATTGCCTGCCCTACTACCGTAAAGCGGAGTCCCGTGATACCGGCGCGAACGACTATCACGGCGGCGAAGGCCCGGTGAACGTCACCACCCCAAAGCACAATAACAATCCGTTGTTCCATGCGATGGTTGAAGCTGGCGTCCAGGCCGGATATCCACGTACCGACGATCTCAACGGCTACCAGCAGGAAGGTTTTGGTCCGATGGACAGAACCGTCACGCCGCGAGGTCGTCGCGCCAGCACCGCGCGGGGCTATCTTGATCAGGCCCGGAAGCGCCCGAATCTGACCATCATCACCCATGCCCTGACCGACCGTATTCTCTTTGACGGTAAAAAAGCGATGGGCGTGGAGTGGCTGGAAGGCGACAGCACGATTGCGAACAAAGCGACCGCACGCAAAGAAGTGCTGCTCTGTGCCGGGGCGATTGCCTCGCCGCAGATCCTGCAACGTTCCGGCGTGGGCGACGCGGCGCTGCTCAACGCCTTTGCTATTCCGCTGGTACACCCTCTGCCTGGCGTCGGCGAAAACCTGCAGGATCATCTGGAGATGTACCTGCAATATGAATGCAAAGAACCGGTGTCGCTCTACCCTGCCCTGCAATGGTGGAACCAGCCGAAGATTGGCGCCCAGTGGTTATTCGCCGGCACTGGCACGGGCGCCAGCAACCATTTTGAAGCGGGAGGTTTTATCCGCAGCCATGACGGGTTTGCCTGGCCGAACCTTCAGTACCATTTTCTGCCGGTCGCCATTAATTACAACGGTTCTAACGCCGTCAAAGAGCACGGTTTTCAGTGCCACGTGGGATCGATGCGCTCCCCCAGTCGGGGCCATGTGCATCTGACATCCCGTGACCCGCGTGAACACCCGGCCATCCTGTTCAATTACATGTCGGCGGAGCAGGACTGGCAGGAGTTTCGCGACGCGATTCGCATCACGCGGGAAATCATCAACCAGCCCGCGCTGGATAAATACCGCGGCCGGGAGATAAGCCCGGGAATTGACTGCCAGACCGATGAACAACTGGACGCCTTTGTGCGCGATCACGCCGAGACGGCGTTCCATCCCTGCGGGACCTGTAAAATGGGGTATGACGAGATGGCGGTGGTGGATGGCGAAGGGAGAGTCCATGGCGCAGAGAATCTGCGCGTGGTGGACGCCTCTATTATGCCGCACATCATTACCGGCAATCTGAACGCCACCACCATCATGATTGGCGAGAAAATTGCCGACGCCATTCGCGGTCGTACACCGCTGGCCAAAAGTACCGCCCGTTATTATGTGGCAGGCGATACGCCAGTACGAACAGCGCCGCAACGCTAACACAGACTCCGCTCTGGGCGCAGAGCGGAGACGCACTTATGCTTCGCGACACGTCACCAGCGTTTTTCTCTGTCGGCCGTGCTCATCAAAATTCTCCGGCGCCAGCCAGCGTTGCAGCGCCCGATCGCACTGCGGCCATTCGCCGTCAATCATCGACAGCCAGTCGCTGTCGCGATTGCGCCCTTTGCGCACAATTTTTTGCCGAAACCGACCTTCATAGACAAAACCTAATCGCTCTGCCGCCTGGCGCGATGCCGTATTCAGCGAATCGCATTTCCATTCAATGCGACGGTATCCTTGCGCAAACGCATGGCCCAACAGTAGCCAGATTGCTTCTGAACCCAACACCGTCTGCTTCATTCGCGGCGACCAGGTCACGTGCCCAATCTCGACCGACCCATGCTCCTGCTCAATCGCCATATAACAGACCAGCCCGACCGCACGCGCCGAGCGGGCATCAATCACGGCAAAAGGAACCAGCGTCTCGTCACGGGCTTTGCCGTCGAGCCAGCGGGTTGTCGCCTGCACGCTTTCCGGGCGTTCGCTGGCAAGCCAGGTCCAGTCACGCTCATCGACGGCCTGCGCATAAGCATCGAAAAGGTCAGCTGCATGGCGTTCAGGTTCGAGGGGTTCCAGTCGACAATAACGCCCGTCAAGCGCAACACGGGAAAGCAGCGCTGCCCCCGTCCAGTCCGGCAGTGCGTCGCCCACCGTTTGTCCATACAGATTAATTTCCGGCACAGTTCACCCCAGCAGATTGGTCGTTAAATTTTTATATCAGTTTGCTTGCGGCAAGAAAAGACGCCGCTCAGGAAATCATCAGCCTGATGAATGAATACCGTCTTCTATAATGAGGAATAAACACCCACACACGAGCCCGCTATGCCGCTACCCGACTTTCATATCTCCACACCGTTTACGCTGGGCATTGAGCTGGAAATGCAGGTGGTTAACCCGCCGGGTTATGATTTGAGCCAGGATTCCTCACACCTTATTGATGACGTCATCCCCCATCTTCAGGCCGGAGAAGTAAAGCACGATATCACCGAAAGTATGCTGGAGATGGCAACCGGCATCTGCCATAACATCGACCAGGCTGCCGCACAGTTTTCGGCGATGCAGCAGATTATCCTAAACGTTGCAGCAAACCACCATCTCGCCATTTGCGGCGGCGGCACCCATCCGTTTCAGACGTGGCAGCGCCAGCAAGTCTGCGACGATAAACGCTATCAACGTAACCTGGAATGCTTTGGTTATCTGATCCAACAAGCGACCGTATTTGGTCAGCATGTGCATGTCGGTTGCGCCAGCGGTGATGACGCCATCAACCTCCTGCACGGCTTGTCCCGCTTTGTGCCGCATTTTATTGCGCTCTCCGCCGCATCGCCCTATATGCAAGGTTCGGACACCCGCTTTGCCTCCTCGCGGCTGAATATCTTCTCTGCCTTTCCGGATAACGGCCCCATACCGTGGGTCAGTAACTGGCAGGAGTTTGAGGGACTGTTTCGCCGTCTGAGCTACACCAGTATGGTCGACAGCATCAAAGATTTGCACTGGGATATTCGCCCCAGCCCTCACTTTGGTACGGTAGAGGTCAGAGTCATGGATACACCGCTGACCCTGAGCCACGCGGTCAATATGGCGGGGTTGATTCAGGCCACCGCCTGCTGGTTGCTCTCTGAGCGCCCGTTTAAACATCAGGAACGGGATTACCTGCTGTATAAATTCAACCGTTTTCAGGCTTGTCGGTACGGTCTGGAAGGTATTCTGACGGATGTACACACCGGCGAGCATCACCCACTGGCGGACGACACACTGCGTCTGCTGGAAAAAGTCGCCCCCTTTGCTGACAAGGTCAATGCCACCAGCGCGATTGAGGCACTGCATCTGCAGGTGAAAAATGGGCTGAACGAGGCGCAGCAAATGCGTCATTTCATCGCGGAAGGCGGTTCGTTAACCGGTCTGGTAAAAAAACATACAGAGATCTGGGCTGGACTTTAACGGCGAGGTTTGCGTTACCTGACGATATCCCGGACAATGGCTTTTTAACTCAAGTTTAACAATGCCATGAAACACCCCCTTGAATCGTTGATGACCGCTGCCGGTATTCTGCTGATGGCGTTTCTCTCTTGTTTGCTGCTGCCCGCGCCGTCGCTCGGCCTGGTGCTGGCGCAAAAGCTGGTTGCGAGCTTTCATTTGATGGATCTCAACCAGTTTTACACCCTGTTGTTTTGCCTGTGGTTCCTGGTGCTTGGCGCCATCGAATATCTTGTGATTCGTTTTATCTGGCGACGCTGGTTCTCACTGGCGGAGTGAGTCGCAAAGGCAGTGCTAGTGCGCCTCCCGACGGTGTTTAGTGCACACGGCTATGATTTTCTTTGCGATACGCGCCCGGCGGCTGGTTAAACGTGCGGGTAAACACCCGCGTAAACGTCTGCTGCGAATCAAAGCCGTACTTCAGACAGATGTCATACACTTTCTGGTCTGTATCGCGCAAATCACGCGCGGCCAGTCGCAGTTTACGCTGCCGAACGTAGCGCCCCAGATTCTCACCTTTGTACTGCAAAAACAGGCGTTGCAGATGCCACTTTGAATAGCCCGCATGACGCGCAATATCATCAATGCGTAACGGCTGATTTAAATTATCATCAATCCACGCAACAATTGTTTCGATAACCCGAGCGGAAATCGTCATGGTGATCTTCCCTCTTTAAAAAGAATCCTTATTCCCACCAGGCCGTAAACGACTGCGTTGGGTCAGCCAGATTTACCTGCTCGCCTAACGTCGGCGTCAGCAACCGGTAGTCTTTATTGCGACTCGCAAACGCCAGACGTTTATACGGATCGTCCCAGGTATGTTTCGCCAGCACAAAGCGCCCTGCATGGCCGGGTAAAACCGCCTTTGCATGCAGGTCCTGCGCAGCCCTCGCCGTTTCTTCCGGCATCATATGGATGTACTTCCAGTCCTGGTCGTACTGGCCGTTTTCCATGATCGCCAGATCCACGGCGCCAAACTGCTCCCCTATCGCTTTAAAATGCGGTCCGTAACCCGAGTCGCCGCTGTAGTAAATTCTCTGTTCTGGCGTCTCAAACATAAAACTCGCCCACAATGTCTGATTACGTTTAATGCCCCGGCCAGAAAAATGCCGGGCAGGCAAGACATGCACCATCAGTGAGTCGTCGACTCTGACTGACTGGTTCCAGTCACGCTCTTCAATGATGTTGCTGTTCATGCCCCAGTAGCGCAGATGCGAACCGACGCCCAGCGGCACGATCGCCCGCTTAATCTTCGGCATTAATGCCTTGATGGTGGCGTAATCCAGATGGTCGTAGTGATCGTGCGAAATAATCAGCAGATCGATGTCCGGCATCGTGTGTGCCGTCCAGGGGTAATGTCCGGCAAACGCTTTGTTTAAAAACGAAAACGGCGCGGCGTAGTTGCTGAATACGGGGTCAATCAGAATGCGTTTGCCGGACAGTTGCAGATACCAGGAAGAGTGCCCCAGCCAGATAAGCGTCTCCTGTGCCTGCGGCAAACCGGCAATATCGGTGGGCACCAGCGGCAAGGGTTGAGGCGGTCGCGCATTTTCCCGCTTCGCCACCAGAAACTCCCACCACGCGGCAATCATCCCCTTATCTCCGGTATAACCCGGCGTAGGCAACATATTGTGAAACGCGCCATCACGATAGTGCGGCGACTGTTCAACCTGGGTTAATTGGCTGCCTTGCGGCGCCTGACCAAACCCGGGATTAAGGACAAACGGCAAACTGGCTGCTGAGGCAATAAGCATAATAAAAACCACACAAACTGTGAGACGCTTCATATCCTGACCCGAAAACGCTCCCCTTTCCGATGGTTTGCGCGGCTGACCCTTGAATATGAGTGAGTAGGCACTCATTATAGAAAACGAACGTTTCCCGTCAAGATGATTTTCAATCTTTGACATTCACCGTTGCGGCGCTGCACATGCCGTGATTCAATCGTATTTTCTTACAGACTTAAGGGTAAAGTGTAGTGGCTCGTCCGAAGAGTGAAGACAAAAAACAGGCATTACTGGAAGCCGCAACTACCGCGATTGCGCAATCTGGCATCGCGGCATCGACTGCCGTCATCGCCCGGGGTGCGGGGGTTGCAGAGGGAACGTTGTTTCGCTATTTCGCGACAAAAGATGACTTAATCAACGCGCTTTATCTCCACCTGAAACAGAATCTCTGTCAGTCCATGATGGCGGAACTGGATCGTTCGATTACCGATGACAAGACCCTGACCCACTTCATCTGGAAGAGCTACATCAATTGGGGTCTGAACAACACCACCGGGCATCGCACCATTCGCCAGCTCGCGGTCAGTGAAAAGATCACCAAAGAGACAGAGCAGCTGGCTGATGACATGTTCCCTGAACTGCGCGATCTCTGCCATCGCTCCGTGCTGCCGGTTTTCATGTCTGAGGAATACCGCGCGTTTGGCGATGCGCTGTTTCTTTCTCTGGCGGAAACGACCATTGAGTTCGCCGCCCGCGATCCCGCCCGCGCCGATGCGCTCATCTCGCTGGGTTTTGAAGCGATGTGGCGCGCCCTGACCCGTGAGGAAAGATGATGGATGGGCAAACCCTGCATGAATGCGCGAAACGCATCGCGCTTGAACTGCCCTTTACCGAGCTCTGCTGGCCATTTGGTCCGGAATACGATGTCTTTAAAGTGGGGGGCAAAATTTTCATGATTGCCTTAGCGCATCAAAGCCGCCCACTCATTAATCTGAAGTCCGATCCACAAAAATCACTGCTTAATCAGCAAATTTATCCCAGCATTAAGCCTGGCTATCACATGAACAAAAAACACTGGATCTCCGTGTATCCGGGCGACGATATCAGCGAGTCGTTGCTTCACGATCTGCTGAATGACTCATGGAACCGGGTGGTCGATGGCCTGGCGAAAAAAGATCAGAAACGGCTGCGCCCCACCTGATTTATCGTTGGCGCGGATAAGTGTTTTTGC
The DNA here is from genome assembly GCF_029338175.1 of Citrobacter enshiensis. Classification (NCBI taxonomy): domain Bacteria; kingdom Pseudomonadati; phylum Pseudomonadota; class Gammaproteobacteria; order Enterobacterales; family Enterobacteriaceae; genus Citrobacter; species Citrobacter enshiensis. Next base: position 3,459,699 of record NZ_CP119862.1, read on the forward strand.
ATTTTTCTCTCTTATCTTTTCTGCGCCAACCCTGTACTCTGCTGGCACATAACGCACCCGCAGAGGGTGCCAAAACACTCAGGAGTATTTATGGATATCGTTTCTGTCGCCTTAAAACGCTACTCCACTAAGGCGTTCGACCCCAGCAAAAAACTGACCGCAGAGGAAGCTGAAAAGCTGAAAACGCTGCTGCAATTCAGCCCGTCCAGCACCAACTCACAGCCGTGGCATTTCATCGTTGCCAGCACTGATGAAGGTAAAGCGCGCGTTGCGAAATCTGCCGCCGGGAGTTTTGTGTTTAACGAACGCAAAATGCTCGACGCGTCCCACGTGGTGGTCTTCTGTGCCAAAACGGCTATGGATGACGCCTGGCTTACGCGCGTCGTGGATCAGGAAGAGATCGATGGCCGCTTCGCCACGCCAGAAGCCAAAGCCGCTAACCACAAAGGCCGTACGTTCTTCGCCGATATGCACCGTAAAGAACTCAAAGACGACAACCACTGGATGGCAAAACAGGTTTACCTCAACGTGGGTAACTTCCTGTTGGGCGTGGCGGCAATGGGTCTCGACGCGGTTCCCATCGAAGGTTTTGCTGCCGACATTCTCGATGCCGAGTTTGGTTTGACGGAAAAAGGCTACACCAGCCTGGTCGTCGTTCCTGTCGGACATCACAGTATCGAAGATTTTAACGCTGCCCTGCCGAAATCGCGTCTGCCTCAGGAAACCACCCTGACGGAAGTCTAAAACGCGCTCTCCGTGCCGGATCACGGCGTAGCCTGAAATCCGGCCGGTCAATGCGCTGCGCGTTGCCTCCCCTGCCCGCATTTGCATAATTTCTCTACAGCCGTCATCATAGGTCTCTGTTTATTAAGGAGACATTATGCAGGAATTGATATCTCAGGTAGAGGAGTTAGGCATTGAAATGAATCACACCACCTCGCTGGTGATGATTTTTGGCATTATTTTTCTGACAGCCGTGATTGTGCATATTATTTTGCACTGGGTGGTGCTGCGTGCCTTTGAGAGGCGTGCAACGGCCAGTTCCCACCTGTGGCTGCAAATTATTACCCAGAACAAACTTTTCCACCGGCTGGCGTTTACCTTGCAGGGTATTATCGTCAACATCCAGGCCGTACTTTGGTTACACAAAGGCAGCGAAGCGGCAGACATCCTGACCACCTGCGCGCAGTTGTGGATCATGATGTATTCCCTGCTGTCGCTGTTCTCCCTGCTGGACGTGATTTTAAACCTGGCGCAAAAATTCCCCGCCGCTTCTCAGCTTCCGCTGAAGGGGATCTTCCAGGGCATTAAGCTTATCGGCGCCATTCTGGTCGGTATTCTGATGATTTCGCTGTTAATTGGTCAATCGCCCGCGATTCTGATCAGCAGTCTCGGTGCCATGGCCGCCGTGTTGATGTTGGTGTTCAAAGACCCCATTCTCGGGCTGGTCGCCGGGATCCAGCTTTCCGCCAACGATATGCTCAAGCTGGGCGACTGGCTGGAGATGCCGAAATACGGTGCTGACGGTGCGGTGATCGACATCGGCTTAACCACGGTGAAAGTGAGGAACTGGGATAATACCATCACCACGATCCCGACCTGGTCGCTGGTGTCCGACTCGTTTAAAAACTGGAGCGGCATGTCCGCGTCCGGTGGCCGTCGAATCAAACGCAGTATCAATATTGACGCCACCAGCATTCATTTCCTCAATGAGGAGGAGCTGCAAAAGCTGAATAAAGCGCACCTGTTAGCGCCTTATTTAACCTCGCGCCATCAGGAAATTCATGAATGGAACCAACAGATGGAAGCGCCGGAGTCGGTACTCAATCACCGTCAGATGACCAATATTGGCACCTTTCGCGCCTATCTGAATGAGTATTTACGTCATCACCCACGGATTCGCAAAGATATGACGATGATGGTGCGCCAGCTGGCGCCGGACGATCACGGCTTACCTATCGAGATTTATGCCTTCACCAATACCGTCGTCTGGCTGGAATACGAGAGCATTCAGGCCGATATTTTCGATCACATTTTTGCCGTCATCGAAGAGTTCGGTTTGCGCATCCACCAGTCGCCAACCGGCAATGATATTCGGTCGTTATCAGGCGTGATTCAGCGCTAATTACTGGCAGACATCTGGGGAAGACGCCGATCTCCAGCAAGATGAGATCGGCGATTCGTTAGCGGGTTTTACGGCGCAGCAGTTTGAAGGTCACAAACAGGAACAGAACCCACACGGGCAGTAACATCGCCGACAGACGCATATCGTCGATCGTGCACATCAGAACCAGAATCATCGCTAAAAAAGCGATACACAGGTAGTTCCCGGCAGGATAGAGAAGCGCCTTGAACTGCGTGTCACGTCCCTTACGACGCATTGCCGCACGAAAACGCAGGTGCGCGAGGCAAATCATTACCCAGTTCAGCAGCAGGGTCGCCACCACCAACGCCATCAACAGACTGAACGCCTTTTGCGGCAGCAGGTAGTTAATCAAGACCACCAGCGAGGTGACCGCCCCGGAAAGCAGCAACGAGTTCACCGGCACGCCACGGTGGCTGACACGGGTTAAGAACTTCGGCGCATTGCCCTGAACGGACAGCCCAAACAGCATCCGGCTATTGGAATAAACGCCGCTGTTATAGACCGACAGCGAGGCCACCAGAATGACAAAATTCAGCGCAGAGGCCACCACGTTGCTGTCCAGATTGTGGAAAATCATCACAAACGGACTGCTGTTGGATTTCACCTCTACCCACGGATAAAGCGCTAACAGCACCACCAGAGAACCGATATAAAACAGCAAAATACGGTAAACCACCTGATTCACCGCTTTCGGGATGCTTTTTTGCGGATCGCACGCTTCAGCCGCAGTAATACCAATCAGTTCCAGCCCGCCGAAGGAGAACATAATCACCGCCAGCGAGAGGATCAAACCGTTCCAGCCGGTGGCAAAAAAGCCGTTATAACGCCAAAGGTTGTCGATACTTGCGTGCTCGCCGCCGCTGCCGGAAAAGAGCATCCACAGCCCGAAACCGATCATGCCGATGATCGCCAGCACTTTAATTAACGCAAACCAAAACTCCGTCTCGCCATACAGACGCACGTTCACCAGGTTTACCGCATTAATCATAACGAAAAAGACAGCGGCCCAGATCCAGGTCGGGACATCAGGCAACCAGTATTGCATGTAAATACCGGCCGCCGTCAGCTCCGCCATGCCGACCAGCACAAACATCACCCAGTAGTTCCAGCCGGAAAGGAAGCCTGCGAACGGTCCCCAATACTTGTACGCAAAATGGGCGAAAGAGCCAGAAACCGGCTCTTCAACGACCATTTCGCCCAACTGACGCATGATTAAAAAGGCAATGATCCCGGCAACACCATAACCCAGCAAAACGGCCGGGCCGGCCATCTGAATGGCAGGGCCAATTCCCAGAAACAGACCCGTGCCAATAGCGCCCCCGAGGGCAATCAATTGAATATGACGGTTTTGCAACCCTCGATGAAGCGTCGGTTCACTGTTCGACGCGGCATCTGACACACTGGTGTCAGATGCAGTTGACGCGTTTTTCACGCCCTACCCCTGTGTCGTTTTTATTGAGGGGCTCCTTTTAACATTTCGACTTCGTTGTCGCAAGGCACAATCCGACGGAGCTGAGAACGCGAAAACAGGCGTTTAAAGCGCCACAGAAGCCCTAATATTGCGGGAAACAGATAATTTTCATGAATTCCAGTGGACGAAAAGGCGTCGCAGACCACAGAATGCGTTTTAATATTTTTTCTGTATTTTCAAACGGGTGTCTCAGAACTATTCTCTGTCACTCATTTTTAAGCCATGCCAGGCAACAGTTTTCATGAATAAGATCATTAAACGGCTAGAGATCGTCAAAAGCGCCATCGAACTTGAAGATGAAGAGATCATCTTGCAGCAACTTGTTTACCTGAAAGACGACGCTCTGGATGCCGCCATTGGGTCGATTGCCCATGCCATCGAAGAGAGACGCTTCAGCGATGCCATGCGTGAGATTACTGCCTGGCTACACTCTCAACACGCGGTGGCAACATGGCAGGATCCGGCTATCGCGGCCGCCAAACTGGAGCTGAAAGCGCTCGAGTCTCAGCTACACGAACTGATCGACAAGCGTAATACCCGTATTCAGGTCCTCGATGACTTCAATGATCTGTACCACCTCCGCCTTGGTCCACTCATGAGCCGCATTTTGGAATTACGCAAGCAACTGGCCGCCAGCGCGCAACGCAAACAAGAAGCCGAGCTCAGGCGCAGAGAAAAGGACTATCAATCCTGCCAGCAGTACATTTCACAGGCGATTGATCAACTGGCGACGCTCAAGCGGCACTGGGTGAGTCTCAGTTCAACGTCCCGGGAAGCGGCGGAGGTTCGAAAACGTATTCAACAGCAGACCGAACTTATCACTGCCCTGCTGGCTGAGATTCGCGAACTGGAAAATGATTTTACCCGTCAGGATGACAACACCGCGCGCCAGGCGCGCGAAAACGCCGATAACGAATATGATGAATTCCGGGAGCAGCAGCAGGATGCACAGCATCGCCACGACCGGGATCTACAGCTCTCTGCGGATGAACGTAACGAGCTTAAGCGTCTGTGGCGTCAGGCAAGCCGACTCTGTCACCCGGACGTCGTCGCTGACGAGTTAAAGGAAAAAGCGCATCAGATGATGGTTCAGCTTAACCAGGCCCGCCAGCATGCTGATCTGGCGACCATTCGCGCGTTGCTCAGCCAACTTCAGCATGGTCTGGAACCTATGATGGCAAGCGACAGACTGAACAATTACGAACACCTGCGCGTCAGAATAGAGCAGCTCAGAACACACATTGATGCCTTGCGAAAAGAGATTACTGAACTGGAGTCTGAAAACGCCTGGCGTCTTGCGACGTCCGTCCTGGATAAAGAGGCCTGGTTATCTGAGCAAGAACGCACCCTGACGGGCATCCGCGACACGCTGGAAGGACAAATGAAACAGGCCGAGCAGGAGATCCTGGCAGGCTAAATCGCGAAAAATCGCTACATGCCAAAACGATTCTTAGCAAGTTACATTTTGTTATTTAGCATTAATTGCAAAATTAAAAGCAAAACGCCACATCAAGGTTATTTCACAAATTAAAATACCAAAAATTTTACAAAAATCAGAATTTATAACCAAAAACTGCTTCTTACTCTGCGTTTTTCTCTTTTCCCCGCCTTTCCCCCCTCAGAATGCCAGGAATTTTCTTAGCCATCTCCCTCCTCTCGGAAATGTGACAAAAATCACACTGAAATATAAGGGCTCTTAATAAATCTCATCCTGACAACGTAGGATTTCGCTGGGTTTTGCCCCGTAACTGCCAGCTGGCGCTGGCGATCCATAAGTGAAATCTATCAATCATACCCAGCGGACTGAAATAAACGATTTATCTTACATTTTAGCCAGGAGTAATATTCATCCTAAGAATAGTTACAAATTCAAATAAAGACAGCGAATATCGAATAAATCAGGATGCCTGAACAGCGTTCAGTACGCACACGAATATACGCCTGTATCTAACCGTATTTATAAAGTGAGACAGACCCTTTTTTAATGGTTAAAAAAAGGGGCGGTATGCTGTACCCAAATTCAAGGAGAACGTTATGTCAAAAGCTATTTTTTTAGGTGAGTCATTTTACACCTGGCTAGGCATGCGAAATATCCTGCGCGGTACAACGTTATTCTTCGATATGGAATTTCACTCCTCCCAGACACTTTCGACGGGAAAAGAAATATCTCGTAATGCTGATTACCTCATCATTAACCCGAGTGAAAGTGAGGCTTTAAAATACGCTGAAATCATCCGCGCCATATCATTACGCCCCTCTGCGACGATCATCGTATTAGCCGACAAAAACACGTTCTCGCTCTTCCAGACCGTGTGCGGGATGCGCCTGGAGTTTCTGGATGATCGTGATTCTCTCGACGCCATCCTGCAAAAAATAACCAACATTATCAATGGTAAAAAGCCATGCGCGCCTAAGCCATTAGCGAACCCAATGACGGTCAACGAGTTCAACGTGATGATGCTGTTTGCCCGCGGCTGGTCGCTGTCCCAAATCGCCGGGGCATCGCACAAAAGCGAGAAAACCATCAGCGCCTATAAAAGCAATATTGCCAAAAAACTGGGACACAATAATACCCGACTGAAATATATGATTTCTCAGTATAGCCAACTGTAGCGCACTGGCTTAAGGAATTCACCACCAGATATTTTTAATAACGTGTTTTATCTTCACCATTTTAATTCCGCTTCGTTCGGAAGGGCTATCTATTTTCAAAAATCGACACTCAGGCAGCACTCCGCGAGCCAAACACAGCCAACAAATCAACGTATTAACACATGCAAAACAGAAATGCAGATGAGGGTTATATATGAATAAGGTTTACAGCATTATTTGGAACGCGGCGCTCGGTCTCTGGGTCGTCGTTTCCGAATTATCCCGTGGGAAGAAAAAAAGCAGCACGCGTAAATCTGTGAGCATCATCGCGGCGACCGCATTAACCGGAGTCTCCATGGTCGCCACCGCAAATCCAATTAATACCTACGGTAACCGTAACATTTCTAACGATTTCCAAAATCAGGAAATCTCAGCAGGCGTACACAACGGGGTCTATGACTACGGTTTCTTATATGAAGACCAGAACGCCGGCAAACAGCTGAACATCAGCGGTGCTCTCCCTACCATTGAGTACGGTCAGAGCGGCGTCGTTGATTCCACCACCATCAAGGAACTGCTGGAAGCCGGTAAAATCACCCTGACCGCCACCAGCGCCGATGGTCAGACCACCTCGAAGATCACCACCGTCGACCAACTGGCGGGCTACCTGTTCCATTATCAATCCTCCACGCCATCGCAAAACGTTGATTTCGCCATTTCCGATCCTGCCGACCCGGAGAACACAGCGTCGATAAAAGTGTTCGACACCAGTGATCTGGCGAACTTTCTTAGCGTGATGGATTTGGGCTCCGTCATTTTAAATACCTACGACGCCAATCAGGCAAAAATTTATAAGCAGTTTGGCTTTGCCCTTGCCGATAAGGGCGCGACGGCCAACCTGAACATCGGCGATGACACGCTGAATGCCAGCGCGAAGGAAAATACCATTGAGTTAATGGCCAAAGACTCCTCGCTGCTGGAAGCGCAAAACGCGGGTAGTAAGGTCAACTGGCAATCGGATAACTACGTCAAGTTTGGCGCAGCGCCGGTCGTTCCGGGTAAAGAATTTCAGAGCGGCACGACAACCGATACCTTCGGCCACGACGTCACCATAATGACCTACGGCTATGACAAAGACGGAAAAGTGGTCGAGACCGGCAACAAGACCTTTTCGATCAGCGATGTCACAGGTTTAGCCCAGTTCAATGACTGGTTGCTGGGCAACAGCAGCGATGCGGCCACCTCTCCTGATGGCAAAAAAGTCAGCCAAATTCAGCTGTGGCTGGACGCGGGCGTCGTCACGAAAGTCTCTGACGCACAGGCCAAATATGCCTCGCTTATCGACGACCTGCTGAAGTCCGACCAGGCCGCCGACAGCGTCAACTGGGATTATGACGTCTGGACCGACGGGCTAGCCCATAACAACAATGCGACAGCCGGTAGCGGCGAGTTACATGCTGTCTACGCCAACGGTCAGGGAACCACCGGTACGATACAAGATGGTTCGATCCTGGCGGTTGACGGCAGTATCAACGGCGTCATGAAAGCGTCGGGCGGCGGCGTCATCAATAACCAGGGCCAGCTTAACGCGTTACGCACCTCTGGCGGACTGAGTCTGGCTGTCGGTATGCTGGCCGATAATTCGACCGCCACCAACAACGGCATCATCAACTCCGGGCTGTTTATCGACAAGAACGGCAACCAGAACGTCAACAGCTATGGCGCGTACGGGATGCAGGGACTGGGAGCCAGTACCGTCACTAACAACGGCACCATCAACCAGGCGATTACCACGGATGACTACGGTACCGCCTCTGCCGCCGACCCCTGGAACAACTCCAGACCTAACTCCTCGCTGACGCTGGCTATCGGGATGCAGCTGTCCGGCGAAACGACCGGGGTTAACAAAGGACAAATCAACGTTGTGGACGGGCGCAAAGATGGTCAGTCCTTTGGCAAAGGCACCGCCTACGGTGTTGAAGTGGATGGAAAATCCACGTTCGTCAACGAAAAAGGCGCCTCCATTTCTCTGGGACGCAATGCCAACGATACGACTCAGGATGTGTTAATGCCTGGCGGCTCCAGCCAAAGCGCCGGGATCCTCACCAAAAGCGCGGGCGATGTCACCAACAACGGCACCATCACGCTCGGCACTGGCGTACGTAATGCCGCAGGTATCCTGATAGGCAACGCCACCGGTAATGTGATTAACACCGGCACCATCACGGTGAACGGTGACAAATCAGCTGGCGACAGCAAAAACTTCGGGATCTCTGTGCGTGACAGCGGCGCTGAGAACAACCAGGTCATTCGCAATGATGGCCAAATTAACGTCAACGGCACCAATAACGTCGGTATTCACATCAGCGCGAGTAACAAAGCGGCTGAAGCCACCACCAGCGCCACTGGCACGATTACCGTCGCTGGCACTGGCGGAACTACCGACCGCAACTATGCCGTTTGGGTTGAAGGGAACGATGCGAATCGCGCCACCGCCAATGTGAATTCTCACATTACGCTGCAGCAGGTCGGTAATATCGGCGTGCATGTGCGCGACAACGCCGTGGCCAACGTCGACAGCATCAGTAGCCCTACCTTCAATAATACTGACCAGATTGGCTACTATCTGTTTGGTAAGGGTGCGACGGCCAACATCGGCAAAGCGGTGATGGATGACAACGGTAAGGCGCGGACGACCATTTTCCGTATCGCCAAGGGCGCGGAGTTTGACGGTAACACTGAAAACCCGGTCACTCACATCCCCTCTAATCTTGAACTGACCTTAAAGGGTAAAAATTCAACGGGCGTTCTCGCCACCGGTGTGGGCAGTACGGTCGATACCGGCGAGGCCAAATTCACCGTGGAAGGCACTGGCGCCGCCGCCCTGCTCATCGAAGGCGGGGCCAGCGGGACCATCAGCGATCAAACGACCATTAATTTGACCGGTACCGACACCACCGCCGGGATTGTCGACGGCCAGGCGCATAAGTTGAACGGCAAAGATAACGACGGTAATCCGAGGGACACCACACTCACGTCCAACGCTAATATCACCTCTGTCGCTGGCGGTAATAACGTGATTGCCTACGTCACCAGGAATCTGGGTAATCTGATTCTCGGCAATAACGGCAGTATCAATCTCGCCAGCAAAAACAGCATCGGGGTGGATGTGCAACAGGGCGGACGCTTTACCAACAATTCCACGTCTGCGCTGCACGTCGCCGATGGCATTGGCGTTCGCGCCTCCGGCAACGATGCGCAGATTAAAAAGCTGGGCACCATTTTGGTGGATGACGGCACGGCCGGTGTTCTGTTAGCCAAAGACGCGCGCCTGAGTATCTCCTCTGGCACGGGCGGTCAACCCGACAAGATTACCACCAACGGCACCGCTGACGGCATCCGTCTGGAAGCCGGTGCAGGATCGTTGAGCGCACAGGGCGTTACCATCAGCGCACTGGGCAGCGGTGCGGGGATTCAGAATAATGCGGAACGCTCAGACATTACCCTTAACAAGGTCACCATCAACGCCAACGACGGCCCGGGCATCCGCACCAGCGTTGAGCTGAATGTGAAAGACGGCGCCGACAATGAACTGAATGTGACTGGCGCAGGTACCGGTTTTGCCTTTGAAAAACAAGATGGCAGCGCCACCACCGGCAATTTGAACATCGGCACGGGCTACACCGTACTGGTGCATAACGACGCTAACAACGCCACGGGTAGCGGGATCCTCGCCAAAACCAACGGCAATCTCACTACTAAGGCCAACATCACCGTTCAGGATACGACCGGGGATTCCGCCATCATTGCCAAAAATGTCTCGGCATTGAGCAACAGCGGAATCATTATCTCCAACAGCACCAGCGGCAAAGCCGTGATTGATGCCAGCGGTGATAACGGTAAAACGATCACCAACAGCGGAACCGTACAGGCGGCCAGCGATCGGGCGATTGCAATCCAGTCAGGTCTCGGAAATGACACCATCAATATCAGCGGCAAAACCGTCGGGATCATCAACACCGGTCGCGGCAGCGATAGCTTTACCTGGAATAACGGCACCTTTGCCGGTGAAGTGAATTTCGATGGCACCAACGGCAACAACAAAGCGAACATCGGCAACGTCTCACTGAAAGAGACTCGCCATATCACCACCCAGGCGGGAAGCGGTAACACCCTCACCTTCACCGATACTCACGGCGATGCGGCCAAAATTGGCAGCCTGACGGCAGATAATCTCAACTCCGGCACCAACATTGGCACCGGCTGGGATTCGTTGACCCTCACTGGCGCGCAGGCAGACATGCGTATCGTTGAAGATCTGGTGCTGAAAAGCGAAACCATTGCCGTTAACGATGGCGCGACGCTGCGCACGGGCGATCACCGTGAGGCAAGCAGCAGCGCGGCAACGATCAACAATTACGCGGTGAAAACCAGCGGTAGCGGCAGTCGGGTGATCTTTGATACCCAGGGCGACGGCGTCGGCGCACAGCAAGTGTATTCCGGGATTATCAGCGGTGACGGTCGCTTTGAACGCGCGGCTGGCGGCACCACTATTTTTACCGCCAATAACACCTATACCGGCTCCACCACCATTGATAATACCGGGACGCTTCAGTTAGGCGTTGGCGGCACCAGTGGGGGAATTGCTGAAGTTTCCACTATTCTCGATAACGGCCTACTGGCGATTAACCGTTCTGACGACGTACGGTTAAATGGGGTCATTTCCGGGACTGGCGCATTGCAGCAGATTGGCGACGGTACGACGCGTCTGACGGGTGACAACACCTATCAAGGGCAGACCACGGTAAAAACCGGGACGTTGCTGATCAATGGCGATCAGAGTGCAGCGACCGGCGCGACGGACGTCAACGAAAGTGCCACGTTGGGCGGGGTTGGCGTGATTGGCGGCGACGTTGCCATGAATAACAGCACGACCATCAGCGCAGGCGATGGCGGCGCGGGTACGCTGACCATTAAAGGCGATCTGAAACTGGGCAACCAGACCACCTCCGATTTCCAGCTTGGACAAGCCTTTGTGCCAGGCGGCGCGCGTAACGATTTAATCGATGTTGCAGGCGACCTGAAGCTGGACGGTACGCTGAACGTCACCGAAAGCGCTGGCGGGCAGTTCGGCCCTGGCGTCTACCGCATTTATAACTATGGCGGCAACCTGGACAACCAAACGCTGGATCTGGGAAGCGTGCCGAGTGGTCAGGATAAGAGCAATATTTTTGTTCAGACCATCCTGAAAAATCAGGTGAACCTGGTCAACGCCAACGGCGTCACCCTGCAATTCTGGGACGGACAAACGTCAGGCAGCAATCACGGTAAATCCGGTATTGAAGGCAACGGCGCGATTGACGGCGGCGACGGCAAATGGATGGCTATCGGCGACAACGGCGACAATAACTGGACGCAACAAGACGGCAATGGCAACGCACCGTGGGCGCAAAAAGCCTTCGCTATCTTTACCGGCAAAGCAGGCACCGTTGAGGTGGATGATGCCGCAGGGAAAGTTGCGTTCTCCGGCGCGCAGTTTGGCACCGACGGTTACGTGGTTAAAGGCGATGCGCTGAACGGTTATGCCACCACCGCAGGCGGCAACGAACTGATGCTGCGCGTCGGTGAAGGTGCTGCAGGGGCTGACGTTACCGCGACCATCGAATCTCGTATTCTCGAAGGCGACAGCGCCGATAAACTGACGCTGGTGAAAACGGATTTGGGCCGTCTGATCTTAACCGGCGAGAACGAATACCGTGGTGGAACGCGCATTGACGGCGGTACGCTGCAAATCTCCAGCGACAAAAACCTGGGTCAGGCAGGTACGGGGCTCGCCATTAACAATGCCTCAACGCTGCAACTGGGCGCCGATCTGAGCAGCGACAGGACCATCACCCTGGGCGCGAATAAAGATGCCGAGGTCTTTGATCTGAACGCGCATCACTTCACCCCAACCGGCGATATCACGGGTGCGGGTAAACTGAAGGTAACCAGCAGCTCCAGCACGGCGGGCAGCACCCTGACGTTTGACCGAGCCAACAGCTACCAGGGCGCAACCGAAATTGCCGGGACAGGTAACGCCAACAACGTCACGGTAAACGTCAGTAAAACCGGTGCATTCGGCAGCAACGCCAGCAGCACGGTGGAGATGAACAAAGGCGCTACGCTCAACGTCAGCGGCGCAGATACCAGCCTGCAATCACTCACCATGAACATTGCAGACAGTCTGTTAACGCTGGCCGATACGGTCACTGCCGCCGGTTCAACCCTGAATTTGACCGAGAAAGCGAAAGCCATCTTCTCGCAACAGGCGACAGCGGAAAACGCCAAAATCAACCTGAACAGCGGCTCAACCGCGCTGTTTACTGAAAACACCACCGCAGGAAATTCACGTATTGCGGTTTCCAGCGACAGCACCCTGGCACTGCAGGATGACGCCAGCGGCGGCACCGCGATAGTGACCAACAGCGGGCTGATGACCTTTGCCGATAACGCCATGGCGGAAATGGCTCAGGTGAAAAACCAGGCGGGCGGTAACGTCGATATTCGTGGCGTCAATAGCGCAACCTCTATCGGTTCACTTTCCGGTGCCGGTAACGTTGAGCTGGGCGATAAGCGTTTGTCACTGGGCAATCTGAGTCTTGATGACACCATCAGCGGTATCATCAGCGGCACTGACGGCAGTCTGGTGAAAATCGGCGACGGTACGCTGACCTTAACCGGCGATAACACCTACACCGGCACCACCGATGTCGACCAGGGCGTCCTGCTGGTGAACGGAAATCAGTCTGCGGCAACGGGTCTGGTAACGGTGAAATCCGGCGCGACGCTCGGCGGCGACGGAATTATCGGCGGTACCGTTAATGTGAACGACAACGGCCACATCACGGCGGGCGCCGCGCTGAATAGCGTCGGTAAACTCACCACCGGTTCCCTGAACCTGAGCGACAATTCACAACTGGATTATCAGTTCGGCCAGGCCAACACGCCGGGGGGCGCATTTAACGATCTGATCAACGTGAATGGCGATCTCACCCTCGACGGTAAGCTGAATATTGAGACCACGCCAGGCGGAAGTTTTGACGTTGGGGTTTATCGCGTCATCAATTACACCGGCACATTGACCAACAATGTGATGGATATTGCCGATGCGCCGGAAGCGGCAGACAGTCTGTACGTGCAGACCTCGGTCAAAAACCAGGTCAACCTGGTCAATCACGCCGGACTCACCCTGCGCTTCTGGGACGGTACCGGGGGTGAAAATGGCGAGCTGAAAAACAATGGCGTGATCAACGGCGGCGACGGCATCTGGCAGTCCAGCAAAGGCAACGACAACTGGACCACCGACGAATCCACACCGGAAGGTATTCTCAACGCGCCGTTCACCGATGCCGCATTTGCCGTCTTCGAGGGTGAAGCGGGCAATGTGACCGTTGATAACAGCAAAGGTGATGTGATCATCAGCGGGGCGCAGTTCGCCACTGGCGGTTATCACGTCGGCGGTGAAGCGATTACGACCAACACGGCGAATACGTTGATTCGCGTCGGCGACGGCACCGTAGATGGCGCGAAATACACCGCCACTATCGACAGCCAGATTCGCGGCACCGGCGGTCTGAATAAGGGCGACCTGGGGACGCTGATCCTCAATGGCGACAACACCTACAGCGGCGGCACCACCATTACGGCCGGTACGCTGCAGGTTGCCGGTGATAAGAATCTGGGTGCGCCAGAGACAGGCATCACCTTTAATGGCGGTACGCTGAAATATGGCGAAGCGTTCAACACGGCGCGTCAGGTCACGCTGGAATCCGGCGGCGGCACCTTCGACACCAACAGCCACAATGTGGCGCTGCTGACGGAAGTGGAAGGTAACGGTCATCTCACCAAAACCGGCAAAGGGACATTGACGTTAACCCAGGACAACACCTACACCGGTGGCACCACCATCGCACAGGGCACCTTGCAGCTGGGCACCGGCGGCAATATCGGCAGCATCCAGGGCGACATCGTTGATAACGGCGCGTTAAATATCAACCGTGCCAATACCTATGCCATCAGCGGCAATATCAGCGGTACAGGCATGTTGCTGCAAACCGGTAGCGGTACGACGGTACTGGAAGGTTCCAACAACTACAGCGGCGTCTCGCTGGTAGCCAATGGCGTGCTGCAAGCCGGTGGCGAAAACACCCTGAGCGCGGCATCGCAGCACTATGTTCTGGAAGGTACGACCCTGAACACCCAGGGTTACAACCAGACGGTCGCAGGACTGGATAACAGCGGTGATGTTTCACTTCTCGGTCAACAGGTCGGCTCAACCTTAACTGTTAAAGGGGATTACATCGGGAAAGGCGGCACGCTGAAAATCGCGGCTTCGCAGGACGCCAGCGGTAAAGGTACTGCAGACCGTTTGGTCATCGACGGCGGTAAAGCGAGCGGGAGTACACTGCTGGATGTGGACGGTTCCGGACTGGGCGCGCCGACCGTCGGCGATGGTATCGAAGTCGTTACCGCGCTGAACGGCGCCACCACCACCGCGCAAAGCACGCAGGATGCCTTCCATCTGGCCTCTGACCGTATGGCGGCCGGTGCCTTTGAATATCAACTGCACGCCGGTAACGCACAGGGTCAAGGAGAAAATTGGTACCTGAGAAGCGAATACCGTCCGGAAACGATGCTGATCAACGGCCTCGCGAGCGTAGTACGCCAGGGCGATCTCAGCTTGCTGGGTAATATGCACCAGCGTATGGGGGATGACATCAAGCCAGGCATCGATGAAGACAACCGTGCCTGGGCACGGATGATCGGTTACTCCGGAAAAACCAAACTGGATGATGCAACGGGGACTGAAACCAGCAGCCATACCTCCGGGATTCAGGTCGGTGCCGACCTCTACGGCGGCGCGAACTGGAAAGCCGGGGTTTATGCCAGCGTCCTGGATAT
Source organism: Citrobacter enshiensis (assembly GCF_029338175.1). Taxonomy (NCBI): domain Bacteria; kingdom Pseudomonadati; phylum Pseudomonadota; class Gammaproteobacteria; order Enterobacterales; family Enterobacteriaceae; genus Citrobacter; species Citrobacter enshiensis. The sequence goes on from NZ_CP119862.1 coordinate 3,474,851, forward strand.
CGACAGCAGCGTGAATGGCACCAACGTTGGCAGCGCCGGTAAAGGCGGCAATATCGACGACAATGGGTTCTACATTGGCGGCTATGCCACCTGGTTCTCTGAAACCGGCATGTATGTTGATAACGTTCTGCAGTACGGCAACCATGATTCCCGCCTGGCGGCATCGGGTAATAGCGATTCGTACACCGTGAAAGGCAACACGCTGACGGCGTCAACAGAAGTGGGCAAACCGTTCCGCTTAGGCGCCAGCGCCTGGAGTCTGGAACCGCAAGCTCAGTTGATCTATCAGTACAGTGATTTTGACGACAGCACGCTGAATGGCTCAACCAAAACGAAGGTGAAAATGGATACGGCAGATTCGTTCACTGCCCGCCTCGGCGTTCGTCTGGTGGGGGATTACGACACGAATCACGGCAAAATCCAGCCTTACGGTCGTGTAAACCTGTGGCAGGGTCTGGGTTCAAAAGACAAAACGCACTTCAGCAACGCCGTGACAACCACGACACTGGAATCGTCTCAGCAGTATTCCAGTACCGAAGTGGCGGCCGGTATGACCTGGACGATTGACAGAGATTTGCAGGTCTACGGTGAATTGGGCACTCAATTCAGTAATGGCGGAAGTAAATCGCAGGTTGAAGCGCCGATCAATGCCTCCATTGGCTTTAAAAAGATGTTTTAATCAAAGCCAGAAATAACTGTTCACCACCTCAAAGAGATGTGGTGAACAGTTAAAATCAAAAGCCTTCTGTTTTAACAGAAGGCTTTTTTATGGTCTGGATTTAGGGGGAAGTGGTCGTTGCAGAAGTGAACGATTAAGGGCCTATCCCAGTAGGCGTAATTGGCGTAGTCAGTTTGGACACGGACAGCGCGGAAAAACCGGAGCGTACACGTAGTACGTGAGGATTTGATTCGCTACGCTCACCCTTACGGGCCGCCCAGGGGCGTTCAAAGGTAAACCTTTGTGAGCACTGCCCAGGGCCAAAATGACAAGTAAAATAGCCTAATGGGATAGGCTCTAATAATTGAATTGTGTTAAAAGTGCGGGAATGTTTTCTGCCGGGACAGGATGCGAAATATAATAGCCCTGCGCTTTATCACAGCCAATACGAATTAACCGGTCTAACTGTTCCTTACTTTCAACACCCTCAGCCAGAACGTCAATACCAAAATCATGGGCCAACACGATAATACCTTCCACAATCTTTGCCGATTTTGTATCAGGCTCAATCTCAGCCACAAACGCTTTGTCAATTTTTAAGGTATCGAACGGATATTTCAGCAGATAATCAAGATTGGCATGTCCGGTACCAAAGTCGTCAAGGGACAATTTTACCCCCATGGCTTTAAGCGCAGACATATTCGCTGAGGCGACCAGGCTGTCACGAATCGGTGCGGTTTCGGTGACTTCAATTTCGCAGCGACTGGCGGCAAGTCCTGAGAATGCCAGATTTCGCCTGACACGCTCAGGTAACTGGGGATCGCTGAGTTCCAGCGCGGAAAAATTGATTGAGAGCGAAATATTTTCTGGCCACCGGACCGCGACATCCCAGGGGGGATTCGAAACCATCTCTTCGACTGACGCAATACTGCCGCTTTTTTCCAGCAGCGTAATAAAGATATCAGGAGAAATCATTCCCATGTCAGGACTATTCCAGCGCATTAATGCCTCAAACCCACAAATCTTTTGAGTATGTAAATTCAAAATGGGCTGATAGACCATATAAAGTTGACTGGTATTCAACGCTCCCTGTAGCGCTATGAGTACATCATTGGAATTAAACACCCTCCTCCTCCTTAAAAATACAGCTAAAATGACGACTTCCGCCAAATAAAAATGACGACACGCTCAGCCCCTGTGAATATTATAGACTCTACATTATTCGAGTTGCAGGAAGGAGTAAGCCCAGGAGCATACTAAAGTAAGCCACTGGGGTGAGCGAACGCAACCTCAGCACATGCAACTTGAAGTATGAAGAGTATAATTCAAAATCTTCTGACCCAATATGATTCAGGGTAAAAAAGATAAACAATGATTAAATCTGACGATCAATTTATTCAGATCTGAAGTGTTCGTTAATCCAAGCTTGAGGACAATCTTCATCTTATGAGTTTGAATTGTTTTATAATTCAGGTTGACTAACTCGGATATTTCTTTAGCACTGTAGCCGCCGACCAATAAACTCAGTATTTGTTGTTCCCGGTCGGTAAGTTTTTTTTGTGAGCGGAAGGTGCGGGAATGACCTGGCCCCTGTGACAATGACGCGATTTGATTAAAATCGCGTAATGGTGACTTTTCAGTTAATACGATTGCTTTCTCGACATAGAGTAACTCAACACACAGTTTCGCCACCAGACTGTCGGTGATGATGACAATGTTGTTGTCATAGACCTTGAATCTATTTTTATTTAAAAAATCAACAAAATCAGCACAAGACTGCCCGTTATCAATGATATTGAAGAGCATCGTATGATGCCGATACAATGATGACTGACTGATCATCTCTTCGCGCCTGAAGGTTCTAATCGGTACATCTTTACTTTTCAGGAATTCAGAGACGCCACGCCCTACAAAATTATCATTGCCACACATCAACATCCAGTTCACCTTCCTTATAAACTTCTAATTTTATTGCTCATCAAAAAGTTGATAATGATTTTTTCAACTTCAGACTCCTCACGGTGATTTTTAAAATCAAACTTGCACGAAATTTGATGGCAGGAATACAGTTGATTATCATCATCAAACTCATTGATCTCCACAACATCAATAACACTCATATCGAGCTGCAGGTTGCCGAACTGTTCGAACTCCAGCGATGAACCTTTGATTACCGCATCTTTATACAGAAAGCGCGGATTCACCTCTTCGGCAATAAGCGCACAACCGCCACGCGAAATGTTTTTAATTTTAAATACGTAATTTTCACCGTTTTTGTAGCGCCCAAAGCAGGTAAAACTAAATCCCTTTAGAAACGAGAAACGCTGATGCTGCCTGCGTTGAACAAAAAAAATCATGTCAGGGATAAAATAAACTAATCCACCCGCGTTATCATCTGAGGACTCGCGGTCGAATCGGGCATTGAATTTAATAATTCCGGCTTCACTGTGCAGAATAAAACCTTGAATTTTTTCAGTGACGATATCTTCATGGTGGGAGATGGCGAAGTGTTCGAAGTCGACCTTTTCCAGTTGCGTTACTATGCTATTGTTTTTATAGACTATTTCAAGTTTCGTCTTCTTGAGAAGTTCTTCACGAATGATGGCAATAATTTCAAATCTATCATCCTTCGCCATACCAAAACTCATCATTAAATCCTTATTTTTGTATTTGAGAAACTTCTCATTCTCGTTTGAGATAAACACGAGACAGGCTTCCATCCCTGGTTTCGGATAACCATAATGGATCTCATGTCGATTATTTTGAGCAAAATTAAGTTTTTAGCTATTTTTACTGTTTTATTGATATGTAAAAACATTCATATGTGATGGGGCCTGGCGTACGGTGTGCCTTAAACCCGTAAACTTAACCCAAACTTTATAACAAAATTGAATAAAATGGCTCGTACCATCGCGATTCTGAAATAAAAAAGGGCAGATTGCAATATAAACAGTGTAGCGGGTATCCGTGGTTTCTTTTCGTTCACAAACGTTTTTTTAATGTAGCATTTAGTTTAAATCAAAAAAGGTCAACAAACATAAGTGCAACCTGAAATAGAGAATCAAGCTACCTGAATTAAGGGTAACATTTTAGTTAAGGCGAGTACCGGTCAATCAACACATGCTTTACAGGGGTATTTCGCATATTTTCTGTGCTTTGAAAAATAACCACTTTATACGCGTGGTTTAATGCAGGAACACAGGGAAAAAGACCAGCATTACCTATGCTGGTCTTAAATAGTTTCGTGAGATGATTATATAATTATTGAGAAACAATCATCCTGGACATTACGTTTGCTGATTTCGGTGCCTGCGCAACCACATCAATTTATACGCCGCCGGAATGATAAACAGCGACAGCAGCGGCGCGGTAATCATGCCCCCAATCATTGGCGCAGCAATGCGGCTCATAACTTCTGACCCGGCGCCGGCGCCCCACAAAATGGGCAACAAGCCCGCGATAATGACCGCCACAGTCATGGCCTTCGGTCTGACACGCAGAACCGCACCGTGGTACAGCGCCTCATCCAGTTTCTCGGGCGTGAAGGTCTGCGGGTTTTCCAGCGTAGGTTCGGCTTCAATGGCATGACGAAGGTACATCAGCATCACCACCCCAAACTCCGCCGCGACGCCCGCCAGCGCGATAAACCCGGTTCCGGTCGCCACCGATAAATGGAATCCCATCCAGTACAGGAACCAGATTCCCCCCACCAGCGCGAACGGCACGCTGGTAATGATCAGCAACGCTTCTCCCACTCGACGGAAAGCCAGATACAGCAGCACAAAAATGATCATCAGCGTCGTCGGCACCATCAGTTTCAGCTTGTGGTTCGCCCGCTCAAGGAGCTCAAACTGGCCGGAAAACGCCACGCTGGTGCCGGGCTTCAGCTGCACCTTTTCCGCTATCGCTTTTTTGAGATCGTTAACCACCGACACCATGTCACGATCGCGGGCATCAATGTAGATCCAACTGGCCGGACGGGCATTTTCCGTTTTCAACATCGACGGCCCCGCAACCACCTTCACTTCAGCCACATCCGCCAGCGTAATTTGTTGCTTCATCGGCGTCAGAATCGGTAACTGACGCAGCGTTTCCGGGCTGTCGCGATAACTTTGCGGATAACGCAGATTTATCGGGTATCGCGCGATCCCTTCCACCGTTTCACCGACCATTGCGCCGCCCACCGCCGAGGTGATGAACAGCTGCACATCGCCGACCGTCATGCCATAACGCGCGGCTTTTTCACGCTGAATATCAATATTGATATAGCGCCCGCCTTCCAGCCGTTCCGCCAGCGCAGAGGCAACCCCGGGCACGGTTCGCGCCACCTCTTCAATTTGCTCTGCGGTAGCATCGATATCGGCCAGCACCGTGCCGGACACTTTTATCCCGATAGGACTTTTTATCCCCGTAGACAACATATCAATTCGGTTACGGATTGGTGGCACCCACAAGTTGGCCAGCCCCGGCAAGCGCACCGTTTTATCCAGTTCCTCGATGATTTTGTCCATCGTCATTCCCGGACGCCACTGGTCTTGCGGTTTGAGCTGAATGGTCGTTTCCACCATCTCCAGCGGCGCCGAATCCGTTGCCGTTTCTGCTTTCCCTGTTTTGCCAAACACCCGCGCCACTTCCGGTACGGTCATGATCAGTTTGTCGGTTTTTTGCAGCATATCAGCCGCCTGCGCCGCCGAGATCCCCGGCAACGTAGAAGGCATATACAGCAGATCGCCCTCGTTAATTTGCGGCAAAAACTCCCCGCCGATATTTTTGAGCGGCCACAGCACGGTCAGGATAGAGAACACCGCCACTAATAGTGTGGTCTTTGGCCAGTGTAATACCTTCAACAATAACGGATGGTAAACGCGAATCAAAAAGCGGTTGAGCGGATTGCTGTTTTCTGCGGGGATCTTCCCGCGGATCCAAAAGCCCATCAGAACCGGCGTCACCACAATCGCCAAAAATGCCGCCCCCGCCATCGCCCAGGTTTTGGTGAACGCCAGCGGTCCGAACAACCGCCCTTCCTGTCCTTCGAGGGTAAAAATGGGGATAAAAGAGAGTGTGATAATCAGCAGACTGATAAACAACGCCGGTCCCACTTCCACCGCCGCATGGGTGATCACGTTCCAGCGGGTGTCGTTATCCAGTTTTTCGCCAGGGTGCAGGTGCCCCCACTCTTCCAGGCGTTTGTGGGCGTTCTCAATCATTACAATGGCGGCATCTACCATCGCCCCGACCGCAATGGCGATGCCCCCTAGCGACATAATGTTGGCGTTGATCCCCTGAAAATGCATCACGATGAAGGCGATACACAGTCCCAGCGGCAACGAAATAATCGCCACCAGCGCCGACCGGATGTGCCACAAAAAGAGCGCACAGACCAGCGCCACGACAATAAACTCTTCCAGCAATTTATAGCTGAGATTGTTAATCGCCCGGTCAATCAACTGACTACGATCGTAGGTTGTCACCACCTCGACGCCTGCGGGTAAACTGCTTTTCAGCGTCGCCAGTTTCTCTTTTACCGCCGAAATCACCTCCCGCGCATTTTTGCCGGAACGCAGGATAACCACCCCGCCCGCGACTTCGCCTTCGCCATTCAGCTCAGCAATACCCCGGCGCATTTCCGGACCGATTTGCACACGTGCGACATCCCGCAAATAGACCGGGACACCGTTTTCAGCGGATTTCAATACGATGTTGTTGAAGTCATCAAGGGTTTGCAGATAACCGCTGGCGCGGACCATGTACTCCGCTTCAGACAGTTCAACAGACGAGCCTCCCGCTTCCTGATTCGAGGAATCCAGCGCCGATTTCACCTCTGACAGGCTGATACCGTACTGGGTGAGTTTCATCGGATCGATAACGACCTGATACTCTTTCACCACGCCCCCCACCGAGGCGACTTCCGCCACGTTAGGGATCGTTTTCAACTCATACTTCAAAAACCAGTCCTGCAAGGAGCGCAGTTCCGCCAGATCGTGTTTGCCGCTACGGTCCACCAGCGCATATTCAAAGATCCAGCCGACGCCCGTGGCGTCCGGCCCCATCTCGGCGCTAACGCCCTGGGGTAATTTCCCCTGCACCTGGTTGAGGTACTCCAGTACGCGCGAACGCGCCCAGTACGGGTCGGTACCGTCTTCAAAAATCACGTACACATAGGAGTCGCCAAACTGCGAGAAACCGCGCACGGTTTTCGCACCGGGCACGGACAGCATGGTGGTCGTCAGCGGGTAGGTCACCTGGTTTTCAACAATTTGCGGTGCCTGACCGGGATAGCTTGTTTTGATGATAACCTGCACATCCGAGAGATCGGGCAGTGCGTCAACCGGGGTATTGATGATGGTCCAGGTTCCCCAGACGCTGAGGAACAACGCCCCCATCATCACCAGGAAACGATTTGCCACTGACCGGCGAATAATCCATTCAATCATTTACGATTCCCTCAGTGTGAATGGGTCGCCGGAGCGGAGGTGTCTGCTAGCGTGTGCGCCCGCATGCGATCCAGGGCGCCGGAAATATTCGCCTCGGAGTCGATCAGGAACAGGCCGCTGGAAACGACCTTTTCACCTTCGGTCAGCCCGGAACGAATGGCCGTCATCCCTTGCGATTCGTGAAATACCCAGACGCGTTTCGGCACAAAACGTCCGTCGCTATCGACGGTGATCACCCGCTGCTCTTTGCCGGTATCAATCAGCGCTTTTGACGGGATCAGCAGCATCGGCTCGCTTTCGGTATTCAGTTTCAGATAGGCATTCATACCCGGTTTCAGCGCTTCATCGGGGTTATCCACCAGCAAGCGCAGTTGAAGCGTTCGGGTGGTGGCGTCGAGGCTTGGCAGGATGCTCCACTTGCGAATGGTGAACGATTTATTCGGCCAGGCCGGAATGGTTAGCGCAAACTGGGAGGCATCTTTTATCAGCCAGGCGACAGATTCCGGAACGGCGGCGGCGACCCACACCGGATCCATCCCCTGAATTTTCGCCACCACGTTATCTTTGGCAATGTTCATGCCGGTGCGTAAATCAAAGGCGGTAATCACCCCATCAATCGGCGCTTTGAGCGTAAATCGCGTCTGAATTTTACGGGTCGCTGTTAAACGGCGGATATCCTCTTCCGGCATACCCGCCAGTCGTAGCCGCTCCAGAATCCCCTCCACCTGGGTTGCCGTGCCGCCCGTCTCCCGCAGGAGCAAGTATTCACTTTGCGCTTCCACCCAGTCGGGGATCGTCAACTCTATCAGCGGCGTGCCTTTCTTGATTTTGTCGCCGACCGTCAGCGGGTAAACCTTGTCAATAAATCCGGCAGAACGCGCCTGCACAATCACAAACTGGTATTCGTTAAAACTGACATTCGCCGGAAACGTCTGCGCATAATTCAACGGTCCACGGCGTACGGTTTCGGTTTTCAGTCCCAAATTCTGGGTCTGGACAGGATCGATGCGCACGCCCGGCGTTGAGACATCACCCGCCTCTTCATCGGCATATTTCGCGACCAGGTCCATATCCATAAACGGAGATTTCCCCGGTTTATCAAAACGGGTATTTGGGTACATCGGGTCATACCAGAACAGAACTTTCCGCGCCTCTTTTTCCGGCGCAGGTGTCATATCAGCAGTTCCGTGCGTTGAAGAATAATATGCATATCCCCCGACAGAAATAATGCCGCCGACAAGCATGCTGGCAAAAATAAGCGCGAGATTATTGAGTTTAAAAGACGCCATAGTGTTTTCCATTTCTTATCTACGCTTACCCGCGTTCTACTGAACGCAGGCAAGAATATCGGTGGCGAGCCATACCTATTACTGACTGACGTTAATATCCAGCAGCTGCGACAAATTTCCCTGTTGCACAAAATTAAACGCCACTTTGTCACCGACCTTAATATCACCGAGCTGCGTTTGCGGCGTCAGCGTAAAGCGCATCGTCATTGCCGGCCAGTTCACGGAAGGAATGGGATCGTGGTTAATCGTGATTTTTTTATTTTCCATATCGATGGCTTTCACGATACCCGTCGCGCTGATTGCTTGCGTCTGCTCAGCAGCAGGGGTCGCGTTCATCATCCCTTCATGTTGATGTTCATTGGCCTGCGCATTCGCTGCGACGAGCGTAAAAAGAGTAAAAACAGCGGCTTTAATCGTTGTGGTCATCATATTGTCTCCTGAGTTTGTATCCTGGTTTTATTCCGCCCAACCGCCGCCCAGTGCAGTGAACAACCTAATTTCATTCACCTGCCGGGCATAATTGAGATCAAGTAAGGTTTGCTGCGTGGTAAACAGCGAACGTTCTGCATCCAGCACGTTGATGTAACTCACCGCGCCGTTCTGATAGAGCACTCTGGCGCGTTGCAGCGTAATATTCAGGGAATCCAGATAGCGTTGTTGCGCGGTAATTTGATCCGCCAGGCTTTGGCGTAATGCCAGTGCATCCGCCACCTCTTTAAAGGCGTTCTGGATCTTTTGTTCGTAATTCACCACCGACTGCTGCTGGCGAATTTCGGCTAAATCGAGATTGGCCTGGTTACGACCGGCATTAAAAATCGGCAGCTCCACTTTAGGGATAAAATTCCACATCCCATTACCGGGATTAAATAAACTGGAAAGATCGCTGCTACTACCTGAAAGCGAACCGGTCAGCGTAATGGAGGGGAAAAATGCCGCACGCGCCGCGCCAATATTGGCATTGGCCGCCATTAATGCGTGTTCAGCTTCCATAATATCCGGACGCTGTAATAAGATTTGCGAAGAGAGCGAAGGCGGTAATTTGACGCCGTTAATATCTCCGGCGTTACCCACGTTCTCATTCGGTAACGTTGTGTAGCTCCCCAACAGCAGTTGTAAGGCATGCGTGGCCTGCGCCAGCTCTCCCTGCCGTTTTGCGATGTCAGCCCGCGTACTTTCAATCACGCCCCGCGCCTGCTCCAGCGCCAGCACGTTGGTGCTGCCGGTCAGCAGTTGTTTTTCGACAAACGCGTAGGAGCGTTGATAGTTTTGTAATGTTTCCCGCGCGACCTGCAGTTGCGCATAGGCCAGGCGCTGGTTGAAATAACTTTGCGAGACGTTGGAGATTAATAAAATATGCACCGCGCGACGGGCTTCTTCACTGGCGAAAAAGTTCTGTCGGTCAGCTTCGCTCATATTCTTCAAGCGGCCAAAGAAGTCCAGATCGAAACTCAAATTCAACCCGGCTTCATATTCGCGGGTCGTACGGGAGTCCCCTTCGACTTTACGACTCCAGCTACCGCTCGAGTCTGCGTCGAGCTGCGGATATCGGTCGGCATCCGTCACCTGATATTGCGCTCGCGCTTCCTGCACCTTCAGCGTTGCCATGCGCAAATCGCGGTTGTTGCGCAGCGCCTCGCCAATCAGCACTTTCACCTGCTGGTCAACGAAAAAAGTCCGCCAGCCGGTTTCCTGATACCCCGTTGTCGCGGGGACCATCGCATTTTGCGAGAGGGAAAATTGTTGCGGCACGGGGGATTCCGGGCGCTGATAATCCGGCGCCAGTGAACATCCTGTCAGAACAAATAAAGCACTGAGGGTAAGACGCTTAAATGTGTACATAATCCTTTTCGCCCGCCGTGGACCCGTAACCCTAATGTGAATGTGAACTGATGCCCCGTACCTTACCGAAATGACTCTGGCTAACCCGTGACAGCAAAATGACAAAACTGTCATTTTCCCAATAACCGATTGCTATCCGATCCGGCTTCTCTAGAATTGAGAGCCCGCACAGTCAATGCGTGAAGGAATAAGTGATGAAGATTTTGATAGTCGAAGATGAAAACAAGACCGGCGAATATCTGACTAAAGGTCTGACAGAAGCCGGATTTGTGGTGGATTTGACCGATAACGGGCTGAACGGATATCACCTCGCGATGACCAGCAATTACGATCTGCTCATCCTCGACATCATGCTGCCAGACGTGAACGGCTGGGATATCGTGCGTATGCTGCGCGCCGCCAACAAAGGGATGCCAATCCTCCTGCTCACGGCGCTGGGCACCATTGAGCATCGGGTTAAAGGTCTGGAACTGGGCGCAGATGATTATCTGGTGAAACCGTTCGCCTTCGCCGAATTGCTGGCCCGCGTCAGAACCCTGTTGCGCCGGGGCGCGACGGTGATAGTGGAGAGTCAATTTCAGGTGGCTGACTTAACCGTGGATCTGGTCAGCAGAAAAGTTACCCGCAACGGAACGCGGATCACCTTGACCAGTAAAGAGTTCACATTGCTGGAGTTTTTCCTGCGCCATCAAGGGGAAGTGTTACCGCGTTCGCTGATTGCCTCCCAGGTATGGGACATGAATTTTGACAGCGACACCAACGCCATCGACGTGGCGGTTAAACGCCTGCGCGCCAAAATAGACAACGAATTTGAGCCGAAACTGATCCAGACCGTTCGCGGCGTTGGCTATATGCTTGAGGTGCCGGATGGCCACTAAGCGGTTTCGCCGCCCTTTCTCGCTGGCGACACGACTGACGTTTTTTATCAGCCTGGCGACCATCGCCGCCTTTTTCGCCTTTGCCTGGGTCATGATCCACTCGGTAAAAGTCCACTTTGCCGAGCAGGATATTAATGACTTAAAAGAGATAAGCCAGACGCTGGAGCGAATTCTCAACCAAGGCGAAGAGCCGGAATCCCGCCGTCTGGAAAACCTGCGAAATGTGGTTTCAGGCTACTCAAATGTGATGATTTCTCTCGAAGATGCTAATAAAAAGGCCATTTTTCATTCACCAGGTGCGCCTGACCTGCGCGAGTTTATCGGTCGTGCAACGCCGGATAAAAATGCCGGTAACGGCGACGTCTTTTTGCTTTCCGGCCCAACCCTGAACATGCAGGGGCACAATCAGGGACACGGCGCTCACTCTACCTGGCGGATGATCCGTCTGCCGGTGGGGCAATTACCTGACGGCAAACCCGCCTGGACGCTGTATATGGCGTTATCGATAGATTTTCATCTGCACTATATTAACGACCTGAAAAACAAGCTGATTATGACAGCCTCATTGGTCAGCATACTGATTATTTTTATCGTCCTGCTTGCCGTGTATAAAGGCCACGAACCGATCCGCAGCGTGAGCCGGCGCATTCAAAACATGACTTCAAAAGATCTTGATGTCCGCTTAGATCCGCAGGCCGTGCCGATCGAGTTGGAACGTCTGGTTATCTCGTTTAATCACATGATTGAGCGTATTGAGGATGTTTTTACTCGCCAGTCCAACTTCTCCGCCGACATCGCCCATGAAATCCGAACCCCGATCACCAATCTGGTGACGCAAACCGAGATTGCGCTCAGCCAACCCCGCAGCCAGAAAGAGCTGGAGGATGTGCTGTATTCCAATCTCGAAGAGTTTGGCCGTATGTCGAAGATGGTGAGCGATATGCTGTTCCTCGCACAGGCAGACAACAATCAGCTCATTCCGGAGAAAAAGGCGCTGAACCTGGCGGATGAAGTGGGCAAAGTCTTCGACTTTTTCGAAGCCTGGGCTGAAGAGCGCGAGGTGAGTTTACGCTTTGAAGGCCGCGCGTGCTGGGTGTCTGGCGACCCCATTATGTTGCGCCGGGCGTTAAGTAATTTACTCTCCAATGCGATGCGTTACACCCCGAAGGGAGAATCCGTCACCGTGCGGCTTTTTGAGGCGCAGAATCAGGTGCAGATTATCGTTGAGAACCCTGGCACCCCTATTGCACCGGAACATTTACCGCGTCTGTTTGACCGGTTTTACCGCGTCGATCCCTCCCGTCAACGTAAAGGCGAAGGCAGCGGCATTGGACTGGCGATTGTGAAATCAATTGTCATCGCCCATCAGGGAACCGTCGCCGTCACCTCTGATTTACGCGCCACCCGTTTTATTCTGACGCTGCCAAAACATGCTGCGTTTTAATATCGCGTTGTTCTTGATGTCGCAAAGTCCAGAGCCATCCCACTCAGATGGCTCTGACCGTAAGCGAAACCTTACCAGAAGCGTTTTCTGAGGGCGGTTTCAATCTCAATATCCACCCGATAGAACTGCAAAATGACCCAAACCGCATCGACCAATGCTTCGGTCAGTGCCGGATAATCATCCTCAATGAGAGTGTTGATCTGCCCGACGGTTTCATCGATATATTCCTGAACGCCTTCTTCAAATTCCTCTTTGGTGGCCTGATTGCGAAAAAAGCTGAAGTTATCCAGTTTTTCAATTAACAGGTCTACCTGTTCTTCAATACCGTTTAATTGAGTAGCCGTAATATCGGGATCGCTGGCTACCGGTTTAAAGAAACTTTTCACTTTGGCTTTCAGTTCGATAATCGTCGGAATTTGGCTTCTCTGCGAGGCCGCACTGCAGGCCTCTGGGCTGGCTTTTATTACCCGCGGTTGTGGTTCCATTGCCTCAATGGCGGGTTTATCTTCGCCTGCAGGCAAGACGGGTTGCTCTGGTTCGCTTTCTGCTTTGGTGGGAATGGGCGCAGTTTCCCCATTGATCTGCTGCTGTAGACGGCGGTGGAAATAGCTCTCTGGCTCAGAGATGGCGAGCGCGTGTTCAAGCTGCGCCTGGCTATACGGCACCATCTGGAGAAGTGCCTCAAATATCTCTTTATAATTCAACCGGATTACTACCACGAGCGGACTGTTGCCATGGCAATCCTCCACCGTTAAATTAGCACCATACTGCTGTAATAGCTTCAGGATCCGCACAGCCGTGGATTCAAAACGAGGAAACTCATTTGAGCCACCGCCGGTGATGGCACACAGGGCAGGCGTGGTGCCCTCACCATTAAGCGCATTAGGGTTAGCCCCCTGCTCTAACAGAACGTCGACGCAGGATTGGGCACCGTAGTAGCAGGCGCACATCAACGGCGTAAATTGTTCATCGACTGAAAACTCTTCAAGTTTCGCGCCATGTTGTAACAGAAGCTGAACGGTCTGACGGCGTATAGGTCCGGTTATTTCAGCTAACGAGTAGGTCGAAATGGCTTTATGTAAGATAGGGGAGTTATCGTGACCACAATGAGTATGAATATCGCCCCCCTGGTGAATCAACCATTCAAGCAGCTGAGTACGACAAGAAATAGCGGCGGCTGAGACGAAATTAGTGTCGTAAATATTGGTGAGGCTTAAATCAAGTCCCAATGGCAGCAAATACTCCATCACCTTAATGATCGTTTCCTGGTCTTCTTTCCATGAACCGCGCTGAGTGATGGTCAGTAAGGTCGGTTCTTCTACGGAGCCAAATTTCTTATTGATATCCAGACCATACTGCAAAAAGAGATCGAGAAATTGGGGTAAGAACGTTCTTTTTTCTACCATTGGGTAAATGAGTAATCGTAAATTTGACCAGCTCAACATCTCATACGGTTTACCGTTGTTGACGAACTCACTATTTGGGTCAGCGCCATATTTGAGTAACAGTTCAAGGGCCTGATAGATGTAATCGCGCTTATTGGGATCGGTAAAATGAGGATTATTCAGATACTGGCTAATCAACGGTGCCTGATAAGCGTCTGGTGGCGTCATCTTATAGATGCGATTGATATCGACAGTGACTTTAAGCAGTTTTTCGATAATTCGCAGATCAAACTCTGATGTCAGCGCCGTGTAGACCAAACTTTTGGCGCGAGAGTCTGCTTTCAGTTCTGGATAATTGTCGAGCAAATATTCACAATAGTCCGCAGCTTTTTCATAAACACACAATTCCAGCAGATTGGCGTCATCCCAAAAGCTGCTATCATTGGCCATAATGTAGCGCTCTTTTTTATAATCCGGATAGCGTTTCACCAACGGTACAAATGCCTCAAGACCCCAAAATTGGTTTGATCGAATAATATCCTCAATCAGCGTGGTCTCTTCAATATTCAGCGTGATATCTTTATTTATGATATGTAAAAACAGCTCTTTGCTTTGTTCTGAATATAATATTTCCAATGGGTGGTTTAGCTCCCCATTGGTCCAAAAACTTACCGGTTTATTGATATCCAGGTGAGACTCAAGCAGAAGATCTATCATGTCTTTACGTTGACTTTCCTGATAGACATACTGTGGATCAGGATGAAAAAGGTAGTTGAGCCAACAATTATTAAATTTATTCTGATAATAAAGATCTGCGCCAGCATTGAGATAAAGTGTCACTAGCTGTGTATTATTGAACTCGATAGCCGAATGAAACGCGCTGAAACCATTACACTCAATGTGTGCCCCTTTATCGAGCAGGTATTGCACCAGAGAGACATCTGACTCTGGGTTACGCGTCAGGGGAACCAGCACGTTACACGGAGAAATTTCGGGGTCAATAAAATTAATATCACCACCATTCGCCAGGTACTTATCGATTTTCTGTATTTTTTTAGCTGTCGATAGTTTGCTGTCTAAGCAAATTTGCCGTAGCGTGAGTTTATTATCATTAAAAATCCAGTTTAGCATAGAATTCCTTATAACCTGTTAATAATAAAGAGTTTTCATACATTCAGGTAAATCGTAACTTTGCTTATTATCGCGGGTCTGAAACATCCGCATAAACCAGCGCCATTAATAACGGTCCCGCCGTTTCCAGTCCTTTTAATCCGTCCTTAATCCAGACTCCTTTCCCGCTCCAGTCTAACCGTGCTGCATGATCAAACTGGTCATAATCCACCGGATACACCAGCGCCGGAATATTCTTCTCCAGGCAATGCCACATAATCCCGGCGCCGCCGTGGTGAATGACCGCATCATAGCGCGTCAGCCAGTTGTCATAATTCACCCAGGACAGGCGGTAAACATTGTCCTGTTGCTGCTGTCCCGCGACGGTCTGATGCCCATCGGTGAAATGGAATACCCAGTCAGGCAGGGTGCTCGCCAGCGCAATAACCGCGTTCATCACTGCATCTTTATGCCAGTCCAGGTGTGTACCGAGTGTCACCAGCACGTGGCGTTTATTGGCTTCGAATGGCGGTGCGGCACACTGCGTTGGCGGCGTGTAGAGTGCCGGGCCGATAAAGCTGACAGCCGCAGGCCAGCTGCGCGGGAATTCGAATGTTTCTTCGCTGAGCGCCAGAATGCGCAGCGGCGAGTAAGCGCTTTCGCTGCCATCCTGCCGATACAGGCTCTCGATCCCTGTCTGGCGAATAACGTCGCGAAACAGCCAGAATACGGCGTGTTTAAACAGTCGCACTTTTTTTCGTTGCAAGGTGTGCCACAAACGCTGATACCCGTTCTGCGCAGGCATTAACCCGCCGCAGTACGCAGGCGCGCCATCGGGAGTGTCAAGCACGCAGGGTGACGGCAAACTGCTCCACCACAGGACGTCACGCCGGCGACAAACTTCACCGACAACAGGCAGTGTAAAATCAGCGATTGCCAGATCGGGCACACCTTCACGCAGCCACAGTTGTTCCAGTTCATCGCCGAAATTCTTCAATAACCCCACAACCTGGCGAAACTGCCGATACAACCGCAGCGGATGGGAGCCTACCGCATATTTCGGATTCACGACCGACAACAGCGGCGTATCGTAATCGCCAGGCAGCGACAGCCCCATCAGCCCCGCCGCCGCGACAGAAGACGCAACACCGCGGGTGCTGATAATGCGTACCTGATAACGTTCGGACAGCACGCGTCCCATCGCCAGCACGGGATGTAAATGGCCGGAAAACGGCGGTGCCAGCAAATCAATGCGGGTTACACCTGCGGGGATCAGATCGAATAAACGCTGCATCTACGCTCCCTGTCTGCCTGGTTCATCAATAAACTGGCGACACAGCGCCGCCAGTTGCGGCTGTTCAAGATAATTCATATGACCGCAGGCAATGCGTCTGTCCGCGTGTCGAAACCAGCAGCGCGAAATCCAGTCCTGCTCTCCTTGTACCAGCAAATGACGGCAGTCCGGTCGGCGACGCGCAACCGGACCAAAGGCAAAAACACTGATACGCGCCAGCCATTCAGGCGGTAAGCGCAACTGATTAAGCAACTCCAGTCCACAACTGCCACAGAGCAGTACCGTATGGTTTGCTGACGCCAGCATCTCCAGCGCCTGCGCCTGGTAACGCAAGGCAAAGCCTGACTGCCGCGCACCAAGATATTCCCGTGCATTATTGACGCTGGCGCGCAGCAGGCCAGTTGCCAGCCACGGCACGGGTTGAGCACTCCACGGAAAATTCACCGCAACCGGCTGATGATGGCCGACAACCCGCTGCAAAAACGCCGCCTGCGAAGGACTGAGCGACGCGTTATCCGGACGACTACGGCCGGTAATAAAAGCAATCTGTAAATCAGGTTTTGTCATAGCGACGTAAAACAATCGTTGCTGAAAATACGGTAGCGACGCGAACGCCAGTAAATGGTGCGATTAACCAGCGCATGCAGCAGATGGAAAGGCTGGAGTAATTCGGACAACAATGACAGCAACGGATGCGCAGGAATTTCCGGTGCTACGGCGCGCTGGACACCACGTAGCGCCAGATGGCGTATCACAACGATTCCCACCAGAAGAGCGCCGTGTGTCGCGCTGCCGAACGCCATAACCAGCAGCGTCCAAAGTAGCAGCGGGTGCAGTCCCTGCAGCAGAAAAATCGACAGATTGACTGCCGCGCTTTTTTCACGCATCAGCAGCGTGGCAAACAGGAACCAGCGATGCATCTGGCGGAAATAGCGTGTACCGTCGGCCACGCTGGTCTGCACACGCACCGCCGCAGTCGACTGCACAATGCGTACACCATGATGCGTTAACAGCGTCGCCATCGCCAGATCGTCCGTCAGGTGATGCAGCACTGGCGCAAAACCACCAGCGCGCTCCAGCGTTTCACCGCGGATGGCATAACACATCCCATTCAGCGTCAGCGGCGGTGCGAACGTTAACAGCGGCAAATAGGTCAGCGCAGCATTATCGTTAACAAACTGCGCCAGCAAACGAGAAGGCAGGTTGTCCGCCGCACGATACCAGGGAAGCGCGGTCACCAGAGTATTATCCGTCAGTTCACTCAACATGTGGCGCAATGACGCCGCGCTCAATACAGCATCATCGTCCAGCACCAGAATAACGTCGCGGGCCACCTGCGCCCTCACCTGCTCCAGCTTAAACAGCTTGGGATTAACGCCTTCCGGCGCCTGAGGAAAAGAGAAAACCACAATATGCTGCTGTGGATAGCGCTGTTGCAAACGCTGCGTCACCTGCGCGGCTTCTGCATCGTCATCATCGATAAGCCAGAAAAATGCCGCGCCGCGCAACTGCTCAACGGTTGACGCCAGGACGCTTTCCAGCGCCGGATCGCCGCTGAGGATCGGTTGCATCACCGTCACCGCCTCCAGTTCGCCATGACAACCACGATCTGCTGTACGTAATATCCTGAGCGCAAAAAAGAGCTTAAAGAGCAGGATAAGCAGCCAGAGGAGAGCAATCAGCAGCATGCGTTCACCGTCCGATAATGTTGTAAAAAATCCTGCACACTTTGCGAAAGGGTGCCGTCTGGCGCGCCAAAGTCTTCGCGCATTGCAGTGATATCCAGCGTAGCGGCATAACTAAACACCCCGATGCCAAAACGGGTGATCGGCGGTTCGCCCCCCAGAGGAAGCCAGCGCCATAGCCACTCCAGCGCCCCCGCAACGCGCAACGCGGTGCCAGGACGCACTGTTTTTACCGGTAACGGCAGACCCAGTTGTCGCAGCACATCATCCAAAAATGCGGCCGTCTCAACGGGTTGTCCCGCCGAAATGTTATAGCAGCTTCTCAACTGTGGGTGGCGAGCCGCCCGCAGCAGATAATCACACAGCATCCCAACCGGCATAATATCGGCCTGCGCTGGCGTGACATCGTTTCGCAGCCTGACAAGCTGCCCTTTTCTGGCCGCGCTCAGCAATGGCGGGAACAGTAATCGATCGCCCGCACCGAACACCGCGCAGGGGCGAAAAATTGTTTTCTCACCACGGTAGGCCTTTACTAACGCTTCAGCCTGATACTTACTGCGGCCATACTCACTGGTAAACTGCGGCCCGATTTCCGCGTTTTCACGCACGTTGAATTGATGGGCAAAGCGCGAATAGACCGCTGAACTCGACAGCAGTATCAAGCGGGGAAAATTGCGTTGGTTGCAAAAGTCGATCACCTGCCGGGTCGTTTCAACATTATCGCGTTCATAGTCCTGTGGCGATCCCCAGGGCGAGGTTCTGCCTGCGGCGTGGATGACCACATCCGGCGTAACGTTGAGTTCTGCAAGCTTCTCCAGCGGCAGCGCGTGATAACGCACGGTGGGCGGGAAATCGTTTACCGCTCGCCGTCCAACACCACAGAGTTCAAGATCGGCACGGTCAGCAAAGCGGCGCAGAAACGTGCTGCCAATAAACCCCGATGCGCCGGTCAGCAATATCTTCACCCTCACCCTCCTGGCGTGCGCAATCGCGCTTCACGACAACCGGGCAAACACCGTGTGGTCAGTCTCATTCCCTTCTCCACTGGCAAATAATTCGTCGACGCTTACTGTCAAATTGCGTCGGGGGTGTTTGCGATATTAACGACCAGCTCAGACGTGACGTGTCGATGCCCTGACGGACAAACAGTTGTTCCAGCGCACGACGGCACTGTTCCAGGCGCGGCAAGTCGCAATCGGCCATCAACCGGAGATGACCGGCCGTGGTTTGCACCAGCCGATAATCCGCCGTCAACGGTAACACCTGCGCCAGCACACGGCTGCATGGGTCGGCAAACACTGTATGCACACAATCGTCGTCACCCGGCAGTAAGAGTTGGTCATCCTGACGCCCTTCAATCCGTTCAAGAGTCCGCGTCACGCTGCCGCACGCGCACGGCGTATCGCTGACAACCAACACATCATCCAGTCGGTAACGGACAATCGGCTGCGTGGTGCGGGTAAAATCGGTAATAATCGGTACAAAACGCCGCTCATCAAGCCATTCAGGCTCGATATACATAAACTCTTCATTCAGATGCAGCGTGCCACAACGACAGGTTGTTGCCAGAAAGCCTTCAGTGGCCTGATAGATTTCCCCTACATCGCCAAACACCTGCTGCAACAACTCACGATCTTGCGCCTCCAGCACCTCCGCCACGGAAATGACCTTTTTGACGTTCAGCGACAACTCCCCCGTCATCACCGCCAGCGCCAGTGCACGCAACACCTGGGCGGGCGCGACAAGCAACGTCGGTGACTGCTGCTCAAGCTGTGACCACTGCTGGCGAAACGGCGCAAACAGATCGTAGAACATCAGGCTTAACCAACGGTTGTTGACGCTATGATAGAGATGGTTGTCTGCACGCAGAAATAGCGCGACGCGCTCTCCGGCAAACAGGCCGTCTGGCAGCACTTTCGCCAGCATGCCCGCCGCCCAA
Organism: Citrobacter enshiensis; assembly: GCF_029338175.1. NCBI lineage: Bacteria > Pseudomonadati > Pseudomonadota > Gammaproteobacteria > Enterobacterales > Enterobacteriaceae > Citrobacter > Citrobacter enshiensis. The sequence continues at coordinate 3,494,806 of NZ_CP119862.1, forward strand.
ATTTGTTGCTCCTGCGGGCTGACGACAAACAACCCACGCCTGCCGGAACTGCCTGACGATAACCCGACGCTGAATCGGCCTACCTTCGGCGTAAAATCGCGGCTTCGCTCGCTGCTCAACGCACAGTCCATCAGCGCCTGCTGGTGCAAACCGGCCGTGTTCATCTCGTCAAAGTGGGTCATCATTAGCGCTTTATCCATCAGCGGCCATTGCTCAAACGGCAGCGAGAGCCAGCGCCGGAACCACGGACTGTTTTTCAGCACCCGACGCCGAAATGCGCGCAGTTTTTTTTCCTGCCACGCCTCCAGCTGTTCGCGTCGGGTAAAGCGTAGCTGGCGAAAACGAAAATATCGCCACAGCGTCATCAGCGGGATCACAGATCCCCCTCGTGACACAGACGAATGGTTACAGCGCCTGCACGCCACAACTGGTTCAGTTTCTCGAGGGTGCGCCCGTAAACGGCAGAATCGGCCAGCACCAGATTGGCCAGTCGCGACGGGCCGCGCAGTTCCTGATAGTTAGCGGGCGCCCATGCGGCATCTCCGGCCAGCAATGTCCAGCCCTCATCCGTCAACACAAACGCGCCGATGTGGCCCACCGCATGTCCGGGGAGATCGACCAGGATGATTTGCCCATCGCTATCGGGCAGCAAGTAACCCCGTTCAAACGGCGCCAACGCCGCAGGGAGCGTCAGGGTGTTGAAGCTTTCGATAAAGCGTAATGACGTTTCAAAGTCAGAGGGGATCAGCCCCGGAATAAACGCTTCGCGTAACGCCGCCAGACCCCGTAACGGGCGTACATGGTGCCATCCCTCACCGGAACAGACACAGGCAACGTCAGGGAAATCACGCAGCCCGGCAATATGATCGGCATGAAAGTGCGAAAGAATAATGCCGTCGATATCGTTGCCTGCCAGCCCGAGTGCATCCAGTTGATTGACTAACGACAGTTTCTCGTCGAAATAGACCGGGGTAAGGTGGCGGTATACACGAAAAATACCGGTGCGAGTGTAGCGATCAAACCAGGACGAATAGCCCGTATCCCACAACCAGCGGCGATCGCCGACTTCCAGCAGCCAGACTCGTGCAGGAAATTTACACACCCGGAATCCGGCACCTTTCACCGCCATACAACCGATGTGTGTACAGTAACCTATTTCAAACTCGCTGATTTTTGCCATGTGTCCTCAGCCACTCACCGGTCAGGGCTACCCCTTCTTCCATTGAAAATCGGGGCCGGTATCCCAGCTCATTAATTGCGTTTTCCGCGCTCAGCGTCATATCAAAACTAAGGGTTCCCGCACTGTAGCGGGTGACCGGCGGTTCCCTGTCGAGACATTTCCCGACCAGTTCCATGCCACGCGCCACCAGCGACAGCAACGGCCAGGGCACGGTTTTGATCTGATAATTCAGCTGCAGTTGCTGATGCAGTAGCGCTTCCAGCATCGCGTTCAGCCGCTGCGGCTGATGATTCGTCACGTTATACACACCGCCGGAACGCAGCATCGGTTTGCACGTCGCCAGTTCCATGGCATACACCACGTTTTGAACAAAGGTTAAATCCAGCAACGTCGCACCGCCGCGCGGCAAACGCAACACCCCGCCATCACGCTGCAGTTGCTGCAATAAGCGCGGAATGATGACGTTATCGTGCGGCCCAAACAGACCACGCGGGCGCAGCCGTACAAAGGTGGTAGCAGGGAAACGCGTTACGGCGGCGCTAATCTCCTGCTCCGCCTGAAACTTGCTGCGGGCATAATGGCTGGAAAAAGATCGCGCGCGGTAGCTTTCCGCCAAATCGTAATGATGCTGAAAATCAAAGTAGACTGCGGGGGTCGAAATATGGATAAAACGCGGTGTCTGAGCGTGCCCGGCGGCCTGGGCCAACATGCGCGAGGCGTGAACGTTCGCCAAGAAAAATTCGGACAATTTTCCCCACGGCGACGATTTGGCAGCACAGTGCCACACCGCGTCGCAGCCCGCCATCAGCCGGATGCAGTCATTCTGATGCGCCTGCGTCAGATCCAGCGGAGTAAAATGCGCACCCGCTTGTGCCAGCTGTTTCCCCACCTCCCGGTTACGTCCTGTCGCCACGACATGATGACCGTTTTCCAGCAAATATTGTGCCGCATTGCGCCCAAGGCCGCTGGTTGCGCCGGTCACCAGAATTTTCATGGCAACAGAACCATACCGGCCAGCGTCAGACCGGCTGCAGTGCCAATCAGCATCACGGGATTACCCGGCGTAAACCGGCCGCTGTTAACGGCTTCATGCAGCGCCGTTGGGATTGAGGCGGCAACCTGATTGCCATAGTAACGATAAATATCCACCAGCGCTGTAGCGGGCACATGCAGGCGTTTGCGCATATGTTCGAGAGAAAGGTGGCTCGCCTGGTGGGGCACCACAGTAGTGATATCAGCCAGTGTCAGGCCGCTTTTTTGCAGCAGCCGGGCGAAATAGTCCTCAATCAGCGAGGAGGCATAACGAAACAACGGCTTGCCCTGCATTTGAAAGAGAAAATCGCTTTCAGTCATACCGACGCGCGGATTACACCGGGTGCCACCCGCACGGATTTCGCAAAACTCGCTGCCGTCGGGATACATTTCAATCAGGCTGGCGACAATACCGCTGCGCCCGTTGCCGCGTTCGACAATCGCGCATGCCGCGCCATCGCCGAAAATGAGTGAAGATTCTTCGTGATTCCAGTCGATACCACGCGAGGCCAGATCCGCAGAGACGATCGCTACCCGTCGGTAAGCACCGCTGTTCAGCAATCCGGCGGCCACTTCCAGCGCCGAAATAAAGCTGACGCAGCTGCTATTAATATCAAATCCCGCCACACCGGGCGGCATACCCGCCGCTTTCAGAATATGGATAGCACTACACGGCAGCGCCTGCACGGCCACCGCAGAGGCGCAAATCAACAGATCAATAGAGGAAGGTGCAAGGCTACCTGCTTTTAGCGCCTGATGTAGCGCCTCTGCCGCCAGCCCCGCCTGGCTGTCGTGATGATCGGCGTGATAACGGTAGACAATGCCACAACGTTTTTCCACATAACCCGCCGCTTTGCCAAGTCGGCTATCCAGCTCGGCAGAGGTGACGCGCGTCGACGGTAAGGCAATCCCTGTCGCAACAATTTTACACATTGTGACCGGCGAGTCTGAGTGTGTTTTTTCCATTAAACCAACTGTCGCCTTATTTTGTTCAATAAGTAAAAAAATCAATCCCGTCAGTCAGTTATTCTCGCCGGGGCAGAATAAGCACTATACCGCCAGAAGGCTTAAAAGCAACTATGAAACATGATGATTATTGTGCGTAAATATTCTTTATTTCCTGTTAATAATTCGTCAACTACAAATTATCCTGGGCTGACTTTCATCGCTAATCGTGCCCTGCTGGCAATACCGTATTTACCGGGATATCCATTCTTCTCTTATTTATTTAGCAAGTCATAGATGTGGACAATAGAAAATAGCACCATTGCGCATCACCCTGTAATGGCTCAGAGAGTCTAGCCAGCTCACAACTCTGCTTTTGCCTGATTACGCCGCGCATTGCGGCATGGTAGGCTCCGCGAATGTCTCTTTTTTGTATTCCTGCCGCAGGTCGTATGAAACGCAGACTCCCTTTTCAGGTGAAGCTTTTTTTGTCTCTGGTGGCCTTTTCCTGCCTGTTATTAATTCTGCTGGGCGCGATCCTGTTTCATTTTATTGACCGGCAACTGCACCACGATCTCGGGCAGCGAGCACGCGTTCAGGCCAGCGAGATTGCGTTAATGCCGGGGCTTGCGGAAAAAATCGCCGCCCGGGATATCGCCGGCATTGCCCGCTTAATTCAGCCGCTGCGCGCGCAAAGCGACGCCAGTTATATTGTCATTGGCGATGTCAACGAACAGCATCTCTACCATTCAGAGTCCCCGGAGCGTCTTAATTTACCCATGATCGGTGGGGATAATGCGGAAGTTTTACAGGGGAAAACCATTATTTCGGTGCGCAAAGGTGGGATCGGCGTTTCATTGCGCAGTAAATCCCCGGTCTTCGATGCCGATCATCAGGTTATCGGTATCGTCTCGGTAGGCTATCTTACGTCGTATATTGCCAATATTAATGCCCGCATTCTCTGGCAGGCGGGATTATATGGCATCGCCCTTTTGCTTCTGTTGTTTCTCTTTTCCTGGATGTTTACCCGCAATCTCAAAAAACAGATGTTCCGGCTCGAGCCCAAAGATATCGCCCTGTTGGTCCGCCAACAAAAAGCATTGCTTGAAGCAATGTATGAAGGCGTATTTGCGGTTAACGGCGAACGGCAGCTGATATTAATCAACCGTGCCGCCAGGGAATTACTGGATATTCATCAGTCGGAAAAAGATCTCATCGGTAAACCGCTGGAGAACGTATTACAGACCTCTCCGGACTTTTTTTCTCAGCCTCCGGCCTCAAAAAGCAGCGACCGCCACGACCACATTGCCGTGCTGAATCAGCGCCAGGTGATCGTCAATCGCGTCGCCATTGAACTGGAACCCGGCATTGAAAGCGGCTGGGTATTTAGTTTCCGCGATAAAAACGACATTAACACCCTCAGCAGTCAGTTAAGCCAGGTAAAACGCTACGCCGACAACTTGCGCATCATGCGCCATGAACAGCTGAACTGGACCGCGACGCTGGTAGGCCTGTTGCAGATGCAGCATTATGACGAAGCCATTCGCTATATTCAGGCGCAGTCAGAAGGTGCGCAGAAAGTGCTGGATTTCGTCTCGGCCCATTTTGCTTCTCCGGCGCTGTGCGGACTGCTGTTGGGAAAATACGTCAGCGCGCGGGAGAAAGGCATCGAACTCCAGTTTGACCCTGCCTGCCAGTTAACCCGCCCTCCGGCCATGCTCAGTGAAACAGAATTGATGTCTGTCATTGGCAACCTGCTGGACAATGCCGTCGATGCTACGCTAAAAGCCGCCAATTCCGCCGCGCCCGTGGAACTGTATATTTCGGACAGAAATCAGGAACTGCTGATCGAAGTCGCCGACCAGGGCTGCGGCGTGGATGATGCGGCAAAACCCCATCTCTTCACGCAGGGGTTCAGCAGTAAACCCGAAAACGGTGATGACATCATAGGATCAGAACACGGTATCGGCCTGTATCTGGCGGCAGGCTATATTAGTAAGGCGGGCGGCAGCATCGAAATCACTAACAACATACCGCAAGGCACTATTTTTTCGGTGTTTATTCCCTACACTCACTCCAGTTCGACAGGGCTAAAACATGACAAACTCCCGGGCGCTTGATGTCGTCATTGTTGAGGACGAACCCCATCTCGCCGAACTTCATCGCGAGTATATCGAACAGCATTTTCATTTACGCGTTGTGGGGATCGCCACCACTCTCGAAGAGGCCCGCACGTTGATTAGCCGACATCGGCCGCGTCTGGTCCTGCTGGATAACTATTTGCCGGATGGTCAGGGCGTCGAACTCATCGACAGCCCATTGCTGAAGAGTTTTGAGTGCTCAGTGATTTTCATTACCGCGGCAAGCGACATGCAAACCTGCAGTCATGCGATGCGTAGCGGCGCGTTTGATTACCTCATTAAACCGGTGTTCTTCCAGCGTCTGCGCGCATCACTGGAACGTTTTATGCTGCTGGTTAACGCCATGCGTCAGGTGAAGGTGGTTGATCAACATGCCCTGGATCGGTTGTTCAATCTGCCTACCGGCGATGTTCCGCCCACACCGTCCACCAAAGGGATTGAATCCAATACGCTGGAGCGCATTCAGCGCTTTTTTACCGACAACCCGGAAAACAACTGGTCGGTGGAAGAGGTGGTGGAAAACGTGGGGATCAGCAAAACCACCGGTCGTCGCTACCTGGAATATTGCGTGGAAGTGGGGTTTATCCGCGTCGAAATGCTGTATGGCAACATCGGCCATCCGAGGCGGCTGTATCGCAAAGCAGCAGCCGAGTAATCGGCAACAAAACACCTCGGTTTCCTGATCCTTCTTCGCGGTTTTAATGGTGTTAATTGTCTAAACAATGCCCATAATCACACTTCAGAAACGGAACCCTTGCCCCCCTATTGTCTGACTGACGACATACGCTATGTTGACCATTAGTTCCTCAAATGTAACTAAAAGGTTAATTATAATGTCGAGCACATTCCGCATCTCTCTGATCGCTACTGCTGTGCTGATCTCTACTTCTGCAATGTCTGCATTACCGCAAGGCTACCCGGCTGACTATCAAAACGTCGTCGATGCTGCGACCAAAGAAGGTAAATTAGTAGTCTACTCCACCACCGATACCAAATCCGCCGACCCGCTGATTAAGGGTTTCGAAGCCACTTATCCCGGCATTAAAGTTGAATACAACGATATGAACAGTACCGAACTGTACAACCGTTTTATCAGCGAACAGGCTTCCGGTAGCAGTAGCGGTGACGTGGTCTGGAGCTCATCGATGGATACCGCATTGAAGCTCGCCGCCGATTACGCGCAGGAATACACCTCCCCCGAGCAAAGCCAGTTGCCGAAATGGTCTGTCTGGAATAATAAAGCGTATGGCACCACCTATGAGCCGGTGGTTTTCATCTATAACAAACGCCTGATCCCGGCAAATGAAGTTCCCGACTCCCACGCTGCGCTGGCGAAACTTGTCGCCAGTCAGACAGACAAATTCAAAAGCAAAGTGACCACCTACGATGTTGAGAAATCCGGTGTTGGCTTCATGCTCTCTGTTCAGGATTCCAAAGCCGATCCGAACTACTTCAAAACGCTGGCAGAGGTCGCGAAAGGTGGCTTAGCGGTGCAATCTTCAACCGGTACCATGATGGAAAGGGTCTCCTCGGGCGAAAACCTGATTGGTTACAATATCCTGGGTTCCTACTCTGAAGCGCGTGCTAAAACGGATCCCTCGTTAGGTATCTCTTATCCAAAGGATTACACCCTGGTCCTGTCACGTGTTTCCTTTATCAGTCAGCAGGCGCAAAACAGCAATGCCGCCAAACTGTGGCTGGACTATGTGTTGTCTGAAAAAGGGCAAAGTATTCTGGCGAATCAGGCTGATATCCCGTCAATTCGTAACGATATCGAAGGGGATAATGACATCAACGGGATGACTCAAATGCTCGGCCAGGCCCTGAAACCGATCCCGGTGGATGAAAGCCTGCTGGAATACCTGCAGCCGAAAAAACGTCTGGAATACATCAAATTGTGGCGCGAAGCCGCCGCTAAATAAGACCAACCTTCACAGAAGCGCGGCCCACCCGGCGCGCTTCGCTTCGCTTTCCTGATGTCGTTATTCTGGGTTTCGGAACCAGGGATACACTATGAATGTAATACACAGAAAGTGGCAAAGTCTGCCGCGTGGCGCGGTGGTGCTGATAACGGCGCTGGTTATCTATATTCCACTGTCGTTCATTATGATACAGAGTTTCTTGTCGGCCCCCTTCTTTTCCCCGACAAAAGCCTGGAGCCTTGAATCCTTTGGCTTCATTTTCACCGATCCTGATTTCTATAAAGCCCTCAAAAGCGGCTTTATTCTCGCCTTCGGTCTGGTGGCCATCGCCATTCCGCTCGGCGGTGTGCTGGCCTTTCTGATGGTACGCACCGATTTGCCCGGCCGACGCCTCATTGAACCGCTGATTCTGGTACCGATTTTTGTTTCTCCGATGGTGCTGGGGTTTGGTTATGTGGTGGCAGCCGGACCGGTGGGGTTCCTCTCTTTATGGGCGCAGTCGCTGATTGGCTTTGTTCCGTGGAATATCTACGACATGTCGAGCATCGTGGTGATTGCTGGCCTGACGCATGTTCCCCACGCCTATCTTTACATCTCGTCGGCATTGCGCAGCGTGGGTTCCGATGTTGAGGAAGCCGCGCGTATCACAGGCGCATCGCCGCTTCAGGTGATGACGTCAGTCAGTCTGCCGATGGTTCGCCCGTCGATTCTGTACGCGACCGTGCTGCTGTTTTTCCTCGGACTGGAAGTGTTTGGTCTGATGCTGGTGCTGGGCGATCCGGAAGGCAATATGGTGCTGGCGACCTATTTGTATCAATTGACCAATAAACTCGGTACGCCGTCTTATCACCTGATGGCCGCGGTGGCGGTGGTGTTGATTTGCATTACTGTTCCGTTGGTCATGCTACAGCGTCGCCTGATGCGCACCGCCAACCGCTTTGTCACCATGAAAGGCAAAGCATCGCAGGCGCGCGCGTTACCGCTGGGGAAATGGCGTTGGGTCGCCGGTGCTGTCGTGGCGTTCTGGCTGACCGTGACCATCGGCGTTCCGTTGCTGGGGGTCGTACTGCGCGCCTTTATCTCCAACTGGGGCGTTGGGGTATCCCTGTGGGATGAACTCTCACTCAGCACCTTCCATACTATCTGGTCACAGCCTAACCTGCTGCGCGCCATTGTGAACTCCATGTCTATCGGCGTGGTTGGCGGCGCGCTGGCGGTTGCCTGTTATCTGTTTGTCGGCATCGCCATGCACCGTAAACCCGACAGCACCACCCGCTTTTTGGATTACAGCGTACTGGTGCCACGCGCAGTGCCCGGTCTCCTCGCGGGCCTGGCGTTTTTGTGGGTGTTTCTGTTCCTGCCGATGTGGCTCGATAACGCCCTGAAATCCGGCTGGCTTTCCGGTATGCCGTGGTCGCAGTGGCTGCGCGATAACCTGATTGTCTGGCTGCGATCGTTGCGCAGTACCATTTTCAGCGTTTGGCTGGCGTATACCGTGGTGTGGATGGCATACGGGCTTCGACTGATCTCCTCAACGTTACTGCAAGTGGGGCCAGAGCTTGAAGAGGCCGCACGCAGCACCGGCGCCACACGCGGGCAAATTACCCGTCACGTGACGATCCCATTATCGCGCTACGGTCTTATCGGTTCATGGCTACTGATGTTCCTGATCTTCGAGCGTGAATATTCAACCGGCGTATACCTGCTTTCGCCAGGCACGGAAACCATTGGCTCAATGCTGGTTTCTCTGTGGGCGGCGGGCGCGATTGATATTGTGGCAGCGCTCTCCTTTATTAACATCCTGCTGGTGGTGGTAGGTCTGGGTATTGCCCTTCGCTTTGGAGTCAAATTACATGATTGAATTATCGGTCGAAAACCTGCACTTAACCTACGGCGACAATCCGGTGTTAAAAGGAGTGTCCATGAACCTGAAGCGCGGCGAGGTGGTCTCTTTGCTCGGCCCTTCAGGCAGCGGCAAAACGACGTTGCTGCGGGCGGTCGCCGGGCTGGAAAAACCCACTCAGGGCTCCATTGTCATCGGCAAAAGCAAAGTTTACGACGGCACGCCTCGCAGCGAGATCCCGGCTGAAGAACGTAATCTTGGGCTGGTATTCCAGTCCTATGCGCTGTGGCCCCATAAGACCGTTTTTGAGAACGTGGCGTACCCGTTGAAGCTTCGTAAAGTTGCCGCAAAAGAGATCACCCAGCGGGTTCAGGATGTTCTGGATCAGCTGGGTCTCGGTCATCTGGGTAAACGTCATCCGCATCAGCTTTCCGGTGGTCAACAACAGCGCGTCGCCATTGGCCGGGCACTGGTCTACAACCCCCCCGTCATCCTGCTCGATGAACCGCTGTCGAATCTGGATGCCAAACTACGGGAAGAGGCCCGCGTATTCCTGCGTGAACTGATCATCAATCTGGGCTTATCCGCACTGATGGTGACGCACGACCAAAACGAAGCGATGTCCATTTCTGACCGGATCCTGCTGCTGAATAACGGCAAGATTGAACAACAGGGTACGCCGCAGGAGATGTACGGTAACCCGAAAACGTTATTTACGGCGGAATTCATGGGCAGCAATAACCGCCTGCACGGCAAAGTCACTGAACTCCGTGACGGCAGAGCACGTATCGAAGGGTCCGGCTGGACTTTATGGGGACACGCTGGCGAAGGCGTACAAGTGGGTCAACCCGGTACGGCGGTGATTCGTGTAGAGCGTGTCGCGTTAGTCGACGGTCCTGGCGAAAATCAGCTTGAGCTGCCTCTGCTCACCAGCATGTACCTTGGCGATCGCTGGGAATATCTTTTCCGCACCTCCGGGGATGATTTTGTCATCCGGGCCTATGGTAATGAGGTTCGCGATCCGCAGCATTGCCACCTGGCATTGCCGGAAAAACACGTCTGGATCTTCCCGAAATCCTGATACTGCAAGGGAGCGGTATTTGCCGCTCCCTGACGTTGCTGGCGATGGGTACACGTTTTTATTGAACGCGGATGTACCCGCACATAGACCAACAGGTACGACTTGATGCGGGTAGAGGTAGGTATGTAAATTGACCCATTTTAGCGCCATGCACTTTTTGATATCACGACCACACAGCACACGGGTATTTATCGGCATTAATTTACCGGAAGACGAGATCAGAGCGGCGTTTACGCCGCCATCCGGCACGGTAATTCCCTCATCACTCGGTAATCACAAAACGTGTCGCCGCAAGGCAATTCAAAATCCGGTGCACCAGAAACACCATCGTTAATGTTGCCACTAACGCGACGGTCACCGAGGTGATGCGGTACAGATCGCTGAACACCAGGTCCTGATCCGGGTGCAGGTTCTGACCAAACATAATGCCGATAGTGGTGATGCTGGCAAAGCCAACGCCTGCGCCGACTTTCTCCATTACATGCAGTCGGGCGCTGAAGGCCAGCCCAAGACCGATAAGCGGCATCATCAGCACCATATGGTTGCTGAAATCATAAATAAGCAACTGCACCAGCAGAATATAAAAGCAGGCCAGCACCACACCGACCACGCGCCAGACTGAGCTTATCACTGCGCCGCGATAGTGCATCGGAAAGAGGATCAAAATTCCCGCCATCAGCGCCGACAGGGAATCGCTCAGATCGCAAATCTGGAAAATCACAAAGATCATGGTTGCCACCGTACCAGAGAGCAGCGACTCATGACGAACCCGGGCGGCATCTTTCTCAATACGCGGCGGTGGCTGGCGCGGCTCTACATCCGGAATCAAATAGTGCAACAGCGCGCTCAGCGCCACCGCCATCACGCAAGCTTCCATATTGGAGAACACCAGCGTATGCCAGTTCGTGGTGGGATAGCTCATAAAATTGAGCATCGTGCTTTGACACACCACGCCCATCGAGCCGAGCAGAAACAGCGGTCCTTTACTCATAAAACGAAAACGCATCACGTACAGTCCAAACACCACCAGCGTCATAATCAGCGGCCACTGCGAGAGATAGCCGACGATTAGTACCATTTCGACGCAGTTCACCGCTGCGCTGAAGACAAACTGTCTTGCGACATGGCGGTTGAATACCGGCACCAGCGACAGCAGCATCAGCGGATAAACCACAAAGAACACGCCATACTGGACGTTGTAGAACGTCGAGATGCTCAGCGCTATCGTCCCGGCAACGGAGATGCGCAGGGTCTGGCGAAAATCATTGGGGGTGTAGACGATGTTCCCATGCGGGGTAAATGCATGGGCCAGCGTATTAATAGACATAGTGAAGCCAGCTTACCAGGTGGATCTGTGCCCCGGCAAAGGTGCGGGCAAACATCCCTTCGCTGTTGTAAAGCTGCACAGTAGCACGCGCGCCGGTCGGGAGCGGTGTATCGAGCGGTTCGTTCAGCGCTACGTGAATACGCATACGCTGAGCATCGCGCACCCAGCGGGTGGACTGTTCCGGCTGCGACAGCTGGCCGTTGACCTGTTCCTGACCGGCCAGAATACCGGCATCCCTGCTGGCGACCCGCGCAGAGAAAACCTTGCCCGGCATGGCGTCAAATACCACGTCGGCATCGGTATCTACGCGGGTATGGCGCAAGCTTTTCTCACGAAAATCAGCCACTATATCCGTCTGGTGGCTGACCAGCGCTAACACCGGCGTAGCGGCGGTGGCGTAAAGTCCGGGGCTAAGCTGGAGGTTACTCACCGTACCGTCGGTCTCCGCATGCACTTTGCTCCAGTTGAGATTCAACTGAGCTTCTTCCAGCGCGTTACGATATTTTTGCAGCGTTACGTTGCGGTTGTTGTCGCGCTCACCACGCTGAATCAGCAGATTCTGGATACTGGCATTGAGTGCCGCAACCGACTGCTCGCTGGTCTGCCAGGTGGTGCGCACCTTGTCGAGATCCGACTGCGACACATTCTGCATGGTGCTTAATCGCTGATAGCGATCAAAGGTCGTTTTATCGTTGCGGGCGGTGAATTGCGCAGTGCGCAGGTTGGCACGTGCAGAAGCGAGCTGCGCGTCCAGCTGTTGGTTGCTCAGCTTCGCCTGCTCAAAAGCAATCTGCGCAGCCTCAACCTTATTGATAAACGGCGCTGGATCCAGCTCGTACAGCAGATCGCCCTTCTTCACCTGGCTATTGTTGTGCACATAAACCTGTGAGACATAGCCGGAAACGCGCGAGGAGACAGGCGTTACCACTCGCATCACCGTAGAGTCCGGCGTCAGCGGGATCCAGATATCGGCAACGATAAACCAGGCGAATATTACCAGGAAAGCGGCAATACTCACCCTTACCCAACGGGCAAATTTTTGTTCTGGGGTCATCATAGTTGATTGTCTTCTTCGCGGATTGTCCGCAAATTGCAGGCGATTTGATTTAACGTTGCGCTGAACGAAGCGAGCTCTACCTCAGGAATGGTGCAGGTGACACTATGTTGACAGGCCTCAATCACCCGGTTTAGTTCTTCCAGCTTTGAGCGACCTTGCGTGGTAAGCGTCAGCTGACGGATGCGTTTGTCATAAGGCGATGTTGAACGCACCAGATAGCCCTGTTTTTCCAGTTGCGTGAGGGTACGCATCAGCGGCGGCAGTTCAATACCCTGCGCTTCCGCCAGCTCACTGACCGAGACGTTGTCCCCCAACTGATGCAGTTGCATTAGAACCGTCCAGCTTGACTGTGTCAGGCCGGTACCGGTGATAGCAGCATCAATAATGGCACGCCACTGGCGCACCACCATTGCCATGCGCATCCCCATCGGGCGGCGGGCAAAAAGTTCATCTTCAGTCATATTTCTTTCCCCTGATAGCAGGTTAGAAAATAATACTTATCAAGATAAGTATCAAGAAACAAAGTATCCCTAAGCATGAATCGATAAATTTAGTGAATACAAAAGAGGCTGGATGCGCTATCGCCCGGCCTCTGTAAATTGACAACGCATCACGCCACCTGAACGCGTCGCAGCCCCGGCAGGGAGCCGGGGTTTATCACGTCATAACTGTGGCGCAGCAGCACCCGACTGGCGGAGGCAATCGTCTCCGGCCGATGGGCCACAAATATTTACGAAGATGGGTTCTTTAGCATTCGTTACTTTCAGAAGGGGACAGCACACTAAACTTTTAAACGTCCGGAACTGATTGAGAAGATGAACGATATGATCGCTAAACACTATCCGGGAATGCTGGCTAATCCACGCTATCGTTGATTGGCGTTGAGAAAATTGACTTACACCAGCCGTTACATAAACTTTTTGGATATGTGGCTTTTAGTGAAGGGATTTACGTAACTCATTGAGTTTAATGGTGCGCCCTGCAGGATTCGAACCTGCGACCCACGGCTTAGAAGGCCGTTGCTCTATCCGACTGAGCTAAGGGCGCATTGTGAAGTTGTGACTTCATGCGGGTGAAACGCGTGAATTATACGGTCAGCACCTGCCGAGTCAATGGCTTTCGTTCTGGTTGCTGATGAAGTGTACGAATGTCTCTACTTTCCGGTCATTTCCAGGGTTCCAGGAAATCACCTGGTAAGATCTCAGCCCCTGTAAAGAGGGATTTAAGGATATAAAGTATTTTAAAATTAATAAATTTAATTAATATTTGGCCTACCCTCTCTGCTGTTTTGGATGTTTTTTATGCTGAGTGTCGCTATCAAGGAACAAAATAGTCACTTCGAACATGGTCTGAAAATCATTATTACCCGTCTGGCTGAACAGTGGCATCAGGAAATTCAGTTTCTCCCTGTCAGCTTACTGGATACTGCGGAAATCGCCTTCGTATCACTTGATGAAGACTGGTTCAGTGCGGGTTGCTATCAGGTTCCGGTGCATACACGACATCAGCAAAGGATCATTATCTGCAACAAAATTGAAAAAGAAAAATTGATGTTCAGGCCCTGTCTCTACATGCTGCCGCATATTTATCGTGAAGATGATGTGGATGAGATAACCCGAAAAATGGTCCTTATTCTGCAAAAACGCGCGCTCCGTCATCGTGTTCCCCCGGCAATCTGTCATTACTGTACCACTCGCCACTTTTCTATTTTAGAGCGCCAGTTATTAAAATTTATCGCTAAAGGCTATCCATTAGAGGAAAGCGCTGAACGCCTCTCTCTGAGTGAACATCAAGCCAAATCCCTTCGCCGTCGCATTATGAAAAAGCTACATGTTAAAAACGACCAACAATTTCTGAACTACATAAGAGTCAATTTGAATTTTCTGCAGGAATAGGCGTCTGGCCAGTTTTTCTTAGCATGTTGCGAAATGTCTCATCAATAATTAAGTAACCTCACCTACAGGCGCGCTTTTGATGCTGCCACACTAACGCACGGGTAATGTTTCAGCGTAATGAAATATTCAGGAGCCGAAGATATCCAGCGGCATTGACTCTGTTTACAGGAGCTGCTTTGTGGCAAAGAGCCCGTCAATACAGGACAGTAATTTTAGCTATACTGCTTTTCCCGCCAATACAGGTCGTGCCCTTCACTCCGAATTTAGGTTAAAGCTGGAACCGATTGTTAATCTGTCTTCTGCACGAACGTTCGGCTATGAAGTGTTAACACAACTTCATCCCCCGGGGAATGCTGAACATTTTTTTGGCGAACTTCCGCCTGAGCATCTGCTGGCGCATTTTTTCCAGCAACTCACCGCCATTGCGCATTATCCCCGGGACCGTTGGTATTTCCTGAATCTCCCGATGAATGCGCTGCTGCATTGGGATTTGTTTAATTTGGCAATGGCACTCTACCCGCCGAATGTGATTATTGAAATCCAGGACCCGGAAACATTTTTTACCCTCAATTTGTCACAACGATCTCTGTTATATGAAAAAGTTCAGCATATTGAAGCAAATGGTATCCCGGTGTGGCTGGACGATGTCGATGCGTCATTAATCGCTACATTTGCTGCCGCAAACTGGCGTCTGAGCGGCATAAAACTGGATAAGAATGCGTTCTGGGCGCTGAGTGCATCCCCTCATAAACTGCATCAGGTCGTCCTTATGGGGTATAACATTGCAACGGCTGTACTTATTGAAGGCATTGAAAATCATCAGCAAAAGGAGATTGCCTTTCACTCTGGCGCAGATCTGGGTCAGGGATATTTATGGCCAGCGCTTTTGCCGGATGGAAAGTAAAAAACGGAAAAAGAAAGAGTGCGCAGAGAACGGCATCGTCGTTTAAGGAACGCCAGTTGCACACGCAATCCCTCTCAGACAACACGGCAGGTATTTGACCAGATTGAATATCTGGATCAAAGACTCAATTATGCGTTGCCGGACAGCGCCTTCTCACAAGCAATCGTTACGACCGATCGCTATCTGGGCTATACGCTCAACCGCTATCTCTTTTCCGGTAAACGCACCGCAGTATTCAGCACGCTCGATTCCCCTTCGCTTAGACCAGAAGGATCACACCTTCGCCAACTGGTGATCGATATGGAAGGGCTGGCGATTTCCTGCTATGAAACGCTCGAGCGTTTACGCCTGCTCATTCGCGAGCGAAACGAGATTCACATCTATCTTCTGGTTTCTGGCAAAGACGCCAGCCTGGTTCAGTTTATGCGAATGGCCGGAAATTTTCAGATCCTGCCCCGCCGTCAGGATCTCCCCTCGCTGCGCAAGGCATTATTATCCCCGCCTGAAGGTTCTCTTCAGCCAGACACCTTCAGCCACACCGACTGGAAGATAATTTCGGCCTTATCGCAAGGCGCCACATTAAAGACAATCGCACGTTTACAAAATATGCCATACCATCGGGTGATCTATCGAATTAATCGCCTGACGGCACGGCTAGAACTTCCCCATCGCCAAAGTTTACTGCATCTGATTCATCGTCTCAGCATTACTTCTCTTCACTTAATTTAACACCCTAAGCCACTATGGCGTAAGAATTTTTAAGAAATTACTTATTTTACATACGGACTAAATGTAAATTTTTCACAAAAAATTAATATTTACAACTATTCCTGGTATTCGCCTACGCCAGTAATATTCGAAAAATGCTTAATTTATAGGAGCTTTTCATTTTATTTTCTGAAAAAACAGCATAATCACACATAACATACGTTAAACAATTGGTTTTTTGTTTTGTTTTTTACATTTAAAAAAACATTTTAACCCACGATAAAGCAAACCTTAAGACAATAATTCCAGCGGCTGTTAAACTGCCTAAATCGTGCAGAATATTGTAACTGACTGGGGCGATGGCCGTTCTATAAGGCTTTTCCGAAAAAACAGACCAGGTATAATCCTTCCTGTTCTTTGGTTAAAAATTAAATTTCTTTTGTTGGTGCGAAATGGATATTCCACACACTCATTGCTCTTACGCAAAATAGCCAGCTAACAGGGATGTCATTGCATTTGCCATGACCTGATTTCATGGGGAGAGTTTCTGGCTATTTGACATTATCTACGACGTCTCCATTTATCGACAAATGAAAGACGCACGAACAGTCTGAGGCATACAACAATGAAACCAGCATCCGTTATTATTATGGACGAACACCCTATTGTCAGAATGTCGATAGAAGTGCTTCTCGAAAAAAATAACAACATCCAGGTTGTCCTGAAAACCGATGACAGTCGCACAGCGATCGATTATCTGCGCACTTACCCCGTGGATCTCGTTATTCTGGACATCGAACTTCCCGGTACGGACGGCTTTACGCTGCTAAAAAGGATCAAATCGATACAGGAAAACACGCGGGTTTTGTTTTTATCGTCAAAATCGGAGTCTTTTTATGCAGGTCGGGCGATCCGGGCTGGCGCGAATGGTTTTGTCAGCAAAAGAAAAGATCTGAACGACATTTATAATGCGGTAAAAATGATCCTCGCAGGATATTCCTTTTTCCCTTCGGATACGCTTAATTTCATCAGCAATATTAACATGCGAAAAGGAGAGCTAAATGATATGCCGCTCTCAAACCGAGAGGTCACGGTTTTACGTTATCTGGCAAACGGATTATCAAATAAAGAAATCGCAGAGCAGCTCTTACTCAGCAACAAAACCATCAGCGCTCACAAAGCCAACATTTTTTCTAAGCTCGGTCTGAACACGATAGTGGAGCTTATTGATTACGCGAAAGTACACGAACTCTTGTAATGACACTCCCGGCGAGACATCGTTCGGGAGTGCTGAGTGCGCGTTACCTCAGTTGTAGTTAATCATAAATGTCGCATCTGCCTTTGCCCTGCCGGGCTGAACGCCGTCGGCTAATGCGATGTAATTGGCAAAAAAGGTCAGCGTCGCATTGCCGTTTTCATCAATACTGACCGGCTGACTGGCTTGCTCAAGCGGCAACCTGGTTTTACCGCTGTCGCGAATTTCAATCGCCACCTTCTGCGCCATCACCGCATCGTCCAGCGCCAACAACGATGTTCCCGGCGCGGGCGTTCCAGAAAACGTCATCGAGGCGGAACCGGGCGGACAACCTTCCAGTTTTAAGCTAAAGGGGACCGGCTGTGTCGTGTCCCCCGTTGTGCGCAGCTGTTTCGTCGGCCAACTGCCGAGCTCAACCGTTTTATTGCTGTCACCGGCAATGACCGCGCAGGTAAAATCCACCACATTCCCGCGCAGTTCAATGTTGATCTCCCCCAGCGATGACTCTGCCAGGCAAAACGGACTGATCAGCGCGCTACACACCATGACAAAAAAGAGCCGGATCATCATGCGTTCTCCTTAGTCATAATCCACGCGCAGATACCCTCGCGCGGTGAAGGGACCTTCCGCGGGCTTACTTCCAGTCACGCTCACTGGCCACGCGCGGATCCCGACATTCGCCTGAGCATTATCATCAAGGCGAAACGGAATTTTGCTCGCCAGATCGTTGGGGGTCAGCGGTACGCCGCTGCCATCCGACACGATAAACCCTAAGTCAGGATTATCAGAGACCATCGCTTTCCCCGACACTTTCTCCGCTTCCAGGCGCATGGATAAATAGGCTTGCGCCGCCACATTGGTGCATTTGATGGCGATCGTTTTCGTTTGCGGCGTGATCCCCTCCGGGCGGTTCCCCGCGCCCGCTTTGCTAAACAACGCCGCGCCAATATCGCCGAAATCAAACTCCACCACTTCTCCGGCATTCACTTTGCAGCTTTGCGGCACTTCCACTTTGCCGCTGTAGCTGATGGTGTAAACCGGCGTACTCAGCGCATCGCCGTTGCTGGTCGTCACATAGACCGTGAACATGGTCTGGCGGGGAATCGGCACCATATTGATAAAGGGACGAATCACCTTCAGTTTGAAAATAAGCTTTGAATCCATCACCCCAAAAGGTTTCTGTTTTGAAACGTTGGGATGCGTCCCCATACGGATATAGCTGCGGGGCGGATAAAACAGCCCCGCATAGCTGTCCGTAATACTCATGGCCCCCAGCAGGTAGTCATTGAGTTTCAGATACTGAAACCCGCCTTCCGTGCTTTGTACGGGGAGTTCGCTCACATAGCTGCGGTAGGTATAGTTCACCGAGGTCCCGGCTGGACAGGTGGCATTCACGCCAATCCAGCCTGATTTTTCCGGCAGCGTCACCACTTGCCCAGGCTGGTTATTACTGCTGGTAAAGACATTCGACAGATCGTAAAAAACATCTGTCGGCGTACCGTTTGAGTTATGACAAACCGTCGCCAATGCCGGATTTGCCAGCAACAACGCAGCGCCCCCCAGCAATAATCCTGTATGTCGTTTCATCTTCTTTTTCCTTTCATGGCGACGGGCGTTCACAGGTCGCATTGCTCAGCGTGACCGCTTGTTTCAGGCTCTCTTCCGGTAAGGCGTAGTGCGCCACGCAGCGTGAGTTCGCCCCCTCCCCCCATTGAATAAGCAGGTCACCGCTCAGCGGTAATCCGCTCAGGTAGATTTGCCCGTCGTCGCCGACCATGCTGGTGACGCCACTGGCGGTCTCACGGACAACGGAGCCAAACGGAACAGGCCGGTCCCCCTGCTTCACCGTGATCATCGCGCGTACGCCAATGCGCGTTTCAAACGCCGCACGGACCAGCGCCCCTTGCGTCGGCACCACGCTGCTGACGTTGTTTTCCACGTCGGTGTGGTTATTCATGGAGTTGGTATCCAGCGCCACACGGTTATAGCGGTACACCGTGGCATAGGGCATCACCGCATAGCCACGCCAGTCGGTCTGTATCCCGGTCTGGTTTTCGATGTGCACCCCTTCAGCCCCTGGCGCTTTAATCAATACGTTGGTATCGCCCAATGGCTGGCTGAGGGTAATGCCGTCGGCATGCCCGACCATGCCGCCAGAAAGCTGCCAGTTGTAATCATGCTGGTCGCGATCGTAGTTGTAGCCCACCCCGAGCGTGCCATAGGCGGCTTGCCAGTTCGCACTGGCGCTACCGCTGTAGCCGTTGGTGCTGCTGCGCCCCTGGTTCACGCTGTAGCTCAGGTTGCGTCCCTCCAGCAACGTACCTCCGACACCGGTTTGCCAACTGTTCTGCCCATCGCTGTTGCGACTGCCGTTGAAGGTGGCGTAGGTACGATCCAGCGCATTGTCACGCGAGTAACGCCGTCCGGTGAGGACGCTAAACGGAACAGACATGTTGAACGCCAGAATACGGTCGGTGCCGGAAATGCCGACGGATTCGTTCCACGACCACGAGAGGGAATAGCTAATGCCCTGCCAGCCGCTGGCATAGCCAAGCTGATACCAGCTGTTGGCTTCCGACGTATTCCAGTAAGTTTGCTGACTGCCAGAAACATACAGCGAGCCGTAATCCCCCAGATTCTGTGAAATATTGACCTGAAAGCGCCCTTTTTTGCTGTAACTCAGATTGTGATAACTCTGCACCACCGGCACTTCATGGCGATTGCCTTCACTGTCATATTCATACTCGTAACCTTCCATGCTGCGGTACGCCACATCATCAAGGGTGTAAAACCCTCGGGTGGAATAGCGATAGCCCAGAAGCTGGAAGTTAGTGCCGAAATTATTGAGCGATTTGGCGTACAAAAAACGTAGCGACTGCCCTTCGTGCGTACTGTCATCCGCCAACTGGCTGCGCGCATGGGTGACGTCGACAGACACCGCCCCCCAGTCGCCCAGGTTTCGTCCGGCACCCAGCACCGCAGCGCTATAGCGCGACGCCAGCTGCGTCCCGCCATAGGCGGTGTAGCCCTGGGGCAGCCCGGCGATGACGGTGCCCTGAAAAAAGAACGGCGAAGATTGCTGGCTATTGCCGCTACGGTAATCCCCGGCCACCAGATCATATTTGATTCGCCCTTCGCGCTGCAGAAGCGGCACGGTGGAATACGGCACGGTGTAGCGCTGCTGACTACCGTCTTTCTCATCTACCGTCACCTCAAGGTCGCCGCTTGAAGAGGTCGGGTTAAGGTCGGTAATGGCAAACGCGCCGGGAGAGACATAACTCTGGTAGATCACGTATCCATTCTGGCGAATGGTCAGTTTCGCGGGCGTGCGGGCGATCCCTCTGACGGTCGGGGCATAGCCTTGCAGGCTATCGGGGTACATATTGTCGGAAGAGTAGAGTCGCGCCCCGCGAAAGCCCACGCTGTCGAACACGTCGTTGCCCGTATTGCTGTCGCCCATCACCAGTTCTCCCTTCAGGGGAATGATGGCGCGTTGCAGCCAGGTGCCGATGTTTTTCCAGCTCTGTGAGTGATATCCGTCGCCTTTGTTGTAGCTCCATGCGCCGTTATTTCGCAGCCGCCAGGGACCATAATTGAGACCACTCATCAGACTTAAAAAATAGCTGTCGCTGTCGTTTCCGCGGCTGCCGGTAAAGCTGTAGTTGATCAACGCTGCGGGGATACCCTCATCCCACTCTTCCGGTGGAATGTATCCGCGCGCGCTATTGAGCATTGATGCCTGCGGCAGGCTCACATTGAGCCGCAGGGTAGCAAAATCGAAGGCAATTTCCGTACCCGGTATCGCCTCGGGTAAATTGATGCACGCGTTATCCTTTTCCTGACTCAACGCAGGAAACTCGGCGGTGTTAATCCCCAGGCGCTTAACCCACTCCAGGTTAAAGCAGGGCATTAACCCTCCCGACTTTTCACCGGTCTTCACCGTTGTCGTTTCAAAGCGAATATCCTGGGTGGCGACAAATTCGTCGTTGCGCCAGATATCGACACGGTAAACGCCGGGAGGCTGATGATTGCCTTTCTCAAAGCGTGACAAATCCGCCACGGATGCCGCATCCGATGATAAAAAAGCCGGGTTAAAGTAACTTTCCCCCTGACTTAAGGTGGGATAGAGTGCCGCCAGCGTCGACAGCGCCACCCCCGTCAGATGTGGCGTAAACCCCGGAAGCAGGCCGGGAAAATACGTTGTCTTCTTCATCATTTTCTCACGGTTCAGCGCAGGCTAACCGTTTGGGCCGGGGTCACTGCGCCATAATCATTGACCGTCTGGAACGTCACGTTTCCCTGCGCGCCGCCAGGCAACAGGATCTGGGTGTCACTTTTCGGCGCCACCATGACGTTATCCACTTTTTGGTTTCCCACTTTCAGGTTGACCAGCGTGAGGTAATAGGCAGATGGGTTGGTGATTTTCAGGTGATTGCCGACACGGGAGAATTGCAGCAGACCTGGCGCCTCTTCTGAGATCTGCGGCAGATTGCCCGGACGAACAAACAGCTTAATGCGCGACAAAATCGCCAGTTGCAGGACGTTCTTCCCTTCGAGATTGTTTTTATCCACCGACGGTATCGCTTTCACATTCATCCAGAACAGCGATTCGCGGTCCGTCGGTAGCGGTTGTCCGGCGTAGATGATACGCAGCGTGTTTTCACTTTTGGGTTCGCTGACAAAAAGAGGCGGAGTGACGATAAACGTTTTTTCTTTGACACCCGCGCTGTTCTCAACCCAGGAGTTGACCAGATAACGTTCTTTGCTGTCGCTATTGCTAATGGCCAACGAGGTTTGTTTCGCATCCGCCGGATAAATAACGCGAGTCGCACCTAATGCGATGCCTCCCGCTGCCTGTGCGCTAAACGAAGAAATTAAGGCAATAAAAATAATAAGGCCTGATTTAATGAATGTAAGCATGGCAAAAAATACCTTTTGCGTTTTATTAGCGTCGCGGAAATAAATCAGGGGTAAACCAGCGTAAACCACACATCTGAATGAATACTTCCCGGCGTCATATTTTCCGAGATTGCCCGATAGCGAGCAGTGAAATGGAAAGTCACATCTTGCGTTAAAATAGGGGCGTAATGGAGCGGCAAGGCGTTCGGTATAATTTGCCGTTGTTCTTCATCAAACAATGCAAGACCGATTCCGGATGCGGAAGCGGCGTCGCTGCTGGCAAGGAATACCTGCGGGTCTTCCACGGGCGTTACGCCTGAAAACGCAATGCCGACGTGGTCATAAACATCTGAATTACATGACGTTAAACGCAACGAGAAGGGCACGCTGGTGGGGGCGAAACTGCCGGGTCCCGCAAACGCATTCGTGCGGTATTGCCCCATTTGCACGCGTAAATCCTCACTTCCCGAGGCTACCGTGCAGGCACCGTTCACCAGTTTTCCGCGCAAATGGAGACGTCCGCTCTCCAGTATTACCGTATGCGCACTGACAGACATCGCGCAGAGCACTCCCGCCAACGCCACGCCTTTCCTCATCATCAACCACATCCCTTACCATCCCCGGTGTTGCCTCATCCATTGAGGCACGCGTCATCCTTGCTTAAACCTGAACGCTTACTCGTACTTCATGATGAAGGTGGCATCAGCATTAGCCTGACCCGGCGTTGTGCTTGCTGCGGTAGCTTTATAGCGTGCAGAGAAACGCAGGGTGTTAGTGCCTTCTACCAGCGCCTGAGCCGTTGAGAAAGTCGCGCCATCCGGCTTCAACGCAGACGATTTGCTGTCCAGAATTTCGATACCCACACCGCCTGCCGTCGTGCTGTTATCGGAAGAAGAGACCGCCAGCAGGGCATCGTTGGTCAGGTCGCTTTGACCGGAGAACGCAACCGCAGCGGTCGCCGCTACGCTGGGATCACAGTCATTCAGGACAATGCTGAACGGGATCTGTGCAGTAGTGTCACCCACCGCGGCAAAGCTGGCCGTGCGGTACTGGCCCAGCGTCACTACCTGATCCGCAGACTGGGTGCTAACGGCACATGCCGCATTGACCAACTCACCTTCAAAGTGAACGGTGCCGCCGCTAACGCTCACCGGATCTGCCGCAACAGCGGAACCCGCAACGAGCATCAGGCCAGCAATAACAGAAGAGGTCATTAATTTAAGTTTCATGGGTTTCCCTTGCATTACACACATTCGGTTCCGGCTTCCTGCGGGATCCGTTTGAATCAATATCGACATAAAATGTCAGGCAAATTATCTCTGCATCCTGTAAAGATATATTCCGAAAGAGAATTAGTTAATCTTTCCCCCCAACTCTCCTGAGTAGCAGATTCACTAATTAATCTTTACGAATATGACAATTCGTCACAGCGATAAATTAAACATTTCAATAAATGAAAAATACCCGCAAACCCTTTTATTGACCTAAGCCAATTCTTATTGGGATATAGGACGGTTCCAGGATGTTTTTATATAAAAAAGGGCTCTGGTGCAGATAACCTTCTGGTTTTTGGGGGATTCATTCTAAAAATACCAGGGTGATGAATTGTTTCGACCAGGTTAAATTTAATTAGCCTACGTACAAAAAATCACCGCCATTTTGCCGTGAAACCAGGCCAGAGCCTGAAGGCCAAACGGCCACGATCGCATCTAAAGTCGCAAACGAAAACTGACAGCGCGCCCCGCTTCTGACAAAATAGTCACATCCCCTTTGACTTAACGTAACAGATGGAATCCTCTCTCTGATGGTAGCAAAGATTATTGACGGTAAAACGATTGCGCAGCAGGTGCGCTCTGAGGTTGCTCATAAAGTTCAGGCGCGTTTAGCGTCCGGACTTCGCGCCCCAGGACTGGCTGTTGTGCTGGTAGGCAGCAACCCGGCTTCGCAAATTTATGTCGCAAGCAAGCGCAAAGCCTGTGATGAGGTGGGGTTCGTCTCCCGCTCTTATGACCTGCCTGAAACCACCAGCGAGGCGGAACTGCTTGAGCTTATCGATACGCTTAACGCAGACAACACCATCGACGGTATTCTGGTGCAACTGCCGTTACCGGCGGGCATCGACAACGTCAAAGTGCTTGAGCGCATCGCGCCAGACAAAGACGTGGATGGTTTCCATCCGTACAACGTAGGTCGTTTGTGCCAGCGCGCGCCACGTCTGCGTCCGTGTACTCCGCGCGGTATTGTTACCCTGCTTGAGCGTTACAATATCGATACCTACGGGCTGAATGCCGTGGTGATTGGCGCCTCCAACATCGTCGGCCGCCCGATGAGCATGGAACTGCTGCTGGCAGGTTGCACCACCACCGTCACTCACCGCTTTACCAAAAACCTGCGTCATCACGTCGAAAATGCCGACCTGCTGATCGTGGCCGTCGGCAAACCCGGATTTATTCCCGGCGAGTGGATAAAAGAAGGCGCCATCGTGATCGATGTCGGCATTAACCGTCTGGAAAATGGTAAAGTTGTCGGCGACGTCGTCTTTGACGATGCGGCGGCGCGTGCGTCATACATCACGCCAGTGCCGGGCGGCGTCGGTCCGATGACCGTCGCAACACTTATCGAAAACACGCTGCAGGCGTGTGTTGAATATCACGATCCACAAGGTAATTAATATGGCGAATTTTTCTTTAGGCAAGCATCCGCACGTGGAGCTGTGCGATTTGCTCAAACTGGAAGGCTGGTGTGAAAGCGGCGCCCAGGCGAAAATTGCCATTGCAGAAGGTTTAGTCAAGGTCGATGGCGCGGTGGAAACCCGTAAACGCTGCAAAATCGTCGCGGGACACACCGTGAGTTATGAAGGTCACAGCATTAACGTCGTCGCGTGATCTCAGCTGCCGGATGACGGTTAACACCTTATCCGGCCAGTTCCCCCGCATTTCAGATAATTAACTTCATCGTCCCTTCACAGTAAACTGTTAGCATGTTGTTTTTCATACGAAGCGAACCTCATGCCAACCATTGTTACCCACGCCGCCGTTCCTCTTTGTCTTGGATTAGGCCTCGGCCTCAAGGTTATTCCCCCTCGCCTGCTGTTTGCCGGGATCGTGCTGGCGATGCTGCCCGATGCCGACGTCCTGGCGTTTAAGTTTGGTATTGCCTACGGCAACGTGTTTGGCCATCGTGGTTTTACCCACTCGCTGTTATTTGCCTTTGTCGTACCCTTTTTATGCGTACTGATCGGGCGACGATGGTTTAGAGCGGGGCTGGTTCGCTGCTGGCTGTTCCTGACGGTGTCACTGCTGTCGCACAGTTTGCTGGATTCAATCACCACCGGTGGAAAAGGCGTCGGCTGGTTGTGGCCGTGGTCTGACGAACGTTTCTTTGCCCCCTGGCAGGTGATCAAGGTCGCGCCGTTTGCGCTCTCACGCTATGCCACGCCGTACGGGCATCAGGTGATGCTGTCTGAGTTGATGTGGGTGTGGTTGCCGGGTGTGGTGGTGATGGGAATGTTGTGGTGGCGTAGACGTTAAAAAGCCGGGTGGCGGCTTCGCCTTACCCGGCCTACGAGGCCGGACACGCATCAGCGCATCCGACAATAGACGATTATTTACGACGCCAGGTGGTTCCTTGCGGACCATCTTCCAGCACGATCCCCATCTCGTTCAGACGATCACGCGCCGCATCTGCTGCCGCCCAGTCTTTCGCTTTACGGGCATCGAGACGCTGTTGAATCAACGCTTCGATCTCAGCAACTTCACCATCATCCGCTTGCGCGCCGCTTTGCAGGAACGCTTCCGGATCCTGTTCCAGCAGACCCAGCACGCCAGAGAGCTTACGCAGATGCGAGGCCATCGCGTTTGCCGCCGCCAAATCTTCACCCTTCAGGCGATTCACTTCACGCGCCATATCAAACAATACCGAGTAGGCTTCTGGCGTGTTGAAATCGTCGTTCATCGCCTCAACAAAACGCGCTTCAAACGCTTCGCCACCCGCAGGGGCAACGGATTTGTCCGTTCCGCGCAGCGCAGTGTAAAGACGTTCCAGCGCCGAACGCGCCTGTTTCAGGTTCTCTTCGCTGTAGTTGAGCTGGCTACGATAGTGGCCGGACATCAGGAAGTAGCGAATGGTTTCAGCGTCGTAGTATTTCAGGACGTCGCGCACGGTGAAAAAATTGCCCAGTGATTTAGACATTTTCTCGCGATCAATCATCACCATACCGGAGTGCATCCAGTAGTTCACGTACTCACCGTCATGCGCACAGGTCGACTGGGCGATTTCGTTTTCATGGTGCGGGAACATCAGGTCAGAACCGCCGCCGTGAATATCAAAATGGTTGCCTAACTGTTTGCAGTTCATCGCCGAACATTCAATGTGCCAGCCCGGACGCCCTGCGCCCCACGGTGACGACCAGCTCGGCTCGCCCTCTTTCGACATTTTCCACAACACGAAATCCATCGGGTTGCGTTTCACGTCAACGACGTCCACACGAGCCCCGGCCTGGAGCTGGTCGAGATCCTGACGTGACAGCAGGCCATAGTTCGGGTCCGTCGGGACATCAAACATCACATCGCCGTTATCTGCCACGTAGGCGTGACCTTTGGCAATCAACTGTTCAGTAATTTCAATGATTTCGTGGATATGGTGCGTTGCGCGCGGTTCGAGGTCCGGGCGCAAAATGTTCAACGCATCGAAATCGTTGTGCATCTCGGCAATCATGCGATCGACCAGCGCCACAAAGTTTTCGCCGTTTTCGTTGGCGCGTTTGATGATTTTGTCATCGATATCGGTAATGTTACGCACGTATTTCAGTTTGTAGCCGAGGAAACGCAGGTAGCGCGCCACCACGTCGAAGGCAACAAACGTACGTCCGTGACCAATATGACAGAGATCGTAAACGGTAATACCACACACGTACATGCCGACTTCCCCGGCATGAATAGGCTTAAATTCCTCTTTCTGGCGCGTCAGTGTATTAAAGATTTTTAACATCGAAGATTCCGTATAGACGTGTGTGGATAATAAAGTCTGTATAATACCCATAATTCAGACTGGAATCAGCACACATTGCAAGATGATCCCGTCTTACGGTTATGCTATAACACCCCACTATATGTGACCCAGCGTTGGGTCGAAGCACCACTATATCGGAACAGGATGCAAAAATGGTTACTTTCCACACTAATCACGGCGATATCGTAATCAAAACCTTTGATGACAAAGCGCCTGAAACAGTTAAAAACTTCCTGGACTACTGCCGCGAAGGTTTTTACAACAACACCATTTTCCACCGTGTCATTAACGGTTTTATGATTCAGGGCGGCGGTTTTGAGCCGGGCATGAAGCAAAAAGCCACCAAAGAGGCTATCAAAAACGAAGCCAACAACGGTCTGAAAAACACCCGTGGTACGCTGGCAATGGCGCGTACTCAGGCTCCGCACTCCGCGACTGCCCAGTTCTTTATTAACGTTGCCGACAACGACTTCCTGAACTTCTCTGCCGAAAGCATGCAGGGCTGGGGCTACTGCGTATTCGCCGAAGTCGTTGAAGGCATGGACGTTGTAGACAAAATTAAAGCGGTGTCCACCGGTCGCAGCGGCATGCATCAGGACGTACCAAAAGAAGACGTCATCGTCGAAAACGTGACCGTCAGCGAGTAATCGTGGCGACACTGTTTATTGCAGATCTTCACCTCTGCACAGAAGAACCGGCGATCACCGCCGGTTTTCTGCGTTTTTTAGCCGGTGAAGCGCGTCAGGCAGACGCACTGTACATTTTGGGCGATCTTTTCGAAGCCTGGATAGGCGACGACGATCCCAATCCCCTGCACCGCGAAATAGCCGCTGCGATTAAAGCGGTGGTCGATTCCGGCGTGCCCTGTTTTTTCATTCACGGCAACCGCGACTTTCTGCTCGGTAAACGTTTTGCCCGTGAAAGCGGCATGACCCTGCTACCGCAGGAAAAGGTGCCTGAGCTGTATGGCCGACGCGTGTTGATCATGCATGGCGATACCTTGTGTACCGATGATGTCGGTTACCAGGCGTTTCGCGCCAAAGTGCATAAACCCTGGCTGCAAAGGCTGTTTCTTGCCCTGCCGCTGTTTATTCGTAGCCGTATTGCCGCCAAAATGCGGGCTGGCAGCAAATCTGCCAACATCAGTAAATCGCTGGAAATTATGGATGTTAACCCTCAGGCCGTGGTGGCTGAGATGGAGAAGCACCAGGTGCAATGGCTGATTCACGGCCATACCCATCGCCCGGATGTGCATGAACTCACGATCAATAGGAAACCCGCTTTTCGTGTCGTTTTAGGCGCCTGGCACCACGAAGGCTCGATGGTAAAAGTCACGCCGGACAACGTTGAACTGATCCCCTTCCCGTTTTAAATTCTCTCAGCCATTTGCCGCAACTTTAACCGCGCAACCGTTTTCCTTGCCGTATTATCATGCTATTCTCTGTGGCCTCAAAAGCAGTGTGTCCCGCACCACAGGAGTTTTCAGACGCATGTCTTCCCGCAATAATCCGGCGCGTGTCGCCATCGTGATGGGGTCCAAAAGCGACTGGGCTACCATGCAGTTTGCCGCCGAAATCTTTGAAATCCTGAACGTTCCACACCACGTTGAAGTTGTTTCCGCTCATCGCACCCCCGACAAATTGTTCAGCTTCGCCGAAAGCGCCGAAGAGAACGGTTATCAGGTGATTATTGCCGGTGCCGGCGGTGCAGCACATTTGCCGGGAATGATTGCCGCGAAGACGCTGGTGCCCGTACTGGGCGTTCCGGTACAGAGCGCGGCGCTGAGCGGCGTTGACAGCCTCTACTCTATTGTTCAGATGCCACGCGGTATTCCGGTCGGTACGCTGGCGATTGGTAAAGCGGGCGCGGCGAACGCAGCACTGCTGGCAGCGCAAATTCTGGCGCTCCATGACAACGCGTTGCATCAGCGCCTGAATGACTGGCGTAAGGCACAAACGGATGAGGTGCTGGAGAATCCAGATCCGCGGGGTGCGGCATGAAGCAGGTCTGCGTGCTGGGCAACGGTCAATTAGGGCGGATGCTGCGCCAGGCCGGTGAACCGTTAGGGATCGCCGTCTGGCCAGTGGGACTGGATGCCGAACCTGCCGCCGTTCCTTTTCAGCAAAGCGTAATTACCGCAGAAATTGAGCGCTGGCCAGAAACCGCGCTGACCCGCGAACTGGCGCGCCACCCGGCCTTTGTCAACCGCGATGTGTTCCCAATCATCGCCGACCGCCTCACGCAAAAACAGCTTTTTGACAAGCTCTCCCTTGCCACCGCACCGTGGCAACTGCTGGCCGCCAGCGACGAATGGCCGCACATTTTCGAACGCTTGGGCGAACTGGCGATTGTCAAACGCCGCGTCGGGGGTTATGACGGTCGCGGACAGTGGCGCTTGCGTAATGATGAAACTGACCAACTCCCGAATGACTGCTACGGCGAGTGTATTGTCGAGCAGGGGATCAACTTCTCCGGGGAAGTGTCATTAGTTGGCGCACGCGGTCACGACGGCAGCACCGTCTTTTATCCGTTGACGCACAACCTGCATCAGGACGGAATTCTGCGCACCAGCGTGGCATTTCCGCAGGCTAACACCCGATTGCAGGAACAGGCGGAAGCCATGCTTTCCGCCATCATGCAGGAGTTGGGTTACGTCGGGGTGATGGCGATGGAGTGTTTTATCACCTCAGAAGGACTGCTGATCAACGAACTGGCCCCACGCGTGCATAACAGCGGGCACTGGACGCAAAACGGCGCCAGTATCAGTCAGTTCGAGCTTCATCTGCGCGCCATCACGGGACTGCCATTACCGACGCCGGTGGTAAACAGCCCATCGGTGATGGTGAATTTGATTGGCAGCCCTCTGAATTATGACTGGCTGAAACTGCCGTTAGTGCATCTGCACTGGTACGACAAAGAGGTTCGGCCGGGGCGTAAGGTAGGTCACCTGAACCTGACCGACAGCGACACCGCGCGCCTAAACGCCACGCTGGAGGCACTGGCGCCATTACTGCCGCCAGACTACGCCAGCGGCATCATTTGGGCGCAAAGTAAGCTCATATAACCCAGAAAAATGCCGGGAAATAGAACTTATCCTTTCCCGGCCCCTCTCTCAGCGCGTAAAATCCTGCCCATTGCTGTTTTGTTTTATCAGGATCTCCCATGAACGATGGAACGGATTATCGCGCGATCCTCACCGCCGATACGCCTTTAATCGATGTACGCGCCCCAGGCGAATTCACGCAGGGCGCCATGCCCGCAGCCATTAACCTGCCCTTGATGAATGATGAAGAGCGCGCCGCCGTCGGCACCTGCTACAAGCGCCAGGGGCCAGAGGCCGCACTCAAGCTTGGTCATCAACTGGTTTCCGGCGAGCTTCGCCAACAGCGGCTGGATGGCTGGCGAGAAGCGTGTCAACAACGGCCCACCGGCTATCTTTGCTGCGCGCGCGGCGGCCAACGCTCGCACATTGTTCAGCAGTGGCTGCGCGAGTCGGGTATTAACTACCCGCTGATCGAGGGCGGCTATAAAGCGTTACGCCAGTCTGCCATCCGCGTCACCGAAGAACTGGTGCAAAAGCCCATCATCTTAATTGGCGGCTGTACCGGCAGCGGCAAGACGCAACTGGTACAACAGCAGCCCAACGGTATCGATCTCGAAGGGCTGGCGCACCATCGCGGTTCCTCATTTGGCCGCACGCTGCAGCCGCAACTCAGTCAGGCCAGTTTTGAAAACCTGCTGGCAAGTGAGTTGCTCAAGGTCGATGCGCGCCAGACACTGCGTTCCTGGGTGCTGGAGGACGAAGGCCGGATGATTGGTTCGAACCATCTGCCGGAATGTTTGCGCGAGCGTATGACGCAGGCGGAAATTGCGGTGGTCAACGATCCCTTTGAGTTGCGTCTGGAACGGCTGCGTGAAGAGTATTTCGTGCGTATGCATCATGACTTTACTCACGCTTATGGCGAAGAGCGCGGCTGGCAGGAGTACAGCGAGTATTTGCACCACGGGCTGTCAGCCATTCAGCGTCGGCTGGGCCTGCAACGATTTAAAGAATTGACCACCGCGCTCGATATTGCCCTGGCTGAACAGCAGAGCACCGGCAGCACCGAGGCGCATTTCTGTTGGCTGGTTCCGCTGCTGGAAGAGTATTACGACCCAATGTATCGCTATCAGCTCGAAAAGAAAGCAGAGAAAATTGTCTTTCGCGGCACGTTTGATGACGTCGGAGAGTGGTTGAGTCGTTAAAAAATGCCGGATGAGACGCGTGAGTGTCGCCATCCGGCACAGTGTCAGACTTAGAAGTCGTAACGCAGGCGCACCAGGTTCATATCACCCAGGTCGTCGGTGCTGGAGGTAAAGACGTGTTCGTAATCAACACGGAAACCATAATCCAGTTGGAAGCTGATCCCCACGCCGTTGTCGGTACGCAGATAATCACGACCATTCACGTATTCAATACGATCGCCCATAAAGTAAGGCTGGATGGATTTAACCGCATACTGACCAATCGGGAATTTATAGCCCGCAAAGTATTCCAGACCCCACGCATCACCGGCAAAGTAATCGTTAACGGACACTTTTTTGGTGGTCATAAAGTTCTGATACCAGCCGCCGCCCATGGAGAAGGTCCAGTTGTCAGGCGTCCAGCTTAATGCCGTACCGACGATGTTCTGGTCGTAGGTTTTGCTGTCGTTGCCACGCATCTCCGCACGGGTGTAGTTCCACGCCGTACCCCAGGTCAGATCGTCAGTGATGTGATAATCCACACCCAGAGAGCCGCCGCCTTTACGTTTGTATTTCAGGCCATTGTTCGGGTTGTACTCGTCGCTGAACAGATAAGAGGCGTAGAGATCAACATCCCCCACCGCTTTCTTATATTTCAGAGATTTACGGGTGCGGTACGAACCATCGTAGTCGCCGTTAATCCCGTTACCCGGCGCCTGGCCGATCATGTCGTAGTCCCAGATATCGGTTTTCGCCCCGACCACATCATAGTAAATACTGTTCTGTTGACCGAAGGTCAGCGTACCCCAGGTATCACTTTTCAGACCGGTGTATAACATACGACGGGTCGTGTCGTTGGCACCATCCGCGTAGTGGTTGTCCCAGTTGAACATCGCCGGGAAGTTCACGCCCAGCTCGTAGTAGCTGACCCAGCTAATGTCATCAAACAGGTAGTAATCGGCCGCGAAACGAAAACGCGTACCGCCGTCAAACCCATTACGCTTATACCCATTCGCACCGTCATCGCCAGCCATATTCTGGAACTGCGGACGGATACTCCCGCCAACGGTGAAGTTGAGACGGCTCAGAGGATCACCCGCCTGAGGATCCTGTTTCAGAACCGTGATTTCCGCCTGAGAGGCGAAAGACGTCAATGCCACTGCTGCGCCGATCGATGCCGCCAGCGCTGTTGTTTTTATATTCATCATTGTTCCTTGATAGATTTACCCTGAAAAATTCACGCGATTGGCAGACGCACACGCGTCGCCAGGCGACATGAGTTCTGACGGGGATAGCCTGCTAATTATTCAGCAGGTGAATATTAACTTTTATTGATACTGCTGTGTTGGCGGGTTTTTAATGATTTGTGCTACTAAATATCAAGGAATTATCAATTTGTGCCACATAATGGGTACGCGCCAGTATAAAAACTGGCGCGCAATCATCATCCACATGAATTAATTACTGAATTGACGGAACAGCGCTTTACCTTTTAAAAGACGCACGCCTAGCCATCCGCCGCAAACGGAGAGTAAAAGTGCGCCACAAAAGGGCAGCACAATCCACAGTCGCCAGTCAGGCTCCCACGGGAAGTCAAAAACGCGGGTTTGCAACACGGCCAGCGCCGTTTCAGCGCCAATGGCCGCCACCAGCCCGGAAACCAGGCCCAACATGGCAAACTCGCACCACAACGTGGTACGCAGCAGTTTTTTACCCGCGCCCAGCGTTCGCCAGACCACCAGCTCCTGATGACGCTGGCGCATACCAACCTGCACCTGCGCCAGTAACAGCAGCATGCCGCAGGCGGTCACCAGAACCACCATCACCTCCAGCGCCCGACTGACCTGATCCAGTACCTGGGCCACCTGTTTCAGGATCGCGCCAATATCCAGCAGACTGACAGTGGGAAACTCGCGGTTCAACTGCGTCAGCATGCCATTGCCGTTCTCCCAGCGGAAACTGGTGAGCCAGCTTTGTGGCTGCCCGTCCAGCGCGCCAGAGGGGAAAATAAAGAAGAAGTTGGGGCGCAGACTTTCCCAGTCCACCCGGCGCAAACTGGTGACCTTCGCGCTGAACTCCTGGGTATCGCCCATAAAGGTCACGGAATCCCCGAGGCCTATCTTCAGGCGTTTCGCCAGCCCCTCTTCGATCGAGACTTCCCCGACGTTTGGCGGCCAGTTTCCGGCAGTGATCGGATTATGGTTGGGACGAACATCCTGCCAGGTCAGATTCAGTTCGCGGTTAAGCGCTTCATCCTGATTCCCCTCCGTTGGCTTCCCGTTAATGGCCGTCAGTCGCGCCCGCACGATCGGGTAGAACGCTTCGGGGATCACCTGATGCTCCGAAAGAAATGCTTTCAGCGGCGTCACTTGTTCAGTCGCAATGTTTAACAGAAAGTAATTTGGGCTTTCCGGCGGCATTTGTTGCTGCCAACGATCAAGTAAATCGCCGCGTAGCACCAGCAGTAGCGCCAGTAGCATAAAGGAGAGAGAAAACGCGGAGAGCTGACTCAGCGTAGACCAGGGCTGACGCAGCAGTCGACTCACCGCTAAGCGTAACGGCAACGAGGTTAATGTCAGGCCACGCAGGACATTCAGCAACATCCAGCCTAATACGCCGCACAGGAGCGCCAGCACCACCGCGCCCGCCAGAACCGCCCACAGCAGCATGCTGCCGCCCATTAACCCGGCAAGCAGAGCGACCACCACCATGCTCACGACCGGAAGATAGATTTTCAGCGGCCAGACGTTCGCCACAACATCGCGGCGTAACACCCGCAGTGGCTGTGTCGCTAATAGCAATCGATAGGGACGCAGCCCGACCAACAGAGAGATTACCGTCATCGTCCCAAGCGCCCAAAGCCATGGCCAGGGACTGGCAGGAGGTAACTCAGCAGGCAAAACGGGTTTGAGCAATACCATCAGCACGTTTTCAAACAGTAGCCCAACGCCGCCGCCCGTGACCGCAGAAAGCGCCAGTACCATCAACCACTGACCGATGATCAGCTTACGTAATTGCGCGCGACCGGCCCCCAGCGTTTTGAGGATGGCGACCAGATCGTAGCGGCTACGGCAGTAATGGCTCATCGCAACAGCAACGGCGGCCACCGCCAGCAACAGCGTTAACAGCGCCGAAAGCAGGAGAAATTGTTGCGAGCGTTCCAGCGATTTCCCCAGCGCCCCGTCGTCCTGCTCCAGTCCGTACCAACGGTGTTCCGGCTTAAGCTGCGGCAGCAACCATTTTTCATAACCGTCGAGCTGCTGCGCCGTTCCACCAAATTTATAGCGCCATGTGACGCGACTGCCTGGCTGCACCGCCCCTGTTTTTTCCACATCGGCGATATTCATCATCAGCCGCGGCGCCATCTGGAAAGGGTTAAAACCG
Source organism: Citrobacter enshiensis (assembly GCF_029338175.1). Classification (NCBI taxonomy): domain Bacteria; kingdom Pseudomonadati; phylum Pseudomonadota; class Gammaproteobacteria; order Enterobacterales; family Enterobacteriaceae; genus Citrobacter; species Citrobacter enshiensis. Next base: position 3,529,613 of record NZ_CP119862.1, read on the forward strand.
GAATCCGGCTCCTGAACCACCTCCCCGGCAATGCGCAGCGTTGCGTCGCCGACATCAAGGGTGTCGCCGATTTTCAGATTGAGAAGCGCCATCAGGCGCGGAGCCAGCAGCACAAAACCGGGTTGTGGTTTTAGCCCTGGTGGATCGGTTTGCAGTTCACCGTACATCGGATAGACGCTGTCTACCGCTTTGACATTCGCCAGTTGCGGCGTATCGCCTGCGAAGGTCATGGTGGCGAACGTCAGTTGTTCTCCCACCTTCAGCCCGCGTTTGCGCGCTTGCTCAATCCACGCCTGCGGTACCTCGCGAGCGCTGCGCAGCGCCCTGTCTCCCGCCATAAACTCGCGACTTTGCTGGCTGAGTCCCTTTTCCATGCGATCGCTGACCTTGCCAAGCGCCAGCACACACGCCACCGCCAGGCTCAGCGCCAGCCAGACAATCAGTAATGACGGGGAGCGCCATTCGCGCCAGAACCAGCGTGCAATCATGCCTCCTCCTGCAACTGCCCATTGACCAGCCGCAGACGCCTGTCGCAGCGTGCCGCCAGTTGCGGATCGTGCGTCACCAGAATCAGCGTCGTGCCATGTTCGCGGTTGAGTGAGAACAACAAATCGGCAATCTTATCGCCGGTTTGTCGGTCGAGATTGCCGGTTGGCTCGTCGGCAAACAGCACGTCCGGACGGCCATTAAAGGCCCGCGCCAGCGCCACGCGCTGTTGTTCACCGCCGGAAAGCTGCGCCGGGAGGTGATCCAGCCGTTTTCCCAATCCTAGCTGTTCGAGTAGCGCTTTCGCGCCTGCGCGGCTTTGACCGCTGTTCTCACCGCGCAACAACGCGGGAAGCTCGACGTTTTCCAGCGCGTTCAGCGTGGGGATCAGCATAAAGGACTGAAAAACAAAGCCGACATGCTGTGCGCGTAGCTGCGCCCGCGCTTCTTCGTCCATCGCATGCAACGGTTTGCCTACAAGGCTCACCTCACCGCTGCTGCCGTCATCGAGACCTGCCAGGATCGCCAGTAAGGTGGATTTCCCCGATCCCGATTCACCAATCAGCGCAAGGGTATCGCCGCGTTTGACAACCAGTTCAACTCCGGTAAGGATGGAAAGCTCATGCTCCCCCTGACCGACGGACTTCTTAAGATGATGAACTTCAACAATGTTTTCCGCTGGCATCTGCCCTTCCTGTTCCTGATTCTGTTAACCTTCCGCGCCGCCGCAGCGGATACGTTACTGATTCTGGGCGACAGCCTGAGCGCCGGATACCGCATGTCGGCCAATGCCGCCTGGCCGGCGCTCCTGCATGATAAATGGCAGACCAAAACAACGGTGGTCAATGCCAGTATCAGTGGTGATACCTCGCAACAAGCGCTGGCGCGCCTGCCCGGGTTACTACAACAACATCAACCGCGTTGGGTACTGGTAGAACTGGGCGGCAATGACGGTTTACGCGGGTTCCAGCCTCAGCAAACGGAGCAAACGCTGCGTAAATTATTGCAAGACGTCAAAGCTGCAAACGCCAAACCGCTGCTGATGCAAATACGTCTGCCCGCAAACTACGGTCGTCGGTATAATGAAACCTTTAGTGCCATCTATCCCAGACTTGCCACAGAGTTCGATATTCCACTCCTGCCCTTTTTTATGGAAGAGGTTTATCTGAAACCCCAATGGATGCAGGACGACGGCATTCATCCTAATCGCGACGCTCAACCGTTTATCGCCGACTGGATGGCGAAACAATTGACGCCATTAGTTAACCACGACTCGTAAATCAACGGAGATCCTGACAGGTAAAGTTATGCAAAAATCGGTCTTAATAACAGGATGTTCCAGCGGAATCGGTCTGGAAAGCGCCCTGGAACTCAAGCGCCAGGGTTTCCAAATCCTGGCGGGCTGCCGCAAACCCGAAGACGTCGCTCGCATGAACAGTATGGGCTTCACCGGTGTTCTGCTGGATCTGGATTCCCCCGAAAGCGTGGATTGCGCCGCCCAGGAAGTGCTCGCCCTGACCGATAATTGTTTGTATGGGATCTTTAATAATGCCGGTTATGGCGTTTATGGCCCGCTCTCAACCATCAGCCGCGAGCAGATGGAACAGCAGTTTTCTACCAATTTCTTCGGCGCACATCAGCTCACCATGCGTCTGCTGCCCGCCATGTTGCCGCACCGCGAAGGGCGCATTGTCATGACCTCCTCGGTGATGGGACTGATTTCCACGCCAGGTCGCGGCGCTTACGCGGCCAGCAAATACGCGCTGGAGGCCTGGTCAGACGCGCTGCGTATGGAACTGCGCCACACGGGGATCAAAGTCAGTCTGATCGAACCCGGCCCCATCCGCACCCGCTTCACAGAAAATGTTAACCAGACGCAAAATGACCAACCGGTAGAAAACCCCGGTATCGCCGCGCGTTTTACGCTGGGGCCGGAGGCCGTTGTCGCCAAAGTGCGCCACGCGTTTGAAAGCGATAAACCGAAATTACGCTACCCCGTTACGATGGTGACGTGGGCCGTCATGCTACTTAAACGCCTGCTGCCAGGGCGCATAATGGACAAAATTTTACAGGGGTGAGTTGAAGCACGCGTCTCAGCCCCCATGTAAAAGGAAATATAGACAAAAGAGAGCGACTCCATGTCCGTACAGAATATTGTTAACATTAACGAATCCAATTTGCAGCAGACCCTTGAACAGTCAATGACCACCCCGGTCCTGTTCTATTTCTGGTCTGAGCGTAGTCAGCACTGCCTGCAACTGACGCCCGTGCTGGAAAGCCTGGTTGCGCAATACAACGGTCAGTTTATTCTGGCGAAACTGGACTGTGACGCGGAACAGATGATCGCCTCCCAGTTTGGTCTGCGCGCCATCCCAACCGTTTATCTGTTTCAGAACGGTCAACCGGTGGATGGTTTCCAGGGACCGCAGCCAGAAGAAGTCATCCGCGCGCTGCTCGACAAAGTGCTGCCACGTGAAGAAGAGCTGAAAGCGCAGCAGGCGATGCAACTGATGCAGGAAGGCAACTACGCAGAGGCGCTGCCGCTGCTTAAAGACGCCTGGCAGCTCTCCAGCCAGAACAGCGAAATCGGTCTGCTGCTGGCGGAAACGCAAATTGCCCTCAACCGCTCTGAAGATGCCGAAGCGGTATTGAAGACCGTGCCATTGCAGGATCAGGACACCCGTTATCAGGGTCTGGTCGCACAAATTGAACTGCTGAAACAGGCAGCGGATACCCCGGAAATTCAGCATTTGCAGCAGCAGGTTGCAGAGCATCCGCAGGATGCCGCGCTGGCCGCGCAACTGGCGCTACAGCTGCATCAGGTGGGGCGTAATGAAGAAGCGCTGGAACTGTTGTTCAGCCATCTGAAGAAAGATCTCTCTGCCGCTGAGGGTCAGGCGCGTAAAACGTTCCAGGAAATTCTTGCGGCGCTGGGGACCGGCGACGCTCTGGCCTCAAAATACCGCCGCCAGCTGTATGCCCTGCTCTATTAATCAATAATGGCGGCGTAAGCCGCCATACGAGCGAACATCACGACTTCTTCAGTTGCGCCACGACCAGCTGGTGGCGCGAATTGTAAAACTTCCGGTAGGTTAAATAGCAGGCGATAATGGTCGACAGGCTGGCGGTTGAGAGCAGCATAAAGGTCACCATTATCTGATATTTAATCGCTTTCACCGGGTCGATACCGGCAAAAATAAGCCCCGACATCATCCCCGGTAAACTCACCAGGCCCACCGTTTTCGCTGAATCTATGGTCGGAATAAGCGACGCGCGAATGCTGTCGCGGATAAGTCCGGCAGACGCCATTTTCGGCGTTGCGCCCAGGCTTAGTTTTTCCTGAATCTGCTGTTGTTCACCCGTAAATCGCTGACCGAGATTGTTGTAACACAGACCGACGGCCACCATCGCGTTCCCCGCAATCATGCCGGAAATGGGGATCACCTGCATGGGTACAAATTCAATGGAGCCAGAAAGCACTAATACCGCCAGCGTTAATCCCGCGCCGGACGTAATAGCGATAAACGATGAGATAAAGGCTTTGTCGATATATTTACTGCGCTTTTGCGCGTTATACGCCGCATTAAAACAGATGAATAACACCATCAAAATGGTCAAAACGGCATGATTAACGCCGAATATGTATTTTAAGACATAACCCACAATGACAAGCTGGATCACCGCCCGGCAGATACTCCAGAGAATCTCTTTCTCCAGCGCCAGTTTTTCTTTGTGGCTAATCATTATCGCCACCACCACCAGCATCATCGCGAATGCCAGAGATTCATTCGTAATATTATGCTCGTTCATAGGTTGCTTCCTGCATTTCTCCGGCATGAGGCTGGAGTGTGATCACTTTATCCGCATGGTTTATCTCATCTTTATCGTGAGTGACCCATAACACACCGATATTTTTATCGCGGACATAATGATGGATAAGATCGTTCACATTGCGTTTATTGTGTTCATCCAACGCGCTGGTAATTTCATCCAGCAGCAGCACTTTAGGCAGAAACTGTAAGTTGCGGATTAAAGCGATCCGCTGTTTCTCACCCCCCGAAAGTTCGACAATACTCTTGGTCAGGATCTCTTGCGGTAATTCGACGCGCGCCAGATCGGCGGCAAATGCGTAAGGATCTGGACGTTGATGACGGATCTGCCACGGGAAAATCAGATTATCGTAAACCGTGTCGCCAAACAGCGCGGGCGTCTGAGCGCAATAAGAGACTTGCTGGCGATAGTGTTCGGGATTCAACGTGGTTATCTCGTCCCCGGCAAACACGATCTCGCCGTGGCTTGGGCTTATCAGCGATGCTACAATTTTTAGCAGCGTGCTCTTACCACATCCTGAAGGGCCGGTAATCAGCTTAAACTCCCCCGCTCTAAGATTAAAACTGATGTTATTCAGAATGTTGGTAGCTCCAGCCTGGTATCCCACCCTTTTTAGCTGGAGCAAAATGCTTTCTTCTTTCATTACACATCCGTTTTTCATGTTTCTGGCAAAAATGTAGTGTATCCCTCTAATGACCAGGAGGTAACTCACTATGATTAATCAGGTATAATTGATTAACAGAGACAATAAAAATCGTTTTTGACATGGACAACACTACAGGAGGTTTATCGATGCTTATCTTTATCCCGATTCTTATTTTCGTCGCACTGGTGATTGTCGGTGCTGGCGTCAAAATCGTTCCGCAAGGATACCAGTGGACCGTAGAGCGATTTGGTCGCTATACCAATACACTGCAGCCGGGTCTGAGTCTCGTGGTCCCGTTTATGGATCGCATTGGCCGAAAAATCAATATGATGGAACAGGTGCTCGATATTCCATCGCAGGAAGTCATCTCGAAAGATAACGCCAACGTTTCGATTGATGCGGTCTGCTTTATCCAGGTGATTGATGCGCCGAAAGCCGCGTATGAAGTCAGTAATCTGGAGCTGGCCATCATCAATCTGACCATGACGAACATCCGTACCGTGCTGGGCTCGATGGAGCTTGATGAAATGCTCTCCCAGCGCGACAACATCAATACCCGCCTGTTGCACATTGTTGATGAAGCCACCAACCCGTGGGGTATCAAAATTACCCGCATTGAAATCCGCGATGTTCGCCCGCCGGCGGAGTTGATCGACGCCATGAACGCGCAGATGAAAGCGGAACGTACCAAACGTGCCTATATCCTGGAAGCCGAAGGGATCCGCCAGGCGGAAATCGTCAAAGCTGAGGGTGAGAAACAGTCAAAAATTTTGATCGCCGAAGGTGACCGTCAGTCGGCATTTTTACAGGCAGAAGCCCGCGAACGCTCCGCCGAAGCGGAAGCCCGCGCCACGCAAATGGTTTCTGAGGCTATCGCCTCCGGGAACATTCAGGCCGTTAACTATTTCGTAGCGCAGAAATACACCGAAGCGCTGCAAAAAATTGGTTCGGCTAACAACAGTAAAGTGGTGATGATGCCGCTTGATGCCAGCAGTCTGATGGGCTCCATTGCCGGGATCACCGAACTGATTAAGGACAGCGCCAGCGAACGGAAAAACCCATGATTGAGATGATTCTGGTACATCCGCATCTTTTCTGGCTCAGCCTCGGCGGTCTGTTGCTGGCCGCTGAGATGCTCGGCGGTAACGGCTATCTGCTCTGGAGCGGCGTGGCAGCGGTGATCACCGGATTAACGGTCTGGCTCTTACCACTCGGTTGGGAGTGGCAGGGGACGCTGTTTTCTGTGTTAACCCTGCTGGCAGCGTGGTTCTGGTGGAAGTGGCTGACGCGGCATGTCGGTGAGAAAAAACCGTCAGACAGCCATCTCAATCAACGCGGACAACAACTGGTTGGGCGTCGGTTTATTCTGGACACTACGCTGGTCAACGGGCATGGTCACATGCGGGTCGGCGACAGCTCCTGGCCCGTCAGCGCCGATCAGGATCTCACTGCCGGTACGCATGTCGAAGTGATCGCTGTAGAAGGCATTACGTTGAAAATCAAATCGGTATTATCAGAACAATAATCATCAGGGAATAAATACTATTATGGCCAGGAAGACTCCCCTTACACTCGCCCTCTGCGCGCTGCTGGCGAGTGCGCCACAGGCATTCGCCTCTTTCGATATCGAAGACTGCACGTGGAGCAGCGAAAACTGCCTGCTGAAAGGCGTTCCCGTACTCACTCCCGGAAATGATACCCGTGACAACCTGCTGCGGTTATTCAGCGAAGCAAAGTCATTCGCACTCCCCGTGCAGTCGATGCCTGCGGATATCACCCGTTCCCGCGATTACTATTTTGCCTATCATCCGCAATGGGATGCGGTGAGCGCCCCCTCTGCGTCAACCGCGACATCCAGTGAGAACCCGACGCTGACTCAGCAGGCGACTGCGCTGCAACTCGATCCGGCGGAGATCGCGCGTCTGAGCGAAAACGACAGCGGACTGGAAAACCGCTACGTCTCGAATAGCAGCGACGGCGTGAGTCAATTTTTCACGGCGCTGATCAATGACGCTACGCTTACGCCGGAACAACGTCATGCGCTGGCGCAGGCGCGCATGGCAATCTGGGGTGGCGCCACAACCGGGCAGGTCTCTGAAGCGCTTGTAACGCTTCCGGCAGATTCCTCCGCCCTGCTGTACAAAACGTATCTGACCGGTGCCACCTATTTCTACACTGAAGACTACAAATCCGCAGAGCAGGATTTCACCGCCCTGGTGAACAGCAAAAATCCGTGGCTGGAAGAGACAGCGCAATACATGCTGATGCGCACGGCGCTGAACAAGAGTACCCAGCACAGTACCGGCGAATACGGCGATTTTGATATCAGCAAGGTAGACCAGCAGTTTGCAAACCAGGCGCAAGAAGCCGCACAGCGTTATCTGCAACGCTGGCCGCAAGGCCTGTATGCCGATTCGGCTCGCGGCATGCTGCGCCGTATCAACTGGTATCAGCAAGCGTGGCCACAACTGGCGGCATTGTATGAGCAGACATTCCAGCAGGCAAAAGATCCTGACGCACTGCGTCGTCTGGTGACCGAATACGATAACGTGTATGGCATGCGCTTCTACAACGCCCCGTTCACGGAAGCATTCCCTGATGCGCTACAGGTCAGTTACATCGAATTATTACGTGCGCTGCGCCCGAACAGCGACAAGAAACCAACGCTGACGCAAGCCTTCCTCGACAGCAGCAAACCGGCATTTGAGAAAGGTGGAAAAGCGCCGCTGTGGCGCAACCTGCAGCTCAATCTATGGATGGCGACGGGCAACTACGCCGCGATCGTTCAGGCCATCACCCCGGCAAAACAGCTCCCGGCCCATGATATTCTCGCCTTCAGTGAGCAGGTTCTGTACGGCGAAGCGCTGATGGGACAACAACAGTGGCAGGCGGCGCGTGATTTCTGGCAACAGTTGCTGAAACTCAGCCAGGATAACGAGCAGCAGCAGTATCTACAGGCAAAACTCGCCGCGACGCTGGTTTTCAACAATGAGATTAACGCGATTTTTGCCCCGCAAAGTCCGGTGACCAACCTGCGATTCCGCTCCCGGGTTCTGAAAACGCAGGCTCCGCTCGAACTGTTGCGCCAGCAGGCGCCCCAGGGAACGAATAATGAAGAACGCACCATCGCCCTGCACACGCTGCTGGTTCGCGATCTCACCGAAAACCGTTTTAGCGACTGGTTAACCGATATCAAACTGGTGAAGGCGATTACGCCGCCGGTCATCGGTGAGTCCTTCGACGATGTGAATCTGAGCGTCTTTGACTGGAATGGCAGCGCGGCTGATACCGGATACGTCTGTCGTGGCCTGAGCGAAACGGTAGGCGTCCTGAGCAAAAAAGCCAACGACGCGCATGCCCTCAACTGCCTTGGCGAATTTTTCCGCACCACGCAAACCCATGTCGACCTGTGGAAAGATGGCAGTGGTAATGACGTGCTGGAGGCAGCTATCGACCGCAAACATCCGTATGGCCAGTTTGATCGCCAGAGCTACTATCAGCAGGTTATCGCCTCACCGAAAGCGGAACCCGAGGATAAAAGCTACGCCCTCTACCGGGCCATCATGTGCTATTCGCCGTCCGGGATGAACGAGTGTGGCGGCGAAGAGATCGATAAGGTACAGCGCAAAGGCTGGTTCACGCAGTTGAAAACAGAGTATCCGGGTAGCCCGTGGGCACAAAAGCTCAAGTATTACTGGTAGTCGCACTGCTGACAGGTCAGTCGCAGGCGGCAGAGACGGTCAATGCCCGCGAACACCAGGCGTTCTGGCTGTGGTCTGGCGTGAAAGCCAGCGCTGACCTGAAAAATGCGCAAACGGTCTACCTGCATCAGGGCGAGGTACTGACACGCTCAGGCGAGGTGGTCTTTCAGCGCCTGGGATTGCCGGTGAGTCGTCTGACGTTTCCGACGATCTGGCTCACCGTGCGCTTTACGACGCTTGACGTGCCGGAGGCGATCCCGGCGCGGATTGTCCACCTGATGCAGCGCTGGCAAAAAACAGGCAACCAGGTCATCGGCTTGCAGGTCGATTTTGACGCCGCCACCCATCAACTGGCGGACTATGCGGTTTTTTTGCGTCAGTTGCGTCAACAGTTACCGCCCGAGTTTGCCCTTGGCGTGACCGGATTGCTGGACTGGGCGAAAACGGGCGATATCGACACCCTCAACGCACTGCCGGTGGATGAGCTGGTGGTGCAAAGCTATCAGGGGCGTCATACGGTCGACAACTACGCGCACTATTTGCCCGCGCTGCAGCGGCTGCGCATTCCCTTTAAGCTCGGGCTGGTGCAGAACGGGAGTTGGGACGCACAGGACGACGCGCAACTCAGGACCTCTGCCTGGTATCGCGGCACCGTGGTGTTTATGCTCAAACAGCCTGGCCGTTAAGCCTGAATTTTGTGGTGACAGCAGCCAGAAAGATTATCGATAATCGGGCACTCTGCGCTGTCGTCGCCAGGACAGGAATCCGCCAGCGCCAGCAGTTGCCCGCGCATCGCCTGTAGCTCGCTGATGTGCCGTTCAATTTCGGCGACTTTCTCCAGCGTCCGCTTTTTCACATCGGCGCTGTGCCGCCCCGGGTCGTTAAATAAATTCACCAGTTCGCCGCACTCTTCCAGGTTAAATCCCACCTGGCGCGCCTGACGTAATAACGTCAATTCATTCAGATGTTGCTGGGTGTACGTGCGATATCCATTTTCACTGCGCAGCGGCGGCGTCACCAGCCCTTTCTCTTCATAAAATCGAATCGCTTTACTGGTTAACCCGGTTTTTTTCGCCACATCGCTAATATTCACATTTCCCCCTTGACCTTACCCTTGATGGAAGGTTTAACCTTTATAACAGTTAGTCAATACGATTACTCAGGTCAATAAATATCTGACCATTTTAAAGGAGTTTTGTTATGTCTCAAACCATCGACCTGACCCTGGACGGCCTGTCCTGTGGTCACTGCGTCAAACGCGTAAAAGAGAGTCTTGAGCAGCGCCCGGACGTGGAACAGGCGGACGTCACCGTGACTGAAGCGCACGTCACCGGTAGCGCCAGCGCCGAAGCCCTGATCGAAACCATCAAACAAGCTGGCTATGGTGCGGAGTTAAGCCACCCAAAGGCTAAACCGCTGGCGGAGTCATCAACCCCGTCGGAAGCGCTGGCAGCGGTCCCTCCTGAGCTTCCGGCAGCAACGACCGATGATGACAGCCAACAACTGCTGTTAAGCGGCATGAGCTGCGCCAGCTGTGTTTCCCGGGTACAAAATGCGTTGCAAAACGTACCGGGCGTCACGCAGGCACGGGTAAACCTGGCGGAACGCACTGCGCTGGTGATGGGCAGCGCGTCCGCCGCAGATTTAGTGCAGGCGGTGGAAAAAGCTGGCTACGGCGCAGAAGCCATTGAAGATGACGCGAAACGCCGTGAACGCCAGCAGGAGACCGCCGTCGCCACCATGAAGCGCTTCCGCTGGCAGGCGATTGTCGCTCTGCTGGTTGGCGTACCGGTGATGGTCTGGGGGATGATCGGCGACAACATGATGGTCACCGCCGATAACCGCAGCCTGTGGCTCGCAATTGGTCTCGCCACCCTCGCCGTGATGGTCTTTGCGGGCGGCCATTTTTATCGCAGTGCGTGGAAGAGCCTGATGAACGGCGCCGCCACGATGGATACGCTGGTCGCACTCGGTACCGGGGTGGCCTGGCTCTACTCAATGAGCGTCAACCTGTGGCCGCAGTGGTTCCCGATGGAAGCGCGCCATCTCTATTATGAAGCGAGCGCGATGATCATCGGTCTGATTAACCTCGGACACATGCTGGAAGCGCGCGCCCGTCAGCGCTCTTCGAAGGCGCTGGAAAAACTTCTCGATTTAACGCCGCCGACGGCGCGCGTCGTCACCGAAGAGGGTGAAAAAAGCGTGCCACTGGCTGAGGTTCAGGCCGGTATGTTACTGCGACTGACCACCGGCGATCGCGTGCCGGTCGATGGTGAAATCACCCAGGGCGAAGCCTGGCTGGATGAAGCCATGCTCACCGGTGAACCGATCCCGCAACAGAAAGGCGAAGGTGACAACGTGCATGCCGGGACGGTCGTTCAGGACGGCAGCGTGCTGTTTCGCGCCAGCGCGGTCGGCAGCCACACCACCCTGTCGCGGATTATCCGCATGGTACGCCAGGCGCAGAGCAGCAAACCGGAAATCGGTCAGTTGGCCGATAAAATTTCTGCCGTCTTTGTGCCCGTCGTGGTGGTGATTGCGCTGGTCAGCGCCGCTATATGGTATTTCTTTGGCCCGGCGCCGCAAATTGTCTACACGCTGGTGATAGCCACCACCGTGCTGATTATCGCCTGTCCGTGTGCGCTGGGGCTGGCAACGCCGATGTCGATTATTTCCGGCGTGGGCCGCGCCGCTGAATTTGGCGTGCTGGTCCGGGATGCCGATGCCTTACAACGCGCCAGTACGCTGGATACGGTGGTCTTTGATAAAACCGGCACGCTGACCGAAGGGAAACCGCAGGTGGTGGCGATCAAAACCTTTGGCACAACAGATGAAGCCCAGGCGCTACGTCTGGCGGCGGCCCTTGAACAAGGCTCCAGCCACCCGCTGGCCCGCGCCATTCTGGAAAAAGCCGCAGAATCAACGCTGCCGCAGGTGAAGGGTTTCCGGACGCTGCGCGGTTTAGGCGTGAGTGGTGAAGCGGAGGGGCATACCCTGCTGCTGGGCAACCAGGCGCTGTTAAATGAACAGCAGGTGGATACCACCGAAATGGACGCAGAGATTTCAGCCCGTGCGTCACAGGGTTCAACCCCGGTGCTGCTGGCTATCGACGGCAAAGCGGCGGCACTGCTGGCGGTACGCGACCCCCTGCGCAGCGATAGCGTGGCGGCGCTCCAGCGTCTGCATCGTGCAGGCTACCGTCTGGTGATGTTAACCGGTGATAACCCGACGACCGCCAACGCGATTGCCAAAGAGGCGGGTATTGATGAGGTGATTGCGGGCGTCTTACCGGACGGCAAAGCCGATGCGATCAAGCGCCTGCAAAGTCAGGGGCGTCAGGTCGCCATGGTCGGCGATGGTATCAACGATGCACCGGCGCTGGCGCAGGCCGATGTAGGTATCGCGATGGGCGGCGGCAGCGATGTGGCCATTGAAACCGCAGCCATCACGTTGATGCGCCATAGTCTGATGGGGGTGGCGGATGCGCTTGCCATCTCGCGCGCCACGCTGCGTAACATGAAGCAGAACCTGCTGGGGGCGTTTATCTATAACAGTATCGGTATTCCGGTAGCCGCCGGTATTCTGTGGCCGCTCACCGGTACATTGCTCAACCCGGTCGTCGCCGGTGCGGCAATGGCGCTCTCTTCGATTACCGTGGTGAGCAATGCCAACCGTCTGTTACGGTTTAAACCGAAAGAGTAAATCTTTGCCGGATGGCGACGCCAAAGCAGCGCCATCCGGCAATTCACGCATTGCACCTTCCCGGACCACGCGCTAGCATGGAGCTCTACTAAGGGAGGTCGTATGGATCTGATGTACTGGGTAAAATCGTTCTGGCGCGCATTGCGCGGTAACCATTATACCTGGCCTGCCATCGACGTTGTCTTGCCCGGTAATCGTCATTTTCATCTGGTCGGCAGTATCCATATGGGCAGTCGCGATATGGCTCCCCTACCCGCCAAATTACTGAAAAAGCTCAGACAAGCCGATGCGTTGATCGTTGAAGCCGATGTCTCCGGCGACGATACCCCGTTTGTGAATCTCCCCACGTTTGCCGCGCTGGAAGAACGTATCAGCGAAGAGCAGTTGCGTCATCTGCATAAAGTCACCGATGAACTGGGGATCTCTGCGTCTCTCTTCTCAACCCAGCCGCTGTGGCAAATCGCCATGGTCTTACAGGCAACCCAGGCGCAACAGCTGGGATTGCGCGCAGAATATGGTATTGACTACCAATTACTGCAGGCAGCGAAGCAGGCACAAAAATCCATTATTGAACTGGAAGGGGCGGCCAGCCAGATAGCGCTCCTGTGCCAGTTGCCCGATAACGGTCTGGCGTTGCTGAACGATACGCTGGCACACTGGCACACCAACGCCAGATTACTGCAGCAGATGATGAGCTGGTGGCTGAAAACGCCGCCGCAAAATAACGATCTCACGCTGCCGAATACCTTCAGTCAGTCGTTATATGATGTGCTTATGCATCAGCGTAATATCGCCTGGCGGGATCAACTCAACGCCATGCCACCCGGCCAGTACGTCGTCGCGGTGGGGGCGCTGCATCTGTATGGAGAAGGGAATTTACCGGAACTGATGCGCTAAAAAAAATGGCCAATATCTCTATTGGCCCGTCAAAGAGGAATTTCATCTTTATTATTATGCCGGACTCAGGTCCGGATCTTCCGATTGTCGCTCAAAGTTGCTGCAACTGCCAATACCTATTGCGCAAGATTATACTATTTTTTCGTCCGCCCTCGGACGTATGCTGATGGCATATCACGTTTGTAGTAAGAAGGAACGTTATGACTCCCGCAGTTAAGTTACTCGAAAAGAACAAGATCCCGTTTAACATCCATACCTACGATCACGATCCGCATGAAACAAATTTTGGTGACGAAGTGGTGCGTAAATTAGGATTAAATGCCGATCAGGTTTACAAAACGCTGTTGGTTGCCATGAATGGCGACATGAAACAGCTGGCCGTTGCCGTCACACCGGTGGCCGGGCAGTTAGATTTGAAAAAGGTCGCCAAAGCGCTGGGCGCCAAAAAGGTCGATATGGCTGACCCGATGGTGGCGCAACGTACAACAGGATACCTGGTGGGCGGCATCAGTCCGCTGGGGCAAAAAAAACGGTTGCCGACGCTGATTGACGCACCCGCCCAGACGTTCGCCACTATTTATGTTTCAGGCGGCAAACGCGGACTGGACATTGAACTCGCGGCAGGCGATCTGGCGAAGATCCTCGATGCGAAATTTGCGGATATCGCCCGCCGGGATTGATAAACGCCCCCCTCCCGAAAAATACCTGCAGCCGAAAGAGCAATTTCAGTCAGGACACTAACATGCCTCTCAGGCAAAGTGAGTGTCCTGAAGGAGGGGAAAATGAGTAACGAAAAAACGGATCTTTACGCCAGACGCTTCGCTCAAGTGTTCGCATTTATCGAACAGCATCTGGATAGCCCTTTGACGGTTGAACAACTCAGTGAAGTCGCCTGCTTTTCACGGTTTCACTTTCACCGCCAGTTTAGTCTGTATTGCGGCATCAGCATCAGCCGCTATGTCATGCTGATGCGTCTGAAAAGAGCATCACTCCGGTTAATCAATAAATCGCAGGATAAGGTGATTGATATTGCTTTAGACGCCGGTTTTGAAAATCCGGAATCATTTTCCCGCGCCTTCAAAAACACTTTTGGCCTGACCCCAAGCCGCTTTCGCAAGGAACCGGTGTGGGTTGACTGGCAGATGCATTTCCAGTTTCCCGTACGGGAAATTCAGCAGAGGATGGAAAAGATGGACGTGAAAATCATTACCGTTGAACCGATAAAGGTGGCCGTGCTGGAACATTTCGGCGATCCGTTACGGATGAATAAGACCGTAGAATCATTTATTGAATGGCGCATCGCGTCCGGGCTGTCAGATTACACAACCCAGGGAACATATGGCGTACCCTATAGTGACCCGCTGACCACGCCAGGCGAAGATTTTCGCTTCGATGTGTGCGGTGAACTGAGTACCAAAGCTAACGACCATGTTCCGGCTAACCCGCAAGGCGTTATTTGCAAAACGCTGCCCGGCGGACGCTGCGCGGTGGTAAGGCATGTCGGAGCCTATGACCGAATCAGCGACAGCGTTTATTATTTATATCGCCAGTGGCTGCCGCAAAGCGGTGAGGAATTGCGTGATTTTCCGGTCTATTTCCGTTATTTACAACTCGACCAGCAGTTGCCGGAACATGAATTGCAGACAGATGTCTTATTGCCATTGAAATAAGCAAAATGCCCGGTGGCGGTTAAATTCGCCGATATCGCCCGCCGGGATTAAATGTTTTGCCGGATGACGACGCAAGCGTCTTATCCGGCCTACAGATTCATACCCGCTCCGTGATTGTTTTTTGCTGAATGGCAACCTACACGCTGTGCCCCCGTAGGCCGGATAAGCGCAAGCGCCATCCGGCACAACGGCCATTATTGCCAGCTCACTTCCCCTTTCGGTTCGTAAGTACTCGCATCCAGCGGTGAGTTCTGCTCAATGTACTGTTTGAGCACTTCCGCATCGATAAACCCAGTATTCACATAACCGGGTTTATTGTCGATTCGCGGATAGCCATCACCGCCGGTGGCGTTAAAACTCAGTGTCGCCATCCGGTAGGTTTTCGCCGGATCAACGGGTTCATCCTTGATTTTTAAATCATTGAGCTTGCCGTCCTTCGCCACAAAACTGACGTTGGCGAACTGCGGATAGGCCCCAGAGTCCGGCTTCATTTGCGCCACGGCGGTCAGATAATCAATCACCTCTTTCCCGCTCATGTCGGCATACACCACGATGTTGCCGAACGGTTGTACCTTCAGCACGCTTTTATAGGTGATATTGCCGCCTTCAATAGAATCACGAATACCGCCGCCGCTCATCACGCCAAAGTCAGCGCTGGTGCGCGCCATCTGCGCAGCGAGCAGAAGATGTCCCATGTTGGTCTGTACAAAACGGACTTTACTGCGATCGCCTTCAAGACGGCTATTCACACTGCCAATTTTCACATCCAGCTGCGCTTTGCCTTTATTCTGGAACGGCGTCAGCAAAGAGAGCATCTGTGGGTTCTCGACGATTTCCGGGGTGTAAAGTATGCGCTCACTTTTCCCGTTATCCCAGGTCACTTTCTTCTTCAGGTTGACGGGAATGAGTTGGTAGCCCACCATTTTCATCTCGCCGTTACGAAACTCAAAATCGGCCCGTCCGACGTATTTCCCCCACTCATGCGCCTGCACAATCCAGATGCCATTTTGTTTGTCCGGCGCGCAGGGCGTACCCGGCACATAATCAACCTGCTTTTTATTTTCCGCTGCCATACACACCGGATCTTGTGAGTGACCACCCACAATCATTGCCAGCGCCCCTGCAGGCAGACTGCGCGCCATTTCGACATCGCCCGGCGCGTTCGATCCGTGATTCCCGTTGTCATAGTGCCCCATGTGTGTGGTGGCGATAATGACATCCGGCTTTTCGTTGATCTGCAATTCCTGGATCACCACGTTGGCTTCTTCAGCAGGTTTGCGGAACTCGATGTCGGTGAAAAACTCCGGATTGCCAATTTTTGCCGTATCATCCGTGGTTAAACCGATAACGGCGATTTTCAGATCCTGTCGCTTAAAAATAGCCCACGGTTTGAACAGGCGTTCACCGGTGCTTTTCTGATAGATATTGGCAGAAAGAAAAGGAAATTTAGCCCACTTTTCCTGCTGGCGGAGGACGGTAAGCGGGTTATCAAATTCGTGGTTACCGACGGCCATCGCATCATAGCCAATCAGATTCATCCCCCGGAAATCCGGCTCCGCATCCTGCAGGTCAGACTCTGGAACGCCTGTGTTAATATCACCGCCAGAGAGCAGCAGCACGCTGCCGCCTTCCTCCGCCACCTCTTTACGAATGCCGTCCACCAGCGTTTTTTGTGCTGAAAGACCGTATTCACCGTATTCGCTACGCCAGAAGTGACCATGATGATCGTTGGTGTGCAGAACCGTTATTTTATAGGTTTTATCTTTCTCATAAGCCTGCGCAGGCTGGCTCGCCAGTGCGAACGCGGCGAACACGGCCAGCGCCACACCCTGCTTCAAAAATTTCATGCCTCTCTCCCTGACCCAATATCAACCGCTGAAATTACAATGATATGAAATAATAGCCGAAAATGTTTTCAGAATTGAGACTTCCTTCAAACACCATCCACAGGTATGTTAGTCAGGTAATAATTACAACGCAGACTATCTCCAACATCGCAACCAAAACAACAGAAGTGACGTTCTATGGCAATGAGTGAACCAACCCAGCCGTTAACGAGCGCGTCTGCGCCCGTTGCTCAGGCACGCACGTCGTTTGGCATTTTAGGTGCCATCAGCCTTTCCCACTTGCTGAACGATATGATTCAGTCGCTGATCCTGGCGATTTATCCGCTATTGCAGTCCGAATTCTCGCTGACCTTTATGCAGATTGGGATGATCACCCTCACCTTCCAGTTAGCCTCATCGCTACTCCAGCCGGTGGTCGGTTACTGGACGGACAAATATCCCATGCCGTGGTCGCTGCCGATTGGAATGTGTTTCACGTTGAGCGGTCTGGTATTACTGGCGATGGCCGGCAGTTTTGGCGCGGTACTGTTAGCGGCGGCGCTGGTCGGCATCGGTTCATCGGTGTTTCATCCGGAATCCTCCCGCGTGGCGCGTATGGCGTCAGGCGGACGCCACGGCCTCGCGCAGTCGATCTTCCAGGTGGGGGGTAATTTTGGCAGCTCCCTTGGCCCCTTGCTGGCTGCGATTATCATCGCGCCCTATGGCAAAGGTAATGTGGCCTGGTTTGTGCTGGCCGCACTGCTGGCGATTGTGGTGCTGGCGCAGATAAGCCGCTGGTATGCCGCGCAGCATCGGATGAGTAAAGGAAAACCCAAAGCGGCGATTATCAATCCGCTCCCGCGCAACAAAGTGGTGCTCGCCGTTTGCATCCTGTTAATCCTGATATTCTCCAAATACTTCTATATGGCGAGCATCAGCAGCTATTACACCTTTTATCTGATGCAAAAATTCGGATTATCGGTACAAAATGCGCAAATACATCTGTTTGCCTTCCTGTTTGCCGTTGCAGCAGGAACGGTGATTGGCGGGCCTTTGGGTGACAAGATCGGCAGAAAATATGTTATTTGGGGTTCTATTCTTGGGGTTGCGCCTTTTACCCTCGTTTTGCCCTATGCAACTCTCTACTGGACGGGCATTTTAACCGTGATCATTGGTTTTATCCTCGCCTCTGCGTTTTCTGCCATCCTGGTCTATGCTCAGGAGCTGCTTCCGGGTCGTATCGGCATGGTTTCCGGTCTGTTTTTCGGTTTTGCCTTTGGTATGGGCGGCCTTGGCGCTGCCGTGTTAGGGCTGGTTGCCGACCATACCAGTATCGATTTGGTCTACAAAATCTGTGCTTTCCTGCCACTTCTGGGGATACTGACCATATTCTTACCTGATAACCGACATAAAGCGTGATTTTCCTGCGGCCAAAGGCAAACTTTGGCCGCCATCACTTCCAGTTACCATAAGCCTTTGCTCTTCATAGCCCCCCTTTGTTTTCCGATCCGTGCGTTTTTCTGTCTAAATTCCATTTTTCATCAAATTTCAACAATTATTCATAAACATAAACATCGAAATTGTCATAAACTATTACCTGGAATTTTGGTTTCCAGGCCAAAAATGGATCAACGCAACCCAGAAAGGAGACGGAATGCATCACGCCACCCCGCTTATCACCACCATTGTAGGTGGCCTTGTGCTCGCTTTTATATTCGGCATGCTTGCCAATAAACTGCGTATTTCTCCTCTGGTGGGATATCTGTTAGCGGGCGTACTGGCCGGTCCTTTTACTCCTGGTTTTGTGGCTGATACTAAACTTGCGCCTGAACTGGCGGAACTTGGCGTTATCCTGCTGATGTTCGGCGTGGGGTTGCACTTCTCTCTGAAGGATTTGATGGCGGTAAAGGCCATCGCCATTCCCGGTGCGATCGCCCAGATAGCCGTGGCGACGTTACTGGGTATGGCGCTTTCCGCAATGCTGGGCTGGTCGCCGATGACCGGTATCGTCTTTGGGTTATGTCTTTCCACCGCCAGTACCGTGGTACTGTTGCGGGCGCTTGAAGAGCGACAGCTTATCGACAGCCAGCGGGGGCAAATCGCCATTGGCTGGCTGATTGTTGAAGATCTGGTGATGGTGCTGACGCTGGTTCTGCTGCCCGCCGTTGCCGGTATGATGGAAAAGGACAACGTCGGTTTTGCGTCACTGGCGGTCGACATGGGCATTACCATCGGTAAAGTGGTCGCGTTTATCGCGATTATGATGCTGGTCGGGCGTCGTCTGGTGCCGTGGATTATGGCGCGTAGCGCAGCGACAGGCTCAAGGGAGTTGTTTACCCTCTCTGTGCTGGCGCTGGCGCTGGGGATCGCGTTTGGCGCGGTCGAACTGTTTGACGTCTCCTTTGCGCTGGGGGCTTTCTTCGCCGGGATGGTGCTGAACGAGTCGGAACTGAGCCACCGTGCGGCGCATGACACGCTGCCGCTGCGTGATGCGTTTGCCGTACTGTTCTTTGTTTCCGTCGGCATGTTGTTTGATCCACTGATTCTGATTCAACAACCGCTGGCCGTTCTGGCGACGCTGGCGATCATTATTTTCGGTAAATCCGTCGCCGCCTTTTTCCTCGTGCGCCTGTTTGGCCACTCGCAGCGTACCGCATTAACCATCGCCACCAGCCTGGCGCAAATCGGTGAGTTTGCGTTTATTCTGGCAGGGCTGGGGATGGCGCTGAATCTGCTGCCGCAAGCCGGGCAGAATCTTGTTCTGGCGGGGGCGATCCTCTCCATTATGCTCAATCCGGTGCTGTTTGCGCTGCTGGAAAAATATCTCGCGAAAACCGAAACCCTCGAAGAGCAAACGCTGGAAGAGGCCATCGAAGAAGAGAAGCAGATCCCGGTGGATATCTGCAACCACGCGCTACTGGTCGGTTTTGGCCGCGTCGGTAGCCTGCTGGGCGAGAAGTTAATGGCGGCCGGTATTCCGCTGGTGGTCATCGAAACCTCACGTACCCGTGTCGATGAACTGCGTGAACGTGGAATTCGTGCCGTATTAGGCAACGCCGCCAATGAAGAGATCATGAGTCTGGCGCATCTGGACTGCGCCCGCTGGCTGCTCCTGACCATTCCAAACGGTTATGAAGCCGGTGAGATTGTCGCGTCCGCGCGCGAAAAATGCCCGGATATCGAAATTATCGCCCGCGCCCATTATGACGATGAAGTGGAATACATTACCGAACGGGGTGCGAATCAGGTGGTCATGGGCGAACGAGAAATCGCGCGCACCATGCTGGAACTGCTGGAAACACCACCCGCAGGCGAAGTGGTGACGGGATAACGTTGTTATTTGCCTGATGGCGACGCAGATGCGTCTTATCAGGCCTATATGCTTGTCCGTTAGCGCAATATTGCCGGATGGCGGCGAAAACGCCTTATCCGGCCTACGTGGCTGCATGCTTGCCCGATAGCGCCATCGGGCAAACAACATTAACGCTCCCAGTATGCCTCTTCGAGACTATCCTCACGCTCCGGCAGACCGCGTGTTAAGCGTGGCGAATGCTGGTTCAGTACCTGATAGCTCACGCGGTTGGCATATTTACACACCTGCGCTAACGACGAATAGGTCAGCCAGCTAAATTGGTGTTTGCTGGAATTCGGCACGCTGGCGCGGTGATAGCTGTTGGCGGTGATATCGTGCAACAACGCCGCCAGCGCGCCATCGCCCGCTCCATTGGTGTTCATGATTTTTTCCGGCCCCCCCATGTACGGCGCAATATGCGAATAAATACGCAGCGGGGTAATGCAATCTTTGTGGCGCAATGCACGGCTAAACTCGTACTGGTTAAACTCGGCAATCGCACCTGGCAGCAGCGGATGCTGCGTTTTGCGCTTGACTGAATCTTCCGTAAAACCGGCCATATACAGACCAACCGGACCGGCGGTGCAGAGCACTAAATCCACCCAATCCAACGCTTTATCGGATGCCAGCAGCGGATCGTTTTCCCCGGTCAGCGCCTGCGCTTCTTCTTCGTTCATCGCCAGTATCGAGACATTCTCTTTCAGGAATGCCTGCCACCACTGTGGATTGTCGGCAATGACGAACTTGGTCCCCAGGGTCAGCACCACCGGGACATCGTACTTTTTGGCGTATTCAATCGCCTTCATGGTGGCTTCCGGCATCGGCTCACCCGGTTTGCAGCGCACCAGATAGGAGGTCAGCACCAGCGCGGAGGCGCCGGCAATCACCGACTCCGGAATGCTGTCCGCATGCAGTTGGTTCATGTATCCAGGGCTTATCGCAAAAGTGCGTTCGCCGGACTCGCCAATCAATGTAAAGCAACGACCAATCGGGCCATCAACGCCCTGCAAATAGTTCAGGTCGGTACGGCTGGAGGTATTGCACAAATAGCGATAGGCATAGCCGCCAATCTCGATATTGCGGCACATCACGCCAAGCAGAACGGAACGGTCATCGGCCAGCACCGAGTAGTTGTGCATGGTATTGCCGATGGTGCCACCCGCAAATTGATGGGTGATCAAATTCTCGCGTACCAGTTCCTGATACAGCGCTTCCGCAACATCATCTTCAATGACCAGCGAATGTCCGGCACTCAATCCATAACGTTGTACAAAGTCGTCATCGACTTTGGCTTCAATGTCCACCAGGGTCTGATCGATACCCACGACCCATGACGCGTTGGTCTCGTTTTCGGGTTGAATTTGTTGCAGCAGGAGATCGCGCGCATTAACGGGGAAATAGTGTTTGGATTTGCGTTTACCGGGAAATTTCATGGTCGTTTTTACGGGTGGCTAACGGAGCGAAGAATGGTAGCACATTCCCTCCTCATCGCGCGACGTGAGGCAGAGTTTCAATATCGGACGACGGGATCGCAGTTTATCGGGTGACAATTTCTACAATGGGTTCCTTTCACAAGGAGCGTTTTATGAAACCGGAAAATAAAATCCCCGTCCTCGAGCGCATTTCAGCGGAAATGAACGTCGTGGCGAACTTTCAGCAAGAAAACCTGCCGCCCTGGCCCGTTGATGGCGATATCAACGCTCAACGCCAACACTACACCCGTGAACGGCAGTTCTGGAACGCCGATGCGCCAGAAATGAACACCCGAGAGTGCGCCGTTCCGACCCCGTTTGGGGCGATCGCCACACGCCTTTACTACCCGCAGCGCGAGAGCAAAGCCACCCTGTTTTACCTGCACGGCGGTGGGTTTATTCTCGGCAATCTGGACACCCATGACCGGATTATGCGGCTCCTGGCGCGTTACACCCAGTGTACGGTCATTGGCATTGATTACACCCTGTCTCCGGAAGCCCGGTTCCCGCAGGCGATTGAAGAAACCGCAGCCGTCTGTCAGTTCTTCCATCAACACGCAGACGCGTTCTCACTCAACATGCAGAAAATCGGTTTTGCCGGAGATTCCGCAGGCGCCATGCTGTCGCTCGCCAGTGCGCTTTGGTTGCGCGACAGGCACATTGTCTGCGGTAAGGTGGTCGGGGTTCTGCTCTGGTACGGGCTGTATGGATTGCAGGATTCGGTCAGCCGCCGGTTGTTTGGCGGCGACTGGGACGGGTTAACCCGTCAGGATCTGCAGAGTTATGAACAGGCGTATCTGCGTGACGCAGAAGATCGCGAGTCGCCGTACTACTGCCTGTTTAACAACGACCTGACGCGGGATGTGCCGCCCTGCTTTATTGCCGGAGCGGAGTTTGATCCCTTAATTGATGACAGCCGTCTGCTGCACCAGACGTTACAGGCGCATCAGCAGCCTTGCGAATACAAAATGTACCCCGGTACGCTCCACGCCTTCCTGCACTACTCGCGGATGATGAAAGCCGCCGATGATGCTCTGCGCGATGGCGCACACTATTTCATGCAGCAACTGGATGACGCTCAGCGATAAGCCGCCGTCAGTTTCACCATCATTTCGATATGTTCTGGCGCATCGTTAAGCGCCGGAATATATTCATATTTTTTGCCGCCTGCCTCGAGGAAGACCTCTTTATTCTGCACCGCAATTTCTTCCAGCGTCTCCAGACAGTCTGCTGAAAATCCCGGGCACATGACCTGAATATGCCCCACGCCCTTTTCAGCCAGCATTTTCAGCGTCTCGTCGGTGTACGGCGTCAACCACGGTTCACGTCCAAAGCGAGACTGGAAAGTCATCATCACTTTTTCAGGCGCGACGCCGAGCGCAGAAACCAGTTCGCGGGTGGTGTCACGACAACGCTGGGGGTAATCGTCACCTTCATCGGCGTAACGCTGGGGGATACCGTGATAAGAGAGCAGCAGTAAATCCGGCTCGCCATGCTGTGCAAAAGAGGCGCGCGCACTGTTGGCCAGAGCCTCGATATACGCGCTGTCGTCGGCATAATCGCGAATCAAAGAGATCGCCGGTATACGCCGTTTCCCCGCCAGAATACGCGCCAGTTCATCCCAGACTGCGGCGACCGTCGAGCAGGAGTATTGCGGGTAAAGCGGCAAGACCACTATGTTTTCCACATTATTGGCCAGCAGTTCGTCAACCGCGCTTTCCAGTGAGGGCGAACCGTAACTCATCCCCAATGCGACAGGCGTGTCAGGAAGTCGTTCGGCCAGCGCCTGCTGTTGCCTGCGGCTGTAAACCATCAGCGGAGAGCCCTCTTCCAGCCAGACAGACTGGTAGAGTTTCGCCACGCGCGGTGCACGCAGCGGCAAAATCACGCCGCGCAGCAGCGGCCACCATAACAGCCGGGGGGTATCGACTACGCGTTTGTCGCTTAAAAATTGCTTTAAATAGCGTTTGACCGCTTCAGGCGTTGGGGCATCGGGAGTGCCAAGGTTAGCCAGTAGAATACCGGTTTTCGTCTGACGCATTACCGCCTCTTGTCCATTCATATTGCGGAGAATTGTAGCGGAAAAGTGAGGAAGAAGAACTAATTGCTGTGAGAGGTATAAAAATTCACCCGGCGGATGCCGGGTGAAGATATGGCGATTAACCGAGGATTTTTTCCAGGTCGGCACGCACGGAAGCCACGGCCTGAGTACCGTCAACTTTCGCGTATTGGGTGTTACCCGCTTCGGCTTCTTTCTGGTAGTAACCAATCAGCGGCGCGGTCATCTGATGGTATTCGACCAGACGCTTACGTACGGTTTCTTCCTGGTCGTCTTTACGCGTGGTCAGCTCGTCGCCGGTCACATCGTCTTTACCTTCCACTTTTGGCGGATTGAATTTGACGTGGTATACACGGCCAGATGCCGCGTGAACACGACGACCCACGATGCGATCAACAATCAGCTCGTCCGGTACGGCAAATTCGAGAACATAATCGACCACGATGCCCGCGTCTTTCATGGCGTCAGCCTGCGGAATCGTGCGAGGGAAACCGTCGAGCAGGAAACCATTGCGGCAGTCTTCCTGGGCGATGCGTTCTTTCACCAGTGCAATAACCAGCTCATCGGTCACCAGTTTACCGGCGTCCATGATGTCTTTTGCTTGTTTGCCCAGCTCGGAACCCGACTTCACTGCGGCACGCAGCATGTCACCTGTGGAGATTTGCGGAATACCATACTTCTCCATGATGAACTGAGCCTGAGTGCCTTTACCCGCGCCCGGAGCGCCAAGCAGAATGATACGCATTACGAAAATCCCCTTAAAGGTTGTCGATATTTTTTAAAAAGCGCTAAACGATACCACCATCACGCAATTGGCTCAAGAAAGGCGCCTTCCGCTGAAACGGTTAACAGTAGGATATCGTGAAATATTTTGAATCACGCCTTTTAAATCCTGTGTACATTCTCACCTCTACCCCCGACGCACCGCTTTTCCGCCCTCTTGATTCAGAACGTCCAGTGCTTTCGCCACGGTCGCGTCGTCCGGTACGGCAATCGTGCAAACCGGGATCTGCCCCAGCTCACGATGTTTCGCCATGCCTAAATTATGGTATGGCAGTATTTCGGCATGCAGGATCGCGTCGTAACGGGCGGTGATAGCGCGGATCGCGGCAAGATGCTCGTCATTGAAGTTATACCCCGGAATGAGCGGACAGCGCAGGACAACCTTTGCGCCAATCTCATTGAGCGTTTCCAGCGTCGTCTCCACCACGCGTTTGGCGATACCGGTATGCGATTTATGCGCACGCACATCGGTCACTTTATAATCGAGCAGAAAAAGATCCACCCAGGGGGCTATCTCGCGATAGCGCTCAGGGCGCGACGCACCGTTGGTTTCAATACAGACGTGCAAACCCGCGGCTTTCGCCGCTTTTGCAAGGGCTAACGCAAAGGGGAACTGGAACATCGCCTCTCCCCCGGATAACGTTATTCCGCCCCCCGTTTTCTCAAAGTAGGGCTTATCCTTGATGACCTCGGCGATGATATCGTCAACATCCCGGGTCTGACCGTAGATTTTAAGCGCTTGCGCGGGGCACGCCTCAACGCAGCGTCCGCACGCCTGACAGGCAGAGTAGTCAATCTCATGCCGCCCTTGTGCAAACTGGTGGCAACCGTGCGGGCAAACCTCAGCACATCGCTGACATTGCAGGCACTTATGCTCCATAAACGCCAGTTGCTTTTCCGCTCTCAGCGATTCTGGGTTGTGGCACCAGACGCAGCGCATCTGGCAGCCTTTCAGAAATACCGTGGTGCGGATCCCTGGCCCATCGTGGAGAGAAAATTTCTGAATATCAAAAATCGTGCCCGTCTCGCTCATCGCGCACCTCAGTCGTTCAGCGTACGGTTGAGGATTTCCTGCTGAACATCTCTGTCCAGATTGACGAAACGCGCGCTGAACCCGCCGACCCGCACAATCAGATTGGGGTATTTTTCCGGGTGTTGATACGCCGCCTCCAGTTCGCCCTTGCCCACCACACTGACCATCAATTGCGGCCCGCCCCGCTCAAAATACGAGTGCATTAACGCCTCAACCAGCGGACGGCGGGTGTTGAACAGCCCTTTACTGAATTTGATGTTTTGTACCGAACCGGCGTGATATTTCGCGTCCAGTTTCAACAACGAGTTAAGCATCGCCGTCGGGCCATTTTTATCCGCGCCGCTTTGTGGGTTGTTGGCATTGCTCATATAAATGCCTTTGTGTCGCCCATCCGCTGACGCGCTGGTGGCACGCCCCCATTCGGTATTGACCTGGTTGTTGATGATCACCACCAGATAGCTGTCCAGCCCAACCCGCTTCGCCGCGTCACGCACGCCGTTGCAGACATAGCGATGCTGCATAACCGCAAGGTCATCGGCAGCGTCGTCGTCATTGCCGAACTTCGTTGCGGCAATCAGCGCGCGCTTCAGGTCGTCGTACCCCTGGAAATCCGCTTGCAGCGCCGCAATCAGCGTCATGTAGCTGTAGCGTTGCTCGGTAAAAATGACCTGTTTGATCGCGGTCAGGGAATCCGCCGCATTGGTATTTCCGTAGGTTTCGTTAGTCCCGCCCAGGTAACGCGCGCCGCCATCAAGAAGAGCTTTGCCGCGCGCCACGCAGTCTGCCGTCAGCAGTGAGGTGAATAAAAATCCGACTTGCTCATTCATCACCTGATAAGACAACGCCTGGGCGCGCGCCGTAGTGTCAATGTAGTAATCCAGTAAGCGCTGGTAGTTACTGAGCACATCATCAAAACAGGTTATCTGTTCTGGCTGAATTAATGCCACGCCACCGCTTTTCTCTTTGCCATCCCAAAAATCAATGCCGCCGCTGAGCGAAATATTGAGAATTTTAAGTAAGTTCATGCAGGTATTCGGCGTGCCGACGCTTCTTCCGGCCAACACGAACTCGCCGCAACCAAAGGGAACATACTGCTCAGCTTCCGCTTCCGCCACCTGCATAGCATTCATCACTGCCGGAATATTCACGTCATCGTTATACAGAATGGGATAGGTCAAACCTGTGCCAATCACCGCCAGCGCCTGTTGCCAGATAGTGCTATCCATCCCGTCATAGATACGCAATGTAAATTGCGGCTCCGTATCGCCATTTTCTTCGACAGCCTGAATCGCCAGGCGGCAATAGACATCGGCATTTTTCGGGTTACGCCGCCCTTTCCCACCGACGACAACGCGGCCGTTCACCGTGGTTTTACGCGCTTCAATCAGACGATAGTGGGAGCGAATACAGTCAATGGCCTGCCGTTCGGTCAGTCGTCCGGCCTGAAGATCCGCCACCAGCAGATCTCCAAGATAGTCATCCATGCGCCCATAGTTCACCACGCCCGCGCACAGGCTATACAGCCAGCTCAATTCAATCCCCTGAATAAAGGTGGCCGGTTTATCATTGCGGATGGCAGCCAGTTCACTCATTAACAGCACCAGATGCTGACAGCGATCGGTATCCGTGCAATTCATCATTTCGTCTGCGGCAAGCTGAATGTGTCGGTCAATCACCTGCTGCAAAATGCCCAGCACATCGCGGAAGGCGTGATACAACTGAACCGCCGTCTCGTCCTTCACGCTTTCAGCCAGTTTCTGCTGTTGTTCAATGCGCAAAAGCAGCCCGCCGATCCCCAGATCCATCAGCTGCGGATAATCCAGATACATCCCGCTTAAACGCGCGGTGGCGATCGCCGGGAAGTTAACATCGACAAACTTGCCCAGAGTGTCGTCTGTCAGTGCCTGGCGGAAATAGACCGTACGGGTGTCATGCTCGCGCCAGAAGTGCTCAAGCGCATCGACTCTCTCCCGCTGGGCCTCTGTTTCCAGCGTTTCACGCAGCTGGCTCAACTTCGCAAAATGGCAGTAGTGGCCAACGCCGCCCACCGAGGTGACGCAACCAAAGCCAATCGGCAGCGCGTCGACACGCCCCAGAATAAGATCGTCGGCAAAGGGACGGCGGAACAGCGTGGGATAGAGTTCCTGCAGGCAGCGAACTTCGCGTGCAAAGCGCTCCGGCGTTGACTGGAATGCCCTGGTGTAGGCTTCCATGATCGCGAGTTGCTCTTCCGGGCTTTTTTCACACGGGATCTTTTTATTCACGTCGACTTGTTCGGCGATAATCGGTTGTTTGCTCACTGTCCTGCCTCCATAAAAATCGTCCCTCTATTAACTTGTAATTACAAATAACCGTCTTTGACCTAAATCAAGAATCCTGAAATGAACAAATCATCACCAGGTGTATTGTGTGAAATCGCCAGCAAATCCAAGTAAACGGCGTCGCACGCGCCTCAAGTCATGATCAATATCAAGATCCCCTACAGGGTAAACTTTTAGCCTCTGCGAAAGTTGTAAATACAAATAATCGTGAGAGTCTACTGTGAAGATAAACGACCTTATTCATCCGGCGTTGATTTGTCTGGATCTCAAATCAAGCCAAAAAGACGCAGCGCTGACTGAACTCGCAGACCTTTTATTCCGCGAGAATAAAATTCGCCACACCGGGGAATTTATCCAGGAGATATGGGCAAGAGAAGAGACGGGAAATACCGGATTTGAAGGCGGTGTTGCGCTTCCGCACGCCCGTAGCAGCTGTGTTTTATCGCCTGCCGTCGCGATTGGCATCAGTCGCCAGGGTATTGATTATGGCGCTGAAGATGGGCAACCCACCCACCTGATCCTGATGATCGCCTCGGCGGAACAGGCCAGTGAAGCCCACATTGAGGTTCTGGCGCAGATCTCTTCCCGACTGGTGGAAGATGACAGCGTCAGCCAAATCCTCGCCTGTCAGGATGCTCAGGCCGTCACGGATTATTTCTGCCAGTCCAGTGAAGCGTCTACCGAAACGATAAGCGCCGCCGCCTCACGCGGACTGATCATCGGCGTGACAGGTTGCCCGGTGGGGATTGCACACACTTACCTGGCCGCAGAGATGCTGGAAAAAGCGGCCGCAGAGATGGGCTATGAGGCCATTGTCGAAACCAACGGCTCCATTGGCGTAAAAAATGCGCCGACCGGGGACGATATCGCCCGGGCTGACGCCATAATTGTCGCCTGTGATAAACAAGTCGATCTGGATCGCTTTAACGGTAAGAAAGTGGTCATCACGGGCGTCAAAGCCGCCATCAAAGATGCGCAAGGGTTAATTAACCAGGCGCTGGCGGCACAACCTTACCAGGCAAAAGGCACAGCCAAAACGCAGGCGTCGACCACATCGGTACGTAGCCAGTTATACAAATCGCTGATGAACGGTGTCTCGTACATGATCCCGTTTGTCGTGACCGGCGGGCTGATGATCGCCCTGGCGCTGGCGCTGGGCGGCGTGCCGACGCCGTCAGGACTGGCTATCCCGGAGGGCAGTTTATGGAACCAGGTACTGAATGTCGGCGTCGTCGGATTCACCCTGATGATCCCTGTTCTTGCCGGCTATATTGCTTACGCGATTGGTGAACGGCCCGCACTGGCGCCAGGACTTATCGGCGGCTGGATTGCTAATACCGGTTCGTTTTACGGCGCCAGCGCAGGATGTGGGTTTATCGGTGCGATCATTGCCGGGCTGCTGGTAGGCTATTTCATCCGCTGGTTGACCCATCTTTCCTGGCACAAAATGTTGCTACCGCTGGTGCCGATCATGATCGCGCCTATTGCGGGCACCGCGTTCATTGCCGCGTTATTTATCTTTGTCATCGGCGCGCCGGTCGCCGACCTGATGGCCTTCCTTAACCATATGCTGACCAACCTTTCCACCGGCAATATCATTCTGATTGGCCTGGTGATGGGACTGATGCAGGGCTTTGACATGGGCGGCCCCTTTGGCAAAGTGGTCTTCATGTTCAGCGTGGGTCTTATCGCCCAGGGGCAAACGCAGTTTATGGGCGCGCAGGCGGCAGCCATCCCGGTTGCTCCGCTGGGCATGGCGTTGGCGGCCATTATCGGCAGGCGTTTCAATTTGTTTGACGATGAAGAGTACGAGAACGGTAAAGCCGCAGCCGCAATGGGGCTGGTCGGGATTTCGGAAGGCGCGATTCCCTTTGCCGCCCGCGATCCGCTGTCGGTGATCCCGGCTAACATGATTGGCTCTGCGGTGGCATGCATACTGGGCTTTGTTTTCAGCCTGCACTGCAATGTCGCGCATGGCGGCCCGATCATTGTGCTGCTGGGCGGTTTTGATCAGCCGTTAATGGCGCTCATCGCAATGGGCAGCGGCATTATCACCACTGCCGCAATTGCTATTGCGCTCAAACGACTTAGAATGACGAAAAAGCAGCAATTTCTCGTTCAACCGCAAGCCTAACAAAGGGCGCGTCGTAAGACGCGCCACAACGGACGCCATGAAGTATCTTGATATCTATCTGTTGTTAAGAGAGAAAATCCTTAAAGGTGAATACGCTGCCGGTGAACCGGTAGAAGGTGAACATGCCCTCGCAGAGCGCTACGGCGTCAGCCGCCCCACCATTCAGAAAGCCGTTGCGCGCCTGAAAAGGGAATCGTTCGTCCATACCCGACAAGGTTCAGGGATCTTCGTTAATCCACCCGAGTTTTACCAGGACAACAATGTCATTACCCTGTCAGAACGTATTCACCGGGATCAAACGCTGGATAACGTGGTGCTCAGTTATAATATTCAGTCGACCTTTACTGAGGTCGCGGCGCTGTTCGACTTACCGCCAGAGACCGCGTTGATTCACTATCGCCGAATGCGGATCATCAACCAACAACCTGCCATCATTGAAGAAACCTGGATGCCGCAGGCGTTATTCCCGGCGTTTACTCAGGATAACTGCCGCCAGTCCGTGCTTCACTACATTGAGCAAACCTGTGGTTACGCCATCAGTCACGACGTCAAAATATGGTCGGGAAAAATACTCAATGCGGATGAGGCCTGGCTTTTACGGTTACCGGAAGGGCAAGTGAGTCTCTGCATCACCCACAAGGTCTATTTGCAAAGCGGTGAACTGGCGCAGTACACGCAGGAAACGCTGGCGACAAATAGCGTGACGACGGTGTCGATGCGCTAAAACGAAAAAAGGCAACCTGCGTTGCCCTTTTGTGGTGATGCTCAGTGCCGGGTAAAAATTACGACACCAGCAGCTGGTTCATACGACGGATGAACAGGTTAGGATCTTCCAGCGTGCCGCGTTCGGCAAACAGCGCCTGATCCAGCAGCAATTCAACCCACTCTTTGAACTGTGCTTCATCCTGGGTATCTGCCGTGCGTTTTACCAGCACGTGATCCGGGTTGAGTTCAAAGATGTATTTCACCTCTGGTACCGCCTGGCCCGCAGCAGCGAACAGTTTCGCCATCTGGGTGCTCATTTCGTCCGCATCGGTGGTCACGATGGCCGGGGTATCGGTCAGACGGTGCGTCAGACGCACTTCTTTCACACGGTCGCCCAGTAAGGTCTTCACACGCTCAACGAACGGGGTCAGCGCTTTTTCCGCTTCTTTCGCGCTTTCATCCACTTCATCCGCCAGCTTATCGATAGATTCGTCAGCTTTAGCAACGGACTGGAACGGCTTACCGTCGAACTCGGTCAGGTAGTTCATCATCCACTCATCGATGCGGTCAGAAAGCAGCAGCACTTCGATGCCTTTCTTACGCAGCAGTTCCAGATGCGGGCTGCTCTTCGCCGCCGCATAGCTGTCCGCGGTGATGTAGTAGATCTTCTCCTGCCCTTCTTTCATCCGGGAGATGTACTCTTCCAGTGAAACGGTCTGCGCAGAAGAGTCGGTGTGCGTAGAGGCGAAACGCATCAGTTTGGCGATCGTTTCCTGGTTTGCGTTGTCTTCCGCCGGGCCTTCTTTCAGCACCAGACCGAACTGCTTCCAGAATGTCTGGTATTTTTCCGCATCATCTTTTGCCAGTTTTTCCAGCATCTGCAATACACGTTTGGTCAGCGCACTGCGCAGATTGCGGGTTACCGTGCTGTCCTGCAGAATTTCACGGGAAACGTTCAGCGGCAGATCGTTGGAGTCTATCAGGCCGCGGACGAAGCGCAGGTAGTTCGGCATGAACTGCTCAGCGTCATCCATAATAAACACGCGCTGAACGTACAGCTTCAGGCCGTGCTTGTGATCGCGGTTCCACATATCCCACGGCGCCTGCGACGGGATGTACAGCAGGCTGGTGTACTCCTGCTTCCCTTCCACGCGGTTGTGGCTCCAGGTCAGCGGGTCAGTGAAGTCGTGAGCAATGTGCTTATAGAATTCGTTGTATTCGTCGTCTTTAATGTCAGACTTGTTACGCGTCCACAACGCCTGCGCTTTGTTGATTTTTTCCCAGGAAACCACGGTTTCACCGTCTTTCTCTTCCTGTTTTTCAATCTCTACCGGCAGTGCGATATGGTCGGAATATTTGCTGATGATGGAGCGTACACGCCAGTCATCGAGGAACTCGTCTTCCCCTTCACGTAGGTGCAGGGTGATTTCCGTTCCGCGATCCGCTTTCGTGATATCGGCAACCGTATATTCGCCTTCACCGGCAGATTCCCAGAACACGCCATTTTCCGGCTTGTCGCCCGCCGCACGGGTGCGTACGGTCACTTTATCGGCCACGATAAACGCGGAGTAGAAACCAACCCCGAACTGACCGATAAGCTGGCTGTCTTTCGCCTGATCGGAGCCCATGGATTCGAGGAAGGACTTGGTACCGGATTTTGCGATGGTCCCCAGGTGATCGATAACATCGTCACGGTTCATCCCCACGCCGTTATCGGCAATGGTCAACGTACGCTTATCTTTATCGAAGGAGACACGCACACGCAGCTCACCGTCGCCTTCATACAGGTCCGGGTTAGACAGCGCGCGAAAACGCAGCTTGTCTGCCGCATCCGAGGCGTTAGAGATAAGCTCACGCAGGAAGATTTCTTTATTGGAATACAGAGAATGGATCATCAGGTGCAGAAGCTGTTTTACTTCTGACTGAAAACCACGGGTTTCTTGTCCTTTCATGTAGATCTACCTCAACAATGCCATTTTCAATGGTAATAAACACGTTGAGAGGGAAATGGGGACGAGCGTGAGGGATTTCAAGCGGAGGCCGCGGGCACGACCTCCGTTTGTTCAGAATTTAATCTTATGACGCCCGGCAAGAGAGTGCGACAGCGTAGTGCCATCGACCATCTCCAGCTCGCCGCCGACCGGCACGCCATGGGCGATACGGCTGGCTTCAACCTCATATTGCGCGCAAAGCTCAGCAATATAGTTGGCGGTAGCTTCTCCTTCGACCGTTGGGTTGGTCGCGAGGATCACTTCACTGAGTTGCTCGGCTGCCAGTCGCTGCTCCAGACGGTCAAGACCGATATCATCCGGCCCAATACCGTCCAGCGGCGACAAATGCCCCATCAGCACGAAGTAACGCCCGGAAAACTGCCCGGTTTGCTCAATGGCGTAGATGTCCGCAGGACTCTCTACGACACAAATTTGACCGTTCTCCTGACGACGCGGGTTCGCACAAATATTGCACACTTCCTGCTCGGTGAAGGTGCGGCAATCGGCGCAGTGGCCGATCTCCGACATCGCCTTCGTCAGCGCCTGCGCCAGACGCATCCCGCCGCTGCGATCGCGTTGTAGTAACGTGAACGCCATACGCTGCGCTGACTTGGGGCCAACGCCCGGCAGGCAACGCAGCGCTTCCATCAGCTGTGTTAACAGCGGGCTGGTTTGCATCAGAACGGCATCTTAAAGCCTGGCGGCAGTTGCATGCCGGAGGAGACGGATGCCATTTTCTCTTTCTGGGTCTCATCAATGCGGCGAGCCGCATCGTTGAATGCCGCAGCAACCAAATCTTCCAGCATATCTTTGTCGTCTTCCAGCAGGCTTGGATCGATCTCCACGCGGCGGCAGTTATGCGCACCGTTGATGGTCACTTTCACAAGTCCTGCGCCAGATTCGCCAGTCACTTCCAGCTTGGCGACTTCTTCTTGCATCTGCTGCATTTTTTCTTGCATCTGCTGGGCCTGTTTCATCAGGTTACCCAGACCGCCTTTACCAAACATAGGCTTCTCTCTCAATCACGTTAAGGGATGACGACCATAAGCACAGCTTACGATCAAATGGGGCGGATACTCTCTTCGTCCAGATCTGCGTCGAAGAAACGGCGCAACGTCTGAATGTTATTATCCGCAATAATCGACTCACGCGCCTGCGCGAGTTTCTCTTCATAAATCGCCTGACGCCACTCGAGCGGCGTTCGCACCGCAGGATTATCGTCTTCAACGATGGTCAGTTCAACCGGCGAGCCCGTTAAGGCGCTTAATGCCTCCGCTAACCTTTGCTGCGCGCCGCTGGAATTGAGGTGCCGCTGCGTAGAACGCAGGTGCAAACACACGACATTGCCGTTTTCCTCTTTCCACGCATTTAACGCGACCTGCTCCACCAGTTTTGGCAGTGAAAGCTGGCTCACCTGCGCCGCCCACGGGTCACGCTCAATCGCTTCCGCCGCCAGTTTGGCCGCCAGCTCTGGCGTTTTTTCATGCTCCAGCGCTTTTTTCAGCGCTTTCGGCGTGGCGACCGCCTCTTTCACTTCAACAACGGGATTGGTTGTCTTCCAGCGATAGGCTTCTTTCTTCGCTGGCGCCTTTTCCAGCGCAGAGGGCGCCGGACGCGCCTGAACACGTTCAGAAACGGAGGCCAGTCTTTCCAGCGCAGCATTATTCACCGGCCGCGCGCGGGTAGCGGCTGCCGGTTCACTCTTTTTTGCTTTGGTTGCTCCCTGAGCACGCTGCAGCTGATTACGCGCCGCCAGTACCTGACTGGTGGATTCCGGCAACGGGGCCGCGGGTGCCTGATGCACAGGCGCAGATAGCTGTGGCAACTGAGTCGGGGTCATTACCGCTGTCGGGGCGACCGGTGCAAAAGCGGGTTGCGAAACCTCTGGCTCCGGGAGCGGCATACGCGGGTGGAATGCCAGCGCACGTAGTAGCGTCATTTCAACGCCCATCCGCCGGTCCGGCGCATAAGGCAGCTCTTTACGACCGATTAAGAGCGTCTGATAGTAGAGCTGAATGTCGGTTGGCGGCACTACTCGCGCCAGTTCACGCATACGCTGTTCAATGGCCGCCATGTCGCTACCGAGCGCCGCAGGCGAAAGCTGCACCATCGCAATGCGGTGCAGCAGACCCAGCATCTCAACCAACAATGCTTCCCATTCGATACCACGCGCGGCCGCCTCATTGACCAGCGACATCACACGCTCGCCGTTGGCTTCCACCACGGCTTCAACAAGAGAAAGCGCCTGGTCATCGTCCAGCGTCCCGAGCATCGCGCTCACCGCCTGAGTAGAGACCAGACCGTCGCCGCTGGCGATCGCCTGGTCCGTCAGACTCAGTGCATCGCGCAAACTGCCGTCCGCCGCGCGGGACAACAATTGCAGTGCCCGCGGTTCATGGCTGATGTGCTCTTCGTTGAGGATATGCTCAAGCTGATGGCGGATTTGATCGACATCCAGCGCTTTGAGATGAAATTGCAGGCAGCGCGACAGGATCGTCACCGGCAGCTTCTGCGGATCGGTCGTCGCCAGCAGAAACTTCACATGGGCTGGCGGTTCTTCAAGGGTTTTGAGCAGCGCGTTGAAGCTGTGGCGCGACAGCATGTGCACTTCATCGATCAGGTAGACCTTGAAACGACCACGCGCAGGCGCGTACTGGACGTTATCCAGCAGGTCACGGGTGTCTTCAACTTTGGTGCGCGACGCGGCATCAATCTCAATCAGATCGACAAAACGTCCCTGCTCGATTTCACGGCAGTTATCACACACGCCGCATGGGGTGGCGGTAATGCCGGTTTCACAATTCAGCCCTTTCGCCAGCAAACGGGCGATAGAGGTTTTCCCGACGCCACGGGTGCCGGAAAAAAGATAAGCATGATGAATACGCCCTAACGACAAGCCGTTCGCCAGTGCGGTCAGCACATGTTCCTGGCCGACGACGTCAGCAAAGGTTTGTGGGCGCCATTTTCGGGCTAAGACCTGATAACTCATTGGCAGGCTCTGAAACGCTGGAAGGTGGATTCACGAAGGGGTAATGCTAACACAACCTCGCAGATACAGCGAGGTTGACAGGTGATATTCAGGCGTTATCGTTGCAGCCAGTTTGGTTACGGACAGCGCGCAGAAACCGGAGCGTACACGCAGTACGTGAGGATTTATTCGCTACGCTCACCCTTTCGGGCCGCCGCAAGCGCCGTTCAAAACGCAAATGCGTTTTGTCGAGCACTGCCCGGGGCCAAAATGGCAAATAAGATAGCCTGAATCAGTGTCCCGGGAAAGGCACCAGGCTATAGCAAGTTAGTCCCTGTTTTTCCAGGCGCTGCTCGCCGCCGAGATCGAACAGATTGATGATGAACGCCGCATCTGTCACTTCACCGCCCAGACGACGGATCAGTTTTACGGTCGCTTCAATGGTTCCACCTGTTGCCAGCAGATCATCAACGACCAGAACTTTGTCGCCCGGTTTGATGGCATCTACGTGAATTTCCAGCTGATCGGTGCCGTACTCCAGTTCATAGCTTTCAGCGATCGTTTCACGTGGCAATTTACGTGGTTTACGTACGGGAACAAACCCAACGTCCAGGCCCAGTGCTACCGGCGCGCCAAACAGGAAGCCACGCGCTTCGGTGCCGACGACTTTGGTGATGCCCGCATCTTTGTATCGCTCAACCAGCAATTCAATGCTAAGCGCGTACGCTTTCGGGTCTTCCAGTAAGCTGGTGACATCACGGAAAAGAATGCCCGGTTTTGGGTAGTCGTGAATGCTTTTGATGCTATTTTTAAGAAACTCAAGCTGCTGTGCAGTCGCGGTCATGGATGTATGCCTGCTAAGAACGGTGTTACTCACGGCGCAATCATATCAGGTCAAGGTAACGATTGTTTAACCTTTGACCGCCTGCGCCTGTGCTCGAAAACGGTCGAATTTACTGGCTGTTGGCAACAATTGCAACAGCGATTATGGTGCTTCAGTGCTTTTGTTGCTTTTCATCAATCACCGGGATCCGCCACAGAAAAATCAGCAGACAGCTTAAGATTGCCAGTAACAGTATCCGGACCCACATCATATTGACCAGCCACAGAGAAACGCCGAAGGTGATCAAAATAAGGATGATCGCCCGTGGCTTAGCGCCAGGAGGCATCGCGTGATGCTGTTGCCAATAGCGAAGGTATCCGCCAAACCACGAGCGATAGAGCAACCAGTCGTGAAAGCGTGGCGATGAACGGGCGAAGCACCAGGCCGCCAGCAAGATAAAAGGCGTGGTGGGCAACAGCGGCAGTACAACACCCAATGTTCCCAGCACTACCGCCAGCCAGCCAATAATGATTAAAATAATACGTTGCATAATAAGAGTATCTGGAACACCTGAATGCTACTTTAGCATAACGGTTATCATTTTCATCGGAGTGTTAAATTGAAAACCGACATGCTGTTACAGAAGCTGGAAGAGCAACTCATAAACCTGCGCCAGCGTTGCGCTCCGCAGGCGTTGCATGCAACCCTCAGCCCTCGCTTTGACCGCCATCTTTTTCATACACGCAGCACATTGCTACAGGCCTATCTGGAGGAAGCCGGGGAAAACCTGACCGCCCTGCGTCATGCTGTTGATCAGCAGCAGTTGCCCCAAATCGCCTGGCTCGCCGAACATCTTGCCTCCCAGATGGAAGCGATTTCACGTGAAACCGCCTCGTGGTCACTCCGGGAATGGGACAGTGGCTCTCCGGCACTCACCCGCTGGCAACGCAAACGTATTCAGCACCAGCAATTTGAGCGCCGTCTGCTGGAAATGACGCAAGAGCGTAAAGCCCTGCTCGCCAGGGCCACCCGCCTGGATGAACAACAGAAATTGCATCGTGAAGTTGAAGCCTATGAGGCCCGTCTGGCACGCTGTCGCCACGCGCTGGAAAAAATAGAAAACGTTCTGGCACGTTTAACCCGCTAACCCCCGGAGAATCTATGTCGCTTGAAAACGCCCCTGATGAGGTCAAACTGGCCGTTGATTTGATTATGTTATTAGAAGAGCACAACGTCGCACCCGACACGGTACTGAAAGCGCTGGAGATTATAAAGCGGGACTATGAAAGGAAAACTCAGCAGCTCGCCTCCTCGTAGGAAGAGAGCCGCTGAAAGAAGAGAACTTGTTTACCCTATCGCTGGCGTCGGATCGTCGCCTTTGATCTCGCGTTTCACTTCTGTCACCTCATCCCCCTTCTCGTTGCGCAGATGCACTTCAAGCTGGTTAAAGGCGATGTCGATATTGTTTTCACGGCACAGACGATCGATCGCACGGTTCAGCTCATCTACCGTATGGCTACGATCGCGCAGTTCACGCACATATAAGCGCAGCTCGTGATCCAGCGTGCTGGGGCCAAAGGTGGTAAAGAATACCGCCGGTTCCGGATCGTGCATCACTTTCGGGTGTTCCGCCGCTGCCTGCAACAGCACTTTTTTCACTTTGTCCAGATCCGAACCGTAGGCCACACCAAGGCGGATCACCAGACGCGTGGTGGTATCCGAGAGCGACCAGTTGATCAGACGCTCGGTCACAAACGCTTTGTTCGGGATAATCACTTCTTTACGATCAAAGTCGGTAATGGTGGTGGCGCGAATGCGGATCTTGCTTACCGTTCCCGAGAAGGTACCGATCGTGACCGTATCCCCAATACGTACCGGGCGTTCGAACAGAATAATCAGACCCGAAACAAAGTTACCGAAGATCTCCTGCAAACCAAAACCAAGACCGACCGACAGAGCCGCTGCCAGCCACTGCAGTTTGTCCCACGATACGCCGAGCGATCCAAACACCGTCATTGCGCCAATGGCAATGATCGCATAATTGAGGATCGTGGTGATGGCGTAAGACGCGCCCTGGCGCATTTTCAGGCGCGAAAGCACCAGCACTTCCAGCAACCCCGGCAAGTTTCGGATCAGCGCCCAGGCCACCATGGAGGCAATAATGGCAAACAGCAGACTGCCCATGGTGACGTTTTTCACCACCGCCGCACCCGCTTCCGTGCCGTTGTAATGCCAGAGCGTAATGCTATCGAGATAGCTGAACACGGTAATCAAATCAGACCAAATTGCCCAGAACAGCACGCCGAACAGCGCGATCATCAGCAACATGGTGATACGCAGCGTTTGCTGGTTAACCTGTTCGAGCGCAATGGTCGGCTCTTCCTGCGGTTCGGCACCTTCCGCGCCTTCTTTGACCAGATTCTGACGACGCGCCAGCGCGCGACGCCAGGCAATACGGCGGGCGGCAACGCTCAATCCACGCAATACCGTCTGATACAGCAGATTCCAGATAATCACCAGATAGACCGTTTCAATCCAGCGGCCAGACAGACGCAGCGTCGTATAGAAATAACCAGTCGCCGTTAAGACCATCAGCGCAATAGGCACGATTGATAACACCGTGATGGTGACCAGTCGCAGCCCGTGCGATTCCTTGTCGCGCCAGCTTTCACGGCACATCGGCCACACCAGGAAAGCAATCAGCAGCAGGTTCAGGAAAATGACTACCTGACCCAGCACATCGTCCATCAGATGCAGCGGTGAGAGTTCCGCCACCACCGACCAAAAATTCAGGGGTAGTAGCGCGAGGCTGATACGCACGATCTGGCGACGCCAATGGCTGGTCAGTTGTGCTGGCATACCAAAGTGGCGTACTGCGACGCCCTCTTTCTCCAGCACTTTCCAGCACAATCCAAACACCAGCCAGAAAAGCGCCATTTTTTTACTGAACGCCCACAGGAGATCGCTGATGTTAAGCTGCATGGTGAGCAGGATCAGACCGGCGGCAAGGATGACCAGACACACCGGTAAGGCGCGGATCAGATCAATGAGAATCGCTTTTGGCGTGTTGAGCTGGCTGTCATTACGTAATGACCCCACCGCTGCGGCTAATTTCTGCTGGTACGCTTTGAGCCATCCCAGCCGCCAGCGTATCAGTCCGGCGATCAGTAATAACGGTAATCCCGCCAGAAAAGCAATAAACACCGCAGGCCAGGCCTTTTCCCAGTTTACGGTGATTTTCATCGACTTAAACTGATCTTTCAGCGTCTGCGGGAAGGCTTTAATCCAGTCCCAGTCCATCGGACGGTTACTGTTAACCCAGAAAATTTGCTGGGTGAGGATCTCTTTCAGGTTTTTGGAGACGCTCATTAACTGCTGCTGATTGATCTGCAGGTTAATGGCCATCATCAATTGATTGCCGAGCTGTTTGTTCAGCTGATCGAGCAGTTCGCGGCGCATTTCGACCACCTGTAGCAGCGCGTCGTGAACTTCATCATTAATTTCTTTGGCGTGCCCTTCTTCCAGTTTGGCGACAAAGGCATCGCTCTGAAACAGCGCGTCACGCTGCTGGTTGACTTCAAA
This sequence comes from Citrobacter enshiensis, assembly GCF_029338175.1. Taxonomy (NCBI): domain Bacteria; kingdom Pseudomonadati; phylum Pseudomonadota; class Gammaproteobacteria; order Enterobacterales; family Enterobacteriaceae; genus Citrobacter; species Citrobacter enshiensis. The sequence continues at coordinate 3,569,595 of NZ_CP119862.1, forward strand.
TTGCTCAAGACGCAAATCCGCAATGCGGTTGGTCATATCTTTCAATTCGTCGGCTGACGGCAGGGTTTGCTGTTGCTGATAAAGGATACGAGACAACAGCAGGCTGCCTTTGAGGACCGCGATTTGTTCCTTAATATTGCGTTCCGATTGCAGCGCGCGGTCAAGCCAGTTTTTGACCTTAATATTTTGCTGCATCAGCGAGTTGCCGTTTTCCGTGGCAGAAATCAGCCGCTGGCTCAGTTGGTGGTTGATCTCCAGCTCCTGATTCACCAGCGGGTTCGTCTGGATACGCGCTGTCTCATCCGGAGTGACCGCTTCCTGCGCCGTTTTCTCCGTTAACGTAAGGCGTTTGCTGTTTACCGCTTCCTGTAAGAGCTGAAGCTGATGTTCCAGTCGGTTGCTGTTTGCCGTCACATAATCGCGCTGCTTTTGCAGGGTATCCTGCAAGACTGTATTGCCTTCCAGACTCTTACGCTGTTGATCTATCTGCGCATTGAGCAACACCTGCTGCGTCAGGAGCAACACCTGCTGGCTTGGGCGTAGCGCCGCTTCGCCCACATTGGTACCATCCAGGCGATTACGAATTTGCTGCAGTTGCTGAGAGGCGGTGTACATGGCGTTTTGCACCCGCTCTGGCTGTGTCTGGAGGGAGACGAGTTGGCTGTTATAGGTCGCCAGATCGTTTTGCGCGCTTTGCAAATCATCCAGCACTTGCGCAACGCGCAATTCAAGCTGACGCAATGAAAGTGTGCTTAATGTTTTTCGCGTTTCATCATCATTGTCGACGTCGCTCAGCGCATTGAGCGCATCAGACGCCTGGCGCATTTTCTCCGGCGCCTGCGCCACTTTCTGACGCAACTGAACGGTTTCGTCTTTCACCCGCTCAATTTTGTCGAGCGTCTCCAGTGTTTCAAGGAGGTCCTGCTGTACCAGTTTGTCCTGTGCGGTGAGGTCTTTTTGTTTGCTCAGCGCATCCAACTGGCTTTGCACATCGGCTTTCGTCGGCAGGTCACCATTCGATTGCGCGCGCGCAAATGCAGATGACTGGCAGGACAGCAACAGGATGAAGAAAAAAGTCGTTATAAAAACAAGATGCTGTAAACGTTTATTAAGCTGCAACATAGTCATGAGAATGAAGGTTTCTGAACCGGAAGAACGACCGAAAATAGCCAGAGCGCAAGAATATCACGGCTCACACAGACAAAATAGCAGGATGGAAAGCGTCCAGGAAAAATCCTGGGATGGCATCAGGAGCTTTCACCAGATAACGGTACGCGCAGCGTTGGACAGAATTGATACATCTCCAACAGAATAGCGACATAATCGCGCGCCTCCTTTTTAAGGTCAAAGGACTGCGGGGCGAATAACCAGTTTTCCATTATGCCAGAGATATAACTGCGCATTAATATCGCCGCCCGGCGGGTGTTAAGATTTTCGGGTAACATTTGCGCATGAATACAATGCGTTAGCGTTTGTTCAATGCGATCATAACTTTCCAGACAGAGGCTTCGCTGCGCCTGTTGAACGACAAACATCTCCCCAACGAACTCGCATTTATGGAATATAATCTCCATCAGCAACCGTCGGCGCTCTTCTGTCACAGTGGCTTCAAGAAGATAGACTAGAATCTCTCTTAATACTGATAGTGGATCGTCGGGGAATTTTGCCTGATACTCAATCTCAAGCTCACCAATATTGGATTCTGATAGTTCCCAGATTTCGCTAAATAAATCCGACTTGTTTTTGAAATGCCAATAGATTGCACCGCGTGTGACGCCAGCAGCTTTTGCAATCTCCACGAGCGAGGTGGATGATACACCTTGTTGCGAGAACAAACGCAGAGCTACATCCAGTATGTGTTGTCGTGTTACCAGCGCTTGTTGTTTGGTTTTTCGTGCCATATGTTGGTGAATTTACAGGCGTTAGATTTACATACATTTGTGAATGTATGTACCATAGCACGACGATAATATAAACGCAGTAATGGGTTTATGGGCTAGACCATTGATCAATTTGAAATCGGACACTCGAGGTTTACATATGAACAAAAACAGAGGGTTAACGCCTCTGGCGGTCGTTCTGATGCTCTCAGGCAGCTTAGCGCTAACAGGATGTGACGACAAAGAGGCCCAAAAAGGGGGCCAGCAGAAGCCAGAAGTTGGAGTTGTGACGCTCAAAACTGAACCTCTGCAAATCACGACTGAACTCCCGGGTCGCACCAGCGCTTTCCGTATTGCGGAAGTTCGCCCTCAGGTAAGTGGCATTATCCTGAAGCGCAATTTCACGGAAGGCGGTGACGTCGAAGCGGGTGTGTCTCTCTATCAGATTGATCCTGCGACTTATCAGGCCGCTTACGAAAGTGCAAAAGGTGATTTAGCCAAAGCGCAGGCAGCGGCGAACATCGCACAGCTGACCGTTAAGCGTTACCAGAAACTGTTGGGTACCAAGTACATCAGTCAACAGGATTACGATACCGCGCAGGCGGATGCGCAACAGGCGAACGCTGCTGTTGTTGCCGCAAAAGCTGCCGTCGAAACCGCACGTATCAATCTGGCCTACACCAAAGTGACTTCGCCTATCAGCGGTCGCATTGGTAAATCGTCTGTCACGGAAGGTGCATTGGTACAAAATGGTCAAGCCACTGCGCTGGCCACCGTCCAACAACTCGATCCTATCTATGTTGATGTGACACAGTCGAGCAATGACTTCCTGCGTCTGAAGCAAGAGCTGGCAAATGGCACGCTGAAGCAAGAGAACGGAAAAGCCAAAGTCGATCTGGTCACCAACGACGGCATTAAATTCCCGCAGTCCGGTACGCTGGAGTTCTCTGACGTGACCGTTGACCAAACCACTGGGTCGATTACGCTGCGCGCCATCTTCCCGAACCCGGATCACACCTTGCTGCCAGGCATGTTCGTTCGCGCCCGTCTGGAAGAAGGGACGAATCCAACCGCACTTCTGGTTCCGCAGCAGGGTGTAACGCGTACCCCGCGTGGTGAAGCCAGTGCACTGGTTGTTGGGGCGGATGACAAAGTGGAAACCCGTCAGATCGTCGCCACTCAGGCGATCGGCGACAAGTGGTTGGTGACAGAAGGTCTTAAGTCGGGCGACCGCGTGATTGTAAGTGGGCTGCAAAAAGTGCGTCCTGGCGCGCAGGTAAAAGCACAAGAAGTGACGGCTGATAACGAACAGCCAGCCACGAGCGGAAGCCAGCCTGAACAGTCTAAGTCTTAACTTAAACAGGAGCCGTTAAGACATGCCTAATTTCTTTATCGATCGCCCTATATTTGCGTGGGTGATCGCCATCATCATCATGTTGGCAGGGGGACTCGCGATCCTCAAGCTGCCGGTAGCGCAGTATCCTACGATTGCGCCGCCAGCAGTATCGATATCCGCGACCTACCCTGGCGCGGATGCCAAAACAGTGCAGGATACTGTGACACAGGTTATCGAACAGAATATGAACGGTATCGATAACCTGATGTACATGTCCTCAAACAGTGACTCCACGGGTACCGTGCAGATCATCTTAACCTTCCAGTCTGGTACCGATGCGGATATCGCACAGGTTCAGGTGCAGAACAAACTGCAGCTGGCAATGCCGTTACTTCCTCAGGAAGTTCAGCAGCAAGGTGTTAGCGTTGAGAAATCATCCAGTAGCTTCCTGATGGTAGTGGGCGTCATCAACACTGACGGCACCATGACTCAGGAAGACATCTCGGACTACGTCGGCGCCAACATGAAAGACGCCATCAGCCGTACTTCCGGTGTGGGTGACGTTCAGCTGTTCGGTTCTCAGTACGCGATGCGTATCTGGATGGACCCGAACAAACTGAACGATTTCCAGCTGACGCCGGTTGATGTGATTACCGCGATCAAAGCGCAGAACGCCCAGGTTGCAGCCGGTCAGTTGGGTGGTACGCCGCCGGTGAAAGGCCAGCAACTTAACGCATCAATTATCGCGCAAACGCGTCTGACCTCCGCTGATGAGTTCAGCAAAATTCTGCTGAAAGTGAATCAGGACGGTTCTCAGGTTCGCCTGCGTGACGTCGCGAAAGTGGAGCTTGGCGGTGAGAACTACGACATTATTGCGAAGTTCAACGGCAAACCGGCTTCCGGTCTGGGGATCAAACTGGCGACCGGCGCAAACGCGCTGGATACCGCTGCGGCGATCCGTGCCGAACTGAAAAAGATGGAGCCGTTCTTCCCATCGGGTCTGAAGATTGTTTACCCGTATGACACCACCCCCTTCGTGAAGATCTCTATTCACGAAGTGGTGAAAACACTGGCGGAAGCTATCATCCTCGTGTTCCTGGTAATGTATCTGTTCCTGCAGAACTTCCGCGCGACGTTGATTCCGACCATTGCTGTTCCGGTGGTGCTGTTGGGTACCTTTGCCATCCTCGCGATATTCGGCTTCTCGATAAACACCCTGACGATGTTCGGGATGGTGCTCGCCATCGGCCTGTTGGTGGATGACGCCATCGTGGTGGTCGAGAACGTTGAACGTGTTATGGCGGAAGAAGGCCTGCCGCCGAAAGAAGCCACGCGTAAATCCATGAGCCAGATTCAGGGCGCACTGGTCGGTATCGCGATGGTGCTGTCTGCGGTATTTATTCCGATGGCCTTCTTTGGCGGCTCCACCGGTGCAATTTATCGTCAGTTCTCTATCACCATCGTTTCGGCAATGGCCTTGTCGGTACTGGTGGCCTTGATCCTGACGCCAGCCCTGTGCGCCACCATGCTCAAACCTATCGCCAAAGGCGATCACGGCGAAGGCAAGAAAGGCTTCTTCGGCTGGTTTAACCGCATGTTTGATAAGAGTACGCACCATTACACCGACAGCGTAGGCAACATTCTGCGCAGTACTGGTCGTTATCTGCTGCTCTATCTGCTCATTGTGGTCGGTATGGCATACCTGTTCGTTCGCCTGCCAAGCTCCTTCTTACCTGATGAAGATCAGGGCGTATTCATGACGATGGCCCAGCTACCGGCGGGTGCGACACAGGAGCGTACGCAGAAGGTGCTGGACGAAGTCTCGGACTACTATCTGACCAAAGAAAAAGACAACGTTGAATCGGTCTTTGCCGTTAACGGCTTCGGTTTTGCGGGTCGTGGTCAGAACACCGGTATCGCGTTCGTCTCTCTGAAAGACTGGAGTCAACGTCCGGGTAAAGAGAACAAGGTAGAGGCAATTACGGGTCGAGCCATGGGGGCGTTTTCGAAGATTAAAGACGCCATGGTATTTGCCTTTAACCTGCCTGCGATTGTTGAACTGGGTACAGCGACCGGCTTTGACTTCCAGCTGATTGACCAGGCGGGATTGGGTCACGAGAAACTGACCCAGGCGCGTAACCAACTGTTTGGCGAAGTGGCTAAGCATCCAGATTTGTTGGTTGGCGTACGTCCTAACGGTCTGGAAGATACCCCGCAATTCAAGATCGACATCGATCAGGAAAAAGCGCAGGCGCTTGGCGTTTCCATCAGTGACATTAATACAACGCTTGGCGCAGCATGGGGCGGAAGCTATGTAAACGACTTTATCGACCGTGGTCGTGTGAAGAAAGTTTACGTCATGTCTGAAGCCAAATACCGTATGTTGCCGGAAGATATTGGTAACTGGTATGTGCGTGGTAGCAATGGACAGATGGTGCCGTTCTCCGCCTTCTCCACTTCTCGTTGGGAATACGGTTCACCGCGTCTGGAACGCTATAACGGCCTGCCTTCAATGGAAATTCTCGGCCAGGCAGCAGAGGGCAAGAGTACCGGTGAAGCCATGGCGTTGATGGAACAGCTGGCCAGCAAACTGCCATCTGGTATTGGTTATGACTGGACGGGTATGTCTTATCAGGAACGCTTGTCAGGCAACCAGGCCCCTGCCCTGTATGCGATTTCACTGATCGTCGTGTTCTTGTGTCTGGCAGCGCTGTACGAGAGCTGGTCAATTCCGTTCTCCGTTATGCTGGTGGTTCCGCTGGGTGTTATCGGTGCATTGCTTGCCGCCACCTTCCGCGGCCTGACCAACGACGTTTACTTCCAGGTGGGCCTGCTAACAACCATTGGGTTGTCGGCGAAGAACGCGATACTGATCGTCGAATTCGCCAAAGACTTGATGGATAAAGAAGGCAAAGGTCTGATTGAGGCAACGCTGGACGCCGTTCGTATGCGTTTACGCCCAATTCTGATGACGTCTCTGGCGTTTATCCTGGGTGTTATGCCGTTGGTTATCAGCTCCGGCGCAGGCTCCGGCGCGCAGAACGCCGTCGGTACAGGCGTAATGGGCGGGATGGTTACTGCAACCGTGCTGGCAATCTTCTTCGTACCGGTCTTCTTTGTGGTGGTTCGCCGCCGCTTTAGCCGCAAGAATGAAGACCTTGAACATAGCCATTCGGTAGAGAATCACTAATTCATCGTCTTAACAAAGGCCGCGCAAGCGGCCTTTTTATTGGATAAAATTCATAAAAAGCGCTTATTGTCAGTTCATTTATTTTATCCAGGATAAATAAGGCATATAATCCACAGATCGCCAAAGGCTATTCCTGGCCTGTCTGGTAATTTCTTATTTTCTCATTAATTAAGAAATATTAAGACTATTCCTGGTACTTTCTACGTTGCGACAGGCAGTTACCGCAGGTTGTGACGACCAAAAGGGATAACTTGATGAATTACAAAAGTAATAAAGATTTTCCCTCATTCCGCGCCAGCGCATATGTCTGCTAAAACGCGTAAAATTGGCTACAGTGGCCTAATTCACCCTAATTGTAATTTTTCGTAATATGACGATGAAATCTTTTTTAGAGTGGATTATAGTTAAATCATCAGGAGAGAGGGTAAGTTCCAGGTCAGTTAGTTGTATCCATCCCGAAAGGTGTTCGGTTAGTTAAAGCCACTAAGAAGGGGATGCGTTATGGATGAATACTCACCCAAAAGACATGATATCGCACAGCTTAAGTTTCTCTGTGAAACCCTGTATCATGACTGTCTTGCAAACCTTGAAGAAAGCAACCATGGCTGGGTTAACGACCCAACATCGGCGATCAATCTTCAGCTTAATGAGCTGATAGAGCATATTGCAACCTTCGCACTTAATTATAAAATTAAGTACAATGAGGACAATAAGCTGATTGCGCAGATAGATGAATATCTGGACGATACGTTTATGTTGTTCAGCAGTTATGGCATTAATGCGCAGGATCTTCAGAAATGGCGAAAGTCGGGAAACCGCCTGTTTCGCTGTTTTGTGAACGCCACCAGGGCTAATCCTGTTAGTTTGTCTTGTTAAAAACTATTACAATCATAGGTAAGATTTATGTCCGATAAACCATTAACTAAAACTGATTATTTGATGCGCTTGCGACGCTGTCAGACTATTGACACGCTTGAACGTGTTATTGAGAAAAATAAATATGAATTATCTGACAATGAATTGGCTGTATTTTACTCAGCAGCAGACCACCGTCTCGCAGAATTGACGATGAATAAGCTTTACGACAAGATCCCCACCTCGGTCTGGAAATTTATTCGTTAATTGGTTATGCATTTTTCAGGGAAGATTTGCGTGCAGCCAGACCGGCTGATTTTCCGTATTTACTGTTAATTCTTACGTTTATTCACGTGAGCGGGATCACACCAGCTTAATGGGAACGTTCCCTTTCGACGTGTTGCGTTTTACTGTATTGCGACATTCAGGCAACCCACAGGAGAGCGCGAGATGAGTGAAGAAAAACAAAAGATGATTGCTGGCGAGATGTATCGCCCGGCAGACGAGACCTTACGCAGAGACAGCCTGCGGGCGCGTCAGTTAACCCATCGATACAATCACACCGCGCCTGATGAAAAGCATGAACGTCAGGCAATCCTGAATGAACTATTGGGGCGCGCAAATGGCGCCTGGATCGAACCCTCGTTTCGCTGCGACTACGGCTATAACATTTTTCTCGGGAAAGATTTCTACGCTAACTTCGACTGCGTGATGCTTGATGTCTGCCCCATTCATATCGGCGATAACTGCATGCTTGCGCCCGGCGTGCATATCTACACGGCCACACACCCTCTGGACGCGACTGAACGCAACAGCGGCAGGGAACTGGGGAAACCCGTCAGCATCGGAAATAACGTCTGGATCGGCGGACGCGCCGTGATCAACCCTAGCGTGACCATTGGCGATAATGTGGTTGTTGCGTCAGGCGCGGTGGTGACTAAAGACGTTCCGGCAAATGTGGTTGTTGGCGGTAATCCTGCTCGCGTCATCAAAACACTGTAAAGTGAAATGTAACTGTTATGCTAAATTGAGGTTAATCTGTTACTTTTTTCATCCGGCACACCCTTTTAAAATGGGCTGTTCCCCTGAATGTTGCTGATATCACGAAGGCAAAAGATGAAAGAAATACAACGCCTGCTTACCGAAACCATTGACGATCTCAACACGCGTGAAAAGCGCGATAACAGACCGCGTTTTAGCATTAGCTTCATTCGCAAACATCCTGGACTGTTTGTGGGCATGTATATCGCCTGGTTTGCCACGCTGGCCGTGATGCTCCAGTCCGAAACGCTGGTGGATTCCGTCTGGCTGCTGGTGGTCCTGTTTGTATTGTTAAACGGCTTTTTCTTTTTTGACGTCGCGCCACGCTACCGTTACGAAGATATCGACGTGCTGGATTTTAGAGTTTGTTATAACGGTGAGTGGTATAACACACGCTTTGTCCCTCCGACGCTTATCACCGCCATTCTTCATTCACCGCGTGTAGACAGCGATCATAAAGCGCAATTGCAAAAAATGATATCGCGTAAAGGTGAACTCTCCTTCTACGATATTTTTACGCTTACACGCGCTCAGGCAACCCCGTAGCCCTCCTGCTGCCAGAAAAAGTGCGCCCCTTCCCTGGTGCGCACCGGATTCCCTGAAATGTTGGCAAAACCGTTAACGTCTTTTTTTACGCCCCTGTACCGCTTTAAAACGCGGATTCGTTTTACAAATCACATACACGCGTCCTTTGCGTCTGACAACCTGGCAATCCGGATGCCGTTGCTTTGCACTGCGAAGTGAATTCACTACCTTCATCTTATCCCCGCTTTGTTCCAATAAAATGCCCAAAACGTTTCTGGAAACGCGCTGCGCTGCCCTCATTGTCGAACGTTTTCTGTTTTCCGGTGTAGTACGGATGTGATTTGGAAGAAACATCAATAGTGACATACGGGTATGTCACGCCCTCCAGTTCGATTTCCCGTTCGGTTCGGATGGTCGAACCGACTTTAAAATATGCATTCACGCTGGTGTCATGGAATACCACGGTGCGATAAACAGGATGAATTTCAGGTTTCATAGTCGCCCTCATATTTAATGTTATAACATAACAATACTCTGTCGGCAGCGGCAATTCAACCTTGCTAAATCAGGGGGAATTAAACCAAAATGACGCTTTCTCTGGCGATGGAAGACAAGTTATCCAAAAAAATCATAGAATAACGATATCAACGAAAGGAGATCTTTCGCGATCAGATATACTTTGCCTACGCTTCGTAAATAGAGGTAGCAACGTGACGACACGACATCTGGCCGGCCTGGTGACGGGTGTGCTTATTATATCTGTCCTTGTTCCTGTTGGATTAAGCCTTTGGCTGGCACATCGTCAGGTTGAACAGAAATTTATTGAAGAGCTGAATACCTATTCATCACGTGTCGCTTTACGTGCAGATAAAGTCGCCTCTCAGGGAAAACTCGCGCTAAAGCAGATGGAGCGCTTCGAGGGCGAGCCTTGCAGCAATGCGCATTTACTGGCGATGCGCCGGGTATCCTATAGCAACCGTTACATTCAGGAAGTCTTATATATTGAAAATAATGTTCCTGCCTGTTCATCGCTGGAGCAAAAAAGCCACGCCGCCGCACTGCCTGAACCCGGAAAAATCTTCCGCGGCGGCTACCGTGCATGGCTAACGGCACAGAATGATTTAGGGATAAAACGCTATATGGTTGCGTTGGGCACAGATCGCTACATCGTGATGATTGACCCTGCATCATTCATTGACGTGATCCCCTTTGGTTCCTCGCAAATTGATGCGGCCATTATTGGGGAAGCGCACAACATCGTGATCGCCAGCAGCGATCGCCTCAAACCCGAGATTATTCAGCAATTGCAGCAGGCCGCGAGCCCGCATATGGAAAATAACGGGACGCTCTATAATATCCAGCCTTTCCCAGAAATGCGTATTTCTATTGTGACCTGGTCTTCCGCGCTTTCGCTGCAAAAAAACTGGTATCGTCAGGCCTTTATTTGGCTCCCGGTAGGTCTGGCGATAGGTCTACTGAGCGCCGCGTTTATTCTGCGCATTCTGCGCCGTATACAATCGCCCCGCCATCGCCTGCAAGATGCCATTCAAAACCGCGACATAAAGGTCCACTACCAGCCGATTGTTTCATTAAGTAGCGGTAAAGTTGTCGGCGCCGAAGCGCTGGCTCGTTGGCAGCAAACCGATGGCAGCTACCTCTCGCCAGACATTTTTATCGCGTTGGCAGAAGAGACCGGACTGTCAGAATCGCTCAGCCATCTGATTATCGACACGGTATTTGAGGAGATGGGAAAATGGTTGCACCAACATCCAGGCCAGCATATTTCGATAAACCTGGAGCCCAGCGATCTGGCCTCGCAGACGCTGCCATCGCATTTGAGCAAGCTGCTAAATCGGCATCACGTTGCCCCATCGCAAATCGCACTGGAGCTGACAGAACGCGAATTTGCCGACCCGAAAACCTGCGCGCCGATCATTACCCAATACCGTAAAGCGGGACACGCAATCTATATCGACGATTTTGGTACTGGCTACTCCAGCCTCAGCTATTTGCAGAATCTGGAAGTGGATATCCTGAAGATCGACAAGTCGTTTGTCGATGCGCTGGAATATAAGAATGTCACGCCGCACATCATTGAAATGGCAAAAACCCTCAAACTGAAGATGGTAGCCGAAGGTATTGAGACTCCCCGTCAGGAGAGCTGGTTGCGTGAGCACGGCGTGCAGTACGGTCAGGGTTGGCTCTACAGTAAAGCCCTCCCCAAATCAGAGTTTATCCTGTGGGCTGAACAACATCTGTGATGTCGGGATGGCTGGCGGCACGCCGCACAGCCAGTCACATCAGTCATCCAGAATGGGAGAGAATCCACCGTAAATCATGCGCTTGCCATCAAACGGCATCGACTCGCCAAACTCTTTCATTCGTGGATCCGACATCATCTTTTGATTCGCCGCGTCGCGAACCTCTTTCGAGGGGTATTCAATCCAGCTAAAGACCACTTCCTCATGCTCCTCCGCTTTCACCGCCATCCGAAAATCGGTCAGTTTGCCGTCCGGAACGTCATCGGCCCAGCACTCAACCACGCGTAATGCCCCAAATTCCTTAAAGAGCGGGACAGCTTTTGCCGCCATTGCCACGTAGGCCTCCTTGTTTTCGGCAGGTACGGCAACCACAAAACCATCAACATACTTCATGAGATAAACCTCCGAAGTGTTACTGCACGGCAAGACAATTCTGGCCGTGTCAGTCGCAGTTAAGTTTAGTCGCCATCGCGGCACTGTGCCGTAGATGCATTGCGCGGCGGAATGCGCGCCGCTGGCGAATAACGAAACCAGGGCAGACAAATCTGGATCAACGGTCCAATCGCCAGCGCATACAGCACTGTTCCGACACCCAGTGCGCCCCCAAGGAGCCAGCCGCTCAACAAGACGGAAACCTCAATCGCAGTACGAATAGAGCGCACGGGCCACCCGGTGCGTGCATGAATCCCTGTCATCAGGCCGTCACGCGGACCGGCACCAAAGCCTGCGCCAATATACATACCGGTTGCCAGCGCATTGACGATCACCGCAGAGACTAACAAAACAGTGCGCACAAGCAGAGATTCAAATCCCGGCAGGATCGCCAGAGCGGCATCTGCCGCCAGGCCTATCACAATAACGTTACTCAGTGTTCCAAGCCCTGGACGTTGGCGCAAGGGTATCCACAACAGCAAGACCAGAACGCCAACGCCAATCATCACAATGCCGATGTTCATCGACAGCAGATTCGCCACACCGAGATGAAAGACATTCCAGGGGTCGGCGCCTAAATCCGCGCGCACAAACATAGCCGTCGAGACACCGTAAAGCGCCAGCCCCAGATACAATTGAACCAATCGACGCAGCATAATTTCCCCCTCCTCGCCAGATAACGTTCATCTTCTCCGCAATTGGCACTATGATTAATGTCCAGTTTTCAGAAAGTGGACTGTTATGTCATCTCGCCGTCATGGAAGCCAATCTCTGCAGCGCTTGCTCGGACACTGGCAGGAAACCGCTTCACGTATCCCTCTCTGGCGTCAGCTTGCGAGTGCGCTGCGTCTGCTCATTCTGGATGGTCGTCTGGCGCTTGATAGCCGTCTTCCCGGTGAGCGCGAACTGGCCGCCGTGCTGAACGTGAGCCGAACCACCATTGCCAGCGCGCTGGCGCAACTGCGTGAAGAAGGTTATCTGGAAAGCCGCCAGGGGAGTGGCTCGCGAGTCATCCTGCCAGAACATATCCACCGGGTTCCCACCCGCACCAGCACCAGCATGGCGCTGGATCTTTCCACCGCCGCGCTGAGTGCCGGCCCCGAAATTCATCAGGCCTACCACCAGGCGCTGTGTGCCATGCCCCAGCATCTGCTGAGTTCGGGCTATTTACCGCAGGGATTATTGTCGCTACGCGAAACCATTGCCGGGCACTACTGCGAACGAGGGTTGCCCACCCACCCGGATGAAATAATGGTCGTCAATGGTGCGGTGAGTGGTCTGGCGTTAATTTTGCGTCTGCTGACAGGGCCAGGCGATCGTGTCGTTGTGGATCACCCCACCTACCCGCTCGCCATCGCTGCCATTCAGGGCGCGTCGTGTCGTCCGGTGGGCGTCTCTTTACCTGAGCAAGGCTGGGACACCGCCGGTCTGGTCGCCACTATCGCGCAGACTTCGCCAAGAATGGCTTATCTGATGCCGGATTTTCATAACCCAACCGGGCGCTGTATGGATGACGCGACACGTCAGACAGTGGCGGATATTGCCGCCAAAACGCGCACCACCCTGGTGGTGGATGAAACGATGGTGAATCTTTGGTTTGATGCCCCGCCGCCGCCGCCGCTCCCCTGCTACAACGCCGATGCGCCCATTATTATGCTGGGATCAGCAGGTAAGAGTTTCTGGGGAGGACTGCGTCTGGGCTGGGTTCGCGCATCGTCACGCACCATTGCCGCGCTGGTGCAAACCCGTGATACGTTCGACCTGGGTTCACCCGTGCTGGAACAACTGGCGACCGCCTGGCTGATTGAAAACGCCGGAACCTTCCTTCCTGAACGGCGGCAACAACTGGCCAGGCGGCGCGCGTTATGCGGTGAACTGATGCGTACTCACTTTCCGGAATGGACGTTTTCTCAGCCTGCAGGAGGACTCTCTTTTTGGGTGGAATTGCCTGATACCTTAGCCACTCAGTTCGCCACGCATGCCGAAAGCGCAGGTATTCAGCTCGGCACGGGCACCCGCTTTGGTCTGGCCGGTGCTTTCGATCGCTTCTTGCGGATGCCGTTTACCCACCCGGACGACACATTACGCGCGGCATTTAGCACGTTACAGCCCCTGTGGGACGGATTGCGTTTTCAAACTGGTGTGGGAAAAATGCGTAAGATTATTTGACCTGCCGGACGGCAGAATTGGGTGGGGGCCCTGCCAGCTACATCCCGGCACACACGTCGTCTGCTCTGGCTGCTTCCTTCCGGATCTGACCTGGTAAACAGAGTAGCGTTGCGGGAGAACCAACAGAGCCCCCATTGAGAGCGTTGTTAACCAACGCGCAGGCGCATTATCACTGCTGTCCCCTGTAAATGCAACCTATCCTTCATCGGATGCTGTTTTCTTGTGCAATGTGGCTTCACTCCGCCTCTATTGAGGATTATGCTGAAGGATTAGCGCAGGAATATACCATGGATATACAAGACTCTTTCCCCCAACGCGTCTGGCAAATTGTCGCCTCTATTCCCGAAGGATTTGTGACCACTTACGGTGATGTCGCACGGCTCGCGGGTTCACCCCGTGCCGCTCGCCAGGTCGGCGGCGTGTTAAAACGCTTGCCGGAAGGCAGCACCCTCCCCTGGCACCGAGTCGTCAATCGCCACGGCGCAATCTCGTTGACAGGTCCTGACCTTCAGCGTCAACGCCAGGCTTTATTGTCGGAAGGGGTGATGGTTTCAGGGAGCGGGCAGATCGATTTACAACGATACCGCTGGGTGTATTAACCCTCTCCGTGTCAAAGAGGGTTTATTTCAGATCAGTAATCTGTAGGTGGCGTTGCTATCGCCCCACTGCCAGCCTGCACCGGCACTGCCGTTTGCTGGACCGGTACCAACGTCAGATCGGCCTTTGTCCCCCCCCGATTAATCACTTCCTGGACGGTATCGGTAATGAATACCAGTTTGTCATTAACGGTGATCGCTGCACTCAGCAGGATCCGGGCGTTTGGCTGTACATCTGCCGGGTTGAACGGGAGAACGAAGCTAAACGGCGCCTGTTTGCCTTCAGTACGGACCGCCTGCTGCGACAACACTTTTGACGGCGCATCGGCCAGTGAGGCATCCGACAGTGTCACGGTTAATACGGCATCCGGTGGCAAGGCCACTTTCTGACGGATCCAGACGGTACCTGAAACCGAGGGTTGCTGAATTGCAGGCTGTGTAGCCACACCTGAAGTGCCCGGGTTCGGCGCGGGTGTCTGAACATCTGCGCTTTTGCCTGCGCAGGCCGCCAGAGCAACCGCCATCGCTAACCCGCTTACCATGTGCACAAGTTTCATTAAATTCTCCTTCTCACCAGTGCTCCAGCAAGTTTTTTACTCGCCAGAGTACGGTTAACAAACACATAACGTGATTAAGTTTGGCACAAACTACCTATTTTTTCCTGAAATAAGTCAGTTATTCAGACTATTGCACCCATCGGACCACTTTTAAAATTGCGTTATACTGTGGCTATCTCGCTGCGGCGCCGTCATTACCTGGAGAGTAAGTATGAGTCAGGCACTGAAAAATCTGCTGACATTGTTAAATCTGGAAAAAATTGAAGAAGGACTCTTTCGGGGACAAAGTGAAGACCTGGGGTTACGACAGGTTTTTGGTGGACAGGTTGTCGGCCAGGCGCTGTGTGCCGCCAAGGAGACCGTCTCCGAAGAACGCCATGTCCACTCTTTCCACAGCTATTTTTTACGTCCGGGCGATAGTCAAAAACCGATTATTTACGATGTAGAAGTGCTGCGTGATGGCAACAGTTTTAGCGCCCGCCGGGTGGCCGCGATTCAAAATGGGAAGCCCATCTTTTACATGACCGCCTCTTTCCAGGGCCAGGAAGAGGGATTTGAGCACCAGAAAAAAATGCCCGCCGCACCTGGGCCTGAATCCTTGAAATCGGAAACCGAAATTGCCCGCTCGGTGGCGCATTTGCTGCCGCCGATGTTAAAAGAGAAATTTCTCTGCGATCGTCCCTTAGAGATTCGCCCGGTCGAATTTCATAATCCGCTAAAAGGCCATGTTTCGGAGCCAACACGTCAGGTCTGGATCCGCGCAAACGGCACGATGCCGGACAGCCTCCGCGCGCATCAGTATTTGCTGGGCTATGCCTCCGATCTTAATTTCCTGCCCGTGGCGTTGCAGCCTTACGGTATTGGTTTTCTCGAAAAAGGGATCCAGATTGCCACCATCGATCATTCCATGTGGTTCCATCGTCCTTTCAATATGAATGAATGGCTGCTGTACAGCGTAGAGAGCACCTCTGCCTCCAGCGCCCGCGGCTTTGTGCGCGGTGAGTTTTACACGCAGGACGGCGTGTTGGTTGCGTCTACCGTGCAGGAAGGGGTCATGCGTAATCACAATTGAAAAAAGCCGGATGGCGCTGACGCTTATCCGGCTTTTTGTAGGCCCGGTATGGCGACAGCGCCACCGGGCAATCTGCGTTACGCGTTATAGGCATTCTCGCCGTGGCTGTTCACATCCAGTCCTTCGCGCTCTTGTTCTTCCGGTACGCGCAGCCCCACGGTTAAATCCGCCAGTTTGTAACCGATAAACGCGACCACGCCGGACCAGAGGATTGTAATGCCGATACTTTCTAACTGCACCAGCACCTGATGTCCCATCGTGACGCCTTCGGCAAAGCCCACGCCGCCGAGCGAGCGAGAGGCGAAGACCCCGGTCAGGATACACCCAACGATGCCGCATACGCCGTGAACGCCGAACACATCGCAAGGATCATCAACGCGCAGCAGCCGTTTAAGCATTGTCACGCCCCATAATCCTGCCAGCCCCGCCACAACGCCAATAATTAACGCGCCGCCGACCCCGATGTAGCCACAGGCAGGCGTAACCCCAACCAGACCGGCAATGGCGCCAGAACAGGCCCCCAGCAGAGACGGTTTACCGCGTAGCGCCCATTCGCCAAATATCCATCCGAGGATCGCCGCCGCCGTTGCAACCACGGTGTTGACGAAAGCCAGCGCCGCGATCTCGTTCGCCGCACTGGCGGAACCGGCGTTAAAACCGAACCAGCCAACATACAGGATCGCCGTACCGGTAAAGACCATCGGCAGGTTATGTGGTTTAAACGCCTCTTTGCCAAAACCGACGCGCTTGCCAATCAGATAAGCCCCAACCAGACCGGCAATCGCCGCGTTAATATGCACCACGGTACCGCCCGCGAAATCCAGCGCGCCATGCGATGCCAGCAAACCGCCGCCCCACACCATGTGCGCAATAGGAATGTAGGAAAGCGTCAGCCAGACCACCACGAAAATCAGCACCGCTGAAAAACGAATCCGCTCAGCCAATGCCCCCACGATCAGCCCAACGGTGATACAGGCGAACGAGCCCTGAAACGCAACGTGAATATACTGATAGAAACTGCCCATCACCGCCGTCAGTTCAATATTCTTCAGCATCGTCCAGTGGAAGTTACCGAAGAAATTGTTACCTTCACCAAAGGCCAGCGAATAGCCGTAAACAACCCATAAAATACAGACCAGCGCGAACGTCACGGTGACCTGGGTGAGCATTGACAGCACGTTCTTTCCACGAATCAAACCGCCGTAGAACAGGGCAATGCCGGGGATCGTCATGAACAGCACCAGCGCGGTACAAATCATCATAAAGGCATTATCGGCTTTGTCGGCGACCGCAGGAGCCGCCATCGCCAGACCTGGCAGCAGCGCCAGTGAAGCCAGGCCCGTTTTCATCGTTGCTATCTTCATTTTTTCGTTCCTATCACTGTGTAGCCTGAAAGTTACAGTGCCGCTTCGTCGGCTTCACCGGTACGAATACGAATAACGCGTTGCAACTCAGCGACGAAAATTTTGCCGTCGCCAATTTTTCCGGTCCATGCCGACTTGCTGATGATATCGATCACCTCCTCAAGCTGATCGTCAGCGATGGCCACATCAATTTTTACCTTTGGTAGAAAGTTGACGCTGTATTCCGCGCCGCGGTACAGCTCGGCATGCCCTTTCTGACGCCCGAAACCTTTCACTTCGGTGACCGTCAACCCCTGAATGCCTATGGAAGACAACGCTTCACGAACGTCTTCCAGTTTGAACGGTTTGATTACCACGGTAACCAGTTTCATAGATCCCCTCCTGTCAGAAATGGGTAATAACTGCAGCGACACGAGAGAACTATTGCAAGGGGTGTGCCACATTGAGAAATGCGCCAATCCGGCACGCAATTGCACAAAAAACAGGCAACAAAACAGGAGGAGAGAAATGTGAAGTGCGTCGGAAGCGAAGCGGGAAACGAAAAACGCACCATGCCAGTGCATGATGCGTTTCATTTTTGCACCGCCCGCGGGAGTGGCGGGCAACGCTGGTGCATCAGGCGGTAAGCGATTCCTCGCGCGCGCTGGCGGCCAGCTCTTCCCCGGCTAACTGTAATTGATACATTTGCCAGTAACGCCCCTGCGCTGCCAGCAATTGTTGATGGGTGCCACGTTCAACCGCCTGACCGCGATGCAGCACCAGAATGGTGTCAGCCTCGACGATCGTCGACAACCGGTGCGCAATCACCACCAGCGTGGTGTGCTCACGAACGGCCGCCAGCGCCTGCTGAATCGCTTGTTCGGTCCCCGAGTCGATGCTGGCCGTCGCTTCATCCAGGATCAGCACCTGCGGCGTCTCAACCAGCACGCGCGCCAGCGCCAGGAGTTGCTTTTGCCCCACCGACAAGGTGTTTCCCTGCTCGCCCAGACGCGTATGGATACCGTCGCTCAGGCCGCGCGCCAGTTCCGCCAGTTGGACGGTTTCCAGCGCCTGCCAGACGCGCGCTTCCGAGATATCGCGGCCCAGCGTGACGTTTGCCAGGAAAGTATCTGCCATCACCACCGGATCCTGCTGCACCATCGCCACGCCCTGACGCAGAACGCTGTGACCCAACGTAGAGAGGGGCCGCCCGTCCAGGCGAATCTCGCCCTGAGTCAGCGGATAGTAGCCCATCAACAGGCTGGCGAGCGTACTCTTACCGCTCCCGGTATGCCCGACCAATGCCACAAAACCGCGGGAAGGCACTGACAGGCTGACATCCTGCAGCACCAGATTATTGTCACGGTAGGAGAAAGAAACATGATCCACGTCGATTCGCCCGCTTCGCAGCGGTCTGTTATCTTCACCATAACGTTGGCGAGGGCCATCCATCAGTTCAAAAACGCGCTCACCTGCCACAACCGCCTGCTGCAACATGGATTGTTGCGTCGTCAGTTCAATCAACGGCTCGTTCAGCCGCCCGAGGTAGCTGATAAACGCATATAACACCCCGACTTCGATGGTTCCCGCCGAGGTGAAGCTGAACAACATCAGCAGCCCACACAGAATCAGCGCCGAGAAAAGACTCAGCAACGGGCGCAGTAAAAAACCATCCAGCCTCAGAGTCTGCATTCGCGCCATGTAGTGCGAACGGCTGGCTTCTCCCATGCGTTCCCCGAAGCGCGCCTGTTGGCGAAACTGCTGAATGACGCTCATGCCGTTGATAACTTCATTGAAACCGTCATTGATATCCGCCAGATACGCTCTCACACGGCGTACGATCGGCGTGCTGTAACGCTGGTAAATCACCATCACCACCAGCACGGCAGGGAAAATCGCCATCGCCACCAACGCCATGCGCCAGTCCAGGCTGAACATCGCCACTAACATCGCGCCAATCAACGCGGCGCTGCGCAACACCGTCGCCACCACCGTAACGTAAAGGTCGCGGATCACTTCGGTATCATTGGTCACCCGGGAGATCAACTGCCCGACAGGCTGGGTATCAAACTCGCTCAACGGCTGACGGAGCGCAGCATCCATCACGTCGGTCCGCAGTTGTTGTACGACGCCAACGGCGGCCTGATTAAACAACAGCGACTGCGCATAATGCAGCCCGGCCGCCAGCAGCTGTAAGCCAATGTAGGCCGCGATCAACCCCGCCACCATTGCCAACGGCAGATTGTTTTTCGCCACCAGATGGTCAATGAAATAGCTGATAAGCAGCGGTCCACTCACTTCCGCCACCGCGGCGACCCAGAGCATGACTACCGCAATGGAAAGCGGTTTTCGCCACGGAGAACCGTACGCCAGCAGCCTTTTCAACGTTGGCCATAACTGTCCAAAACTACGCATTCGCCGCCTCCTCTGGCATTTCAGGAGCGTCAGTCAGCGCGGCCTCTAACTGCTGATAGCGGTACATGTCGCGATACCAGCCGGATTGCAGGACCAAATCGTCATGCTCGCCTCGCTGAGCAATGTGCCCATGCTGCATCACGATAATTTCGCTGGCTTCCGTCAAGGCTGACAAGCGGTGCGCGCTAATGATCACCGTACGCCCTTCTCCCCACTGGCGCAGGTTATGTAAAATCTGATGTTCCGTACGGCCATCCACGGCCGACAGGGCGTCATCCAGAATCAGGATCTCCGCATTGAGCAACAACGCACGGGCAATGGAAATACGCTGTTTTTGCCCGCCGGAAAGCATGACCCCGCGTTCGCCGACCTCGGTGTCGTAACCCTGTGGCAGACGTAAAATATCCTCATGAACGCTGGCTAAACGTGCAACATGTTCAATTTCGTCCTGCGTCGCGTTTGGGCGCCCCAGCGCAATGTTGTTGGCGACCGTATCTGAAAACAGAAACGGTGTCTGGCTGACGACAGCCAGTCGGCTACGCCAGCTATCCAGTTGTAAATGCGTTAGCGGAATACCGTGAAAACGAATATCGCCTTGCGTGACGTCAAAATGACGCTGGATCAACGAAAGTACCGTGCTTTTCCCGGCACCGGTAGGTCCACAAATCCCCAGCATTTGGCCGGGCTTGAGGTGAAAATGGACCTCACCCAGCGCAGAATGCGCCGCCTGCGGATAACGAAACTCGCTAATCGCCGCCGTCAGTTCACCGCGCCCTTCCGGTACGGGCTCTGCGCCGTCATTCACCACCGGTGCTTCTGCCAGCATGGCGCGAATTCGACTGTAGGCGGCGCTGCCTCGCTCAACGATATTAAACATCCACGCCAGCGCCAGCATCGGCCAGATCATCAGGCCGAGGTACATCATGAAGCTGGTCAGTTGTCCGAGCGTTAATGCGCCATGGACTACCATCCAACTGCCACCGCCAATCGCCAGCAGATTTGCCATACCAATGGCAATATAAATCGTCGGATCAAATCGGGCGTCGATACGGGCGACCCGCAGGTTTTTCTTGCCGGTATCCGCCGCGTCGGCCGCAAAAAGCGCCGACTGTCGGTCCTCCAGACCAAACGCTTTGATCATCCGAATGCTGGTCAGGCTCTCCTGGGTCCGATTGTTAAGGCTGGAAAATGCCGCCTGCGCAAGTTTGAAACGCTCGTGTAGCCGATCGCCGTAGCGCTTAATCATGAGCGCCATAATTGGCATCGGTAACAAGGCAAACAGCGTCAGCTGCCAACTGATTTGCGTGGACATCACAATCAATACGGCACAGCCCATGACCAATGAGTCCACCAGCGTTAACACCCCTTCCCCGGCGGCAAACACCACGCGGTCCACGTCATTGGTGGCGCGCGCCATTAAATCCCCGGTGCGATGTCGTAGATAAAATTCAGGATGCTGACGACTGAGTTGACGGTAATAATCTTCACGCAACTCCACGGCCAGTTGATAAGACGCCCCAAACAGCAGAACGCGCCAGACGTAACGTAATAGATAGACCACGGCGGCAATCAGCGCGATGGTTCCCACCCACATCAACACCTGCTGAGGGGTAAAGCGTTGTGCGCTTACGCCATCCACAACAATGCCGACCACCTTGGGCGGGATCAGTTGCAGGATAGCAATGATGATAAGCAGGGCAACAGCACCGAGATAGCGACGCCACTCCCGGCGAAAGTACCAGCTTAATTGAACAAATAATCGCACGTATTCTGTCCTGACATGATTTCCGGCAATCAGCGCCGGGAGAATTATTCAATGGGTAGAGCGGTAGTGTATTTAATCTGTTCCATCGCAAAGCTGGATGTGACATCTGACAGTCCGGGAACACTGTTCACCAGGCGTTTGTAGAAGTCGTCATAGCGTTTCATATCCGCCACCTGGACCCGCATCAGATAGTCGTATTCACCCGCCATGCGCCAAAAACCCAGAACTTCCGGCATCCCGGTGACTTCGGTCACGAATCGACAGTACCATTCGCTGCTGTGATGCTGCGTTTTTATCAGCACAAAGGCCGTTAAGCCCAGCCCCAATTTTTCGGGGTCCAGCAACGCGACTTTTCCTATCAGAACGCCGTCATCTTCCAGGCGTTTTAGTCGTTTCCAGCAGGGTGTGGTGGTCAGATTAACGGCATCGGCCAGAGCCTGCAAAGAGAGGGTACAGTCCTGCTGCAGCAAGGCGAGCAGCTTACGGTCAATTTTATCTAACATGCCCACCTCACAGAGAAGAATTTTCTCTCTACATTCTATTTTAAAGGTTAAATGGCAACAATTTTTTCCGTGCTTTTCGCTAATCTGGGCACAAAATGACAAATGGAAAACACCGATGAATAACGCCTGGGTTAAAAACGCCATCAATGAAATTAACGCTGACTACCAGCGTTCAGCAGATACGCATCTCATCCGGCTGTCGCTGCCTGCGTTTCCGGGGATTCAGCTCTATCTGAAAGATGAAAGTACGCACCCCACCGGCAGTCTGAAACATCGGCTGGCGCGTTCACTGTTCCTGTACGGACTGTGCAACGGCTGGATCAAAGAAGGCACCCCAATCATTGAATCATCATCGGGTTCAACAGCGGTTTCCGAGGCTTATTTCGCTCGCCTTCTGGGCCTGCCCTTTATCGCCGTCATGCCTTCCTGTACGGCAAAACGCAAAGTCGAACAAATAGAGTTTTACGGCGGTCGCTGCCATTTTGTACAAAGCGCCTGCGAGATTTACGCCGCCTCAGAGCAACTGGCGCGTGAACTGAACGGTCACTATATGGATCAGTTCACCTATGCTGAACGCGCTACCGACTGGCGCGGGAATAACAACATTGCCGACAGTATTTTTCGCCAGATGCAGTGCGAGCCAAACCCGGTACCCAGACACATTGTCATGAGCGCAGGCACTGGCGGGACCTCTGCCACCATTGGCCGCTACATTCGCTGCCAGGGCTACGACACCCGTCTGATGGTCGTTGACCCGGAAAACTCGGTCTTTTTACCCTACTGGCAGGAACGTGATGCCACATTGCGCAGTGCGGTCGGCAGCAAAATCGAAGGTATCGGCCGTCCACGTGTGGAGCCGTCTTTCATTCCGGATGTGGTGGATGAGATGTTGCGCGTGCCGGATGCTGCCAGCATCGCGACCGCGCACTGGCTGGAAACGCAGTTGGGTCGGAAAGTGGGCGCCTCAACCGGCACCAATATGTGGGGAACGCTGCAACTCGCGGCCCGTATGCGCGAAGCCGGAGAAACAGGTTCTCTCGTTACATTGCTGTGTGACAGCGGCGAACGTTATCTCGACACATACTACAATCCGGCCTGGGTCAGCGCGCAGATCGGCGATTTAACGCCGTGGCAGGCTGAACTTGCCCGGATGCTGAACGTCCGCTAAAGCAGTATAAAAAAAGCCAGACAATGACTGTTCATGTCTGGCTTGCTGGAAGGGATCTCTCATTCGGGGGAATAAGGTAGATGTGGATTATCCAGCCAATGCGTTAAATAGTGAGAGACGGCCTGATTACGACAATGCCCAATCACTGATAAATGAGGCAGCTCGGCAATCAGTTGCGGCATGGCGTTACCCATGATCAAACCGCGTCCGACGCTCCCCAGCATTTCACGATCGTTCATGGCATCGCCAAACGCCATACACTCAGCCATTGTAAAACCCAGATGATTGCTCAGTACCTTCAGGGCGGCACCTTTATTGCAGCCTAACGGCAAAACTTCCAGGCAATCGACTGCGGAAAAACAGAGGTTTGCCCGCTCGCCCAGCGCGTCGTTCAATTGAATACCAAGCCGGATCAGATCATCGTGATCGCCACAGAAACAGATCTTCGTCACCTGGTGGGCCGGGAGCCGTTTGACATCCACGACCTGATAATGAAATCCGCTATAGACGTGCGCGTGCAACATCGCCGGAATTTCCTGCCCGGTGAACCAGCCGTTGTCATTGAAAACATGCATGCTGGCCTGCGTGTCCCACGCCTGCTGCAGCACAATATCCGCGATGGCCGGATCAAGATCCTGACGATGCAACACCTCGCCCTCCAGTGAATGCACTCGCGTACCGTTACCGGTGATCAGAAAGGCTTCCAGCGAAAACGCGCCCAAAATATGCTGCATCTCCAGCACATGTCGACCCGTCGCAAATGTCAGGGTAATGTTGCGTTCGCGCAACCGCGCCAGCGTTGAAAGGGTTTCATCGCCCAGATGGTGGTTTGGCATCAGTAGCGTGCCATCCATATCAAATGCTGCCAGACGAGCCATCTCTTTCTCCACTTTGTGACACGGTTAACTTGTGGTTCAGTATCACCTGAGATATACGGAAGTAATAGTGAATAGATAAAAGGAATTGTTCCGGGTTTATGCGACTTCTCAATCGACTCAAGCAATACCAGCGCCTCTGGCAACCTTCCGCCGGTGAACCTCAGTTTGTCACAGTGAGCGAACTGGCAGAACGCTGTTTTTGTAGCGAACGTCATGTGCGGACGCTGCTTCGCCAGTCGCAGGAAGCAGGATGGCTGACGTGGGAGTCGCAGTCCGGGCGTGGAAAACGCGGGCAGCTCCGTTTTTTGGTCACGCCGGAATCATTGCGCAATACCATGATGGAGCAAGCGCTGGAGAAAGGGCAGCAACTCAATGTGCTGGCGCTGGCGCAGTTAGCGCCTGGTGAACTGCGCGCAATGTTGCAACCGTTTATGGGCGGGCAATGGCAAAACGATACGCCGACGCTGCGTATTCCCTATTATCGTCCTCTTGATCCGCTCCATCCGGGATTCCTCCCCGGACGCGCGGAACAACATCTTGCCGGACAAATTTTCTCCGGATTAACCCGCTTCGACAGTCATAATCAACGCCCTTGCGGAGACCTGGCGCATCACTGGGATATCTCCCCCGACGGTTTACGCTGGGATTTTTATATTCGCTCGACACTTTACTGGCACAATGGCGATGTGGTGGCAACCTCGCAGCTACATGAACGGCTGCTCATGCTACTCAACCTCCCGGCGCTCAATAAGTTGTTCATTAGCGTGAAGCGTATTGAGATCAGCCATCCGCAATGTCTGACATTCATTCTGCATCGACCTGATTACTGGCTGGCGCACCGTCTGGCGAGCTACTGCAGCCATCTGTCACATCCACAGCAACCGCTGGTCGGTACCGGTCCTTTCCGGCTGGCGTTATTTACGCCGGAGCTGGTCCGCCTGGAAAGTCACGATCATTTTCATCGGAGCCACCCGCTGCTAAAGACGGTTGAATACTGGATAACACCGCAGCTTTTCGCACAAGACCTGGGGACCAGTTGTCGTCACCCAGTGCAGATAGCAATCGGGAAACGAGAAGAACTGACCACGCTCAGCCAGGTGAGCAGCGGTATCAGCCTCGGATTTTGCTATTTAACACTCAAGAAAGGACCGAGGCTGAATCTGCAACAGGCGAGAAGATTGGTGGATATCATCCATCACACATCGCTACTGCAAACGCTGCCTGTTGATGAAAATTTGATTACGCCGAGCCAGGCATTGTTACCCGACTGGACCATGCCCCAGTGGGAAAGTCTGGATGAGGTGGAACTGCCGGCAAGGCTCACGCTGGTCTACCATCTGCCCGTTGAACTGCATACCATGGCAGAACAGCTCAAGCACTATCTGGCCACGCTCGGCTGTGAATTAACGATTATTTTTCATAATGCTAAGAACTGGGACAACAGCGCTGTTCTGGCGGATGCCGATTTGATGATGGGCGACAGACTCATTGGCGAAGCGCCAGAGTACACGCTTGAGCAATGGCTACGCTGCGATCAGCTCTGGCCGCATGTCTTAGACGCTCCGGCCTTTTCCCATCTACAGGCAACGCTGGATGCGCTACAGATTCAGCCCGACGAGGGCGATCGTTATGCCGCACTTGCGCTGGTGTTCGCAAATCTGATGAATGATGCCACCCTCACACCGCTCTTCAATTACCACTATCGCATTAGCGCGCCGCCGGGCGTCAATGGGGTCCGACTGAACGCACGTGGCTGGTTTGACTTCACCGAAGCATGGCTTCCTCCCCCTCGCAATGAAGAAGCTGGTCGGCGTCCCCCTCAGACGCTACCATAGCGTTTTATCATTTGTCAGGATAAGCCATGAAACGTGCCGTCGTAGTATTCAGTGGGGGTCAGGACTCCACAACCTGCCTGGCGCAAGCGCTGCATCAATATGATGAAGTCCATTGCGTCACCTTTGATTATGGTCAGCGCCATCGTGCTGAGATTGATGTCGCACGTGACCTGGCCTTAAAACTCGGCGCGCGTTCGCACAAAGTGCTCGATGTAACGCTACTGAACGAACTGGCGATCAGCAGCCTGACTCGCGACAACATTCCTGTGCCGGACTACGAACCGGACGCGGATGGCATTCCCAACACCTTCGTGCCAGGGCGCAATATTCTGTTTTTGACGCTGGCGGCCATCTACGCCTACCAGGTAAAGGCCGAGGCCGTGATCACCGGTGTTTGTGAAACGGATTTTTCCGGTTATCCCGATTGCCGCGATGAGTTTGTCAAAGCGCTAAATCACGCTGTCAGCTTGGGTATGGCAAAGGATATCCGCTTTGAAACGCCGTTAATGTGGATTGATAAAGCCGAAACCTGGGCGCTGGCTGATTACTGGGGCAAACTGGATCTCGTACGTCAGGAGACGTTGACCTGCTATAACGGGATCAAAGGCGACGGCTGTGGGCAGTGTGCTGCCTGTACCCTGCGAGCCAACGGACTGACCCATTATCTGGCGGATAAACCTGCGGTGATGGCGGCGATGAAGCAGAAAACCGGACTGAAGTAATTTCTGTCGGTTTTGCCGGGTGACGGCGTAAACATCTTATCCGGCCTACGAATCATGATCCCGTAGGCCTGTAAGCAAAGCGCCATCAGGCAATCACGCCTTACTTAACCATTTGTTCCAGCTTTTCGCGTAACTCTCCCTCCAAAGGCAGCGCTTTTTGCGTTTTCAAATCAATACACACAAAAGTAATCTGCGCATCCACCACGACTTGCCCTTCTGGCTCCAACGTAATGATCTGACTTAACACACCGCTCTTACCGTTGATTTGCTGCACCTGACTGGTCACGGTCAGCAGGTCACTCAGCACCGCCGGGCGACGGTAGTTAATATTGATGTTTACCACCACAAAAGCGATGTTATGGGCCGTCATCCACTGAAAGCTGTCGCTGTTTTCCAGGCCGTCCCAGCGCGCCTCTTCCAGAAACTCAAGATAGCGGGCATTGTTGACATGCTGGTAGACATCGAGATGATAACCACGGACTTTAATCTGTGTTTGCATAGGGGCAGGAACCTTAGTGTGTTTTTATCGGTAAGACGACTGTATAGAGGTCACAACTGGTATGACCTCTATAGCATGGCAAATTTTTGCCACTACGCAAGTTATTAAAGTGTTAAAACCGCCAGGTTACGTTCCACCAGCGAACTCCCCATCCCAGGCACCTGTTTTAAATCATCAACCGTTTTAAACGGGCCGTACTCTTCCCGGTAGCTGACGATGGCCTGCGCCTTTTTCAGCCCAACGCCATTCATTGCCCGCGCTAACTCCTCTGCTGAAGCGGTATTAATACTCACCCGGGTACCCTCTTCATCACTGGCTTTCGCAGGGACTGACGCTTTAGTTTGCGCCGTAGCAGGTGCCTCAGCCTTAGTTTGTACTGCCGGACTTTTTGCCGCTGACTCTGCGGCCAGCGCGCCGCCTGTCACGCCAGTACAGGTCAGGGACAGCGCTACCAGCAAAGTTTTGATTCCACGTTTCATACTGTTTCTCCTTGTTTATTAACAGCGAAGCCACGATAACGGGGCGAAGAAACAGGAACAAATGGCAAATATCAGAAATGGAAAAGGCCGCGAAAGCGGCCTTTGGGGATTACAACTTTTTGCAAATTTTTGCGAAGCGTCTCGATTACTGCTGCTGTTCCAGCGCATCACCCACTTTAATTTTCGCCGCTTTACGCAGGTTACTCATCAGTGCTTCAAAGACAATTTGAGCGTTATTCTGGGTGATCCCCTGAACCATCGCTTTTTTCTGTTCTTCCGGCATTGAGCCCGCTTTCACGGCATCCAGCGCCAGCAGAACCACGTTGCCCTGCATGTCATTGGCAACACCGTAGACGGGCTTATCTTTCGCTGGCAGGCTCAGACCAAACGCGGCCTGACTTACCGGATCCTGACCCGTACGGCTCAGCGTTTTAGACTCACCAAAGCTCAGACCAGCTGCTTTCATCGCCTCATCGCCTTTACCGGCTTTCAGCTCAACCAGCAGTTTGTCCGCATCCAGTTTTGCCTGTTGTACCGCTTTGTTGTGCTTAACCAGCGCAGTTACCTGTTCCTTCACCTCAGCCAGCGGTTTAACCGCTTCTGCTTTGTGCTCGGCAACACGCAGTATAAAGGCACGATCGCCATCAACAGTGATGATGTCGGAGTTGTTACCCGGCGTACCGTTCTGCCCCACCAGGCCACCATTAAAGATCGCATCAGAAACCGGTTTGAAATTCAGTTCTTCCGGCAAGCTGTCGCGGTTGAACCAGCCTGTCTCAACGGCTTTCATGCCAGCGGCCTGTTCTGCGCCAGCCAGAGATTCGTTGTCATTGCTCGCCGCGTCGCTCACTTTCTGCTGCAACGCATAGTACGCATCCAACGCTTTTTCTTGCTTCACTTTCGCGGCAATGTCGTTACGCGCTTCGCTCAGCGGTTTGACTTTCGCAGGCTGGATGTCATCCAGACGAGCCACCAGATAACCGACAGACGATTTGATGACGCCGGACAACTGACCTTTTTCTTTCAGGCCGGCATTTTTCAGCTCATCCGGGGTCGTGGCATCTTCCAGCCACCCCATATCGCCACCGTTACGGGCCGAAATGATGTCAGCGGATTTCTCTTTCGCCAGAGCAGCAAAATCACCGCCTTTGTTCAGCGCATCCAGTACCGCTTTCGCGTCATCTTCCGTTTTGGTCTGAATGATGCTGTAACGGTTACGCTGCGGCTGAGTGAACTGATCCTGGTGCTGGTCATAATAAGCCTGGATATCGGCATCGCTGGCCGTCTCCTGCATCGCAGCAGCATCCAGCTTGATGTAGCTCACACGGAACTGCTCCGGCATCATAAAGCTATTTTTATTCTGCTCGTAGTAGCTGGAAACTTCTTGATCGGTCACCTGCTGCTTCGCCGCCAGGGCATTCACATCGATCGTCGCTTCACGAACGACACGCTGCTGGGCAACCAATTCCGCCAGTTCATCAGTTTCGCCCTTCAGCATAAACTCGGTGCCTGCAACGCCGTTGATCACCTGTTGCGTCGTCAGTTGGTTACGCAGCGCCTGCGCGTACTGATCGGCCGTCATTCCCATCTTGTTAACAATCGCATTGTAGCGGTTGTTATCAAATTTACCGTCGACCTGGAAGGCCGGCGTTGCGAAGATAGCCTGCTTGACCTGCTCATCGCTGATATTCAGTTTGAGTTCGCGTGAATACTGGTCCAGCAGCGCTTCGTCGATAAGACGGTTCAGCGTCTGCTGACGCAGCGTTTTCATGTAGCTTTCGTTCGCCGCCAGTTCAGAGAACTGATCGCCTAACTGTTGCTGCATGCGGTTGCGTTCATTGTTAAACGCATTCTCAAACTGCCCGCGGCTGATTTCCTGGCCATTCACTTTTGCGGCGTAGTTATTGCTTCCGCCAATCAGGTAACCACTCACGCCGGTCAAAATGAACGACACGATAATGATACCGAAAATAATCTTGAGCACGAGACTGTTAGCAGCCGTGCGTAAGCTGTCCATCATGGTGTAACCACACTCCGCTGTAGGTGATGTATAACCTCACGCAGCATAGCGTTTCCAGAACGCTGCGCGGAAAGGCCTATTGTGACAAGAAACGGGGGCAATTGTCAGCCCACAACGTGTAGAAAGTCCCGGATCACAAATAAAAAAGGCACATCTGATGATGCGCCCTTGTACTTTGTCACATCCCCTGGGGGGATCACTCTTAGTTTACCGCGTCTTTCAGCGCTTTACCTGCACGGAAACCCGGCACTTTAGCAGCAGCGATGGTGATCTCTTTACCTGTTTGCGGGTTGCGACCAGTACGGGCAGCACGCTCTTTAACAGCAAAAGTACCAAAACCTACCAGTGCAACATCATCCCCTTCTTTCAGAGATTCAGTAACAGAAGCAATAATTGCATCTAACGCACGTCCAGCCGCAGCCTTAGAGATATCAGCCCCTGCAGCAATTTTGTCGATCAGTTGAGATTTATTCACTCTTCTCTTCCTCTTTATAATTTATATCGCACCTGAATCCTTCAAAGTGCGACCGCGCAGCAGTTATATCAGGCCTGCCATGCCCTTACAACACCCGTTAATGATGGCAAGCCTAATTCAACATCTAAGTTAGCGATACAAAAAAAGGCTGGCAAGTCCGAAATAGCCTGCCAGCCCTGTTTTTATTAGCGCTCTTTGCGCGAGGTCACTATTTTGCGGTTACAACTTGTATTCCAGAGGGTTCATTTTGCAGCGCAAGCGCCAGAACTTCCTCAATACGTTTCACCGGGTGAATATCAAGATCCGCAATGACGTTGTCCGGAATCTCTTCCAGGTCACGTTTATTTTCGTCAGGAATTAACACGGTTTTAATCCCGCCACGGTGTGCGGCCAGCAGTTTTTCTTTCAAACCACCGATAGGCAGCACCTGACCACGCAGGGTGATCTCACCGGTCATTGCCACATCAGCGCGAACCGGGTTACCGGTCAGACAGGAAACCAGGGCTGTACACATCGCAATACCGGCACTCGGACCGTCTTTCGGCGTCGCACCTTCTGGCACGTGAACGTGGATGTCGCGTTTCTCGTAAAAGTCCGGATTAATCCCCAGTTTTTCCGCTCGCGCGCGCACCACGGTCAACGCAGCCTGAATGGACTCCTGCATGACTTCGCCCAGAGAACCCGTATAGGTGAGTTTCCCTTTACCCGGTACGCAGGCCGTTTCGATGGTCAGCAGATCGCCGCCCACTTCGGTCCATGCCAGCCCCGTCACC
Source organism: Citrobacter enshiensis (assembly GCF_029338175.1). NCBI lineage: Bacteria > Pseudomonadati > Pseudomonadota > Gammaproteobacteria > Enterobacterales > Enterobacteriaceae > Citrobacter > Citrobacter enshiensis. The sequence continues at coordinate 3,600,384 of NZ_CP119862.1, forward strand.
TGACCCACGCGATTTTCGCTGTCCGCGCGACCATAGTCGAAGCGCTGTACGCCGAGGTAATCGTGCAGATTGTCGCCATTGATCACAATGTGTTTCAGTGACTTATCCAGCAGTAACTGCTTAACGGCTTTACGACACAGTTTGGAGATTTCACGCTCCAGACTACGCACGCCCGCTTCACGGGTGTAGTAACGAATAATGCCAATAATGGCGCTATCATCGACCGTCAGTTCGCCTTTTTTCAGTGCGTTACGTTCAATTTGCTTCGGCAGCAGATGACGCTTCGCAATGTTCAGCTTCTCGTCTTCGGTATAACCGGACAGACGGATCACTTCCATACGATCCAGCAGCGGCGCCGGAATGTTCATGGAGTTAGAGGTCGCGACAAACATCACGTCACTGAGATCGTAGTCCACTTCCAGGTAGTGATCGCTGAACGCCACGTTCTGCTCAGGATCCAGCACCTCAAGCAGTGCGGAAGCAGGATCGCCACGCATGTCAGACGACATTTTGTCGATTTCATCAAGCAGGAACAGCGGGTTTTTAACCCCCACTTTCGCCATTTTCTGGATCAGTTTGCCCGGCATAGAACCGATGTACGTACGACGGTGACCGCGAATTTCAGCTTCATCACGCACGCCGCCCAGCGCCATACGGATGTATTTGCGACCGGTCGCTTTCGCAATAGACTGACCCAAAGAGGTTTTACCTACCCCCGGCGGTCCAACCAGACACAGGATTGGCCCCTTGATTTTGTTCACACGGCTTTGTACCGCAAGATACTCAAGGATGCGGTCTTTCACTCGCTCCAGACCGTAATGATCGGTGTCGAGGATTTCCTGCGCCTGACGCAGATCTTTTTTGACCTTGCTACGCGCATTCCACGGTACCTGCACCATCCAGTCGATGTAGCCGCGCACCACGGTCGCTTCTGCCGACATCGGAGACATCATTTTCAGCTTCTGCAGTTCTGCTTCCGCTTTCTCCTTTGCCTCTTTCGGCATTTTCGCCGCGTCGATTTTGCGTTTCAGCGCTTCGTTTTCATCCGGCGCGTCGTCCATTTCGCCGAGTTCTTTCTGAATGGCTTTCATTTGCTCGTTCAGATAGTACTCGCGCTGGGATTTCTCCATCTGCTTTTTCACACGGTTGCGAATACGCTTCTCAACCTGCAGCAGATCGATTTCGGACTCCATCATCGCCATCAGATATTCCAGACGTTCGTTGACGTCGGACATTTCCAGCACGGATTGCTTGTCTGCCAGTTTCAGCGGCATGTGTGCAGCGATGGTGTCAGCCAGACGGGCAGGATCGTCAATACTATTGAGCGATGTAAGCACTTCTGGCGGAATTTTTTTGTTCAGTTTGATGTAGCCTTCGAACTGGCTAATCGCGGTGCGTACCAGCACTTCCTGCTCGCGCTCGTCAATGGCTGGCGACTCAAGGTACTCTGCCTTCGCAGAGAAATGCTCGCCATTGTCAGACAGGGCAGAAATACGCGCGCGCTGTAACCCCTCAACCAGTACCTTTACGGTACCGTCAGGCAGTTTCAGCATTTGCAAAATAGAGGCCACGGTCCCGACGGTGAAAAGATCGTTTACACCCGGCTCATCCGTTGATGCTTCTTTCTGGGCGACCAGCATGATTTTTTTATCATGGTCCATAGCCGCTTCCAGACAACGGATAGATTTTTCCCGCCCTACAAATAAGGGTATGACCATGTGCGGATAAACCACCACATCGCGCAACGGCAATACGGGGATTTCAATGCGTTCAGAACGCTCAGGATTCATAGAGCTCTCTCTTAGTTTAGTGTCCGCCAGGTAATCTGGTTATGTGACTGTGTTTCACACGACCATTAACATGTAAGCAGTATATGGGGATGTTTCCCACACATTCAACGGCGTGTTTACAGGAAAAATAAAAGGGGGGATAAAATCCCCCCTTTTTGATTAACTGATTGTATGAAGTGGTTAATTATTCACCAGATGCTTGCTGCGCTTCTGGCTTACCATAAATCAGCAACGGCTTGCTCTGGCCGCCGATGACGGACTCATCGATCACCACTTTTTCAACATCTTCCATTGAAGGCAGATCGTACATCGTGTCGAGCAGAGCGGCTTCTACGATAGAACGCAGACCACGCGCCCCCGTTTTACGCGCCATTGCTTTACGGGCGATAGCGTCCAGCGCTTCATCACGGAACTCTAAATCCACACCTTCGAGGTTAAACAGCGCCTGATACTGCTTGGTCAGCGCGTTTTTCGGCTCTTTCAGAATTTGGATCAGCGCTTCTTCGCTCAGTTCGTTCAGCGTTGCAACCACCGGCAAACGCCCAATGAACTCAGGGATCAGACCAAATTTGATCAGATCTTCTGGCTCAACCTGCGACAGCAGTTCGCCTTCGCTCGCCTTATCAGACTTGGCTTTCACCGTCGCGCTAAAACCAATGCCCGACCCGGTTTCCACACGATGGGAGATAACCTTATCCAGCCCCGCAAACGCACCGCCGCAGATAAACAGAATCTTAGAGGTATCAACCTGCAAGAATTCCTGCTGCGGGTGTTTACGACCGCCCTGCGGCGGAACCGCGGCAACCGTCCCTTCGATCAGTTTCAACAGTGCCTGCTGTACGCCTTCACCGGAAACGTCACGGGTAATAGACGGGTTGTCTGATTTACGAGAAATCTTGTCGATTTCATCGATGTAGACAATACCGCGCTGCGCTTTCTGCACGTCGTAGTCGCATTTCTGCAACAGCTTCTGAATGATGTTCTCAACATCCTCACCCACATAACCCGCTTCGGTCAGGGTGGTGGCATCTGCCATGGTGAACGGTACGTCCAACAGGCGCGCCAGCGTTTCGGCCAGCAACGTTTTCCCGGAACCCGTTGGACCAATCAGCAGAATGTTACTTTTGCCCAACTCGACGCCATTGCTGGTGTCGCCGTTACGCAGACGTTTGTAATGGTTGTATACCGCGACCGCCAGCACTTTTTTCGCCTGCTCCTGGCCGATAACATAATCGTCCAGGTGATTGCGAATTTCATGCGGCGTCGGCAGCGCACTACGCTCACGGTGCGGTGCCACTTCCTTAATCTCTTCGCGAATGATGTCGTTACATAAATCAACACATTCGTCGCAGATATACACGGATGGACCGGCGATCAGCTTACGCACTTCATGCTGGCTTTTGCCGCAAAAAGAGCAGTACAACAATTTGCCCGAGCCATCTTTGCGTTTATCTGTCATGAGTCAAAACCTCTTCTTTGTTCTTTGTGCCGCACACGACGACGCAAATGCCATTCTCAGGCGCAAGCCGCTTATCAGCGTTGTGCCGCCCTTAGATATTATAGCGGTACACTTGCGCCCTGGGCATCAATTACGATGGGTCAAAATCGAGTCGACTAATCCATACTCCACCGCTTCAGAAGCGGAGAGGAAGCGATCGCGCTCAGTATCACGTTCAATCTGCTCAAGAGATTGACCCGTATGGTGCGCCATAAGTTCATTCATGCGCCCTTTCACTTTCAGAATTTCACGGGCATGAATTTCAATATCCGTCGCCTGGCCCTGGTAACCGCCCAGAGGCTGGTGGATCATGACGCGAGAATTCGGCAGGCAGAAACGTTTACCTTTTGCGCCTGCAGTCAGCAAGAACGCGCCCATTGAGGCCGCCTGGCCCATACAAATGGTGCTGACATCCGGCTTAATGAACTGCATGGTGTCATAGATAGACATCCCTGCGGTAATCACCCCACCAGGGGAGTTGATGTACAGATAGATATCTTTTTCCGGGTTTTCCGCTTCCAGGAACAGCATCTGCGCCACAATCAGGTTAGCCATGTGGTCTTCAACCTGGCCGGTCAGAAAAATGACACGTTCCTTAAGTAGACGAGAATAGATATCAAAAGAGCGCTCACCACGTGAAGTCTGTTCAATGACCATCGGCACCAGCGCCATATGGGGTGCAAAGTTATCTCGTTCGCCGCTGTATGACATTTCCGTCTCCTGGATAAAAAATGAAAAAACCTGCTGTACCGATTGTAACCTTATGGACGGATTATCAGCTAGTCCCTCTGTTATGGGTACGGCATCGCCATAATTCAAGCATAACAATCTTTTGTTGTAACGCTAACACTGAAACGCTGTTTTCGCACTCTTCCCATGCAAAATGCGTGACAAAAAAAAGCCCGCCACCGGGCGGTGACGGGCTTTTGTGCGAATTTCGTGCTAATTAAGCAACGAATTACGCCTGCTGGTTCATCAGCTCGTTGAAGGAAGTGGCTTTTTCAGTCACATTCGCTTTCGCCAGAACGGCTTCAACAGCTTGTTCTTCCAGAGCGACGTTACGCATGTTGTCCATCAGCTCTTTGTTTTTGCTGTAGAACTCAACAACTTCTGTCGGATCTTCGTAAGCGGAAGCCATCTCTTCGATCAGGCCTTTAACACGCTCTTCGTCAGCTTTCAGCTCGTTGGTACGAATCACTTCGCCCAGCAGCAGGCCAACAACAACGCGGCGCTTAGCCTGTTCTTCGAACAGTTCACGCGGCAGTTCCAGAGCTTGTTTCTCGTTGCCGCCGAAACGCTGAGCAGCCTGACGACGCAGAACGTCGATTTCGCTGTCGATCAGTGCAGCAGGAACATCGATGTCATTCGCTTTTACCAGACCTTCGATAGCCTGAGATTTAACACGGTTACGTACCGCGCCTTTCAGCTCGCGATCCATGTTTTTACGAACTTCAGCACGCAGACCTTCTACGGAACCATCTTCAACGCCGAAACGTTTGATGAATTCAGCAGTCAGTTCCGGCAGCTCACGCTCTTCAACTTTTTTCAGGTTGATAACGAATTTAGCCGCTTTACCTTTCAGGTTTTCAGCGTGGTATTCTTCCGGGAAGGTCACGTCGATGGTGAACTCTTCGCCCGCTTTGTGACCTTTGATACCGTCTTCAAAGCCCGGGATCATACGACCCTGGCCCATCGCCAGTACGAAGTCAGTCGCTTTGCCGCCTTCGAATTCTTCACCGTCTACAGAACCGGTGAAATCGACAGTAACACGGTCTTCTGCATCAACAGCGCCGTCTTTGTCTTTCCAGGTCGCCTGCTGCTTACGCAGAGTATCCAGCATCACATCAACGTCAGCGTCGGTCACTTCAACAACCGGTTTTTCAACTTCGATTGCGTCCAGACCAGTCAGCTCGACTTCCGGATAGACTTCAAATTCTACCGCGTAGGTGAAGTCTTCGCCCAGCTTGTATTCTCCCGGAACATAGTTCGGAGCACCAGCCGGGTTGATTTTTTCTTTGATGATCGCGTCAACGAAGTGACGGCTCATCAGATCACCCAGAACGTCCTGGCGAACAGAAGCGCCATAACGCTGAGCAACAACATTCATCGGTACTTTGCCCTTACGGAAGCCGTCAATACGTACTTTCTTCGCTACGTTGACCAGCTCGCTTTTCACAGCGGTCTCGATGCTGTCAGCAGCGATTGTAATCGTTACACGGCGGCCAAGGCCTTGAGTGGTTTCAACTGAAACTTGCATCTTGTTACCTCAAAAAATCACAGTGCTCGGTCAACTCTACTCCGCAAGCACAGGTTGTTGGCTTCGCGGAACTGGGATGTTCTCTTAATCAATCACATTCCCTGTCGTCAGAATCATCCCGAAGACATTCCGAAAAATAAGACGCCGCATTATAGCGGCATCACTTTTATGAGTCGAGAACGGTTATCGCGCGTTGCTGCGGCTTTTTTCACAATTCCCGGCTAATTTTTGTCTGAATACTGCACTACCCGTTCAAAATTCAGACAAAACAAAACGGCCCGCAGGCCGTTTTTACATAATCTGTAGCAACATACTGGAAAAGCGTCAGCTGTTGCAAATGCGTTTTTCTACGCGATGCTTCCCGCTCCACGACAAGGAGGCGATGCGAAGATCGTATCGTGCAACCCTTCCCACTCCTTTATGGTGTAGGTATGCAGTGCCAGCGCATGTACGGTTGTGGAGAGTTCCGCCGTTAACGTACCGTAAATCATCCGATGACGATTAAGAAAACGTTCGCCAATGAAGCGATCGCTGACCAGCACAACTTTAAAATGGCTTTCAGAGCCTGCCGGAACATTGTGACGATAGCTTTCATCCACAACTTCAAGGAACACGGGTTGGAACGTTGTCCTTAATTTTTCTTCTATTTGCTCACGTATCATCATGAAATGTCTCCTCCGACAACGCTGAGATGTCACCCATCCCTTTAAATACTAGCCGCTTTTACCGCTTCCATTACACTCTTACAACAAAAATTTAGCGTTCGTCTGATTTTCTCATTCAAACGTATGAAGTTTACTGACTTATCTGCCCATTTGATTGTTAAAAACCCGGGTATTGTGCCCCGAGGGTCAGAAAACCGACAACGCAATGAATTTACATGCGTTGAGCTCTTCCCCTCGCCGTTGGCGATGTTATGATGGCGTGAATTTTTTCTATCACGCTTAATTTCTATCACGCTTAAGAGTCACTGAGAGTTCGAACATGTTAAAAAAAATCCTCTTTCCGTTAGTTGCTCTGGTTATGCTGGCAGGATGCGCAACACCGCCAACAACGATTGATGTCTCTCCCAAAATTTCCCTGCCGCAGCAGGACCCGAGTCTGATGGGAGTTACCGTCAGCATTAACGGCGCCGATCAGCGTCCGGATCAGGCGCTGGCAAAAGTGACCCGCGACAACCAAATGGTTACCCTGACCGCTTCCCGCGATCTGCGTTTCTTGCTGCAAGAAGTTCTGGAAAAACAGATGACCGCGCGCGGCTACATGGTAGGACCGAACGGTCCGGTTAACCTGCAAATCATTGTTAGCCAACTGTACGCCGATGTTTCTCAGGGCAGCGTCCGTTACAACATCGCGACCAAAGCCGACATCGCGATCATCGCGACCGCGGCAAACGGGAACAAGATGACCAAAAACTACCGTGCCAGCTACTCTGTCGAAGGCGCACTGCAGGCCTCTAACAAAAATATCGCTGACGCCGTTAACAGCGTGCTGACCGACACCATCGCTGATATGTCTCAGGACACCAGCGTTCACGATTTCATTAAGCAGAACGCCCGTTAATTTCTGCCCTCAGGCCCGGCATACGCCGGGCCCGTAGAAGCCCATGTCCAGTCACTATTTACGTATATTTCAGCAACCGCGCTCCGCTATCCTGTTGATTCTGGGGTTCGCTTCCGGTTTACCTCTCGCGTTGACGTCAGGCACACTTCAGGCCTGGATGACCGTTGAGAACATCGACCTTAAAACCATTGGTTTCTTTTCCTTAGTGGGACAGGCCTACGTTTTTAAGTTTCTCTGGTCGCCGATCATGGACCGCTACACGCCGCCTTTTTTAGGTCGTCGTCGCGGCTGGCTGCTCACCACACAGTTTCTGTTGCTGATTTCAATTGCGGCAATGGGTTTCCTGGAACCCGGTACGCAATTGCGCTGGATGGCCGCGCTGGCGGTTGTTATCGCCTTCTGCTCGGCGTCGCAGGATATTGTTTTTGATGCCTGGAAAACCGATGTGTTACTCGCCGAAGAGCGCGGGACTGGCGCGGCGATCAGCGTGTTGGGCTATCGCCTGGGCATGTTGGTTTCCGGTGGTCTGGCGCTCTGGATGGCAGACCGCTGGCTCGGCTGGCAAGGCATGTACTGGCTGATGGCGGCCTTACTGATCCCCTGCATTATTGCCACACTGCTCGCCCCCGAACCCACAGATAGCATCCCGGTGCCCAAAACGCTGGAACAGGCGGTCGCTGCGCCATTGCGTGATTTTTTTGGTCGCAACAACGCCTGGCTGATTTTGCTGCTCATCGTGCTCTATAAACTGGGCGATGCCTTCGCCATGAGCCTGACCACCACCTTTTTGATTCGCGGCGTCGGTTTTGACGCCGGTGAAGTTGGCGTAGTGAATAAAACGCTGGGATTGCTGGCAACGATTGTCGGCGCGCTGTACGGCGGAGTATTGATGCAGCGTCTTTCGCTGTTTCGCGCGTTATTGATCTTCGGCATGCTTCAGGGCGCTTCAAACGCCGGGTATTGGTTACTCTCTGTCACCGATAAGCACATGTTCAGCATGGGCGCGGCCGTGTTTTTCGAAAACCTGTGTGGCGGTATGGGGACGGCGGCATTTGTCGCGTTGCTCATGACATTATGCAACAAGTCATTTTCAGCCACCCAATTTGCCCTTCTCTCAGCGCTCTCTGCGGTAGGCCGCGTCTATGTCGGCCCCGTCGCGGGCTGGTTTGTAGAGGCCCACGGCTGGCCAACGTTCTATCTTTTTTCCGTCGTTGCCGCCGTTCCGGGGCTGCTGCTGCTGCTGGTTTGTCGTCAAACGCTGGAACACAGTTGGGAAAGCGAACACTTTATTCCGCGAACGGAATATCGCAGAGCCTATAGTCTGGCCTTGCTCACACTGACAACAGGCTGTTGCTTACTGGCGGTGTGGCTGCTGTTGTTCACAATGAATGCCGCAGATTACACCAATTTCTCGTTCCTGCCTGCAATGCTGGAAACGGGCGTTGTGGTCGCCGTGTGCGGCATTGTGTTCGGCGGATTGCTCGATTATCTGGCGCTACGGAAAACACGCTTGCTGTAAAGAAAATATTATTTGCCGTTGTAATAACATGCCGTAATTATAACGGTCAAATAACCACCAGTTGATAAAAATTATATTTGTTCTTTTGTGCTCAATAGAATTTGGAAATTATTGACAATTTCACCGCACCCTATTTCCCTTACACGATTCAGCCGATGAGTCTTTAATTTTTCGTTTTTAACTGTCCATTTATTGATAATGAATTGTTAATTAATTGTTTTATTTTTACATTGGTTATACCAATTGCCCTCCCTGCTTCAGTGGATCACCCACTTTCGTTATAACGTCATGTTGCAACAGGTTCTTAAAGCCAACCCGACATACATTGCAACATATGTGACATGCACGGCAGAACCCGGCAACACAGATCCAATGATGTTTACAGTAATGTAACCTTCCCGTAAAATGCCCTCACACTTTAAACGCCACCCGGTCCCGTGGAATTGAGGTCGTTAAATGAGACTCAGGAAATACAATAAAAGTTTGGGATGGTTGTCATTAATTGCAGGCACTGCATTACTCAGTGGCTGTAATTCTGCGCTGCTTGACCCTAAAGGACAGATTGGACTGGAACAACGTTCATTGATACTGACGGCATTTGGCCTGATGTTGATTGTCGTTATTCCCGCCATCTTGATGGCTGTTGGTTTTGCCTGGAAGTACCGTGCAAGCAATAAAGATGCGAAGTATAGCCCGAACTGGTCACACTCCAATAAAGTGGAAGCTGTGGTCTGGACGGTGCCTATTCTAATCATCATTTTCCTCGCCGTACTGACCTGGAAAACCACTCACGCACTTGAGCCAAGCAAACCGCTGGCGCATGACGAGAAGCCCATTACCATCGAAGTGGTTTCCATGGACTGGAAATGGTTCTTCATTTATCCGGAACAGGGTATCGCTACCGTGAATGAAATCGCCTTCCCGGCGAACACTCCGGTTGAATTCAAAGTGACATCCAACTCCGTGATGAACTCCTTCTTTATCCCGCGTCTGGGTAGCCAGATCTATGCCATGGCCGGTATGCAGACTCGACTGCATCTGATCGCCAACGAAGTCGGTACCTATGATGGTATTTCCGCAAGCTACAGCGGACCAGGCTTCTCCGGCATGAAGTTCAAGGCTATCGCAACAAAGGACCGCGCCGAATTCGACCAATGGGTTGCTAAAGCGAAACAGTCCACGAACACCATGAGCGACATGGCTGCGTTCGATAAAGTGGCTGCACCAAGCGAATACAACCAGGTGGAATATTTCTCCAACGTGAAACCGGATTTGTTTAAAGACGTTATTAACAAATTTATGGCTCACGGTAAGAGCATGGACATGACCCAACCAGAAGGTGAGCACAGCTCACACGAAGGAATGGAAGGCATGGACATGAGCCACGCGGAATCCGCTCACTAAGGGGCCGAGGAAGAATACGATGTTCGGAAAATTGACACTGGATGCAGTCCCGTTCCATGAACCAATCGTCATGGTTACGATCGCTGCCATTATCATCGGTGGGGCGGCCTTACTGGGCCTCATTACTTACTTCGGTAAGTGGACCTACCTGTGGAAAGAGTGGCTAACTTCGGTTGACCACAAACGCCTTGGCATCATGTATGTCATCGTCGCTATCGTCATGCTGCTGCGTGGCTTTGCGGATGCCGTCATGATGCGTAGTCAGCAGGCGCTGGCTTCGGCCGGGGAAGCAGGCTTCCTGCCGCCTCACCACTACGACCAGATCTTCACGGCGCATGGCGTGATCATGATCTTCTTCGTGGCAATGCCATTTGTTATCGGTCTGATGAACCTGGTGGTTCCGCTGCAGATCGGCGCACGCGACGTTGCCTTCCCGTTCCTGAACAACCTGAGCTTCTGGTTCACCGTTGTCGGCGTCATTCTGGTTAACCTGTCTCTGGGCGTCGGTGAGTTCGCACAGACCGGTTGGCTGGCGTATCCGCCGCTCTCGGGAATAGAGTACAGTCCAAGTGTCGGGGTAGATTACTGGATCTGGAGTCTCCAGCTCTCCGGTATCGGGACGACGCTGACCGGTATCAACTTCTTCGTTACGATTCTGAAGATGCGTGCGCCGGGTATGACCATGTTCAAGATGCCAGTATTTACCTGGGCATCGCTGTGTGCGAACGTGCTGATCATCGCTTCGTTCCCTATTCTGACAGTCACCATCGCGCTGCTGACCCTGGATCGCTATCTGGGCACCCATTTCTTTACCAACGATATGGGCGGCAACATGATGATGTACATCAACCTGATTTGGGCCTGGGGCCATCCGGAAGTGTACATTCTGATTCTGCCAGTGTTCGGGGTGTTCTCCGAAGTCGCAGCAACCTTCTCGCGTAAGCGCCTGTTTGGTTACACCTCACTGGTGTGGGCAACCGTGTGTATTACCGTACTGTCGTTCATCGTCTGGCTGCACCACTTCTTCACCATGGGTGCGGGTGCGAACGTCAACGCCTTCTTCGGTATCACCACAATGATTATCGCCATCCCGACCGGGGTGAAGATTTTCAACTGGCTGTTCACCATGTACCAGGGGCGTATCGTATTCCACTCAGCGATGCTGTGGACCATCGGTTTTATCGTCACCTTCTCTGTGGGTGGTATGACCGGTGTTCTGCTGGCGGTTCCGGGTGCCGACTTCGTTCTGCATAACAGCCTGTTCCTGATTGCCCACTTCCACAACGTTATCATCGGTGGCGTGGTCTTCGGTTGCTTCGCGGGTATGACTTACTGGTGGCCAAAAGCGTTTGGCTACACGTTGAACGAAACCTGGGGTAAACGCGCATTCTGGTGTTGGATCATCGGCTTCTTCGTGGCATTTATGCCGCTGTACGTGCTGGGCTTCATGGGGATGACCCGTCGCCTCAGCCAGCAGATTGACCCACAGTTCCACACCATGCTGATGATTGCCGCCTGCGGTGCCGCGCTGATTGCGCTGGGTATTCTGTGTCTGGTCATTCAGATCTACGTTTCTATTCGTGACCGCGACCAGAACCGTGACCTGACTGGCGATCCATGGGGTGGCCGTACGCTGGAGTGGGCAACCTCTTCCCCGCCTCCGTTCTATAACTTTGCCGTTGTGCCGCACGTTCACGAGCGTGATGCCTTCTGGGAAATGAAAGAAAAAGGCGAAGCGTACAAACAGCCTGCGCACTATGAAGAAATTCATATGCCGAAAAACAGCGGTGCGGGCATTGTCATTGCCGCCTTCGCGACCCTCTTCGGTTTCGCCATGATCTGGCATATCTGGTGGCTGGCGATTGCAAGCTTCGCAGGCATGATCATCAGCTGGATTGTGAAAAGCTTTGACGAGGACGTGGACTACTACGTACCAGTCCCGGAAGTCGAAAAACTGGAAAATCAGCATTTCGATGAGATTTCTAAGGCAGGGCTGAAAAATGGCAACTGATACTTTAGCGCACGCGACTGCCCACGCGCACGAACACGGGCACCACGACGCAGGCCAGACCAAAATCTTCGGATTTTGGATCTACCTGATGAGCGACTGCATTCTGTTCTCTATTCTGTTTGCAACCTATGCCGTTCTGGTGAACGGCACTGCCGGTGGCCCAACAGGTAAGGACATTTTTGAACTGCCGTTCGTTCTGGTAGAAACGTTCCTGCTGTTGTTCAGCTCCATCACCTACGGCATGGCGGCGATCGCCATGTACAAAAACAACAAGAGCCAGGTCATCTCCTGGCTGATGCTGACCTGGCTGTTTGGCGCAGGCTTCATCGGGATGGAAATCTATGAATTCCATCACCTGGTTGTTGAAGGTATGGGTCCGGATCGCAGCGGCTTCCTGTCCGCGTTCTTCGCGCTGGTCGGTACGCACGGTCTGCACGTCACCTCCGGTCTTATCTGGATGGCGGTGCTGATGGTGCAAGTCGCCCGTCGCGGTCTGACCAGCACTAACCGTACCCGCATCATGTGCCTCAGCCTGTTCTGGCACTTCCTGGATGTGGTGTGGATCTGTGTGTTCACTGTTGTTTATCTGATGGGGGCGATGTAATGAGTCATTCTACCGAACACAGCGGCGCGTCCCATGGCAGCGTAAAAACCTACATGACAGGGTTTATCCTGTCGATCATCCTGACGGTCATTCCGTTCTGGATGGTGATGACGGGTTCTGCCTCTCCAGCCGTAATTCTGGGGACGATTCTTGCGATGGCAGTGGTACAGATTCTGGTGCATCTGGTGTGCTTCCTGCACATGAACACTAAATCTGATGAAGGCTGGAACATGACGGCTTTCGTCTTTACCGTGTTGATCATCGCCATCCTGGTTGTGGGCTCCATCTGGATTATGTGGAACCTCAACTACAACATGATGATGCACTAAGAGCGGCGAGTATGATGTTTAAGCAATACCTGCAAGTAACGAAACCAGGCATCATCTTTGGCAACCTGATCTCGGTGATTGGGGGGTTCCTGCTGGCCTCAAAAGGCAGCATCGATTACCCCCTGTTTATCTACACGCTGATCGGTGTGTCACTGGTTGTGGCGTCGGGTTGTGTATTTAACAACTACATCGACAGGGATATCGACAGGAAGATGGAAAGGACCAAGAATCGGGTGCTGGTAAAAGGCCTGATTTCTCCTAACGTCTCGCTGGTGTACGCCACCCTGCTGGGTATTGCTGGCTTCATGCTGCTGTGGTTTGGCGCTAACCCTCTGGCCTGCTGGCTGGGGGTGATGGGCTTCGTGGTGTATGTTGGCGTCTATAGCCTGTACATGAAACGCCACTCCGTTTACGGCACGCTGATTGGCTCTCTCTCCGGCGCTGCGCCGCCGGTGATTGGCTACTGCGCCGTAACGGGTGAGTTCGACAGCGGCGCATTGATTCTGCTGGCGATCTTTAGCCTGTGGCAAATGCCGCACTCTTATGCCATCGCGATTTTCCGCTTTAAGGATTATCAGGCGGCCAATATCCCGGTTCTGCCAGTGGTCAAAGGCATTTCGGTCGCGAAAAACCATATCACGCTGTACATCGTGGCGTTCGCGATCGCCACCCTGATGCTGACCCTCGGCGGCTACGCAGGTTACAAGTACCTGATCGTCGCAGCGGCGGTAAGCGTCTGGTGGCTCGGCATGGCGCTGCGCGGTTATAAAGTGGAAGATGATAAGGTCTGGGCGCGTAAGCTCTTTGGCTTCTCCATCATCGCCATCACCGCGCTCTCCGTGATGATGTCCGTCGACTTTATGGTGCCGAATTCGCAAAACCTGCTGACGTATGCCTGGTAAGTAAAACATCGCACAAAAAGGGCGCTCCGGCGCCCTTTTTTATTCACGTAACAAATTAATTAGCCGCGTAATATTTTCTCATTAACCGCGTATTTACCCCGCTGGCGTACCGCTTTACACTAGTCGCGAATTTTATACAGAGGTGGGAATGAACGATTATAAAATGACGCCAGGCGAGTTGCGCGCCACCTGGGGTTTAGGGACCGTATTTTCACTGCGCATGCTCGGCATGTTTATGGTCCTGCCTGTTCTGACCACTTACGGCATGGCGCTACAAGGCGCCAGCGAAGCCTTGATTGGATTTGCCATCGGCATCTACGGGCTGGCGCAAGCTGTCTTCCAGATCCCCTTCGGATTGCTCTCCGACCGTATTGGTCGCAAACCTCTGATTGTCGGTGGCCTGGCGGTGTTTGTCGCCGGTAGCGTGATCGCCGCCCTCTCCGACTCTATTTGGGGAATCATTCTGGGGCGTGCGCTGCAGGGGTCTGGCGCCATCGCCGCCGCCGTCATGGCTCTGTTATCGGATTTAACCCGCGAGCAAAATCGCACCAAAGCGATGGCGTTTATCGGCGTCAGTTTTGGTATTACCTTCGCCATTGCGATGGTGCTTGGGCCAATCATCACCCACGCCCTGGGGCTGAATGCCCTGTTCTGGATGATCGCGATACTGGCCACCCTCGGTATTATCCTGACTGTCTGGGTGGTGCCGAACAGTACTAACCATGTGCTGAACCGCGAATCCGGGATGGTGAAAGGCAGCTTCAGCAAAGTGCTGGCCGAACCCAAACTGCTAAAGCTCAACTTCGGCATTATGTGCCTGCACATCCTGTTGATGTCTACCTTCGTCGCCCTCCCCGGTCAGCTTACCGCCGCAGGTTTTCCCGCCGCCGAGCACTGGAAGATTTACCTGGTCACCATGTTGATCTCTTTTGGTTCAGTGGTGCCTTTCATTATCTACGCCGAAGTAAAACGCCGGATGAAGCGGGTATTTGTGTTGTGCGTGGCGCTGATCCTGATAGCGGAAATTGTGCTGTGGGGAGCGAACGTCCATTTCTGGGGACTGATTGCCGGGGTTCAGCTTTTCTTCCTCGCCTTCAACCTGATGGAAGCCCTCCTCCCCTCACTCATCAGCAAAGAGTCCCCCGCCGGTTATAAAGGAACCGCAATGGGCGTCTACTCCACCAGCCAGTTCCTGGGCGTGGCGATTGGCGGTTCGTTGGGCGGCTGGGTCGATGGGATGTTTGACGGTCAGGCGGTGTTTCTTGCGGGAGCACTGCTCACGGCAGTGTGGCTGGCCGTTGCCAGTACCATGAAAGAACCGCCGTATGTCAGCAGTTTACGTGTCGAAATCCCAGCAGATGTTGCCGCTGATGACGACCTTAAACAGCGCCTGATGGCAAAAGATGGGGTGAGTGAAGTGCTGATTGTGGCGAGCGAACATTCCGCCTACGTGAAGATTGACAGCAAAATCACCAATCGGTTTGAGGTTGAGCAAACCATCAAACCGGCGTAATTCTTCATTACGCCGGATGGCGGCTATCAGCCTTATTCGGCCTACAAATCACGCTGAAAGTGTAGGCCTTAACGCTGTGCGCCATCCGGCATGACGACTTAATCGCGGAAGTTTTTAAACTGGAACGGCTGACCCAGATCGCCGCCGCGCACCAGCGCCATCACGGACTGCAGATCGTCGCGCGCCTTACCGGTCACACGAATTTCCTCGCCCTGAATCTGCGTCTGCACCTTCAGCTTGCTGTCTTTAATCAGCTTGACGATTTTCTTCTGCACGGCGCTCTCAATGCCCTGCTTCAGTTTCGCTTCCACAAACCAGGTTTTACCGCTGTGGATGAAGGTTTCCGGCACGTCCAGCGACGTCCCTTCAATGCCGCGTTTCAGCAGCTTGGCACGCAAAATATCCAGCAACTGATTGACCTGAAAATCAGATTCGCTCAGCACCTTAATCGTCTTATTTGTCTCGTTCAGCTCAAAAGTGGCCTCAACGCCCCGAAAATCAAAGCGTGACTCAACTTCGCGGCTCGCATTATCAACTGCGTTACGCGCTTCCTGAAGATCAACTTCAGACACAATATCGAAAGATGGCATCTTTTCCTCTCCCTCTGTTTTTGATGCGAAGCATAATACCTGCAAAGTTCCCTGACAGACAGCGCTATACTATGTGGAAGAACGCCCGGTGCTGTTGCGGGTGAGGAGGAAGAATGAAAATAACCGTATTGGGATGCGGAGCCTTAGGGCAACTTTGGCTTACAGCGCTGTGCAAACATGGACATGAAGTACAAGGCTGGCTGCGGGTGCCGCAACCTTATTGCAGCGTGAACCTGATCGAGACCGATGGTTCGATTTTTAATGAATCCCTGACGGCGAACGACCCCGATTTTCTCGCGAAAAGCGATCTGTTGCTGGTGACACTCAAAGCCTGGCAAGTCTCGGACGCCGTGAAAGGGCTTGCGGCAATTCTGCCGGTGACCACGCCGATTCTGTTGATTCACAATGGAATGGGTACCATTGAAGAGCTGCAAAGCATTTCTCAACCGCTGTTGATGGGCACCACCACCCATGCAGCAAGGCGCGATGGCAACATTATTATCCACGTCGCCAACGGGACAACGCGCATTGGTCCAGCGCGTGAACAGGATGGGGATTACAGTTACCTCGCCGATCTGCTGCAGAACGTGCTGCCCGATGTTGCCTGGCACAACAATATTCGAACCGAAATGTGGCGCAAACTGGCCGTAAACTGCGTAATAAATCCGCTCACCGCCCTGTGGAACTGCCCAAATGGCGAGCTACGGCAACACCCTGAACAAATCCTGCTGATCTGTCAGGAGGTGGCGGCGGTTATCGAGCGTGAAGGGCACCATACCTCAGTGGATGATTTACGCTATTATGTTGAGCAAGTGATTGACAGTACGGCACAAAACATCTCATCCATGCTGCAGGATATTCGTGCTCTGCGCCATACCGAGATCGATTACATTACCGGCTACTTATTAAAACGCGCCCGCGCGCATGGTATTGCCGTTACGGAAAACGCCCGTCTGTTTGAAATGATAAAGCGAAAGGAAAGTGAGTATGAGCGCTCAAGCACTGGTATGTCTCGCCCCTGGTAGTGAAGAGACCGAAGCGGTCACCACTATCGATCTATTGGTTCGTGGCGGTATTCAGGTCACTACGGCGAGCGTGGCCAGCGACGGCTCCCTGACCATCGTCTGTTCGCGTGGTGTGAAGCTGCTCGCGGACGCACCGCTGGTGGAAGTGGCTGACGGCGATTTCGACATCATTGTGTTACCGGGCGGTATAAAAGGCGCCGAATGTTTTCGCGACAGTCCGTTGCTGGTTGAAACGGTCAAACAGTTCCATCGCTCCGGACGTATCGTCGCGGCAATCTGCGCGGCGGCGGCAACAGTTCTGGTTCCGCACAATATCTTCCCGCTCGGCAATATGACCGGATTCCCCGCGCTGAAAGATAAAATCCCGGCTGAACAGTGGCAGGACAAACGTGTAGTTTGGGACCCGCGCGTTAACCTGTTGACCAGTCAGGGGCCAGGGACATCCATCGACTTTGGCCTGAAAATCATTGACCTGCTGGTCGGGCGCGAAAAGGCCCATCAGGTCGCGTCACAGTTAGTTATGGCGGCAGGCATTTATAACTACTACGAGTAATTACAAGGCCACTCCAGCGGCCGGCTTAATCTTAATAAAGGAATAACTGATGAAGGGATGTCTGACCGGAGTGGCTTTATGGTTGTTTTCTGGCTGCGTGATGGCGACGCAGTTAGACATTAAGAACCTCAGCTTCAACTATCCTGAGAGCACGGAAATTCAGTATCGTCTCCCCTGGTTCACCTCAGCGGATAACCCACAAGCCGCAAAACGCATCAACGATTTTATCTTCTCCCGTTTTTTGAACCAGTTGCCGGGTAACGATCCGCAGGCCACGTTGAATAAACTGGCAAAAAGCGGCATTGATGCCACCGCCAATCTGGACTACACCGTCGAATATCGCGACAGCAAAATACTGACATTAAACCTTTTTGTGGAAGGCTGCGGCGCCTATTGCGAATCTTATAATGTTCCACTGAGCTTCGATTTAGCGAGTGGCGCGAATATCACCCTCGACGATCTGTTTTCCCCGGCCAGCATTGCCCAGTTAAACACCCGCGTCAGAAAAGATATTCGCTCCCAGATAACCGCCTTTGTTGATAAGCATAAGTCCGAGTCGTCAGAGCAAATCAAAGCGGAAAAAGGCGAAGATTTTAATTACGAAGAGTTCTATGCCTCATGCGCGACGTATGAGGGCGGGCTGTACTATGTTGATAATTTCTCGCTTCAGAAAGGCGATCTCGTCTTCATTAATGGACGTTGCAGCAACCATGCAAGCCGCGCGCTGGATGAGCTCGGTGATTTCACGACGAAAATCGCCGCCTCAACGTTACACGACCAACTGACCCCCTACGGGAAGTCACTGATTTCCGGTAACAGTGAAAAACCCCTCTCCCCTGCCCCCTCGCTTAACGGCAAGTTAGTCTACGGCACGTTGGGAAAAAGTATGCGCATCGTGATGAATATCACCTGTAATGAAGCATCGGCCAGCGGAGCCTATTTTTATGAAAAATACGGCTCACCTATCGAACTTACCGGCAAATGCGGCACAGAGAATCACCCGCACTATGAGCTGAGAACGAGCGTTTCTGCTGAAACCGAAGAGAAGATCACGCTGGATTTAAACAATGGCGTCTATCAGGGCGTCTGGGAATCGAACGGGAAAACGCTCCCCGTCCGCTTTGAATAACATTGTCATATTGCCGGATGACGGCGTAACACTCCGTCATCCGGCCTGCAAAAACACCGGGTTAGAAGAGGGAAAAGCATACCCGCTTAGAACCATGGCGCTCCGCTCATGACATTACTGTAAAACAGCATTCTTCCCGCCAGTTCGCCCGTCACAATAACGGCCCCCCACGCGTAAGCGCTTACCCCAACATTCAGGCGAGAAATGCCCCATACGGCAACACCGATACTGGCGAATAGCTGCCACCAGAACAGAGGACTTGAGGCATCGGCTCCCGGAACCTGGAAGCGGATCCACAACGCACCTGCGCTTAACAAAATTCCGATGATGATCCCCGCTTTGCATAAGATCGGGAATGCGTTATGCCAGTAGCCAAACGCCACTGCCACACTCACAAAACCGAGCAAAATAGCGGTTGCCAAAAAGCCGACCGGTGTGGCAATCGAAGACCAGAGCGGATGCAGCGCCATCTGATAATAAACCTGCGAAGACACCAGTATGGATACCAGACCCACAAGCGCAGTCATTCCCCCCAGAAGGCCAACGGCATGATGCTCAGGCTTAAACCAGCACAGCACGAACCAGCAGAACATCACGCCATTCAACGCAATAAACATCACCACTTCCCGACTGAGCCAGGACACACTTAATCCTGCCAGGGAGCGGTAAGCGCCTCCGGGAGATCCCAGATGCACCAACGACGCAAAAGAACCCAGCACTGTGATAATCCAGAACAACAGCGCCAGCATACGGTACTGTGTTGCACTGAATTTCTGCACACTGAAATGCTGACACAGCGTTAACGCCAGCACGCCACCGATTCCCCACTGCGCGAAGACGGTAAAAAAGACCAATGGCAATTCATAATGTCCCATTTTTCTCTCCTCAATCCTTTGGTGGAATAATGACAATGTTGGGCTGACTGATCGTGTGATCGGGCAGGTTGTAGCGTTTTTCCAGTGCCGCCCACTGCGTCGTATGTTCCTTACGCAACTCCGCTATCTCACCAAAGCGTAATACACCTGCCGGACAGGACTCCACACAACGTGGCTGTAAACCCTCATCAAGGCGTTCGGCGCACAGGTTGCATTTACTGGTTTTGCCTTCTTCGGGATCGTAAACCGGCGCACTCCACGGGCAAGCCATGATGCACATCCGACAGCCAATGCAGCGCTCGTGATCCTGTATCACGATGCCATCAGCCCGCTTCGTATAGGTTCCCGCTGGACATACTTTCATACACTGCGGATCATCGCAGTGATTGCACGACATGCTAATAAACGCCTGGGTGTTGGGTTCATCCGAATGACGTTCGCGAACCCGACGCCATAACACCCCAAGAGGGGTCATATTTTCCGATTTGCAGGCCATACTGCAGGTTTTGCAGCCATAGCAATTCTGCATATCAATAAGAAATCCATATTGTTTCATCACGATTATGCCTCCCTTCTCACATCCACCAGCGTACTGTTGCAACAGTGTCCATTCCCCAACACTTCCACCTGATCGTTAGTGACATGGCTGCTGCTTCCGCCCTGTTGTTCCCACCAACCGTTATCCAGACTCACCACCCCGCGTTTGATATGCGTGGTCACGTCGGCAATCGCCCGATGTTCACCGCGATGATTGAACACCACGACCCACTCTCCAGACTGAATCTGACGCTGACGGGCGTCTTCAGGGTGAATCATCACGTTCGGGCGGTTACGTTGAACCTCAAGGATCCATTCGTTCATGCCGTGACTGGAGTGCACGCTACGCGCCAGTTTGCGCTGCACCGCCATTAGCGGATACTGACGCGCCAGATCAGGCGAACCTTTTACCGACTCTTTCACCTGTTTCCAGGTCACCACGGGTAGGAAATTCTTTTTCGCCCACTCCTCTATGTACAAGTGCGCTTTGCCGGTCGACGTGCGGAACTGCCCGTCTTTAAACGGGATCCACTCTTCTTCAACAGGACATACCGGCCCTTTTTTCAACATTTCACGGGTAATGCCCGAGCCTTTAAGGCAGGTATCGATGTAGTGTTCAATGGGCTGGTTAAAGACCTCACCAAAGCCAAAGCGCTCGGCCAGGCGGGCAAAAATCCAGTAATCGGGTTTTGCTTCTCCCGGCGGCTCCACCGCTTTTTCCATCAATTGCACATAGTGACTGCGCACGCCCGCCATTAAGCTGACATCTTCAAAAATGGTCGTGACCGGGAGCACCAGATCGGCATACAACGCAGACGAACTCATGAGATTGTCGGCTACCACCACAAACGGCACTTTTTTAAAGGCTTCTCTGACCTGATTGGTATTCGGCAGTTGTGTCATGGCCCCCAGCGTCATGTTCCACCAGAACTTAATCGCGTGCGGTTTCTCGTTAACAACCCAGTCACCGATTTTAGGAATAGGAATGGAGGGAATTTTGGCGGCATTGGGGGCCGGAGGGACGATGGGCGAAAATTTTGCCATCTGTCTGACGCCACCAGCATCGCAAACCCCCGCCCCGGCTTTGCCGATATTGCCGGTGATCAGCGCGAGGTAAAACTGGCTGGCCGCAACGTAAGTGCCAAATTCGGTTCTCTGCGCGCCGGACATGTTCTGGACAATCATCGCCGGCTGCGTTGACGCGTAATCTCGTGCCAGGCGTAGCACCGTCTGCGCGGGTACATCGGTTTCTTCCTCTACCTTCTGCGCCGTCCAGGGCTTCGCCTGTGCCCATACGTTATCAAGCACGGTGGTAAAATCACTGCTGGCGGGCAATTCATCACTCAGCAATGCAGGCATGACGCCGGGTGCATCGTGGCGTTTCAGGGTCTGGGTCAACGTATCGAACACCAGATAGCTGTCCGCTTCCTTGGGGTCGGCACGCATCAACTGCTGCTGTTTGTCCACCAGATAAACCGCACCGGTATGCGCACGCAGGAAATCAGCGTCATAGCGTTTCTCCTGCATGATGATGTTGATCATCCCTAGCGCCAGCGCGATGTCGGTACCAGGCACAATCGGCACCCACTCGTCGGCTTTCGCCGCCGTTTCGTTAAATCGGGGGTCGATCACCACCAGTCGCGCGCCGTTGCGTTGCGCCTGTGAGTAATGTTTAAAATAGGCGTGCATGGTGACCGCCGGATTGTTTCCCCAGCACAGGATATAGCGGCTGTCCGCTATCGTGTCGCGGGTATCGGCATAGCGCAGGCCAACCATCGGCATCATGGCGGCGGTGACTGCGGCGCAACATAACGAGCCAGCCGTTTTTGTACTGCCACCGAGATAATCGAAGAAGGCTTTGCCCATATCATTCTTGATGGAGTCCATGTTCCCGGAAGCGGCGGTAAGGAGTAAACCTTTATTGCCGTCAGTGGCGATCGTTTCCCTGATTTTCTGTTCAATAAGATCCAGCGCGGCATCCCAGCTGATCGGCTTAAATTTACCTTCGCCTTTTTCGCCCGTACGCAGCAGCGGTTGCGTTAAGCGTAGCGGGTGGTAGACCCATTTCGTTCGGCTAATTCCCCGCAAACAGCACTTCACATTGAAGCCTTTCGTCGCTTCAATTTTCATTAAACGGTCTTTCCAGACATACGCCGTCAGGTTGCAGTGCAAACATTCCATCGCACAGGTCGACCGAAACGTCTGGTAATCCGCTTGCTTAAGACGAAATCGGGGTAAAGGAGAGCCGTTGGCCTGGCGTAGCGTCAGAAACGTCGATCCCAATGAGGACAACCCCACCACACCTAACCCTTTTAACAGGGTTCTTCTTTTTAATCGGATATTGCTCAATGCGTCCATGTTCTTGCCTCCCAGAAAAGTTCACCATTAGTTAATCCAGGTACACCATTAATTAACCTGATACAGGTCAACACCTAACCATTTAGGCGTGGAAATCTTTTTAAATTGCGAAGGCAGTAAGGATTTCAGCCGCGATGGTATACTCGCGGAGGATCAAAAAAGAGAACGCATATGGCTGAAACATCGCAAGGGGTAAATTCGGTTGATATCGCTGTCAACATTCTGACGTTTGTTGCCAGTCAAAACGGTCAGACGCGGGCAATAGATATCGCCACCGGATGCAATCTGTCCAAGAGTCGTTTACATAAGTATCTGGTTTCGCTCTGTCGAACCGGCATGCTGTATCAAAACGAGAAAGGACTTTATTCTCTGGGGACCACTACTTTGCAGCTGGCGGGGAATCAGGTTTACGAACGCGATCCTATCCGTCAACTTAATGATGTATTAATTGCTTTTCGTGATACCTATAACCGCTCAACCGGCGTCGTTGTTGCGACAAACGAAGGATTGGTGCTGAAACACTACAATCGCAGTTTCCGTAACGTGGATATAGATTTTCTGCCCAATACGCCCGTTCCGCTTGATGCCAGTTCAGCAGGGCAAGTGTTCATGAGTTACTCCCGCTATCAGGCGCAGAATCAGACGCAAGCGCAACTCATTGAACAGATACGGTCTCAGGGCTATGCGGTACGCCATAATCCGACGCAAGGGATCCCTGGCGCACAGTCGATTGCTTGCCCGCTACGGAATAAAAATGGAGAGCTGGTTGCGATTGCGGTGACGATGGGATTTTTCAGTACAGAAGCCATCCCGCAGATTGCCGACCAGTTGGTGAGAAGCGTCGCGGCGCTTCATTTGCAGGATTAAGTTTACCCCGGCGCAGATGGCCGGGGTAAACAACGATTACGGGCGATAGACCTTCACGTTCTCGAAGCCTTGCTCGCGCAGATACAGCGCCTGCAAACGACTCATCACACCGCGTTCGCACCACAGCAGCCAGGTTTTACTCTGGTCGAGATCGCCGAATTTGGTGCTCAGTTTGTAGAATGGCAGAGACACCACATCCACACCTTCAACTTTCAGCGGCTTGTCATCCTGCTCATCGATGGAACGAATATCCAGAATCACATCGTTAGGGCTAAAACCGCTGACGGTCTCAACTTCCACAACGTCTTGCTGGGTCTGCTGCGCAATATCGCGAATATCGACATTGTTCGCTTCTTCGACCACTTTATCGAGGATGCTAAAATCGAAATTCTCTTCTTCCGCTTCAATCTTCGCTTTGATCGCTTTCACCGTCGGGCTTTTCGAGATCACGCCGCAGTATTCCGGCATGGTCCGCGCAAAGTCTTCAGTACCAATCTGGCGCGCCAGGTTGATGATGTGCTCTTTATCGTAAGAGATAAGCGGGCGCAGGATCAGCGTGTCGGAGACGTTATCAATCAAACGCAGGTTGGTCAGCGTCTGGCTGGACACCTGGCCCAGCGCTTCGCCGGTCACCAGCGCCTGTACGCCATAACGTTCAGCCACTTTCGACGCCGCACGCACCATCATGCGTTTAAGTACCACGCCCATCTGGCCGTCATCCACTTTCTCGAGGATCTCGCCAACGACTGGTTCAAAGTTGATCGCAACAAAACGTACGCGGTGCGAACTGCCAAAGCGATTCCACAGATAATGAGCAACCTGACGTACGCCGATTTCATGGGCCGCGCCGCCGAGGTTAAAGAAGCAGTAATGCACGCGGCAGCCGCGACGCATCAGCATGTAGCTGGAAACGCCGGAGTCAAAACCGCCAGAAATCAGTGACAGGACATCTTCCTGGGTACCAATCGGGTAGCCGCCAATACCTTCGTAACGACCTTTGATCAGCAGCAGACGATCGTCTTCCACCTCCAGATGTACCGTCACATCCGGGTGGGTCAGTTTCACACGCGCGGACTCAATGTGCTGATTCAAACCACCGCCGACATAACGTTCGACTTCAATAGAGCTGAAGGGGTGTTTACCACGACGCTTGACGCGGACGCAGAAGGTTTTGCCTTCCAGTTGGTCGCGATACTGGACCAGCGCCTTCTCGAAGATATCGTGCATGTCGGTGAACGGCACGTCTTCCACTTCGAGAATATGGTGGATACCCGGAATGCGGGTCAGCGCGTCGCGGATCGCCAGACGCTGGTTTTCATCTTTGGCGCGAACCTCGATATTGTCCCAGTGGCGGACAACGGCAAGCGTCTCGTCATAGTGCTTTAAAACGTTACGGATGTTTCCGGTCAAAATTTTTATAAAGCGCAAACGCACAGATTGGCTTTTGATGGTGATTTCCGGGAACAATTTAATGATAAACTTCATGGCGGCAATGGTTCGTTGGCAAGTCTAAAGGACTTGTTATGGGAAAAATACAGCAGCCCACACCTGCGGCTGCATCCAGGGGCGCAAGTATACCACCATCGCGCGCCTCCTGCGCACATTGCGCGTTATTTGATAATTGCCCTGAGTCCGTTACCATGGTGGGGCTGAAAATATTGAGAGTCAGACATTCATTATGCCGAAGAAAAACGAGGCGCCCGCCAGCTTTGAAACAGCGCTGAGCGAGCTGGAACAGATTGTTACCCGTCTGGAAAGTGGCGACCTGCCGCTGGAAGAGGCGCTGAACGAATTCGAACGTGGCGTGCAACTGGCACGTCAGGGGCAGGCTAAGCTGCAGCAAGCTGAACAGCGCGTGCAGATCCTGCTGACTGATAATGAAGACGCCTCACCCACGCCTTTTACACCGGACAACGAGTAAGTAAATGGATTTTACGCAGCAGTTACAGGCTTGCGTTGAGCAAGCAAACCAGGCGTTGAGTCGTTTTATCGCACCACTGCCCTTTCAGAACACTCCCGTGGTTGAAACCATGCAGTATGGCGCACTATTAGGCGGTAAGCGCCTGCGCCCGTTCCTGGTTTACGCGACCGGTCAGATGTTTGGCGTCAGCATCACTACGCTGGATGCCCCGGCAGCCGCCGTTGAGTGCATACATGCATATTCATTGATCCATGATGATTTACCGGCGATGGACGACGATGATCTGCGTCGCGGTCTGCCGACCTGTCATGTAAAATTTGGTGAAGCCAATGCGATCCTGGCCGGTGATGCCCTGCAAACCCTGGCATTCTCCATCATCAGCGACGCGCCGATGCCGGAAGTGGCCGATCGCGACCGTATCGCCATGATCTCAGAACTGGCGAACGCAAGCGGCATCGCGGGCATGTGCGGCGGCCAGGCATTGGATCTTGATGCCGAAGGAAAACAGGTCCCGCTGGAAGCGCTGGAACGAATCCATCGCCATAAAACCGGCGCCCTCATCCGCGCCGCGGTTCGTCTCGGTGCCCTAAGTGCCGGAGAAAACGGACGAAATGCCCTGCCGATACTCGATAAATACGCAGAAAGTATCGGCTTAGCCTTCCAGGTTCAGGATGACATTCTGGATGTGGTGGGCGATACTGCAACGTTGGGTAAACGTCAGGGGGCTGACCAGCAACTTGGCAAAAGTACCTATCCTGCACTTTTGGGTCTTGAGCAAGCCCGCAATAAAGCCCAGGATCTGATTGATGACGCGCGCCAGTCTTTACGTCAACTGGCCGCATTATCACTCGATACTTCGGCACTGGAAGCGCTAGCGGACTACATAATCCAGCGTGATAAATAATTGACTACCCTGAGCAATGAATTGCCGTGGACACACGGCAATTTGGGTAAACAAACGATGAGTCTCTGATGAGTTTTGATATAGCCAAATACCCTACCCTGGCACTGGTCGATTCCACCCAGGAGTTACGCCTGCTCCCGAAAGAGAGCCTGCCGAAACTCTGCGACGAGCTGCGCCGCTATTTACTCGACAGCGTAAGCCGTTCGAGCGGACACTTCGCCTCCGGGCTGGGCACGGTGGAACTGACCGTGGCATTGCACTATGTCTACCATACCCCGTTTGACCAGTTGATCTGGGACGTGGGGCATCAGGCTTATCCGCACAAAATTCTCACCGGTCGCCGCGATAAAATCGGCACCATTCGCCAGAAAGGCGGTTTGCACCCCTTCCCATGGCGCGAAGAGAGCGAGTACGACGTATTGAGCGTCGGTCACTCTTCCACCTCCATCAGCGCCGGAATTGGTATTGCCGTTGCCGCTGAAAAAGAGGGTAAAGACCGCCGCACCGTCTGTGTGATTGGCGACGGCGCCATCACCGCAGGGATGGCGTTTGAAGCAATGAACCATGCGGGCGATATCAAGCCGGACATGCTGGTCATTTTGAACGACAACGAAATGTCGATCTCCGAGAATGTCGGCGCACTGAACAATCATCTGGCGCAGCTGCTTTCCGGCAAGTTGTACTCTTCTCTGCGTGAAGGCGGAAAGAAAGTCTTCTCCGGCGTACCGCCGATTAAAGAGTTACTCAAACGCACCGAAGAACATATCAAAGGTATGGTCGTCCCCGGCACGCTGTTTGAGGAGCTGGGCTTTAACTACATCGGGCCGGTCGATGGTCACGACGTCGTCGGACTCATCACCACGCTGAAGAACATGCGCGACCTGAAAGGACCGCAGTTCCTGCATATCATGACCAAGAAAGGTCGTGGTTACGAACCCGCAGAAAAAGACCCGATTACCTTCCACGCCGTCCCTAAATTTGATCCTTCCAGCGGTTGTCTGCCCAAAAGCAGCGGCGGCCTGCCGAGTTACTCGAAAATCTTCGGCGACTGGTTGTGTGAAACGGCGGCCAAAGACAACAAACTGATGGCCATCACGCCGGCGATGCGTGAAGGTTCCGGGATGGTGGAGTTCTCGCGTAAATTCCCCGATCGCTATTTCGATGTGGCGATTGCTGAACAACACGCGGTGACCTTTGCAGCCGGTCTGGCGATTGGCGGTTATAAGCCGGTGGTGGCGATTTACTCTACCTTCCTGCAACGCGCCTACGATCAGGTGCTGCACGATGTCGCGATTCAAAAACTGCCGGTCCTGTTT
The DNA here is from genome assembly GCF_029338175.1 of Citrobacter enshiensis. Lineage (NCBI taxonomy): Bacteria > Pseudomonadati > Pseudomonadota > Gammaproteobacteria > Enterobacterales > Enterobacteriaceae > Citrobacter > Citrobacter enshiensis. The sequence goes on from NZ_CP119862.1 coordinate 3,627,849, forward strand.
GCTATCGACCGGGCGGGGATTGTGGGTGCTGACGGACAAACACATCAGGGGGCGTTCGATCTCTCCTTCCTGCGCTGCATTCCGGAAATGGTCATCATGACGCCGAGCGACGAAAACGAATGTCGCCAGATGCTCTTCACCGGCTATCACTACAGCGAAGGTCCTGCCGCCGTACGTTACCCACGCGGTAATGCGGTAGGCGTTGAACTGACGCCGCTGGAAAAATTGCCGATAGGCAAAGGGATCGTCAGACGCCACGGTGAAAAACTGGCGATTCTGAATTTCGGTACGCTGATGCCAGAAGCGGCCAAAGTGGCGCAGTCACTCAATGCGACCTTAGTCGATATGCGTTTTGTAAAACCACTGGATGAAACGTTGATTCTGGAAATGGCGGCTCGCCATGAGGCGATGGTCACCCTTGAAGAGAACGCCATCATGGGCGGCGCAGGCAGTGGTGTCAACGAAGTGCTGATGGCGCATCGTAAACCCGTGCCGGTGCTTAACCTCGGTTTGCCAGACCATTTCATCCCACAAGGGACCCAGGACGAAGCCCGCGCAGAACTGGGGCTCAACGCTGAAGGTATTGAAGCCAGAATCAAAGCCTGGCTGGCGTAACTCCCCCCTCACTCCTGCTATGCTTGAAAGATGAACAGCAAAGCAGGAGTGGTATCATGCAATACAATACGTTAGGAAAAACGGACCTCCGGGTCTCTCGCCTCTGCCTGGGCTGCATGACGTTCGGTGAACCGGATCGCGGCAATCACGCCTGGACGCTGCCGGAAGAAAGCAGTCGCCCCATCATTCAACGCGCACTGGCTGGCGGCATTAATTTCTTCGATACCGCCAACAGTTATTCCGACGGGAGCAGCGAAGAAATTGTCGGTCGCGCCCTGCGGGATTTTGCCCGTCGCGAAGACGTTGTGGTCGCGACCAAAGTCTTTTATCCCGTCGGCGACCTGCCGGAAGGATTGTCCCGGGCGCAAATCCTGCGTTCAATTGATGACAGCCTCACCCGCCTTGGTATGGACTATGTCGATATCCTGCAAATTCACCGCTGGGACTACAACACGCCCATTGAAGAGACGCTGGAAGCCCTGAACGACGTGGTAAAGTCCGGCAAGGCACGCTACCTCGGCGCCTCTTCCATGTACGCGGCGCAATTCGCTCAGGCACTGGCACTGCAAAAACAGCATGGCTGGGCGCAGTTCGTCAGCATGCAGGATCACTACAACCTGATCTATCGTGAAGAAGAGCGCGAAATGCTGCCGCTGTGTTACCAGGAAGGCGTGGCGGTGATCCCCTGGAGTCCGTTGGCGCGTGGACGCCTGACGCGGCCCTGGGGTGAAACCACCGCCCGTCTGGTCTCCGATGATGTAGGCAAAAATTTGTACAATGAGAGCGATGAAAATGACGCGCAAATCGCCGCACGTCTGGCTGGCGTCAGTGAAGAGCTTGGCGCGACGCGTGCCCAGGTCGCACTGGCCTGGCTGCTGAGTAAACGTGGCGTCGCTGCACCGATTATCGGTACCTCACGCGAAGAACAACTCGATGAACTGCTGAATGCCGTGGACTTAACGCTGCAACCAGAACAGATTGCCGAACTGGAAACACCGTACAAACCGCATCCGGTGGTGGGGTTTAAGTAATGTGATAATGCCCGGTGGTGCTACGCTTACCGGGCCTACGCTGGCGCGGTGCAAACCCGTAGGCCGGATAAGGCATTCATGCCGCCATCCGGCAATATACGCGCTTAAATCAACCCAATCGGCCAGTGATGTCCGATGAAATACAGGATCCCGGCGGAAATCACGCCCGCGACGATATCATCGACCATAATTCCCATCCCGCCATGGACGTTGCGGTCAAACCAGCGGATCGGCCAGGGCTTCCACATATCGAGAATACGAAAAATCACAAACCCTGCGGCCACCCACTGCCAGGCCGTGGTGGGCAACGCCATCAGGGTTATCCACATCCCGATAAACTCGTCCCATACAATGCTGCCGTGATCGTGCACGCCCATATCTTTCGCCGTCTGATGGCAAAGATAAACACCGATACAGATCCCCAGCATCACCACCAGAGAATAAAGCTGCCAGGGTAAAAATGTCATCAGATACCAAAACGGGATCGCCGCCAGCGATCCCATGGTACCCGGCACGACAGGACTAAGCCCGCTGCCAAATCCTGTCGCCAATAAATGCCACGGATTACATAGCGTTAACCGACTTTTCGCGACATCTTTATGGCGTGGCAAAATGGTCATATCCTTTCCAGTCAAAGGTGACAGGATTTCCGTCACGCACAAAATTCATGCCTTCCACATCTGCGCTCATTTGCCCGATGCAGGTAAACGGTACGCCAAGCTGACCAATGGCCACATCCAGCGCACCCCGGTTAATTTCCGGGACGGTAAAGCATAACTCGTAGTCTTCACCGCCAGAGAGCGCCCAACGCAGAGCCTGATCTGGTGCCACATGACGGGAGAGCGCATCGGAGTACGGTAACGCGTCCACCTCAACGCGAGCCCCACAGCCGCTGGCCGTGACGATATGCCCCAAATCGGAGATCAGTCCATCGGAGAGATCGATAGCCGCGCTCGCCAGATCGCGCAGCGCCTGGCCGATCAAAATACGCGGCATGGGGCGTAAATGACGCTTCAACAGATACTCTGCGTCATTCGCCTCTGCGACCTGTAATCGATTCTGTAAAATCGCCAGCCCTGCGGCACTGTCACCCGGCGTCCCGGTAACGTAGATCCAGTCGCCCGGTTTTGCGCCAGAGCGTTTTAAGGCTCGCCCCACGGGGACATAACCATGGATACCCAGCGTCATCGACAACGGTCCACGTGTGGTATCGCCGCCGATCAACTGCATATCGTAATAATTGAGTTGTTCAAACAGGCTGTCACTGAAGGCGGCAAGCCACGCTTCATTCACCTCGGGGAGCGTCAATGCCAGCGTTAACCAGGCGGGGTCGGCCCCCATCGCAGCCAGATCGCTTAAGTTTACCGCCAGCGCCTTATAGGCCAGATCGGCAGGATCAATATCAGGAAGGAAGTGGTTACCCGCCACCAGCGTATCGGTGCTGATCGCCAGGGTCTGTTTTTCAGGGATATTCAGGAGAGCGCAATCGTCACCAATGCCGGTCTCGACATCGAGACGAGAGCTTCTTACACGATCAAAATAACGGGCAATCAGGGAGAACTCGCCGCATGCCATACGTTATGCCTCAGCAGGAAAAAAGAAAAGGCCGCCAGGCAAACGGAAACATCCCGCTCTTCTGACGGCCTGCAGATTACTTTTTGTTGGGGCGAATCACAGGTGCTGCTTTATCCAGTACGCCGTTGACGAACTTGTGGCTATCTTCGGCACCGAAGGTTTTCGCCAGCTCGATAGCTTCGTTAATGGCCACTTTGTATGGCACATCCTGACGTTTGGACAGTTCAAACAGCGCAATGCGCAGCACCGCTTTTTCTACCTGACCCAGCTCTTCCAGCAGGCGGGACAGGTACGGCTTCATCAGACCGTCGAGATACGCGCTATTAGTCGCCACTCCCGACAGCAGTTCACGGAAGTACAGGACGTCAACGTCTTTGACGTCTTGTTCCGCCAGGAACTGGTATTCAACATCAGCGATGTCGTTCTGGGACAACTGCCAGGAGTAGAGCGCCTGGACGGCACACTCACGGGCGCGGCGACGAGCAGCAGGTTTCACGGATTTCCCCTTACAAAAATCAGGCCTTAATGGCTTTCAATACATTAATCATTTCAAGCGCGGTCAGTGCAGCTTCAGCGCCCTTATTACCGGCTTTAGTGCCAGCACGTTCAATAGCTTGTTCAATACTTTCAGTGGTGAGAACACCAAAGGCTACCGGGATTCCGCTTTCCTGAGCGACATGCGCCAGGCCATTGCTTGCCCCGCCAGCGACATATTCGAAGTGTGCAGTACCGCCACGGATAACCGTACCCAGCGCAATCACCGCGTCATATTTACCGGTTTTTGCCAGTGCGCCTGCCGCCAGCGGCAACTCATACGCGCCCGGAACCCAAACGACAGTAATGTTTTCATCTTTTACCTGGCCAATACGTTTCAGGGCGTCAATCGCACCTTCGAGCAGGCTGTCATTGATAAAGTTGTTGAAACGCGCAATGGTGATGGCGACGCGAGCGTCCGGGGTAGCAACGTTAGCTTCAATAATGTTCATACTCTTCCTTCGGGTTCATTTGTGGCCCCGCAGGGGGGCGGATTTTATCATAATATTTTGTGCGCTGCTTCCCTTTCGAACCGGGAGATCATGCGCCCACTAAATGCAGGCAAATATCCGGACCTACATGGCGTATCTCGTTGAATTTAAAATGGGGGGCCTCACTTAATTTCTCAAGCCCCGGCAGTACACATAATCCTCGGGCGTCGCTTCCTAACAGTTTAGGTGCAACATAGACGATAAGCTCATCCACTAATCCGGCCTGTAACAATGCCCCTGCCAGCGTCGGCCCCGCTTCGACCCAGAGACTGTTAATCTGCTGTTTGCCGAGCTGCATCATCAGCAGGACAAGGTCAAGATGACCGTTGTGCTCTGGGGTAATGATTGACTTCACGCCTTCCGGCCAGTGGCGATCGTCGCTGTGCGTACGGGCAAACCAGGTTTCACCCGGCTGCTGCACAATGCGATGTTCGGGGGTGACACGGTTCTGACTGTCGATAACAATGCGCACCGGCTGGCGCAGATATTCCTGCGGATAAACCGCCTGCGTATCCGCGTCCAGTTCATCCCAGCGCACCGTTAATGCCGGATCGTCAGCCAGTACCGTCGCACTGCTGGTCAGAATCGCATGGCTTTGCGCGCGCAGACGCTGCACGTCACGCCGCGCCTGTGGCGAGGTGACCCACTGGCTTTCGCCGCTGGCCATCGCCGTACGGCCATCGAGCGAGGCGCCAAGCTTCAGCTGGATATACGGAAATCCCGTGCGCATCCGCTTGAGAAAACCTTTATTCAACGCTTCCACGTCGCTCATCATCAGCCCGTGGCTCACGTCAATGCCTGCCTGTTGCAGACGATACAGTCCGCGCCCGGCAACCTGCGGGTTGGGGTCCTGCATGGCCGCGACGACGCGGGTGACACCTGCTGCCACTAACGCGTCACAGCATGGCGGCGTACGGCCATGATGGCTGCACGGTTCCAGCGTGACATACGCGGTGGCGCCTTTGGCTTTCTCACCCGCCATGCGCAGCGCATGGACTTCAGCATGAGGTTCACCGGCGCGGTGATGATAGCCTTCGCCGACAATCTCGCCCTCTTTGACAATCACGCAACCGACGTTCGGGTTGGGATGCGTGGTAAAACGCCCGCGCGCAGCAAGTTTCAGCGCTCGCGCCATGTAAAACTCATCCAGCATGGCTTAGTCCTGTAGGCGAGCGATCTCTTCGCCGAATTCTTTGATATCTTCAAAACTGCGGTACACGGAGGCAAAACGGATATAGGCAACTTTATCGAGCTTTTTCAGTTGCTCCATCACCAGATTGCCGATCATCTTACTGGGGACTTCACGTTCCCCGGTGGCGCGCAGTTGCGATTTAATGTGATTTAACGCCATTTCTACGTCATCGGCGCTGACCGGGCGTTTTTCCAACGCTCTGAGCATACCGCTACGCAGTTTCTCTTCGTTGAACGGTTCACGGACATCGTTACTTTTTATCACGCGCGGCATCACAAGCTCCGCGACTTCAAACGTGGTGAAACGTTCATTACAGACCAGACACTGCCGACGGCGGCGTACTGAAGAGCCCTCGCCGACAAGACGAGAGTCAATAACCTTAGTGTCTACGGCGAAACAGAATGGGCAATGCATACGGCGTCCTGTACCTCAGTGGTTAACGAAATCTATTTTACCCTGAACTGACGTGACAACAAAGGCAGAGCGCTTTTGAGACAAAGGATCTATGCCTTTGCTCACGTAGAGACCTACCATTAGGTTATCCCGACGATGAAGGAAATAATCTACATGACAAGACGTTACCTAAGAATTCTCCTGGTGGGAAGCCTCTTTAGTCTCAGTGCCTGCGTGCAGCAGAGCGAAGTACGCCAGATGCATCACAGCGTCAGTACGTTGAGTGCAGAAATGACCCAGTTGAACCAGGAAACCATAAAAATAACGCAGCAAAACACGTTGAATGCGAAATCCTCCAGCGGCGTTTACCTGTTACCGGGTTCCAAAACGCCAGCCCGTCTGAACAGCCAGATTGGCACACTGCGCATGTCGCTTATCAATATTGCCCCCAACGCCGACGGTACGCGTCTGACGCTACGTATTCAGGGCGAGTCTAACGATCCCTTGCCGGCATTCAGCGGCACGGTGGAATATGGACAGCTCCAGGGAACGACTGAAAATTATCAGGAAGTGAACGTGCATAATCAGTTGATTAACGCCCCTGCCAGTCTTCTTGCACCCAGCGACATTGATATTCCGTTACAGTTAAAGGGATTGACACCGGACCAGCCAGGTTTCATTCGCATCCACGACATCCAGCCTGTGACGCAATAAACCCCCCAGCGGAACGTTTTGTTCGTTCCGCAACATATCCCTCTTCAGTTTTGTGATTCTCCTTACATGACTCTCACTTTTAGTGAAAATTGGCTACATTCATGAAAGCCAGTACACTCTCATCGCTAAAAGTACGCAAACGTGAACGCAATCGATTACGTGAATGATAGAACTGTGAAACAAGACAGATTTTTGTGAGCAAGGGTTTTTATAATAGGTTCCGCAGAAACACGAAATATTTAGAAACGCAATTTGCGCCTTTTTCACTCCCGTAAGGGATTTTTAAACAGTGGCATACATATGAAAAAAACATTACTTGCAGCCGGTGCAGTGCTGGCGCTCTCGTCGTCTTTCACCGTTAATGCAGCTGAAAACGACAAACCGCAATATCTTTCTGACTGGTGGCACCAGAGCGTAAACGTGGTCGGCAGCTACCACACGCGTTTCGGACCGCAGATCCGTAACGATACCTATCTGGAATATGAAGCTTTCGCGAAAAAAGACTGGTTTGATTTCTACGGTTACGCGGATGCACCGGTATTCTTCGGTGGTAACACCGATGCGAAAGGTATCTGGAACCACGGTTCTCCGCTGTTTATGGAAATTGAACCGCGTTTCTCTATCGATAAGCTGACCAATACTGATCTGAGCTTTGGTCCGTTTAAAGAATGGTACTTCGCGAACAACTATATCTACGACATGGGTCGTAACAAAGATGGTCGCCAGAGCACCTGGTACATGGGTCTGGGTACCGACATCGACACTGGTCTGCCGATGAGCCTGTCCATGAACGTCTATGCGAAATACCAGTGGCAGAACTACGGCGCTGAAAACGAAAACGAGTGGGACGGCTACCGTTTCAAAGTGAAATACTTTGTACCAATCACCCAACTGTGGGGCGGTAACCTGAGCTACATCGGCTTCACCAACTTCGACTGGGGTTCCGATCTGGGCGACAAGAGCCAGTATGCTGAAAATGGTATTAAACAGCGTACTAACGACTCCATCGCGTCAAGCCACATCCTGGCACTGAACTACGATCACTGGCATTACTCTGTCGTTGCCCGTTACTGGCATAACGGTGGTCAATGGAATGACGATGCCGATCTGAACTGGATGAAAGAGAACGTCCGTTCTACCGGTTGGGGTGGATACCTGGTAGTCGGTTATAACTTCTAATCGCGCTAAGTAGCCGGATGGCGGCGCAAATGCCTTATCCGGCCTGCGTGATTATCGTAGGCCCGGCAAGCGAAACGCTACCGGGCAAAAAAAGCACCGAACGAAAATAGCGTCGGTGCTTTTTTTTATTTCTTCTTATCCATCATCGCTTTCAGATCAGCGAACGGATTGTACTTTGCTTCCCCGACATCCTTCTGCGCATCTTCCCCGGCAATGACCGTGGAACCATACAGATCGGCTTCAGTGTATTTTGAATGCTCATGATCGTGGCAGTAGAGGCAAAGCAGTTCCCAGTTACTGCCATCTTCCGGATTATTGGTGTGATCGTGATCCATATGGTGCACCGTCAACTCACGCAGGTTCGAGTAGACAAACTCGCGTGAGCAACGCCCACAGACCCAGGGGAAGAGTTTCAGCGCCTTTTCACGATAGCCGCTTTCCAGCCGCGCATAATTTTTGGGGATTATCGCCATGATGATGAAGTACCAGGGTTAACTATAAGGTCATGTGCAGTTTCCCGCGAAGCTGACTTTTTATCAATCCCGGAGAGAGGACTATTTACGTCCTTTCTTCACATTGCACTTTACGCAAGAAATCACTCAACGAGCGGTTAGCGTCTTCACGGAAACGGCGGTCAAGCGGGGTAATCTGCAGGCAACGGTCAACGCGAAAACAGCGGTAATCTTCACGTCGCTCACACCAGGCAATCAACAGCCAGTGTTCTGCCCAGAAGAACATCCCGAGCGGCTGCACGTCCCGCCAGCTGAGATGTCCGGCTTCATCGCGATAATGCAACGCCAGTACCTGCTGCGCCGACACCGCCTGATGAATGAGATCAAAAGCACTGCGGGAATGCGGCTGCGTACCAAAGTCTGGCGCAAAAATCCTCGTCTGTTCAGCCCGACGGCGGCTCTCTTCCGGCAATATCGCCAGCACCTTCTCCTGCGCGGACTCCAGTTCCCGCGAAAGGGAATCCCCTCCCCATGTTTTCAGCAAACGAATGGCCACCATCAACGCTTCTGATTCGCGGTGCGTTAACATCAGCGGAGGGAGATCAAAGCCTGCCATTAAGCGATACCCGATCCCCGCTTCGCCTTCCACAGGTACGCCTGATAATGAAAGGTCGCGGATATCGCGATAAATTGTCCGCTCGGAAACCTCAAGCCGTTCGGCCAACAGCGCCGCCGTTGTCAGTCGCCTGCCACGCAGGATTTGCACAATCTGAAACAAGCGGTCGGCGCGTCGGGTCATTTTTACTCTCTGTGTTAGCGATGATTACACGGGTTGATGCAGGCCAACACGATTGCCTTCGCTGTCGGTAAACAGCGCAATAGTGCCAATATTCTGCCCCAGGTCGAGCGGCCCGAAGATACACTCACCGCCAGCAGTAGTGACGCGTTCAAGTGATGCCGCCAGATCTGCCGTATGCAGATAAATAATAGCGCCCTGCGTCGATGGCGTAATCCCATCAAATTTTGCCAGTGCGCCCCCGGTCGCCGGTTCGTCATAGGGGAAAACGGCCAGATCGGCACTGTCCATTTTTTCACGGCGTAGCGACATCTGCATCACCGGCTCATAGAACGCAATGGCGCGCTCCATATCCGCAACCGGGATTTCAAACCAATTAATAATGCTTTTCATGATTCCTCCTGCCTGTATGGGTGAGTTCAGGAGAAATCATAAAGCAGGGCTACTGACAGCATACTGTCAGTAGTGATCGCCGTTTTACATTCAGCCGTTCCCATCAGCGAAGGCGGCAACCCGCGGCGATATGAGAAAACTGCGGCCCCATTTTTAGATATCGACGACGCCGACCCCTGCTATATCACATCATTGATTAAAGTTTTGTAAATGTGAATCAGTTGCATTTCCCCATAATTGTCACTGCTACTGATTATCATTTATTGTATGCGCGCCTGAAGAACAGGCTCCTGTTCGGATCACGATTAGTTCCAATTACTCCGGGATAAAAACGATGAATGCTCTGCCCAGCATCAGACTGCACCGAATCACTCTTGCATCAGCTCTGGCTCTCTGTTTCAGCGCCCCCGCGTTGGCCCAGGAAACGTTAACCCTCTACACCACGCGTGAACCAGGCCTGATTCAGCCATTGCTCGATAGCTGGACACAATCCAGCGGCGTAAAAGTGAGCACGGTTTATATTAAGGATGGCATGCTCGAACGCGTAAAAGCGGAGGGTGAAAACTCCCCTGCTGACCTGCTGATGACCGTCGATGCCGGTAATCTCATCGATTTAGTCGAAGCGGGCGTCACACAGCCAGTGCAGTCAGAAGTGCTTAAGGCAGCAATCCCGGCCAATTTACGCGGTGAAGATAATCAGTGGTTTGCGTTGTCTATGCGCGCCCGTGTGCTCTACGCGGATAAATCCCTGCCCATTGATAACTGGCATTACGAACAGCTTTCCAGCCCGGAATACAAAGGCAAAGTGTGTATCCGTTCCGGGCAGCATCCTTATAACACGGCGCTGATTGCCGCCATGATTGCCCACCACGGTGAAGCGAAAACCGAAGAGTGGCTGCGCGGCGTGAAGGCGAACCTGGCGCGTAAAGCCACCGGCGGTGACCGTGACGTCGCCCGGGATATTCTCGGCGGCATTTGTGATATCGGTCTGGCGAACTCCTATTACGTCGGCCACATGAAAAATGCGAAAGAAGGCAGCGATGCGCGCCGCTGGGGTGACGCTATTAAAGTCGTTAAGCCGACCTTTGAGCAAGGCGGCACGCATGTAAATATCAGTGGCGCCGCAGTGGCCCGCTACGCGCCGAATAAAGCAGAAGCCATAAAACTGATGGAATACCTGGTGTCTGCGCCAGCCCAGCAGCTTTACGCCAAAGCAAACTTTGAATATCCGGTGTTGAAAGGCGTCACGCTTGATCCTGTGATCAGCGCGACCATTGGTGAGATTGACGTCGACAAAGTCCCGTTAACTGAAATTGTGAAATACCGTAAACAAGCAAGCCTCCTGGTTGATAAAGTTGGATTCGATCAATAAGTCACTTCATCTGACAACGTTACGCGGCCTGGTTTCCGGGCCGCAGTCGTTATTAACGCCGCTGCATCTTGGCGCGCTGTGTATTGCGCTGGGCGTACTCACCCCTATTGTGGCGCTTCTCTGGCAGGCAACGCAGGCTGACTTCTCCCACTGGGATAATCTCATCACCTTTGTACTGCCCTCAGTACTGAAAAATACCGTGCTGTTGCTGGCGGGGGTGGCGGTGATGGTGGGCGTCATTGGCGTCGGCAGCGCATGGGCGGTCACAGCATGGGACTTCCCCGGGCGCAAGATCCTCAGTTGGGCGCTGCTGCTGCCGCTGGCAATGCCGACCTACATTGTGGCATTCGCGTGGCTCGATTTAATGCATCCCATCGGCCCGCTGCAAACATTCATCCGTTTTTTATTGGGGTTTGACAGCCCGAGACAGTTCCGTCTGCCTGATGTGCGTTCACTGACAGGCGCCATTATTCTGCTCGGTTTAGTGTTGTACCCTTATGTCTACCTGACGACCCGGGCGATGTTTATTAGCCAGCCTGCACACTTGCTGGAGGCTGCCCGTACGCTGGGCTGTGGGGCTGCTGGTACTTTCTTCCGCGTTGCTCTGCCGCTGGCCCGCCCGGCGCTGGCAGTGGGAATCAGTCTGGCGCTACTGGAAACGCTGAACGATATTGGCGCGTCGGAGTTTCTGGGCGTGCAAACCTTAACCGTCACCGTATATACCACCTGGATTTCTCGCTCTGATTTGGCATCCGCTGCGCAAATCGCCTGCATGATGCTGATGTTTATTTTCTGCATACTGACGCTGGAATTTTATGGCCGCAGAAAACAAGGATTTAGCAGCCGCAGCCAACGGGAAATTCAACCCACGCGCGTACACGGCTGGCGAGGATGGCTTCTCGGCGCGATCATTGCGCTGCCGGTGATTCTCGGGTTTCTGGCCCCGGTCCTGTTTTTGGTCTGGGAAAGCCTAAAACGTTTAGGTGAAGAAAATCCGCTGTCCGCCTCGTTACTTTCGGCATTGCAAAACACCCTGTCACTGGCAGCGGGAACCACCCTGGTGGTCGTGTGCGTCAGTTTGATGGTGGCGTGGAGCGCGCGCCATAGCGCCGCTGACAACGCGATGCCTGGATTTCGTCGCGGCGTAATGCGCCTCGCCTCCCTGGGCTACGCGGTTCCGGGGACCATTCTGGCGATTGGATTCCTGACACCGGCGATGGCGGTCGATAAATGGCTGGCGGATTTGCTGGAAATTCGCGGCTTGCCGTTGATGTCTGCGGGCATATTGCTGGTTATCTGCTGTGCAATGCGTTTCCAGGCGATTGCCATCGGTGCACTGGATTCCGGGTTGGGCCGCATCCCCCCTTCCCTTGAACAAGCCTCGCGTTTGTTAGGGGAAAATGGCGCAGGAACGTTTGCCCGGGTTCACTTCCCGTTATTGCGCCCGGCGTTGGTGAGTAGCGCATTGTTAGTCTTTGCCGATGCGATGAAAGAGTTGCCAACGACGCTGCTTTTACGTCCGGTCAACTTCGAGACGCTGGCAACGTTGCTTTATGCAGAAGCCGCTCGCGGAACCTATGAGGAAGGGGCAATTGCCGCCTTAATGATTGTTCTTGCAGGCACACTGCCGGTTATTTTGCTGGTGCGTCATCAACTGACGCGCCGCCACTAAAGGAACGACAATGTCAGAAATTGCATTACGCCTGGAGGATGTGCATGTTGCCTACGGCAACAGCCAGCAATCGGTGCTGAACGGGTTTTCAATGTCCTTGCGTAAAGGTGAACTTGCCTGTCTGCTGGGGGCCTCCGGCTGCGGAAAAACCACCGTGCTACGTGCCGTTGCCGGGTTTGAACGGCTGCGAAGCGGTGAGATTTATGTTTCACAACGACGTGTCGCCGGACCGGGCATACATCTGCCGCCAGAGAAACGTCACGTCGGGATGGTATTTCAGGAATATGCGTTATTCCCCCATCTGACGGCACAACAAAACGTGGCGTTTGGTTTACGACGGATGCCGCGTGAGGCGCAACAGGCCAGAGTGACGGAGCTGCTAAGAATGGTGGAATTGCACAGCCATGCGGGTCGCTATCCCCATGAACTTTCAGGCGGACAACAACAACGCATTGCGTTAGCCCGTGCGCTGGCGCCGCATCCAGACATCCTGCTGCTGGATGAACCCTTTTCCAGCCTGGATAAAAAAACGCGCGAGCGCCTCGGCACAGAGGTTCGGGATATTTTGCGGGACGCGGGGCAAACCGCACTGCTGGTGACGCACAGTGAGCACGAAGCGCAGTTAATGGCTGACCATATTGGTTATGTCCAGATGGGCCAATATCAAAAGAACAGAGACGCACAGTTCAACTGACAGAAACAAAAAAATAGCCCTTTCATCCTGATGGCATAAAAGCGCCATCACGCGCAGGCGGTAACACATCCCCCAGGAACAATGGGTTTCACTTCCGCAAATTCAAACGGATAAGCAAAAAAAATCCCGGTCATTTGACCGGGATTTCTATGACAGCATGAACGTCTGCTTAAGGCAGAATTGACGGCTGATCCGCCCCTTCTTTCTCGACTTTCTGCTGCAGCATGTGCTCGCGCTTCATCCCCAGTTTCAGCGCCAGTGCAGACGCAACGTAGATAGATGAAGCCGTACCGATAGACACACCGATAAGCATGGTCAGCGAGAAGCCTTCCAGTACCGGACCACCGAACAGGAACAGCATCAGGATAACCATCAAAGTGGTACCGGAAGTGATCAAGGTACGGTGCAACGTCTGGGTCAGGGAGACGTTAAAGATCTCGTAAGGCGTGCCGCGACGAATCTTACGGAAGTTTTCACGAATACGGTCCGAGACCACGATGCTGTCGTTCAGCGAGTAGCCGATAACCGACATCAGCGACGCCACGATGGTTAAATCAATCTCAATGTGAAAGAGAGAGAGAATGCCCATGGTGATCACCACGTCGTGCGCAAGAGCGATAACCACCCCCGCCGCCAGACGCCACTCGAAGCGGAAACCAACGTAGACCAGGATGGAGATCAGCGCCGCCAGCAGCGCCATCGCCCCACTCTGCGCCAGATCTGCCCCGACGCTCGGCCCAACAAACTCAATGCGCTTGATTGCCGCGCTCTGATCGGTGGACTGGTTAATGACCTCCAGCACTTTGCTGCCCAACACCTGGCTGCCGCTCTCGGTTTTCACCGGAGGCATGCGCACCATGATGTCGTGGCTGCTACCAAAGTTCTGCACCTGTGGTTCGACGAAGCCCGCTTTTTCAAGCGACGCTCGCATCTGATCCATATCCACTGGTTTTTCCAGCGTGATCTCAATAACCGTACCACCGGTGAAATCCAGCCCCCAGTTAAAGCCGCGCACGCCCATAATCACAATGGCCGCGATCAGCAAAAGACCTGAGATGCCGAAAGCCCAGTAGTCCCAGCGCATAAAGTCCCAGACTTTACGGCCATGGTTCAATTGTTCAACAGTATATTCCTGTGCCACAACGCACTCCTCAGATTGACAGCTTGTTGATGCGTTTGCCGCCATACAACAGGTTTACGATGGCACGCGTACCGACAATTGCGGTAAACATAGACGTTGCTACACCAATACCGGTGGTGATAGCGAAGCCTTTGATTGCGCCGGTGCCGACTGCATACAGGATCAGGACTTTAATCAGCGTAGTGATGTTCGCATCAAAGATGGAACTGAATGCACCCGCATAACCTTCGTTGATCGCCTGCTGCACCGAACGCCCGTTGCTCAACTCTTCTTTGATACGCTCGTTGATCAGTACGTTGGCGTCGACCGCCACCGCAAGGGTTAGCACGATACCCGCAATACCCGGCATACTCAGCGTGGCCCCTGGCAGCAGCGACATAATGCCGACAATCAGTACCAGGTTAGCAATCAGCGCGCTGGTTGCGATCAGACCGAACTTCTTATAGAAGAAGATCATGAACAGAATAGAAACCGCCAGCCCCGCCAGACACGCTTCCAGACCCTGTTTGATGTTCTGCATACCCAGCGTTGGGCCGATGGTACGTTCTTCAACAATCTGAATCGGCGCAATCAGCGCACCGGCACGCAGCAGCAGAGAGAGCTGGCGCGCTTCGTTCGGGTTGTCGATGCCGGTAATACGGAAGCTGTTGCCCAGGCGAGACTGGATGTTGGCGATGTTAATCACCTCTTCCTGCTTCACCAGAACCGAACGACCGTTAGCATCTTTCTTACCGCTGTCTTTGTACTCCACAAACAGGGTCGCCATCGGTTTACCGATGTTGTCCTTGGTGAAGTTAGACATGATGTTGCCACCCGCGCTATCCAGCGAGATGTTAACCTGCGGCTGGTTGTATTCGTCCTGGCTGGAAGTGGAGTCGGTGATATGGTCACCAGTCAGGATCACACGTTTGTACAGCACAACAGGCTGACCTTCGCGGGTCTGTTTCACTTCGGAATCGCCCGGTACACGCCCGGAAGCGGCAGCAGACTGGTCTACGTTGGTGTTGACCAGACGGAACTCCAGGGTCGCGGTGGCGCCCAGAATCTCTTTCGCACGCGCAGTATCCTGAATACCCGGCAGCTCAACGACGATGCGGTCTGCACCCTGACGTTGTACGACAGGCTCAGCAACACCCAGTTGGTTAACACGGTTACGCAGGATATTGATGTTCTGCTGCACCGCGTATTCGCGGGCTTCGCTCAGGCGAGCATCAGTCATTACCGCACGCAGTACATTGCTACCCTGGCTGGTGATCACCAGATCGCGATGGCGGGGCGTCAGATAAGCGATCGCCTCATCGCGGGCCTTGTCATCACGGAACGTAATGCTCAGACCGTATTTGTCTTCTTTGCGTACAGTCGTATAAGGAATGCCTTTATCACGCAGTTCGCTGCGCAGGCTATCGATATTTTGCTCCTGCAGCTTACCCAGTGCGGTGTCCATATCTACTTCCATCAGGAAGTGAACGCCGCCACGCAGGTCGAGACCGAGTTTCATCGGTTCTGCGTGAATAGCAGCCAGCCAACGCGGGGTCGCTGGAGCAAGGTTTAGCGCCACGACGTATTTATCACCCAGCACGCCCACCAGCGCTTCACGTGCGCGCAGTTGAGTGTCGGTGGAGTCGAAGCGCGCAAGAATAGCGCCCTCTTCCAGTGCCACAGACTTAGCAGTAATTTTTTCTTCTTGTAACGTTTTCTGGACCTGGATCAGCGTTTGCTCACTGGCGGCGACACCGCGCGCGCCAGTGATTTGAACAGCCGGATCCTCACCATACAGGTTGGGAAGTGCGTAAAGCAGGCCGACGACAATCACGACGACCAGCATAATGTACTTCCACAAAGGATAACGGTTTAACACGGCAGTTCCCTTTGGGAAAACAATAAATTACAGCGCCTTCATGGTGCCTTTCGGCAGAACGGCAGCTACGAAGTCACGTTTGATAACCACTTCAGTGGTGTCGTTCAGCGCGATAACAATGTAGCCAGACTCAGCTACTTTGGTCACACGACCCACCAGGCCACCATTGGTCAGTACTTCATCGCCTTTCGCAATGGAGCTCATCAGATTTTTGTGTTCTTTGGTACGCTTCTGCTGTGGGCGAAGGATCATGAAGTAGAAAATCAGACCAAACACCACCAGCATCAGAATCAGAGACATCGGGCTGCTCTGCGCCGGAGCACCTGTTGCCGCTACCGCATCAGAAATAAAAAAGCTCATTCAAATTCCCTCATTATTAAAATTAATCAACGTTCAAAGGTGGAACAGGTCGACCCTGGCGTTGGTAAAAATCGGTCACGAAGCTCTCTAATTTACCCTCTTCAATAGCCTTGCGTAAACCCGCCATCAAACGCTGGTAGTAACGAAGGTTATGAATGGTATTGAGTCGCGCGCCCAATATTTCGTTGCAACGGTCAAGATGATGCAAGTAAGCGCGCGAATAATTGCGACAGGTATAGCAATCACACTCGGCATCGAGTGGGCTAGTGTCGCTTTTATGCTTCGCATTACGAATTTTCACCACGCCGTCAGTCACGAACAAGTGACCGTTACGGGCGTTTCGCGTTGGCATCACGCAGTCAAACATATCGATACCACGACGCACGCCTTCAACCAGATCTTCTGGTTTGCCGACGCCCATCAGGTAACGCGGTTTATCCGTCGGGATTTGCGGGCAAACATGCTCCAGAATACGGTGCATATCTTCCTTTGGCTCACCCACAGCCAGACCGCCGACAGCGTAGCCATCAAAGCCGATATCTACCAGACCTTTGACGGAGATATCACGTAAATCTTCGTAAACGCTGCCCTGAATGATGCCAAAAAGCGCATTTTTATTGCCAAGGCCGTCAAAACGGTCACGGCTACGCTTGGCCCAACGCAAAGACATCTCCATGGAGCGTTTAGCATAGTCCCAGTCCGCCGGATAGGGAGTACATTCGTCGAAAATCATCACGATATCGGAACCGAGATCGTATTGAATCTCCATAGACTTTTCAGGATCAAGGAAAATCGGATCGCCATTGATCGGGTTGCGAAAGTGAACGCCTTGTTCGGTGATCTTGCGGATATCGCCCAGACTGAACACCTGGAAACCGCCGGAATCGGTAAGAATCGGGCCTTTCCACTGCATGAAATCGTGCAGGTCGCCATGCAGTTTCATGATTTCCTGACCCGGGCGCAGCCACAGGTGGAAGGTGTTGCCGAGAATAATCTGCGCGCCGGTGGCTTCAACTTCTTCCGGCGTCATCCCTTTGACGGTGCCGTAAGTGCCAACAGGCATAAAAGCAGGCGTTTCCACTACGCCACGATCAAACACCAGGCGGCCGCGACGAGCGCGTCCGTCGGTGGTATCCAGTTCGAATTTCATTTTTTCTCCTGCATCAGAGAAACAGTCTGATGATTACACATTCACCCTGGAATCACTCCACGGTGGCAAAATGGTACGTGAGAGAGCGTTCTCACGGTTGCTCAAAAATAGCCTGCGGATTGTACGTGATAAACATGGCATCACCGTAACTAAAAAATCGATATTCCGCTTTTACTGCTTCGTGATAGGCGTGCATGGTGTGTTTATAACCCGCAAACGCCGAAACCAACATAATCAACGTTGATTCAGGCAGATGGAAGTTAGTCACCAGCGCATCAATCACTTTGTATTGATAACCAGGATAAATAAAAATCTGCGTATCGCCGAAGAACGGTTCGATGAGGCCGTTTTTTGCCGCCTGCGCCGCGCTTTCCAGCGAACGCACGGAAGTCGTACCTACCGCAATCACCCGGTTGCCGCGCGCTTTCGCAGCCAGCACCGCATCCACAACGTCTTGCGGCACTTCGGCGTATTCGGAATGCATGATGTGGTCTTCAATGGTGTCCACACGCACAGGCTGGAACGTCCCGGCGCCAACGTGCAGCGTGACGAACGCCATCTCGATGCCTTTGTCACGCAGTTTGGCGAGCAAAGGATCGTCAAAATGCAGACCTGCGGTTGGCGCGGCAACGGCACCGGGTTTTTCACCGTAAACCGTCTGATACAGCTCACGATCGGCGTCTTCATCCGGACGGTCGATGTACGGCGGCAACGGCATATGGCCGATCGCATTGAGAATATCCAGTACCGGACGTTCGTCGTTAAATTCGACTTCAAACAGCGCGTCATGACGCGCGGTCATGGTGGCCTTGATACTCTCATCATCGCCCAGCAGTAATTCAGCGCCTGGCTTCGGCGCTTTAGAGGCGCGAATATGCGCCAGAATACGCTTGTCATCCAGCATGCGCTCAACCAGCACTTCAATCTTGCCGCCGCTGGCCTTACGACCGAACAGACGCGCCGGGATCACGCGGGTATTGTTAAAGACCAGCAGATCGCCAGGGTTGAGCTTGTCGAGTAAATCGGTGAAAGTACCATGCGTCAGCGCGCCCGTCGGCCCGTCTAATGACAGCAAGCGGCAACTACTGCGCTCAGGCATCGGATAGTGGGCAATCAGGGACTCGGGTAATTCAAAGGAAAAATCGGCAACGCGCATGACACTGACTCTGACTAAAATAAGAGGCGGGTAGTCTAGTGCCGGGGCGCTCTCCCTGCAACCTTTACCCCTCTGGATTAATCACATAATCTATACACAAAATCATTCAAGATGCATCGAGGCGGCAACTGAGTGAGTCCCCAGGAGCTTACACAAGTAAGTGACTGGGGTGAGTGAAGGCAGCCAACAAAGAGGCAGTTTGAAGGATGAAGTGTATATGAATTTTCTTGCTCACTTACACCTGGCGTACCTCGCCGAAAGCTCACTTTCCGGCAATCTGCTGGCCGATTTTGTGCGGGGGAATCCGCAAGCGAACTATGCGCCCGATGTGGTGGACGGTATTTTTATGCATCGTCGCATCGACGTGCTCACCGATAATCTGACGGAAGTGAAAGAGGCAAAAGAGTGGTTTCGCCCCGAAACCCGTCGCGTAGCGCCCATCACGCTCGACGTGATGTGGGATCACTTTCTGTCGCGTCACTGGGCGCAACTCTCCCCGGACTTCCCCTTACAGGCCTTTGTGCGTTACGCCCATGCCCAGGTCGAGATTATTCTGCCGGAATCGCCGCCACGCTTTGTGAATCTGAATAACTATCTGTGGTCAGAAAAGTGGCTGGAGCGTTACAGTGAAATGGATTTCATACAGGATGTCCTGAACGGAATGGCCAGTCGTCGCCCCCGCCTTGATGCCCTTCGCGACTCCTGGTATGACCTGGATACCCACTACGATGCCCTGGAAGCGCGTTTCTGGCAGTTTTATCCACGCATGATGGCGCTGGCCAGGCAGAAAACGCTCTGATACCTGTTGGTATCCGTAGGTCGGATAAGGCGAAGCCGCCATCCGGCAATTTGCCCACGGCCACTTACCGGCCCTGCTGGGATATTGATAGGTAAAAGCTCACTGAACGATTGTCAGCGCCTCTTTGTCTTATTGCCGAACACTCTCTATACTGGCCCGCGTTGCGTTCCAAAAAACCCTTAACTTTGCAGGAGAATTATATGGTACTGGTTACTCGTCAGGCTCCGGATTTCACAGCAGCTGCGGTACTGGGTAGCGGTGAGATTGTTGAAAACTTCAACTTCAAACAGCACACCAACGGTAAAACAACCGTTCTGTTCTTCTGGCCGATGGATTTCACCTTCGTTTGCCCATCAGAACTGATCGCGTTCGACAAACGTTACGAAGAATTCCAGAAGCGCGGCGTTGAAGTGGTTGGCGTTTCTTTTGACTCTGAATTTGTCCACAACGCATGGCGTAACACCCCTGTCGACAAAGGCGGCATCGGTGCAGTGAAATACGCAATGGTTGCTGACATCAAACGCGAAATCCAGAAAGCCTACGGCATCGAGCACCCGGAAGCAGGCGTGGCGCTGCGTGGTTCTTTCCTGATCGACGCGAACGGCGTTGTTCGCCATCAGGTGGTTAACGACCTGCCGCTGGGTCGTAACATCGACGAAATGCTGCGTATGGTTGACGCGCTGCAGTTCCACGAAGAGCACGGTGATGTTTGCCCGGCGCAGTGGGAAAAAGGGAAAGAAGGTATGAACGCCTCTCCGGACGGCGTTGCAAAATACCTGACCGAAAACGTCTCCAGCCTGTAATTGGCATGAATTAAGAAAAGGCTCGCCACGGCGAGCCTTTTTTATTGTGTTACGCCGCGCCGCCCTTCTTCACTTCACGCCAGATTCGCCACACCATCGTCAGCAGAACCGCCACGCCAAGAATTAACGCTCCCCAGACCAGCAATGTTTTCCACAGCCGCTGTTGTTCAGCCGCTGAGGTCGCCGTTAACCGCGCCTCGCCCCCCAGAATCACGCGGGTATGCGGGAAAACCCTCGGCAGAGCGTCAATCTTCTGCCTTTCACGCAATGCTTTCGGGATCAGCATATCCATGCTGACATCCGCCTTGACTGCCGCCCCGTTTCCCCACGCCAGCATGTAAGGACTTGTCCCCTGGGCATTGAAAATCACCTGATAGCTGTCACGAACGCCTCTCACCACCGGGAGTGTCTCCGGCAATTTGGCATTCAGGGTGGTCATGCGAACCGCCTCGACCAACTCACCAGAGAGGGGAATACTGTCAGAAAACTGCCCATCCAGCCAAAAGAGTACCGTCTTGCTCAACGGTCGCCATGCCGCTTTTTCGCTGCTGCGCCACTCCAGCTCGACAGGTAAAATCCCTTTATCGTCCAGAATGATGTCCAGCGCCGTCAGCGGTTGGGGATGATCCCATCGCCAGATAGCCTCAGTAGGCGAAACTTTACTGCCACGGGCATTCAGCAAGACGCGCTCGGCGGCAGGTGGGTTTGTGTCGGTGAGTGCGCTTACGCCGTTCAGCACCAACGCCGGGCTTTGCGAATCCAGGATCACCAGCAGATAAGCGATGCCATCCGTTGACAGCGTGATGTCTGCACGGAGGGTGTCGATTTTCAGTCGATCATCGCCACGTTTCAGATCCATAAGCTGCGAGGCATCCTGAAGCTCATCCCAACGATGTAAGTCACGACTGTAATACACCGAGGCTTTCCCCTGCCAGTTTTCCGCGGGATCGCGCCAGTCCAGGCGCAACCGGGAAACCTGCAGGGATTCCACCCCATTTTCCGGCAGCGTCAGCAGAAAACTTTGCCCTATCGCTTTGGCATCTTCGCTCTCAAAATGGATTTCCAGCCCGCTTTTCGAACGCAGCAGAACCGTCTGCGTGCCGCTATCGTCATTCGGTTTCACCGGGACAGGTGATGCATCAAACGCAAAGAGTCGAAGCGGAACGGCTTTTGGCTCCGTGGCCTGCGATTTCTGCACCTCAAGCGCGAAAGGCACCACGTCGCCCTGGCGGTTAAACACGCGCACATCGCGTAAATCCGGCCAGGCGCTGGTGGCATAGACCTCCATTGGGAGCGGAACGCGATACCAGGGCGATTCTCCGTGTGTCTCCAGCGTCATCCCCACCGCGTAATCCTGTGGCGTCTCCGGTGCCTCGTCGCGGCTGAACGCCGGAAACGTCATCCCTACCAGGACGCTCCATAATACCCCTTTCATCCCGTTCATTTTTCGTCTCCTGCCCTGGGCGGTAACGGTGAGAAGTACCCCACGATTAATACCAGAATCGCCACGCCAATAAAGGCGACGGCGCGTGCTAACCCGCCGCCATTCGCACTGTCCACCAGCATCAGTTTAATGATAACGATGCCCAGAAAGGCCGCGCCACAAAACCATTCCCGTCGCGAACCACGTCGCGTTGCGCGAATCATGACAATTAGCGCCGTGAGCATCCAGAACAGGGCAAAACAGGTCTGGATCAAACGCGAATGCCACAACGCATCACTGCTCCACACGACGTCGCCATACCACGACAGCGCGCGCATCAGCGCCCCATTCAGCCACCAAAATGCCAGCGCCGCCAGCGCAACAGGTCCCCACGAACGGTACGCCGCAAGCGGCGCAGGTAATACGCGAAGAGAGAAACGAACAAGAATATACAGCCCCAACAACGCGAAGGCCGCCCCCTCTTCAAGCGGGTTAACCCCAGGAATGTAACGCTGATGGAGAACCACGCCATCTTCCAGGTTAGCCAACAGCAGATACAACAGCAAAATAACGGCCAACGGCGCTAATGCGATAGCGCCATACAGAACAGGCCAGTTCGCGAACGGCCACAGTTTGCGGCGAAGCGCCGTATGTACCAGCAGGATAACGATCCCGCCCGCCGCCATCATCAGGCCGCTGCGCCAGGCGTCCATTCCCCACGGCAATGCCTGCGTAAACCAGAATAATTCCATGGCTAACGCCAACAAGCTCATCCAGAACAGAGAAAGATGCAGCGCCTGCGAGAGCCGTGGCAACAAACGTGGACTATCGCGATACAGCATGAGCACCGCGCAAGGCAATGCCACGCACCACGCCAGATTTTGCCAGCCAGCGGCAAAAATCTGCTTTAGATCTATTTGATAAATCAGCAATAACAGCATGGCGGGCCACAGCAGCCACTGGCTGTACCCCAGCTCTCGCCATGCGAACCGCCCGCTCAGATAACGCCAAAGCGCGCAAGATACGGTCATCAGCGCCAGCGCGCCAAACCATTCAGAACCTGAGTCTTCAAGCGCCAGTTGTGATGCGCCCACAATGGCGACGATCCAGAATGCCACGCCCCCTGCCAGCAGCGCCCAACTGATCTGCACCTTTTCACTACGCCACAGCCACGCCCCAGCCAGCCAACACAGACTCAGCACCGAGAAGATCATCATCACTGATAGCGCCGCAGCATTTTCTGCCAGCGCCCAGCCCCCGCTGACCACCGCCAGCAGCATCAATGCGGTGCCGCTGTAGCTCATCCGCCGCTGTTGTTGCTGAATGCCCAGCCACAACACGCCCAGTCCTTCGAGCGCCCAGGCCATTGCCGTCCAGCGTGCGGAAAGCGCCAGCGGGATGGCCAGCGTAGCAAATGCCCCGCCAAGCGCCAGCGCCGCCAGCGCCAGTGGACGCCCCATCGACGGAAAACGGCGTAATGCCAGCCATGCCAGCACCATGTAGAAACCGCCAAATCCCAGCGCGCTGAGGGCCGGGCCGTATTCCAGATGCTGGGTCATGGCATACTGCATGCCAAATCCAATCACCGGAGGCGCAAACACCAGCACGCCGTCAATAATACGCTTGCCCTTCTCCTGCGCCCGCAGCGAGAGCGCCACGCTCAACACGCCAAAAATGAGGATGTTGGCAATCAGGAAAAGCTGGCAATTGAGCCAGTACTCAGGCCGGTAATTACTCAGCCCCCACAGCCCACCGACTCCAAAGGTAAACAGCAGCCCCAGCAGATTGAGCTCACGCCAGTGCTGCCAGATGCTGATGGCGAGAATGCCGAGCGAAAGCAGGAGGTAAAACGAGAACAACGCGACATAGTTGCCGCTCCCGGTGGAAAGCAACAGCGGGGCAAGATAGCCGCCGATACTTGCCAGCATCGCCAGACTCAGCGCTTTTTGCAAAATCGCGAGCCCCACGCTTGCCGCGCAAATTAGCACCAGCAGTGCAAAAGCCAGCGTGAGCGGCAACATTTGCCACAGCCGGAATGCGCCAAAGACAGTCAAATAAAGCGCGCCAGTCGCCCCCCCTTGCAGAATTAAGGCATAGACGGGCTGTTTGTGCCGCAAGCGCCAACCCACCGCGAGCAACACCACGGCAAACAGCGCCGCCGCCACAAGGCGCAGCTCAAGGGGAAACAGGGAATGTTCAACCGTATACCGCAGCAGGAATGATAAACCGAAGAAGAGCAGCAAGATCCCCAGTTTGGCCAGCGGATTTCCCTGCATAAACCAGCGTGCCAGTGAAGAGAAAACGCCGCCAAAGGCAGAGGGTTTCTGCGGTTTCACAGGCGGCGCGTCGACTTTTTCAGGCATGACGATGGAGAGTTGAGGACGTTCAACCCCTGACGCGACGGCGGTAACCACAGACTCTGATATCGGCTCCACGGGGATAACAGGCTCAGGTGTCGCCTGTTGAACCGGCGCAGTGCCCGCGCCACGTTGTTCAAGTTCCTCAACCCGTCGGCGCAGAATGGAGAGTTCATAACGGAGCACGGAGGTGCGATTCAGCGCGACAATCGCCAATATCGGCACCACCAGTCCAAAAAATAGAGCAATGCAGCCAAGGATTACAAAATCATCCATGTTTCCACCTTCACTGTACAAGACGCGCGTAGATTGGCACACAATGTTGCATTTGTGCCATCCCTGTAAGCTCAATGAAAACAATTCTAGAAAAGATCGGCGGGTTTTGCCGGATGAACGTGAGCGCCATCCGGCATGTCGAACATCAAAATGCGAAGCAGGAACAGCCGAGCGCCCCCCAGAAGGCCTGGTCATCTGACACCGGGATCCCCGATTTGCGCGCGATATCGTGCTGATGCCCATGAACGCCACAGCTGCCACAACACTGGTGCATCTGGACAATGGCCCCCACTTTAGCGGCGGCGGACGGCGCGGAACGGTAGTGGCCTGGGACGTTTACCACCGGCGACCAGTCAGGAACCACCGGGATCGCCGGTGGCGCCAGCGGCGTGAAATGTCCCGCGGCGTAGACCACTTTGCCATCGACAACCGTCATCACCGACTCAATCCCTTTGATCTCCTCTTCCGCCACGCTGAAGTAATCTTTCGACAGCACCACCAGGTCGGCGAGCTGTCCCTGTTCAATCCGCCCTTTTTTCCCCTGCTCACTGGAAAACCACGCGCTGCCCGCCGTCCACAACTCCAGCGCCACGTCACGCGGCAGACGGTTGTTATCGTCATACATTGCCGTCCCCCCGACGGTACGCCCGGAAACCAGCCAGTACAGCGCCGTCCACGGGTTGTAGCTGGCAACACGCGTGGCGTCAGTACCGAGTCCGACAGGAACGTCCGCCGCCAGCATTTTTGCGACCGGTGGCGTGTGTTTCACCGCCTCTTTGCCATAGCGATCGATAAAATACTCGCCCTGGAAGGCCATCCGGTGCTGTACGGCAATCCCACCACCGAGCGCTTTTACACGGTCGATGTTGCGTTCGGTGATGGTCTCCGCATGGTCGAAGAACCAGTGTAATCCGTTGAACGGAATGTCGCGGTTGACCTTCTCAAAGACATCCAGCATGCGGCTGATGGATTCGTCGTAGGTGGCATGCAGGCGGAATGGCCAGCGATGTTCGACAAGATGGCGCACCACGCGCTCCAGCTCATCTTCCATTCCTTCAGGCAGGTCCGGGCGCGGTTGCAGAAAGTCTTCGAAATCCGCCGCCGAAAAGACCAGCATTTCCCCTGCGCCGTTAGCGCGATAAAAATCGGTCCCTTGCCCCGGTTTGAGCATGTCAGTCCAGCGCTCAAAGTCCCCCAGCTCTTGCTTCGGCCGTTGGGTAAACAGGTTGTAGGCAATGCGTATCGTCATCTGATTGTTGGTGTGCAACTGCTCAATAATCTCGTAATCTTCCGGGTAGTTCTGGAAGCCGCCGCCCGCGTCGATGGCGCTGGTCAATCCCAGACGGTTCAGCTCGCGCATAAACTGTCGGGTCGAGTTTACCTGCATCTCCAGCGGTAACTTTGGCCCTTTCGCCAGCGTCGAGTACAGGATCATGGCGTTCGGTTTGGCGATCAGCATCCCGGTTGGGTTGCCGTTGCTGTCGCGGACAATCTCACCGCCGACCGGGTCCGGCGTCGCTTTGGTATAGCCCACCGCTTTCAACGCTGCCCGATTGAGCAGCGCGCGATCGTAAAGATGCAGCACAAACACCGGTGTATCCGGCGCCGCGTCGTTCAGTTCTTCCAGTGTCGGCATGCGGCGTTCAGCAAACTGAAACTCACTCCAGCCCCCCACCACGCGAACCCATTGCGGTGATGGCGTTCGATCCGCCTGATCTTTTAACATACGCAGCGCGTCCGCCAATGACGGCACGCCTTCCCAGCGTAATTCCAGATTGTAATTGAGGCCGCCGCGAATCAAATGCAGGTGGGAGTCGTTTAAACCGGGGATCACCGTGTGACCTTTTAGATCAACAATTTGTGTCCCGTCAGCGGCAAAGCTCATGATCCTGTCATGAGTACCGGTCGCCAGAATTTTTCCGTCTTTGATCGCCACGGCTTCCGCCTGTGGGTATTGCCGATCAAGGGTATGGATTTTTCCGTGCGTCAGAATAAGTGTGGCAGTTTGAGACATAACAATCTCCTGAAAAACCGATCAGGCTTTTTTCAGCCATCCGGCAAACAGACGGGTTACGATGGGCATCCAGAGCCAGACCACCAGCGCAACCACACAGGCATCATTAATCAGATGCAATAGCATTGACCCCTTCAGTGCGGGAAGGATCATGCCGGTTATCCACGGCACCAGATTGGTGCTGGGAAAAATAACCAGCAGGGTTATCAGAAACTGTTTCCAGCGCAGCGGCTGGCGGACGTGGGGCGCTGGTGGCGTAAACCAGAACGCCGCTTCGGTGCGGACTTCTGTTTTATCACCTTCCGCCAGCAGCGGGGCTATTTCCTCCACCAGTACCCGACGCGTATCCGACTGGGTCCAGTTGTAGAGATGCTCCAGGGTGTCGAAACGAATAATAATGTTCCACAGAGTTTGTCCGTCAGCGGGACGAATAACGTTGGCCCCCAGATGCCCGGGAAACTCCGCCGCCACCGGCATAATTTTCCCCAGCCATTGCTCATAGCGCTCCGCCTGGTTGGGCTGCAATGTATGCGTAATGACCAGCGTCACGTGTTTATTTTGTTGCGCCATGGAAGGTTCCTTGCACAAGGAGAATGGCGGGATTACCCCGCCATTGGCATTACGCTTTGCGTTCAGGCGCGCCATGCACCAGGGTGTAGGCGTAATCCACGCCCATACCGTAGGCGCCGCTGTGTTCGCGCACCAGATCCATGACGGCGTCATAGGTTTCTTTACGGGACCAGTCGCGCTGGTATTCCAGTAACACCTGCTGCCAGGTTACGGGAACCGCGCCTGCCTGCACCATGCGGTCAATCGAACGCTCATGCGCGTCAACAGAAGTACCGCCGGAGGTGTCGGTGACCACATACACTTCGTAACCCGCTTCCAGCGCCATCAACGCCGGGAATGTCAGGCACACTTCAGTCCACAACGCAGAGATAATCAATTTCTTACGACCGGTCGCTTCTACCGCTTTTACAAACGCCGCATCTTCCCATGAATTCATTGAGGTACGTTCAATGGGTTTCACATCAGGATGCACCGCCAGTAATTCTGGCCAGATATAACCGCTAAAACTTTTCGTTTCAACAGAAGTATAAATGACCGGAACTTTAAATATTTTCCCGGCTTTCGCTAACGCAACGGTATTATTTTTCAGGGCTTGACGATCAATATTTGCCACACCAAATGACATTTGCGGCTGATGGTCAATAAAAATAAGCGTAGAATTCTCAGGATTAATGAGTTCCCGAATAGACATATCACACCTTCTTAATCAATGAGTTAAAAGGTGACGGTCTGTATCTTCCGTCAGTAGTAAGATCCTGAATCAGAAAGCCTGTTGAGTATAGCGGGAAATTTCTAATGAGTTATTAAAGAAAACTTACCATTCAGTGACAATAATAATTTCGTATTGAGTAATATCGCAGACATCATCAAAAAATTTACAGATTCCGCTCTAAAATATTAACTGGTATTGTTTTTCTCTATTCGGTACAACTGAGTTGTTTAATTTTCAGGATATTTTCAGCCCATGCGAATCAATCTGGACGTTTTGCTTATCCTCGACGCACTCGACAAACATGGCTCGTTTGCCGCCGCGGCCGAATCACTTTTTAAAACCCCGGCGGCGCTCAGCTACATGATTCAGAAGCTTGAAAATGATCTGAATATTGAGCTACTCGACCGTTCCGGTCACCGGGCGAAATTTACCGACACCGGACGGATGATGCTGGAAAAGGGACGATTACTGCTCAGTGCGGCAAAAGACCTGGAAAAGCAGGCTGTTCAGTTAAGTTCTGGCTGGGAAAAAGAGCTGGCTATCGCGCTCGACGATTCGTTTCCTTTTGAGGTGTTACTCCCGCTCATCGAGGAGTTCGACGCGCTCAACAAGCAAACGCGCCTCAACTTTACCCATCATACGCTGGCGGGCTCCTGGGAGGAGCTAACGCATAATGGCGCGGATATTATTCTTGGGGCCATCAATGAGCCACCCACCTCTGCCGCATGGTCGTACAAAATGCTTGGCACGCTGGATAATGTGTTTGTCGTCGCCCCTTCGCACCCCCTGGCAAGCGCGTCGGATCCGTTGACCAATGAGCAACTCTGCCTGCATCGGGCGGAGGTGATCAGCGACAGTGCCCGCTATTGTCAGCCGTTACAATCTAATTTGATGGATGAACAGGCGCAAATTCGCGTCGACAGTTTTAGCAGTAAAGTCACGCTGTTACGTGCGGGCATCGGCTGCGGATTCCTCCCCCGGCATATCGCCAGACCGTGGCTGACCAGTGGGGAGCTGGTGGAAAAATCCGTGATTTCATTTCGTGAAAAGGACGTTGCCTACATGGCATGGCGCAATCACAGCGACGGTCTTGCGCAGCGCTGGTGGCGTGAAGCGTTACTCACCAGCACTGAAATCGCAAAACTGTATCAGTGACTGACCCACACAGAGGCTGAAATGGCCGGCAGGCTGAGAATATCCTCCGCAAGCTGGCCTTTCCCTTCATGGCATTGCCATTGCGTCACATTGAGCAGCGGCGAATCGGCTAACACCACTTCGCATGCCTCGCCCCGGTTAATCGCCACCAGCACCCGCTGCTGATGTAAGACCCGGACAAAGACCACCACATTCTCTTCGGCATAAATGACCTGGCAGCCGCCATGACGTAGCGCTTGGCTGCGATGGCGCAGTTTCGCCAGCCGTTGATACAATGCCAGTAATTCACCATCCTGTTTTTCTGCCTGCCACGGGAAGGGTTTACGGCAGAACGGATCGTTATTGCCGTCCAGACCCACTTCATCGCCGTAATAGATACAGGGGACCCCAGGCCAGGTAAATAACCAGACCACCGCCAACGGTAAGCGCGCTACGTCCTTACCTAACAGAGACTTAAAGCGGGCGGTATCGTGACTGTCCAGCTGATTAAACATGCGCAACTGCTGTTGGTGCGACAGACTGGCGCGATAGTTGTCCATCCATGCCATACAGGTCTGGGCATCGATATGCTGCGGATCGTAAGAGATGTCGGTATTGGCGAGAAATCCCCAGAGCGGAAAGGTAAAACCGCGATAGTTCATCGCCGCATCTTCGGCATCGACCTGTAACCACTGGCGCGCATCGCCAAAGTGCTCTCCAACAATATAGGCCTCTGGCTGCGTCTCTTTTGCCGCCTGCGTAATACCGGCGACGTGCTGAAGGTTATTACGCGCGCCGCCACCTTCACCCAGCATATGCACCACATCCAGACGCCAGCCATCCATATTCCACGGCGCTTTAAGCCAGTGCCGAACAATACTGTCCTCGCCCCGGTAAATTTCATTCACCAGCGCTTCTGACTGAAAATCCAGCTTCGGCAAACTCGGATACCCCAGCCAGCCCTGCGCCACGCCATCTTCAGAGAAGTGATACCAGTCGCGCCACGGCGACTCCGGATTGTGGCAGGCACCGCCGGTTCCCCGATTATGCCTGTCAAACCAGGCATGCGAGTCGCCGCTGTGGTTAAACACGCCATCCAGTACCAGCCGCATGCCGTGGCGCTGCGTATTATGCCGCAGCCGCAGCAACGCCTGATCGCCGCCAAACTGCGGATCAACATGACGATAATCTTCGGTGTCGTATTTATGTACGCTCGGTGCGGTAAAGACAGGATTCAGGTACAGCGCCGTCACGCCCAGTTTTTTCAGGTACGGCAGCTTTTCACTAATGCCGTCCAGATCGCCGCCATAGAACGTGGATCCCCCCGCCTGCGCGGTGATCGGGGAGTCCCAGTCATTCAGCACGATATCCTGCCCGGCGGCATGATGATAATAGACATTGTCCTGATCCGCCCCGCGCGGCTGACTGCGGGCGAAACGATCGGGGAATATCTGATAAAAAATCTGATCGGCGACCCACTGCGGCCCCGTATCGGGAGCGTCTATCGCGAACTGTTCCAGGCGTGCGGGCGGGAAGCGGCTAAACCCTTGCGGGGTAAACCAGCACTGACGATCGTGCCAGAGCAGTTTAAAACTGTAGCGGCGACGGGGTTGTCCGCCAGAGAGATCAATCGCCGCGCGCCAGGCCGTGACGCCGGGCTGTGGCTGCGTGCGAAGCGGGTGCATGACCAGCGAAATTTCTTCGTTGTCATTCTCTGCGCGTAGCGTTACGCGTTGAGGAGGATTTTCCCCGCGCAACCATAACGTAATGGCCAGTTTATCTTTGTTTTGCTTAACAAATGGGGCAACCGGAAGGTGCCAGGCGTTCAACATCACGTATCCCCTTTGATGAAAATAAAGTCACCTTGCCATAGCGCAATGCCGGATAACTCATCATCTTACTGTTTATTGGGGGAGGAGCCAGGGGGAGGAGATTTCGCCGCACGGCGCACGCGTATCCGGCCTACCTGCTCACAAGTAGGCCGGATACGGTATAGCCGCCACCGGGCAAAAATTACTGCGCTTGTGCCAACTGACGATCGTAACGACGTTTAAACATCCAGCCAACCAGCAGCAGCGCAATCCACGCGAAACCGACGTACAGCGAGATACGCGTCTCCGGATGGTAGCCGATAAGCGCGATGATAAAGACCAGGAAGATCAGTCCCACAACGGTCGTTGCCACACCGCCAGGCACTTTAAATTTCAGCGCCTTGACCTCTTCCGGCGACAGGCGACGACGGAAGGCGATCTGCGACAGCAGGATCATAATCCACACCCACACCGTGGCGAAGGTCGCCAGCGACGCAATCACCAGGAAGACGTTCTCCGGCATGATGTAGTTCAGCCAGGCCGCAAACAGCAGCGCAATCGTCATCACCAGGACGGTGACCCAGGGAATACCACGACGCGAGGTTTTCGCGAACACCTTCGGCGCACTCCCCTGCTCCGCCATACCGTGCAGCATACGCCCCACGCCAAACACGTCAGAGTTGATGGCGGAAAGCGACGCCGTCAACACCACGAAATTGAGGATACTGGCCGCAAAAGCGATGCCCAGATGCTGGAACGTCAGCACAAACGGGCTACCGTTGGTGCCCACCTGGTTCCACGGGTAAATAGACATAATGACGAACAGCGTACCGACATAGAACACCAGAATACGCATCGGAACGGAGTTGATAGCACGCGGAATCGACGTCCCCGGGTCTTTCGCTTCCCCGGCGGTGATACCAATAATCTCAATCCCGCCGTAGGCAAACATCACCATTTGCAGTGACATCACCATGCCCAGCCAACCGTTGCTAAAGAAGCCGCCGTTACTCCACAGGTTGTGGATCCCGGTCGGTTGCCCGCCGTTGCCAATACCCCAGATAATGATGCCGAAACCGGCAGCAATCATGACAATGATGGTGGCAACTTTAAAGAACGAGAACCAGAACTCCAGTTCGCCGAACACCTTCACGCTCATCAGGTTGACGGCGCAGATAATCAGCACCACGCTGAGAACCCAAATCCAGTGCGGTACGGCAGGGAACCAGACGCCCATATAGATGCCAAATGCCGTCACATCCGCGATGGCCACAATCAGAATTTCAAAACAGTAGGTCCAGCCGGTAATGTAGCCAGCGAGAGGACCGAGGTTCTCCTGCGCATAGCGTGAAAATGAACTGGCAGAAGGGTTATGCACGGACATCTCGCCCAGTGCGCGCATAATAATGTATGCAGCAACCCCACCAATAATGTAGGCCAGCAGCACACTGGGACCGGCCATCTTGATGGCATCTGCCGAGCCATAAAACAATCCGGTGCCAATTGCTGAACCCAATGCCATAAAGCGAATATGCCGGGTGCTTAGCCCACGCTTTAGCTTGTTATTACTTTCCATTGATTCCTAACCCATCAACACAATAAAAAAACCACGGGGCCATCAAAAATAGCCCCGTGGTTAAAACATACTGTCAGTGAATTTAGTGAGCGCTTGAGGTCACTTGTCGACCCGAAACGCGATCCCAGATAACCGCCAGGAGCACCATCACGACTGTTGGCATCAACCACGCCAGCCCTTGTTCCGCCAGCGGTAAACGCTGGGTCCAGGCCGGTAATACGTCACCAATTGCCGATGCTTTAATGCCGTCAAGGATACCAAAAATCAGGCTGATAAACATCGCAGGTGCAATGACGCGGGAAGAATTATGCCACCATGAGCGGGTAAAACTTAATACAACCAGTGCGATACATGGCGGATAAATCGCCGTCAGCACCGGAATAGAGACCTGAATCAAGTGGCTGAGGCCCAGATTCGATACCACCATCGAGAAACCGCCGAGGATGAACACCAGCGTACGATAAGACAGTGGAATGTATTGCGCGAAGAACTCAGCGCACGCACAGGTCAGGCCAACCGCCGTCACCAGACAGGCGAGGAAAATCAGCCCCGCCAGCATCAGGCTACCCGCACCACCGAAGGTGTGCTGCACGTAAGCATGCAGGATAGCCGCGCCATTTGCAGACTGGTCAACCAACATCGCACTGTCTGACCCCAGACGGAACAACGCGAGATACAGCAGGGTTAACCCTACGCCCGCCATCAGACCCGCCCACACGGTGTAACGCGTCAGTAAACGCGCTTCCGTCACGCCACGAGAACGCGCTGCGTTGACAATGACGATACCAAAGACTATCGCGCCCATCGTATCCATGGTCAGGTAGCCGTTCACAAAACCATTCGAGAACGCGGATTTTTGGTACGCCTCCATCGCATCGCTGATCGGACCTGCTGGCCAGACAATCGCAGCAACAGAAAGCACCGTCAGTGCAATGATCTTCAACGGGGCCAGGAAGTTACCTACGGTATCCAGCAATTTCCCCGGATAGAGCGACACCAGAATCACAATGGCGAAGTAGACCACGCTGTAGATAAACAGCGGCATAGGGGAGTTGCCGGTCAACGGTGCAATCCCTACTTCAAAGGAAACGGTCGCAGTACGCGGCGTGGCGAACAGCGGACCTACGGCCAGATAGCATACGGTGGCCAGCAGGAGTCCTGCCACTTTACCAATTGGCGAACTCAGGCTGTCTACGCCACCACCGACTTTCGCCAGCGCCACAATCGTAAGAACCGGCAAGCCAACGGCGGTGATAAGAAAGCCGAGCGCTGCAACCCAGACGTGCTCGCCTGCCTGCAGACCCACCATAGGAGGAAAAATAATGTTGCCTGCGCCAACGAACAGCGCAAATGTCATAAAGCCCAAGGCGATAATATCGCGCGATTTTAACTGATGGGTCATAAAATTTTACTGCCTGTGGATGTGGTGTTGAAAACGTTAAATTTTCTGCCTTTCCCTGGGGGACAATACAGCGGAATTTTTAATCAATTCCAGCGGGATATGCTCCCGACCTGGCGCGGCGAAGAATAGTTTTTCGATTTACCGCATTAATGCAGTCTCTATGACAGCATCTGAGGCGCAATTTAAACGCTTATAACGTTTTAAAGCAAGATGGGATCCAAAAACCAGAACAATATACCAGGATGAATATACGGCTTAGAACAAAACACCATCCATAAGAAAAAGTCATGGCTAATCATGCGAACAAAAAAGCATCAGACGTTGAAAAATTCAGCGGGTGAATCTTTACCGCAAAGAAAAAAAGCCAGCATTCGCTGGCTTATGGAAAGATAATCTTACATTGCAACATTAAGCATTATTTTTGGCAATTAAACGTTCCGGCAGAACAAAACTAAACCGCGTTCCTTTCCCCACGGTGCTGTCGATAATCAATCGACTGTCGTGATGATTTAATGCGTGCTTAACAATCGCCAGACCCAAACCGCTGCCGCCAGTTTGCCGTGATCGCGCCTTATCCACCCGGTAAAAACGTTCAGTCAGACGCGGG
Organism: Citrobacter enshiensis; assembly: GCF_029338175.1. Lineage (NCBI taxonomy): Bacteria > Pseudomonadati > Pseudomonadota > Gammaproteobacteria > Enterobacterales > Enterobacteriaceae > Citrobacter > Citrobacter enshiensis. The sequence goes on from NZ_CP119862.1 coordinate 3,662,101, forward strand.
ATATGTTCAGGGGCAATGCCCGGCCCATCATCCTGCACGCTGAACTCCACGCCCTGCGCGGCGAGCTGCCAGCGCACGGTGATATGCGTCCCCGCCGGGGTGTGATTCACCGCGTTATACACCAGATTCGAAATCGCACTACGCAACTGATCATCATTGCCCAGCACGCAAAGCTGACTGTCGACCTCAAACGTGAAGCTATGCTTCTGCTGACTTAACGTTTGCGCCTCGCGTTCAACGACGCGCAGCATCATCGGTACGTCCACGCGTTCGTTGAGCAGCAGTACAGGCGCAGCCTCAATTTTCGACAGCGTCAGTAACTGTTTCACCAGCCCTTCCATGCGGTGCGTTTGCTCGCGCATCGTATGCAGCGCTTTTTCCCGCGTGGCCCCCTCCAGAGACTGTTCCTGCATCATCTCCAGATAGCCCTGCAACACGGTGAGCGGCGTACGCAGCTCATGGCTGACGTTGGCGAAAAAGTTTCGCCGAGCCCCTTCGAGCTGGTGCATTTGCGTCACATCACGCGCCACCATCAACAACTGCTTGTCGGTGTAGGGCATCACCCGAATCTCCAGATGCCGTCCGGTGTTTAACACCAAATTGAGCGGTCGGGTGAAATCGCGTGTTTTCAGATACTGCGTAAATTCCGGATAACGCAGCAAGTTGAGGATGTTCTGCCCACTGTCATCAGGCCAGCGTAATCCCAGCACCTGTTGCGCCAGGCCGTTACACCAAAAGATGCCCCCTTCCTCCGTGGTCAGCACCACCGCATCGGGCAGCGATTCCGCCCCGCTGCGAAAACGTTTAATGAGATTCCCCAGTTCACGGCGGCGTTTCTTGTTACGCAGCTGCATTTGATGCAGGCCGTACAGCAGCGGCTCCCAGCTTCCGCTTCCCGGTGGCGGCGTCATACTTCTGTCGACCCACAACCACCAGGAGAGACGTAATAAATTCCAGAAATGCCAGATGAGCAGTCCCGTTACCGACGCCAGTAAAAACCAGGGCAGATAACCAAAAAATACACTAAGGATAAACGCCGGGAGGCAGCAAAGTATCAGCTCCAGCACCAGCCTTTTCCATGACAGCCGTTCCAGCACGCGTCACACTCCATTCACGATTTGAAAGCCTTGCCAGCCTGACCGGCGGCAAGGCGTCAGAAGCGGGTCGAAAAGCGATACCCTGTCCCACGTACGGTTTGTACCATGCGGTCATGACCGCTATGTTCCAGCGCTTTACGCAGACGGCGAATATGGACGTCGACCGTACGGTCCTCCACATACACGTTGGTGCCCCAGACGTGGTTTAGCAGTTGCTCACGACTGTAGACGCGTTCGGGATGCGTCATAAAGAAGTGCAGCAATTTGAATTCGGTAGGTCCCATATCAAGCGGGTTTTCCCCGGTCATCACCCGGTGCGATGTCGGGTCGAGGCTCAGTCCTTGCATCTCAATCACCTCTTCGACCGCCATCGGTGAAATGCGTCGCATGACCGCTTTGATCCGCGCGACCAGCTCCTTGGGCGAGAACGGTTTTGTGACATAGTCGTCCGCCCCCGTTTCCAGTCCACGTACGCGGTCTTCCTCTTCCCCTCTTGCCGTTAGCATAACGACAGGAATCTCGCGGGTCATCGCCTCACGTTTGAGATGCTTGATGAACTGAAGGCCAGAACCGCCCGGCAACATCCAGTCCAGCAGGATCAGATCTGGCCAGGGTTCATTCAGTTGGTTCACTGCACTGTCATAATCTTCGGCTTCGACTGGCTGAAAGCCATTTTGCTCAAGCACGAAACAGACCATTTCGCGAATTGGAGCTTCATCTTCTACGACCAGAATACGTCTCGCCATGATTTGCCCTGTTATAGAGTTGCTAGTCATCATTATCAATGCGGCGCCATTATGCGTCAGATTTATGACAGATTTATGAAAAAAAGCGTCAATCCCCACGCCAGATTGTTGATTTATGACACCCCATAAACAAGATATTAACCTCCCTGAAAGGTTATAATCCCGTTCACGCTTTTTCGCCATGGAACTGTTATGCGCATCCTACACACCTCTGACTGGCATCTCGGCCAAAACTTCTACAGTAAAAGCCGCGCCGACGAGCACCAGGCCTTTCTTGACTGGCTGCTGGAAACGGCGCAATCCCGGCAGGTGGATGCGATCATTGTTGCAGGCGATATTTTTGATACGGGCTCGCCGCCAAGCTATGCCCGCGAGCTGTACAACAGTTTTGTCGTCAATTTACAGCAAACAGGCTGTCATCTGGTGGTATTGGCCGGAAACCATGATTCTGTCGCCACGCTCAACGAGTCACGCGAAATTCTGGCGTTTCTGAACACCACCGTGGTCGCCAGCGCGGGACATGCGCCGCACTATCTTCACCGTCGCGACGGTACGCCAGGCGCCGTGCTGTGCCCAATTCCTTTTTTACGTCCGCGTGACATCATCACCAGTCAGGCCGGTCTCAGCGGTCGCGAAAAACAGCAGCATCTGCTCACCGCCATCACCGACTATTATCAGCTGCAATATCAGCAAGCCTGCGAACTGCGCGGCGAACAACCGCTGCCGATTATTGCCACCGGGCACCTGACGACCGTCGGCGCCAGTAAAAGTGACGCGGTACGTGACATCTACATTGGCACCCTGGATGCCTTTCCGGCACAAAATTTCCCCCCTGCCGATTACATCGCGCTGGGGCACATTCACCGAGCGCAGGTGATTGGCGGGACGGAACATATTCGCTACTGCGGTTCTCCCATCGCGCTGAGCTTTGATGAGTGCGGAAAAAGCAAATGCGTTCATCTGGTGAGTTTCGAAAACGGAAAACTGCATTCAACAGAGATCCTCACCGTTCCGGTCACCCAGCCGCTGGCGGTGCTGAAAGGCGATTTAGCGGCCATTACCGAACAACTTGCGTCGTTTAAGAACGCCGCGCAACACCCCCCAGTGTGGCTGGATATCGAAATCACCACCGACGAGTACCTGCACGATATGCAGCGAAAAATTCAGGCGTTAACTGACGATCTCCCGGTAGAGGTCCTGCTGGTGCGGCGTAGTCGGGAACAACGTGAGCGGAGCATAGCGAATGAGCGACGCGAAACCCTGAGCGAACTGAGCGTGGAAGAGGTTTTTGAGCGTCGTCTGGCGCTGGAAGAGCTGGAGGTTCCCCAGCGTGAACGCCTCAACCAGTTGTTCAGCACTACCTTACACACTCTCGCCGGGGAACATGACGCATGAAAATAATCAGCCTGCGCCTGAAAAACCTGAACTCCCTGAAAGGGGAATGGAAAATCGATTTTACGGCGGAACCGTTCGCCAGCAACGGACTGTTCGCCATTACCGGCCCGACCGGTGCCGGGAAAACCACCCTGCTGGATGCCATTTGCCTTGCGCTGTATCACGAAACGCCGCGCCTGAGCACACTCTCGCAGTCACAAAACGATCTGATGACCCGCGACACCGCAGAATGTCTGGCGGAAGTCGAATTTGAGGTCAAAGGCGAAGCCTACCGCGCGTTCTGGAGCCAAAACCGCGCCCGCAATCAGCCAGACGGTAATTTGCAGACGCCTCGCGTGGAGCTGGCGCGCTGCGCAGACGGAAAAATTCTCGCCGATAAGGTCAAAGACAAGCTGGAGATGACCGCCTCGCTGACCGGGCTGGATTACGGGCGCTTTACCCGTTCTATGCTGTTGTCGCAGGGGCAGTTCGCCGCGTTCCTGAATGCCAAACCCAAAGAGCGCGCCGAACTGCTGGAAGAGCTGACCGGCACCGAAATTTATGGCCAGATTTCGGCAATGGTCTTTGAGAAACACAAAACCGCCCGCACCGAACTGGAGAAACTGCAGGCGCAGGCCAGCGGTGTCGCCCTGCTCGCCCCGGAGCAACTGCAGGCGCTCACAGAACGTTTGCAGGTACTTACTGACGAAGAAAAACAGTCCCTCACGCGCCAGCAAATACAACAGCATCACCTGCAGTGGCTGACACGCCAGAGTGAGTTGCAGACGGAAGTCACTCGTCGCCAGCAGGCGTTACAGTCGGCGCAAGAGGCACTGACAAACGTTCAGCCGCAGTTAGCGGCGCTGAAGCTGGCGCAACCGGCGCGGCAACTACGACCCTTGTGGGAGCGTATTGAAGAACAAGCCGCTACCGTTACCCGAACGCGTCAGCAGATTCAAGAAGTGAACACTCGCTTACAGAGTTCATTATCGCTGCGCAATCGCCTTCGCGCCCATGCCCAGCGCCAGTCTGCTGAACTGCACGCCACACAGCAGACGCTAACGGCATGGCTCACCGAACACGACCGTTTTCGCTTATGGGGCAGTGAACTGGCCGGGTGGCGCGCGCTGTTTGCACAGCAGTCCGGTGACAGAACGCAGTTGCTCAAATGGCAACAGCAGCAGGAAAGCGACACCCGTAAGCTTGACGCGCTTCCGCTGCAATCGCTGGATCTGTCTGCCGATGACGTAACGCAAGCGCTGGCGCAACACGCCGGACTTCGCCCGTTGCGCCAGCGCCTCGCCTCGCTCCACGGACAAATCGCGCCAAAACAGAAACGGCTGGCACAGCTACAGGCCGCGATTCAACACAGCCAGCAGGAACAGGCTCAGCGTAATACCGCACTGGCGGAAAAACGGCAGCGTTATAAAGAGAAAAATCAGCAATTCATTGATGTCAAAACGATTTGTGAGCAGGAAGCGCGGATCAAAGACCTCGAGAGCCATCGCGCGTTACTGCAGTCCGGCCAACCGTGCCCGCTGTGTGGCTCCACCGAACACCCTGCCGTAGAGGTCTATCAGGCTCTCGAACCCGGGGTGAATCAGGCACGGCGCGATTCGCTGGAAAAAGAGGTCAAAACGCTGGCAGAAGAAGGCGCCACACTGCGCGGGCAACTCGACACCCTCACGCAGCAATTACAGCGTGACGAAAGCGAAGCGCAGGCGCTGTTAAAAGAAGAGCAAGCACTTACTCAGGAATGGCAAACGCTGTGCGCCAGCCTGCATATTTCGCTGCAGCCGCAGGACGATATTTCGCCCTGGCTGACCGCGCAGGATGATTACGAACACCAGTTGCATCAACTGAGCCAACGACACGTCCTGATGGCGCAAATCGCGGCAGATACTCAGCAGGTGATGCAATTTGAACAGCAGATCGCGCAACGCCACGCGTCGCTATTAGCCGAAGTGACGCGCTACGCGCTGTCACTGCCTGGCGAAGGCGAGGAAGAATCCTGGCTTAGCGCAAGGACGCAGGAAGCGCAAACGTGGCAACGCCGCCAGACGGAACTGACCGAGCTGCAAACGCGAATCGCCCAATTAACCCCACTGCTGGATACGCTGCCGGCGACCGATATCGCCATCGACGACAGCGCCCCTCTGTCTCTGGAAAACTGGCGACAGGTGCATGACGAGTGCGTTTCGTTACAGAGCCAATGGCAAACGTTGCAGCAGCAGGAAGCGCAGGAAACACAGCGAGCCGCAGACGCTCAGACCCATTTCAACACCGCGTTGCAGGCCAGTGTCTTCGATGACCAGGCCGCGTTCCTCGCCGCCCTGCTGGACGATGAAACCGTTAGCCGTCTTGAGCAACTCCGGCAGTTACTGGAAAACCAGTTACAGCAGGCGCAAACATTAGCCGCACAAGCCGCCCAGACGCTCGCGGATCACCAGCAGCAACCTCCCGACGCGCTGGACCCCACCCAAACGGTGGAACAGATCCAACAGGAACTGGCGCAGGTCAACGCCCAGTTGCGGGAAAACGCCACCCGCCAGGGCGAAATCCGCCAGCAGCTTAAGCAGGATGCCGACAATCGTCAGCAGCAGCAGTCACTGATGCTGGAGATAGAAAAAGCCGCGCAGCAGGTGGAAGACTGGGGCTATCTCAATGCGCTCATCGGCTCTAAAGAGGGCGATAAATTCCGCAAATTCGCCCAGGGACTCACGCTGGATAATCTGGTCTGGCTGGCGAACAATCAGCTGACACGCCTGCACGGACGCTACTTACTGCAACGTAAAGCCAGCGAAGCGCTGGAGCTGGAAGTGGTCGACACCTGGCAAGCCGATGCCGTGCGCGACACCCGTACGCTTTCCGGCGGCGAGAGTTTCCTCGTGAGCCTGGCGCTGGCGCTGGCGTTGTCGGATCTGGTCAGCCACAAAACGCGAATCGACTCCCTGTTCCTTGATGAAGGATTCGGCACCCTGGACAGCGAAACGCTGGACACCGCGCTGGATGCACTGGATGCACTGAACGCAACCGGTAAAACCATCGGGGTAATAAGCCATGTCGAAGCGATGAAAGAACGGATCCCCGTGCAGATCAAAGTGAAGAAGATTAATGGGCTGGGCTACAGCAAGCTGGACAGGATGTTTGCAGTGGAATAATCCGTGTGTTGCCGGAGGCGTATCAGCGCCATCCGGCAACGTGTTAAACTATCACGTTTGCGGCCACAGCCAGGCCGCCCCGCGCACGCCGCTGGAATCACCATGCAGCGCTTTACGAATCGGCGTCTCGCACTCGCCGCCAAAAACAAACGGTTTGATTAACGACGGCACCGTTTGGTACAGCCTGTCGACATTACTCATCCCGCCGCCCAGAACAATGACGTCCGGGTCTAGGATGTTCACCACATGCGCTAACGATTTCGCCAGCCGCAGCTCATAGCGACTCAGCGCCAGTTCCGCGGTTGCGTTCTGTTCTTCCGCCAGGCGAATAATTTCGCTGCCTTTCAGCGGGTTGCCGCTCAAACGATGGTAATCCGTAGCAAAACCGGTGCCGGAGATAAACGTTTCAATGCAGCCTTGTTTACCACAATAACAGGGGACTTCTGCACGATAGCGAAGCTCGTCTTCGTCCATCCACGGCAGCGGATTATGCCCCCACTCGCCCGCCGTCCCATTTCCACCAATATGCGCGCGACCATTCAGCGCCACGCCGGAACCGCACCCGGTACCGATAATCACGGCAAAAACCGTGTGTGCACCCGCCGCCGCGCCGTCCACGGCTTCAGACACCGCCAGGCAGTTGGCGTCATTTGCTAGCCGGACTTCACGGTTAAGACGCACACTCAGATCGTGGTCAAACGGCTGACCGTTAAGCCAGGTGGAGTTGGCATTTTTCACCACCCCGGTATACGGAGAAATGGAACCCGGAATCCCCATTCCCACCGTTCCCGTCTGGCCGGTCGCCTGTTCAGCCATTTCCACTAAGCTAGCAATGGTCTCAATCGTTTGTCGATAATCGTCGCGCGGCGTGGGCAGACGATGGCGAAACAACTGTTCCCCCGCATCACCGAGCGCAATCACCTCTGTTTTGGTCCCACCCAAATCAATACCTATACGCACACGACGCTCCTCATTTTATGAAATATCAACAGAGTAGAAGCGAGCTTCCTGATTGGCAATGCAAGCCCGTCGACAATTCGTTATTATACCCGGCATCCTTCAAGTTGCAGATGCGTCGGCTTTCCTCGCTTCCCCCAGTCACTTACTTCAGTAAGCTCCCGGGGCTCTCTGCGTTGCCGCCTTCCTGCAACTCGAACTCTTTGGGTATAACTACCCGCTGGATTTAACGACAAGGCCGTGGAAATTATCATGCTGTGGTTCAAAAATTTAATGGTTTACCGTCTTAGCCGCGACGTTTCTTTGCGTGCTGAGGAGATGGAAAAACAGCTATCCTCGATGACGTTTACCCCTTGCGGTAGCCAGGATATGGCAAAAATGGGCTGGGTACCGCCGATGGGATCGCACAGCGATGCATTAACGCATACCGCCAATGGCCAAATCATTATTTGCGCGCGCAAAGAAGAGAAGATCCTGCCTGCGCCGGTGATCAAACAGGCGCTGGAAGCGAAAATCGCCAAACTGGAAGCCGAACAGGGTCGCAAGCTGAAGAAGACCGAAAAAGATTCGCTGAAAGATGAAGTGCTGCACTCCCTTCTGCCGCGCGCCTTTAGCCGTTTTAACCAGACAATGATGTGGATAGACACGGTGAATGACCTGATCATGGTCGACTGCGCAAGCGCCAAAAAAGCGGAAGATACGCTGGCGCTGCTGCGTAAATGCCTCGGTTCCTTGCCGGTGGTTCCGCTGACGCTGGAAAACCCTATCGAATTAACGCTCACCGAGTGGGTACGTTCCGGTACGGTTGCCCAGGGATTCCAGTTGCTGGATGAAGCCGAACTGAAAGCCATGCTCGAAGATGGCGGCGTGATCCGCGCGAAGAAGCAGGATCTGGTCAGCGCCGAAATCGCCAATCACATTGAAGCGGGTAAAGTGGTCACCAAACTGGCGCTTGACTGGCAGCAACGGATCCAGTTTTTGATGTGTGACGACGGCTCGATCAAACGCCTGAAGTTCTGCGATGAGCTGCGCGATCAAAACGAAGATATCGACAGGGAAGATTTTGCCCAACGTTTTGATGCCGACTTTATCCTGATGACCGGCGAGCTGGCGGCGTTAATTCAAAACCTGGTAGAAGGACTGGGTGGCGAAGCGCAACGCTAGTTGCACAGTATTCCCTCTCCTGACGGAGAGGGAATTACATTACAGATAGCGGCAAAGATAAGAGGTCGGCTCTGCCACCTGCAGATGGAATTCGCTATTGCCGGGAACGTTAAACACCTCGCCTGCGGCAAACACTTTCCACTGGGTCTCGCCCGGTAGCAGAACATTCAGCGCACCGCTGACCACCGTCATTTCTTCAGGGGCCGCGGTACTAAAGGTATATTCACCTTCCGCCATAACGCCGACACTGGCGCGACCAGTACTGCTGCTGGTAAAACCGATTGATTTCACTTTGCCGGAAAAGTACTCATTGCTTTGTAGCATACAACTGGCCCTGTTTCATGATTAAGTTAATCCTCAATATAGGGGCCTGACCTTCTGCCTGTCACGCAAAATTAAACAAGTAATTCCGACGCCAGTCGCGCAATCAACACATTAGAAAGTAAAACCGGAACATCCAGCGCTTTTTGCAGTAAATCACGATGACGCTGGTTAAAACCCAGGCAATCCAGCATGATCACATCAGCGCCTTGTTCCAGCAACGCCTTCCCCGCATCAATCAATTGCTGTTCAGAACCGTGGATTGGGTTAGCCAGCGAAAAGACCGGCGGCGTTTGTAATACCTGCCATTTTTTGGTCTGGGCATCCAGTAACTCCTCAACCGGAACAATCACCCCAACCTGATGCCCATCGACAATCGACGCCACCAGCGGAGGGATAATGCGCAATGGTTCAAGCAAAATCGTATTACGGGCCGTCATGTTGTTGATCGACGAGGTGCTCATTAACAGGATCACGTCGTAACCCTGGTTATCCAGCACTTCAACCACACTTTGCAGATCCCGTTCCACTTTCTGGCGGGATACATGAGCAAGTTGATTATCACTGAGCAACGTCAGCAGGGGTTCATCACCTGGCGCCACAGCATAATCCGCCATCACATCCTCACGAGACATTTTGCCCAGCAGGCTATGGTGAGAGATATGTTGCTCGTCGATATACTCGGTTAAGAGAGGTAAGACTTCACTCATTGGCACAACACCAATAGTGAGAATAGCCAACGACGCACTCATTTTTATGCTCCGCCTTCTTATACTTCTTCGTTAATTCCCGGTAAATATGCGAACACTTACCTGCGCTACAAATGCCAAAAAGCGTAGCAGCAGTTACGCAACGCATTGTGTAAAGATTCCAATTAATTCCAGTACTATATTGTTATCGTTTAATTTTCAGTTTTAGCAGAACGCCACAGAGCGTGATAAATGTGATCCAGGCACACTCAGATTCCTTTCTGAGTCATGATGGCATCAGGTTTTATCAGGGTCTTCATAGCGTTTTTTGGCATCCAGTGCGTCTTCTTCGCTGGCGTGCTCGCTGATCAAAGAGTCTGGTTTGGGATAATCGGCCCGAAGCTGGTAGCGGAGCACCGTCTGGCCTGGCGTCCCTTTTTCAAGGGTGACAATCCAGGCTTTTCGCGGATAGAGGGGATTGTTCGGCATGGTTCCTCCTTTTTTACAACGGGATGAACTTTAAGTATAGACGCCGCCCTGCTGACGTAGTTGCGCTTGCGACAGTGCCGCGAGAATTTCACCCACCACCTGGTCCGGATGTTTAGTCGCATCAACAATGTAATGCGCCGCTTCACGGTACAGCGCGTCGCGTTGTTCAAGCACGTCCCGCACCTCTTCGCTCAACGGTTTGCCCGTTAAGGTAGGACGCAGTCCCTCTTCCGGCGCCGCTTCCAGGCGATCAACCAATACCGACACCGGTGCGCATAAGTAGAAAACAATGCCGTTATTACGCATGTAATGACGGTTGTATTCCGTAAGAATAATCCCGCCACCGGTAGCCACCACCGTTGACGGTGCGGTGACCGCCTCAAGCGCAGTCGTTTCCCTAGCGCGAAAGCCGTCCCACCCTTCTCTCTCGACCATTTCTGCCACAGTCATTTGCACGTGCGATTGCAACCACTGGTCGGTATCAACAAACTGGTAATCGGTCGCCTGAGCAAGCGTCATACCGGTTGTTGTTTTACCACAGCCCCGTGGGCCAACAAGAAAAAGAGGTTGCGTCATAACGGGAGTTCCCAGGAGAGCCGCAAACATGCGGGATCTGATGTCGTTAAAGTAATAATCATACCACCAAACTAGTACATCGTTAAGTGTAAATAAATCATTCCAGCGAGAATGTGATATACCGTACGTCCTTACTATAACAAGAAATCGCAGGTAATGAAGTGTAAAGATAAAATTGCAGCTACCGTGCCCTGCGCTGGACTTCCAGCCACCACTTATCCAGTTCAGCGGCGAAGTGTTGGCGATCGCGTGGAGAAAGACTATCCGGGCCGCCGGTCTGGATCCCACTGGCACGTAAGGTGTCCATAAAATCACGCATCGTCAGACGTTCACGGATGGTTGCTTCGCTATACCGTTCTCCGCGCGGGTTTAACGCCGCAGCCCCTTTTTCCAGGACTTCGGAAGCCAACGGAATGTCTGCTGTGATAACCAGATCGCCGGGTTCACACTGGCGTACGATCTCATTATCCGCCACATCGAAGCCGGCAGGTACGCGCAATGTGCGGATAAGTCGTGATGGCGGGACACGTAAACTCTGGTTGGCGACCAGAATCAACGGCATCTGCATCCGCTCAGAGGCACGGTATAAAATTTCTTTGATTACATTCGGACACGCGTCAGCATCCACCCATATTGTCATAACCGCTCCTTACTGATGTGCATTTTTACATTGTCTCGTGCTTTTGCCTTCCGTCAAAGTGCTGTTTCTCCTTCTGAACATGCTCATTCCGCGTTAAGCTACGCTTTACTCATCAAAACAATGAATATCACCCAGGGGGGAGTGACGCGATGGAGAAGAAAATCGGTTTTATCGGTTGTGGCAACATGGGAAAAGCGATTCTTGGCGGCCTGATTGCGAGCGGCCAGGTTCTCCCGGGGCAAATCTGGGTATATACCCCATCCCCCGACAAAGTTGCCGCCCTGCATGAGCAGTACGGCATTAACCCGGCGCAGACCGCGCAAGAAGTGGCGCAGGTTGCAGATATCGTCTTTGGCGCCGTAAAACCCGGCATTATGATTAAAGTGCTGAGTGAAATCACCTCCAGCCTGAGCAAAGACTCGCTGGTCGTCTCGATTGCAGCGGGGGTCACCCTCGACCAGCTCGCCCGGGCGCTGGGACACGATCGTAAAATTATTCGCGCGATGCCAAACACGCCTTCGCTGGTGAATGCCGGTATGACCTCCGTGACGCCGAATGCCCTGGTCACCCCGGAAGACACCGCCGATGTGCTGAATATTTTCCGTTGCTTTGGCGCAGCAGAAGTCATTGCAGAACCCATGATCCACCCAGTCGTCGGCGTCAGCGGGTCTTCGCCAGCCTATGTCTTTATGTTTATTGAAGCGATGGCGGATGCCGCTGTACTGGGAGGGATGCCGCGCGCTCAGGCGTATAAATTCGCGGCGCAGGCCGTCATGGGATCGGCGAAAATGGTTCTGGAAACCGGTAAACATCCTGGTGAGTTGAAAGACATGGTGTGTTCACCGGGAGGCACCACCATTGAAGCGGTTCGGATCCTCGAAGAGCGTGGCTTTCGTGCCGCCGTTATCGAAGCCATGACGAAGTGTATGGAAAAGTCGGAGAGTCTCAGTAAATCCTGAGGATATCGCTGGACGTCAGGCCGCCACTTCGGTGCGGTTACGTCCGGCGTTCTTTGCTTTGTAAAGCGCAATGTCCGCGGATTTCAACCACTCCCGATAGTGCCCAAGTTGTGAGGTCAATGGCGCAATCCCCACGCTAATACGTAACGTGACCTGCGGCGCGCATGGCAAACGCAATGAGCCTAACTTTTCGTGTACCCGCGACATCGCGGCAATGGCGTTTTCCGCAGGGGTTCCGCACATGATGACCGCAAATTCATCTCCGCCGAAGCGACCAATAACATCGCTGCCGCGCAGGGTCATCTGCAGTTGTCGCGTCAGGGCAACAATCGCTTCATCGCCGACATCGTGGCCCCAGGTGTCATTGATGCTCTTAAAGTGGTCGATATCGATGATCAGCAACGTGGCGTCACGGTTATAGCGGCGACAATTATCGAATTCGTTGCGTAATAAAATCTCCCAATGACGCCGATTATAGACGCCCGTCATGCCATCCCGTGTACTCATCACCTGCAACCGGCGCTTATGCTCCGCCAGTTTCGTCGCCGTCTGGTAACTGACCCAGGCAAACAACAACGGGTACATCACAATCACAGGCAGGCAGAGCCACCATTCCAGCTGCGCGCTGCCAAAAGCCACAGTGATACCGGTGAGTTGTAATGTCACCAGGCTAGAAACAAGCATCAATACGATCCCGGCGACGAACAGCCGCACACCGCCGGCCCCCATCAGATTCATACACATCATCATCAGTAATGCCGTCGAGGGGAGGATATTGACGCCCATCACGCCAACCCAAACCCCCGCAAGAATCGCGTCGGCTTTTAAGTTGTATATTTCCCGGCTTAAAGGATCGATGGCTTTGCTCGCCAGCTGCCATGCCAGATGCGGCCAGACAAAAGCCCACCCCACCAAAAATAGCCACCATCCTCCCGCGACAGACTGATCAACCAGAGCGGCAGAAATGGGGAAGAACATCCATCCCAGTCCTACTGCTCGCGGCAGCCTGACACGCCGGGCGAAGCGCAACCCGGAACGCTGGTGGTCATTGGGAGGCGGTATGGCGGGCTCTCCCCCCGGCGCTACCGTTTTTTTGTAAAAGCTTTCATCATTCATAATTTTTGGGAACATTCTGAAACAATTTTCCCAAATTATAGAGACGAAGCTTGCAGTGAAAGTATGATATTTCGGGTGAGTGATTTTCTCATCTCACCCGTTAGCACTACAGCTTACCGTATTGTACTACGCGGATTTTTTCAGGCAGGCACTCATAAACTTATTGCGATCGTCGCCTTTCAGAGATTGTTCTGTCGCCTGGACATTGCACTCACGCATTTTCTGCTGCTGGGGAGTCAGACTTTTCTCGCCTGGCGCAGACGTGCTGTTCTTCAGGCAATCGCTCATATAGGTCTTGCGGGCGTCCCCTTTCAGCGCTTCGGCTGTCGCCTGCTGATTGCAGGTCGTCATACGCTGTTGTTGCGGCGTTAAGGTTTTCTCGGCAGCACCGACGGTCGTTAAAAACACCAAACCAAAAAGCAGGGCAACCAGTAATGTTATTTTCATAGCACCATCCTTTTGTGGATATTCACACACTTAATCCATCAGAAAACCTGAATTATTTAGCCTGTGCAATCTGAAGGATTTCGTGCCATTAAGTCTGGCTGCTTACGACGAAATTACCACCCGACGGTAAAAGTATTACCGCCAGGCGTCGTTTACTTCAGGCCCAGGGCCGCTTTCATGGTGTAAAACAGATCGGTTTGGTCCGTCAGCCCCACCACATTGGCTGCGTGCGGGCCGTAGGCGGCAATACGCAGCTGGCTTCCGGTATGTTCCTGAGATTCTTCTTCAGAGTTTCCGTAGCTCAACACCATCACCGCGCCGTCTTTGGTGTTCAGCGCCTGCGTCAGGCCCGGCGCTTTGGTGTCCGGCGCAACAATCTGACTGGCGTGAGCATGATCGGCAGTCACCACCACCAGCGTGTTGCCATCCTTCTTCGCAAATTCCAGCGCGCGCTGCACGGCTTCATCCAGATCGACCGTCTCGCCAATCTGTCCGCACGGGTTAGCCGCATGATCCTGTTTGTCGATGGATGCCCCTTCCACCTGCAGGAAGAACCCCTTCTCATTTTTACTCAGCAGTTCGATCGCTTTGTCTGTCATCTGCGCCAGTGTTGGCACGGTGTCGTTACGCTTCACATTTGGCGTACAGGTCACTGCTGGTTTATCAATATTGCCATGGTATGACGCTTTCGGCCCTTCCCAGCGCACGGGCATGTTGCCGTCGGAGAATAATCCCAGCAGCGGTTTGTCCTGGTTGGCTTCGCTAACAGCAGCCAGCGTCGCGGCATCGCTGACTAACTGATAGCCGCGAACCTGCGCCTGTTCACGCAGCGTTTTTCCCTGCCATTCGCCTGCCGTCGCCGTTTCAGTAAACGTTTTTGCGCCGCCGCCAAGCGTGACGTCCGCGCGTGCATTCAGTAATTGTTCAGTGATGGAGCCTTTGCCGCCCTTTTCCAGGGCATTTGTCGGGCATTTTTCGCTGGTGACGACAGGGCCGTAGCATTTACGGGAGGTCACATGCGCTACCAGCGCCGCTGGCGTCGCATCCTGTAATTCTGCCGTGGAGACATTCCCCGTTGCCAGTCCCGCCGCTTTTGCCATTTCCAGAAGGGTGGTGTGATCTTTTTCGTGGATATCGACGCCCAGCGCGCCGTTATAGGTTTTTACGCCTGTCGTCCAGGCCGTGGCGGAGGCCGCAGAGTCCGTCACATAATCGGGTTTGCCGGTTTTTTTATCCAACGCATAATGGGTGTACTGCCCCGTCAGAGGTAACGCATCAATGCCTTTAAAAAAACCACCCGCCCCTTCAGCATAATTTCGCGCGGCGGTTATTTCCGAGTCCCCCATACCATCGCCAATCAGCAGAATGATATTTTTAGCGGGTTTATTACTCAGTGAGTCGCGCAGAGCGGAGGTTTGATCGGCCACTAAACGGCGAGCCCCGCCCGGGGTCGTAATATCCCCCTGCGCCGCACGATTCTCCAACACGGCCACGGATGAAGACCCGGCATACGTCGCGGGGATAAAAAACAGAGAGACCAGGGCAATAGCAATAGCGCTTTGTTTCACTTTATTTTCTCCATGTATAAATACATTAAAAGATGCTCTTAA
This sequence comes from Citrobacter enshiensis, assembly GCF_029338175.1. NCBI lineage: Bacteria > Pseudomonadati > Pseudomonadota > Gammaproteobacteria > Enterobacterales > Enterobacteriaceae > Citrobacter > Citrobacter enshiensis. Next base: position 3,677,447 of record NZ_CP119862.1, read on the forward strand.
TAATTCGAATTGCAGTAGATGCAACCTGAAGTATGACAAGCATAAAAACAAAGTGACTATAGGTATCTGATATGACAGCAATATGACAGTTATTGCCCCTGAATTCGATCAGCTACGAGGATGCCTCAATAACTTTTTTACATACTGGCGCAGCAATTCCGTATCGTTATCCGGAACGCTGGCATCCGGCTTTACGCCTTCGAGTGCGCCCTCTATCTGATGAATCAACGTTTGCTGCTCAGCCTGCGCCATATTACGCAGCATTGCGGTGACAATAATCTCTAACGCTTCTACCTGAGCCACCAGCTCTTTCGACTCTTCTTCTTTTTGGGCGAGTTTAAGCAACAACTCTGAAATGAGGTTTTTCATAAACGTATTTCCTTATCCGAAGTAAGCTGACGTTATCATTATGATTCATCACTGCCTAGAGGATGAAAGTAGTATTTTTATGATTAAAGAAAGACTTTGTGTTAATAATCACATTGAATTAAACAGCGAAACGTTTCTCAGGTCAGAATAATTTCATAATAAGAAAGCCTGAAACTCAATAGTCACGCAGCACCATAATATAAAGTTATGATAAACCCGCCTGATTTCACTTAATGTGCAGAACAATAATAAGTGTTGATGTTGACAAGCATTATTGTCGAGCCCGATAAGGCACGAACAGTGCGGAACAACCTGTGCGTCTGAAGATGATCTGTGACGTCCCCTTCGGGTCGGCCTGAAGAGCGCAACAGTGGAACCCATGGCACGGATACCCGCCACTGATATTTTATCTCCCCGTTCATCAGATTTGTGAAACACATCACACCAATCCCCCGTAATTCGCAGGGAATTGTGCTTTGACCGGCGTGTGGCGGCGTCCTTGTCTCGTACCTCTTCAAAACAATATGGCAGAAGCGCGCGAAACCCTCGTTTTGTCGTGGTAATGTATACGCTTTGCGTTTCATGGAATGGGTTTTTAAGATGGCGAAATTGCGGGTAGGAATCGTATTTGGTGGTAAGTCGGCGGAACATGAAGTGTCTTTGCAATCGGCAAAAAATATTGTCGATGCCATCGACAAGACCCGCTTTGATGTTGTGCTGTTAGGCATTGATAAACAAGGACAATGGCACGTTAACGATGCCAGTAACTATCTGCTGAACGCAGATGACCCTGCTCATATTGCGCTGCGTCCTTCAGCCACAAGCCTGGCGCAAGTGCCCGGCAAACATGAGCACCAGCTCATTGACGCGCAGAACGGCCAACCGCTGCAAACGGTTGATGTGATTTTCCCTATCGTTCATGGAACGCTGGGTGAAGACGGTTCGCTACAGGGCATGCTTCGTGTGGCAAATTTACCGTTCGTCGGTTCTGATGTGCTCGGCTCTGCGGCCTGTATGGACAAAGATGTCACTAAGCGCCTGCTGCGCGATGCCGGGTTGAATATCGCCCCCTTTATGACGCTCACTCGCACCAACCGCAATACGGTTAGTTTTGCAGAGGTAGAAGCGCGTCTCGGCCTGCCGCTGTTTGTTAAACCGGCGAACCAGGGCTCCTCAGTTGGCGTCAGCAAAGTCACCAACGAAGCGCAGTATCATCAGGCCGTGGCACTGGCGTTTGAGTTTGATCATAAAGTGGTGGTTGAGCAAGGCATCAACGGTCGCGAGATCGAATGTGCCGTTCTCGGCAACGATCATCCGCAGGCCAGTACATGTGGTGAGATTGTCCTGAACAGCGATTTTTACGCCTACGACACCAAGTACATTGACGATAACGGCGCTAAAGTCGTGATCCCTGCGGCGATCGCCCCTGACGTGAACGAAAAGATCCGTGAGATCGCCATTCAGGCGTATCAAACACTGGGCTGCGCGGGTATGGCGCGCGTCGATGTTTTCTTAACGCCAGACAATGAAGTGGTGATCAACGAGATCAACACGCTGCCTGGGTTTACCAATATCAGCATGTATCCGAAACTGTGGCAGGCAAGCGGTTTGGGTTATACCGATTTGATCAGCCGTTTGATCGAGCTGGCGCTGGAACGCCACGCGGCTAACAATGCGCTGAAAACCAGTATGTAAACGGCGCATCGTCATACGTCGAACGGTACCTTCTGCCACCCGACGTTTTGACGCAAATAAAGCCCGATAACTGCGCGTTATCGGGCATCTTCCGCTTCATCTTCCACGCGGCGGCGAATAATCAGCCCGGCGAGCCAAAAACTGATCACCCATGTGACCAGCCCTACCGCATAGGTCTGCCACCCTTTGGCTTCAAAACCCAATAACCCCACCACCCCATTCAGGATGAAGATAAGCCCAATAGCAAAGGCATAGTAGTGCCAGTCACGGCGAATTTTTACAGGCAAGTTCATGACAGCTCCGGGGACAGGGCATAAAAGAACATCCTCGCACATTTACGCCTGACGGTCTGTGGCGGACGCGGAATTTCTGAATTGTTACGCAACTTAACGTAAAGATCGTATTTTGTGACAGCGAACAGAAATCTGCAATCCAGGAGTAATCCCTGGGCGAAATTACCATCATTCTGATATTGACAAATCCGATGACCTGCCAGAATTACTGCGAGCCGCTGGTATGACGCCAGAGTTGCAGAATTCCCCCCGGAGGTCTTTATGGCTGATTTCACTCTCTCAAAATCCTTGTTTGGCGGGAAGAAGCGGGATACTACCTCCACTTCCGGTAACATCGCTTACGCCGTATTTGTGCTGTTTTGCTTTTGGGCAGGAGCGCAGATTTTAAATCTGCTGGTTCACGCGCCGGGCGTCTATGAACATTTAATGCAGGTACAGGAAACCGGACGCCCTCGTGTCGAGATCGGTTTAGGCGTCGGCACCCTTTTTGGTCTGGTGCCGTTCCTCGCGGGATGCTTGATTTTCGGTGTAATTGCCGCGTTCTTACGCTGGCGCCAGCGTCATCAATAACCCCGGAACCAACAGACGCCGGGACTTATCCGGCCGGAGAATTCATACAGCGAGCCCGACGTTCGTCTACCCGTTTTGCAAACCATGCGGTGGTCAGATTACGCGTGATCTTCGGGCTTTCCAGTTGAATCCCCGGCAACATCTCTCTCGGTAGCGCTTTGCCTGCTTTGGTTTCCGCCAGCTGATACACCTTCTCGTACAGCGCCGTCTCTTCGAATGCCAGACTGTCGCCTTTCTCCAGTTGGCGACGAATCTCGCTCTCACTCATTCCCAGTGTGTTTGCCAGTTTACGTATCGCCAATTCTGTTTTGCCTGGCTCTTTGCTGTCGTAACGGATCAGATCGCCATCAAGCGCCAGTTTTACACCGCTGGCTTTGGCCACCGCATTCTGGAAAGCCGCATTACGACTGGCATACCAGCCAGCGTTAAAATCGGCGAAACGGAAAATAGGCGCACTGTAATTCGCAGGATAATTCAGCAGATGGTACGTACCGAACCACAGTCCGCCCCGGCGGGAGAAGACCTCCTGGCGCACCGTGCCTTCCATTTTCCACGGATACCCTTTGGTATGCTGCTCGGCAAACGCGATGCTAACCTGCATTGGGCCACCCGTGTGAACCGGATTGAGCGAACCAAACAGCGTCTGCCCCATGGGCACCATATTAATAAAATCATCAAAAATGGCGCTGAGCTGTTTCTCCGTTTTCACCGAGTCCAGACGTTCGCTGTAGCTCTTCCCTGTCGGGGAATTGATTTTCAACGCCGTATGGACCAGGAAAACGGGGATGTGCATACGCTCGGCACGTTTGTCGATCTCCTGCCAGGCAATTTTACTCAGGCCAGGCACGGCGGGGTCCGCCTGATAATTTGACTCTTGCTGTGCCACCGCCAGTACCGAACAAACATTTTCAACCGTCGGCGCCAGCCCCTGACTCTCAAAAGCCTTTGCCAGATCCTTCGCCCATGCCTCCCTGTCTTTCACACTTGCCGGCATTTTCTGGCGTACCACGCCTGCCACATCTACCGGTTTTTCACCCTTTTTTAAGGGCTGCGAGGGTTGGGTACTACAACCTGCCAACACCAGCACAGCCAGTAATGATAAGGGATAAAGACGGGATACCGCCGGCATAATGTTTCCTTTTGTTAGCCAAATGTGTTGGTCACTTCCTGAATTTCTTGCCCATCCAGTTCACGTTCAAAGCTGCGTAAACGTTTATAGATAGACATCAGCTCAACCAGCGTGGTCCACGAATTAATCAGATACTGGAAGGAGCCGCGCACCTGACCAAACACGTTGGTGATTTGCGTCATCAGACCCAACGTAATGGTACCCGCAACAATCGACGGAAACAGCAGGAACAGACCGAAAACATTATCCACCTGCAAATAGAGGATGCGGGCAATGTTGAAATACATATAGTGAAAATAGAGGCGGAAATAGTTCTGGCGCACCGCGCTGAATAATTCCCGTATGGTGGGCGGCGTAGCGCGACTGCCGTCATCTTCGCCGTAAACCAGTTCTTTACGATAAGCCGCTTCAACGCGCTGGTTTTTAAATTCCAGCCCCGGCAGTTTGATCCCCACCACGGCCAGCAAGCCGGTCCCCATCAGCGACCAGACGATCGCGGCAATCACCAGACCGTAAGGAATATGCCCCACCACCGGCAGTTCCGGCACATGCGCGGAAAGCGTGACCAGCACCGGCAAAAAAGCGATCAACGTCATGATGGCATTAATGAAACTCACGCCCATATCTTCGAGGGTAGATGCAAAGCGCATGGTGTCTTCCTGCACACGCTGCGCGGCGCCTTCAATGTGACGCAGGTGCTGCCAGTGCGCCATATAATGTTCGTTCATGGCGGTACGCCAGCGGAACACATAGTGGCTCACAAAGAAATTGTTCATCACGCCGATGACCACAGCGATCAGTGCAATACCGAGAAACACGCCCACTTCATGATAGAACTGCCCGATAGTCACTTTATGTGGCGAACTTAATGCCGTCTGGATCAAGTCATAGAATGGGGCATACCAGGCGTTGACGGCGACCCCCACTTCAACCAGAAACCAGGTGACGAAGATAATCAACGACGTGCCAAGAATTGACCAGTACTGCCAGCGGTGCGGGCTATAGATAAACCAGAACAGCGCAAACAGCCCCACGCAAATAATGTAGTAAGCGTAAAAAACCAGGTAGTCCAGCGACCAGAATCGCGCAGCGCTGATGGGAATATTACCGGACGCGCCCGTGATATGCGCAACCCAGGTTCCCCCACCCGCTTGCCAGAATATGACGGCAACCAACGCCCAAATAAATGCCGAGATAAAAAACGGCCCCGGCTTGGGGAAAAAAGACTTAAACATGATGCTCTCCTGCTAACTTCTTATCGTTATGACGACTGCTGCTTATTTTTGCGCCATAAACGGCGGTAATGCAGATCTGCGCCCACGAAAAACGAGACGGAACCGACCATTGTGACCAGGATCGTGGCGCTTAGTTCGCTTTCCAGGCTTCAGGAATTGTTTCGACGGGTTTCACAAAAACGAAATTCTCCGGCGTCCCGAGGTTACCACAAGCGTGGGATCACAAAAGCGAACTTTCACTCTCAAGAAAAAAAGCCCCATTTACTCGCCGTTACGTTTTTCACACTATCATTGCTCTATTTAGCGCTTTGCAGGCGCCGCTGAGTAGTATATACAACAAATCGTTCAGATCGCGTCGAGGCGGTCTGAAAGAAGAAGTGTGTAAACTCACACTGTTCTCTTCAATTAACTTATGGACACCACCGTTGAAACGTAGTCTGCTTTTTTCTGCCGCGCTGTGTGCGGCGTCATTGACACCTGTCCACGCGGCCCAACCGGGCCTCGATCCGGTTTTTGCTTCCGATATCGTCGATCGTTACGCCGAACATATTTATTACGGCAGCGGCGCCACGGGAATGGCGCTGGTTGTGATAGATGGAAATCAACGTGTGTTCCGTAGCTTTGGTGAAACACGACCAGGAAATAACGTCCATCCGCAGTTAGATTCTGTCATTCGTATTGCGTCGCTCACCAAATTGATGACCAGTGAAATGCTGGTGAAATTACTCGATCAGGGTACGGTGAATCTGCACGATCCGTTGAGTAAATATGCGCCCCCTGGCGCACGCGTACCGACATATCAGGGAACGCCGATTACGCTGGTGAATCTGGCGACCCATACCAGTGCCTTGCCGCGTGAACAACCTGGCGGTGCGGCGCATCGTCCGGTCTTTGTCTGGCCGACCCGTGAACAACGCTGGAGCTATCTCTCTACCGCAACTTTAAAAGCGGCGCCGGGTTCGCAGGCATCTTATTCTAACCTCGCGTTCGACCTGCTGGCTGACGCACTGGCAACGGCCTCAGGCAAGCCTTACACCCAGATTTTTGAAGAGCAGATCACCCGTCCGCTCGGAATGAAAGACACGACGTTTACCCCCTCGCCCGATCAGTGCAAGCGCCTGATGGTCGCGGAAAAAGGCGCCAGCCCGTGCAATAACACGTTAGCGGCCGTTGGCAGCGGCGGCGTGTACTCAACGCCAGGGGATATGATGCGCTGGATGCAGCAGTATCTTTCTTCTGATTTTTATCACCGCAGCAACCAGGCTGACCGCATGCAGACACTCATCTATCAGCGCGCGCAGTTGAGGAAAGTGATCGGCATGGACGTCCCTGGCAAAGCTGATGCCCTGGGGCTGGGTTGGGTTTACATGGCGCCGAAGAACGGGCGTCCGGGGATAATTCAGAAAACAGGCGGCGGCGGTGGTTTTATTACCTACATGGCAATGATCCCACAACACAATGTCGGCGCGTTTATCGTGGTAACGCGTTCTCCGTTGACCCGGTTTACCAGTATGAGCGACGGCCTCAACGAGCTGGTCACGGAGTTGAGCGGAAATAAACCGCGGGTGGTTCCCGCATCCTGAGTTAGTACTCTGAAGGCAAACGAGTGATGCCAACCAGTTTGCCTTTATTCATTACGATATAACCGCCCTTACGTAGAGCAGCAAGCACTTCGGCAACAACGGAGCGTGAAATCCGCGTTCTCTGGTGAATATAATTCATAACACCAATGCGAAAACGCAGTTCTTCATCCCACTCATTCATTGAGATCAACGTTGCCCGGATTTGTTCATAGGAGTTATGACCAATCAGCTCTAAATCACGCAATTCCATAATACGGTTTTTCCATGCCAGCCAGCAAAATGCCTCACGCCACAGATTATTTTTTTCAATTATGTTTATCGTTTGAGAAGAAGGAAGATGATATCCAGCGCAATTACCTTCCGTTATTAATTTATACTGCATATCATTTTTCATAACACCATCAGACAGCCCAATGATAAAGGGAGCCTGAGCAATACCTACAAGTATATGTTCTCCTCTCCATAGAGAAACGGCACCACTTAAGATAACAAACGTATTGCCCTTATGGTTATCATTAGAAAAAACAGTTTGTTTTTCGTTACACAACTCGAAGCAAGTGCCATATTTAGACAAACATTGATCGAGTTTACCAAATTCATTAACTGGTTTACTCAACGAGAGCATTTTTCGTCCTATGCAATAATGCCCATCAAATCCTTGACGGGCATTTCTTAGATTAAATAACTTTTAGTAATTTCCTCAGGGAGAAATAATTACCAGGTATATTTAACACCCACGTTTGCGGCCCAGTCTTGATCTACGTCACCACCACCGAGATAGTTAGCATCGGTATAAGCGCTGAAGTTTTTGGTGAAGCTGAACTGAGTACCCAAGCCAACACGTACCGCAGAACCTTCGGTGCCGTTGTCGATAGAGTCGCCGTTTACGTCAGCATCGTTGTTGGCGTCGTCGTAAACGTAGGCCAGTTTGAAGTACGGAGTCAGAGCCTGATCCTGGCTGTAAGTGAAGGTATAACCTGTATCTACACCCAGTTCATAGCGCATGCTGTCGTATGACTGGCCGTCAACTTTCATGTCGTTGCTCAGCTGGTAGTCATCACCAGACTGGAACAAGCCAGATACGCTGCCGTACGGAGTGACATAACCTGCATCACCCACTTTCCAGTCGTAACCCAGTTTCAGACCGAAGCCCCAGGCATCAGAGTTGGTGCTGCCGTCAACGTAAGTACCGTCGCTCATGGAGGCAGACAGATCGTTGTTGAAGTGAGAGTAACTCAGGCTACCATCAACAAAAATGTCGTTCGCAAAGTGAGCAGAAGAGTAGATGTAGGCAGTCTGACTGTCTTGATCCACCTGACCTGTACGGTCATTCATATCGCCTTTCGCAAAGCCTGCTGCCGCACCCACAGTCCACTTAGCGTTGTTACCGTCAACTTTGGTATCAACACCCACCATGATGCCGTTGACATCCTGATCGTAGTTAATGGTGCCGTTGTCGCCGTTGAAGTTACCACCAAAGTAACTAACCCATGCGCCACCATTATCTGTCAGGCCATGACGCGAGTTGCTCAGACGCGTACCTACGGTATCCTGCTCCAGATTCCAGATATTGCTGTTAGCAGACGGAATGCTCAGCGCCATGTTCGCGTAGTCGGTCAACTCCATCTGTTGCATTACAACTGTATTGCCTTTCTGCTCAGCCTGATAAGTGTAAGCGCCCAGATCGGCTTTGTTTGCCGCAGAGAAGGTTGCGGTGCTGTTCTTGTCATTCACATAGATCAGCTCTTTACCGCTGTAGTCAGCAACGGAGCCTGCACCTGTCGCGTTGTCGATACGTACTTTGTAGTTACCGGTTGCAGCTGCAACGTGGTCACCTGCATTATCCACTTCGGACTGGTCAGCAGAACTGTCGGCATCGCCATTACCATTAATGGTCAGGTGACCATCAGAGTTCATCGCAACCACACCGTAACCGTAGTTAGACTTCGTGGTGTCATTGGTACGGTCGTTGGTCAGGTCGGCATCCAGCACATAATCGCTGCTGTGAATGTCGAACACACCGGCATGGATATTACCGCCAGTATCAGTCGTGCTGGTCAGATTCAATACATCTGTACTGAACGGGCTGGCATCATACTGATCAACATTGACATCCAGCAGACCGCCGTTAGTCACGGTGATGGTGTTGGCATACAGCGCGGCATCAGCCTCATTCCAGCCAGCAGAGACATCGTCAGCCAGAGATACGGTACTGTTGTCGATAGTCAGAGTATCCGTTGCAACATGACCATCTTCTCCGATATTCAG